>JAPKMR010000179.1 GCA_026645815.1 Anaerolineae bacterium | reverse complement strand
CGGCACGCCCCCGTGCGCGAGCCCGCGGCGCGCTACGTGTGGTACAGTGGCAGCAACGGCCCCCAGCCCTCGCCCAACACGCCCGCGCCCAGCGCCGCCGTCCCGGAGCCCCACCCACGCGGTCAGGGCGTCTATGGCTACAAGAGTATGGCTCTGTGTCAAGCGACAATTAGAAGACTTTGTTGGGCATTCTCAGGTGGGATCCGGGGTGTGAGGCCTCGTGACAAGCGCGCATAAAGCGGCATAATGGAAGAAAACCGCAGCAAGGAGAGAGCTATGGCCTTGTCAACTCCACATAGTTTTGATATTCCTGAGGAGACCGTCCGGGTAGCTCGGGCGGCCTTTCCCAATGGGACGCCCTGTATGACTCTTCGAGACGAACTGGGGTCTCTGTTTTCCGATGCTGATTTCGCGTCTTTGTTTTCAGCTCAAGGCCAAGCGGGGGAATCCCCAGCCATTTTGGCTCTGGTGACCGTCTTGCAGCATATGGAGGGCTTAACCGACCGCCAAGCAGCCGAGGCGGTACGTGGGCGGATCGATTGGAAATACCTGCTGGGCTTACCCCTGACGGATACAGGCTTTCATTATTCGATCCTCAGTCCCTTTCGGGAGCGCTTGCTGGCCGGCGGGCAAGAAGCCCTGCTATTGGATCGGATTCTGGAGCGCCTGAAAGCCCGCGGATTACTTCATGACAAACGGCAACAACGGACGGACTCTACCCATGTGCTGGCGGGGGTGCGGACACTGAATCGGCTGGAATGTGTGGGGGAGACCTTGCGACGAGTGCTGGATGACCTGGCTCGCTTGGCACCGGAGTGGTTACAGGCCCAGATCACCCCGGACTGGTTTGAGCGCTATGGGCGGCGCGTGGAAATGTATCGGTTGCCGAAGGACAAGACGCAGCAGGCGGCGCTCCAGCAGCAGATAGGGCAAGATGGGGTACAGTTATTCCAGGCCTTGCAGCAACCAGACACGCCGGTCTGGTTGCGGACCCTCCCGACCGTGGAAGTACTACGCCAAGTGTGGCTCCAGCAGTACTGTACCGAAGACGGACAAATCCGCTGGCGCGAGGCGCACGAGTTACCACCGCACAAGTGGCTGATTGTTTCGCCCGATGATCTGGAGGCCCGTAATTGCACCAAACGCGAAACCAATTGGACTGGATACATGGTCCATTTAACCGAAACGTGCGGAGCGACTTCACCGCACTTCATCACGCATGTGGAAACCACCCCTGCGACAACTACCGATGACGCAGTCGTGGCCACGATCCACCAGGACCTAGCCGCCAAAGATTTGCTCCCCGCGGAGCATCTGGTGGATGCCGGTTACACCGCGGTGGACAACTTGCGCGCGGCAGAACAACACTATCACATCGACTTGCTAGGCCCGGTGAGTGGCGGGGGCAGTTGGCAAGCCGTGGCGGGGCAAGGTTTTGACGTGAGTTGTTTTGCCATTGATTGGGAGCAGCACGTCGTCACCTGTCCACAAGGGCGGTCTAGTCAGAGTTGGCATGTGCGCCAGGAGAAGTATGGGCACGAGTATGTTGCCGTTCGGTTTTCCCCAACCGACTGCGGCGCGTGCGCGCAGCGAGCTGCGTGTACCCGGTCGCAACGCGGGGTGCGCAGTGTCACGTTCAAACCACAGGCAGAATATGAGACCTTGCAAGCCGCCCGGGCGCGCCAGGAAACGGAAATCTTCAAACAGCAATACAAGAAACGGGCGGGTGTGGAAGGCACGCTCTCCCAAGGCACGCGCGCCTTCGGCTTACGGCGCTGTCGCTATCTTGGTTTGGCTAAGACCCGGTTACAACATCTGGCGACAGCGGCCGCGATGAACTTAACCCGGCTAGTGCAGTGGTTGGAGGACGAAGCGCAACCCGCAAAAACCTATTGCTCCCCCTTTGCCGCTCTTGCACCTGGCCTGACCTGAGAATGCCCAACAAAGTCTTCAAATGATCATGGAACACATGTGGCCAGTGTAGCTGCTGGCAGAGCAACCGCAGAATTCAGCGGGGGGGTGGCTCCTGAGGCGAGGATTGCTGTGGTTATCCCTGACCTCATCGTTGACGAAGGTAGGCCTCACAGCCTCGGATACTCCAATAGCCATCTTCTAGCACTGAAGTTTCTCCGTGACGTTGCTGAGAGTGCCGAACTTCCCCTGGTAATCAATGTCAGCCATGGGATGAATGCCGGAGCGCATGATGGGACATCGAATCTGGAGAAAGGGTTTGATCTGATCAGCGATAACGGTCGGCTGCCAGGTATCGCTGTGGTCAAATCCGCTGGCAATGAACGAGATAGTCATGGACACGCCGAGTTGACTCTGGCGACGAATTCTTGTGAAAAGCTATGCTGGGAATCCATTTCGAGGCAAAGATCTAAGGATGTGATTGAGCTTTGGTTTAAGGCAAGTAGCAAATTCAGATTCCGTTTGGCAGATCCAAATGGTAAGAAGACACCGTGGATAAGCTTACAGGAGCCCTCTCAACACGGGCAATTTGCAACTCAGAACACCTATAGTATTACTTATAGTCGTTTCGATCAAGACAATGGCGACAGTCGACTGTTGATAACCATAGGAAATGGTAATGCGGTGAGTATCTGCCCCGGAATTTGGTCGTTGGAGATTGTTAGCATAGATGTGAGAACGGAAGGAACCATCCATGCATGGCTTGAAAGAGATCGTACAAAAGCGATCCGCTTTACAAATCATCTCAGCGAGCGGACCACCTTGAGTGTACCGGGCACATCCAACTATGTGTTAACAGTCGGAGCAATTGAGACAGCATACCCTCTCCGACTTACCGAGTTTTCATCCTTGGGTCCCACCCGAGATGGTCGGCAGAAGCCAGATATTTCTGCTCCGGGTTTTCAAGTGGTTGCTGCAAGGAGTGGTAGCGTCATCGGATCTATCGCGATGAGCGGAACTAGCATGGCTGCGCCACATGTCTCTGGAGCAGTGGCTTTACTTTTTTCATTCCTTGTGAAACAACATCAAAGCGATGCTCACTGGCATCAACCTAACATGGCACAAGTCATGGCCGCTATCACGCAGAGTTCACACAATTATTCTGGAAGATGGCACATGGGCTTTGGATTTGGAGTCCTAGATAGTCAAGAACTGATTACGGAGATTCTCGGATAGTGAAGATAATGTCGGTATAGTGCCAAGTAGATTGGTGCCGTGAACCCAGGTCTCATCGTGTACCGTATCGTCAATTATCTGCACAGGCTTTGCGATATGTAGCGTAAACCACATTGGTTCTTCCATATGGTTCGTGACGGAGATATCAGAAGTCTAGAACTGGATTATCACTGGTGAGAATCGATCAACTAGAGTGCTCGAATCACAGATATGTGGCACTCTATGGAGAACCCTTACAGTTTTTCACTGAAATTGCGGAAGAGTCATTGTCGGCCGTAAATTGATACTCACTCGAAAATAGTGCTTCGGTCAATTCGGTGATAACCAGCGGTCAAACACTCTGCTGAAATAGCAAACCATAATCGTGACGCAGGCTGAGTTGCCGTGTTAGCCATCCAGCATAGCATAGATCTCCGCCAAGCAGCTGCCCCCCCTCCCACGCGGGCACCTCGATCGGCGAGTCCCACCAACCCGGCGTCGCCGTCGGCGCGGGTGTCCCCGTCGGCAGCGGCGAGAGGCCCGGCAACGGCTTCCACCCCGTCTGCTGCGCCGTCCACGCGCCCAGGCCCGCCCAGATGCCGTAGGCCGTCAGGAGCGCCAGCAGTACCAGCGCCACACGCCACATCCGGTCACGCCGCATCTCAGCACTCATCGTCCACCGCCTCCTCGTCCTCCGCACCCCAATATGGGAGGCCGTAGCGCGCCACCTCCTCCTGGTGGCTCGGCGTGCGCGCCGGAACCCGCAACGGCCGCATCAGCATGAAGCGCT
>JAPKMR010000178.1 GCA_026645815.1 Anaerolineae bacterium | reverse complement strand
CGTATTTGGACTGTTAAAGAACTATTGACAATGCTACCTGTACCAAACGTCAACAACGCTTAACAGGGAGACTATCGGAAGGATAGAGAGGATTCTACTGTTCTCTAACTGGGGGGCGAGAAGCCCTGACCGCGGACGCTGCTGGCTTGGGTGATGACGAGGAAGGCGTGCGGGTCTACTTCGTTCACGATGCGCTGCAGGTGGGTCATTTGGACGCCGGTGAGGGCGCAGAGCAGGACGTCACGGCTTTCGCCGGAGTACATGCCGGTGCCGGATAGGGCGGTCACGCCGCGCTGGAGCTCATGCAGGATGCGTTCGGCCAACTCGGCGCGCTTGTTGGTGATGATGACGGCGAGGCGCGGCTGGGGTTGGAGGCTGGGGAACATGCGGCGCCCGTGAAAATCCTCCTTGAGCGTGCTGCCCGCGCGCCGTTCTCTGAGGATGACGACGATCATCATGGCGGTGAGCAGCAAATAGGTCAGCAGCACCGCGGCTACTACCCAGACGCCGTGAATGTTGAAGCCGATTTCGGCGCGCGCGAGCATTTCCTGAAAGGAGGCGGCGGGCTGGGGGTGCATCCATAGTTTGGTAAGCCAGCTGAGCAGGCTGAGGGTGAAGAGCCAGACGTAGTTGCGCCGGTAGCGGACGCCCATGGCTTCGAAACGCGAGATCGGGAAGACGGGATTCATCAGGGTCTCGGTCATGGCGTCGCCCCAATCATGGGAGGGTTCGAAGGGCGGGGCGAGCATTTTGGCAAAGAATTCGGTCTCCAGCAGGCGCACGCGGTGGTACCACAGGGAGTAATAGCTGTAGCGCCGGGCTTCCATGCGCAAGAAGACCATGGTCAGGGCGATGACGAGGAGCATGACGATATGGGGGTTCTCCGGCGCGCTGAAGGTGAAGGTGAGCGCCGCTGCGGTGGTCACCACGGCCCAGTTGGTGGTGGTATCCAGGCGGTTGCGCCAGGTGTTGGTGCGGGTGACCTCGGCGCGGTAGTAGTGGACCATCGCGGTGGTGAAGTTGCCGGCATCCAGGTGATAGCCCTGGTAAGTCCAGGTTTCGTTGCGGCAGGTGTTGGGTTCTTCGGTCACGGTGTGTTCCCCCCCCGTGTTTAGAGCTGGATTTCGAGCTGTTTGAACAGCGGGACGCCGAGCAGGGCGGTGCGCTGGACGGGGTCATTCATGACCACGGGGAAGACCTCGCCATCGGCGCGGACTTCGCGGGGGGCGCGGCGCAGGCCATTGAGGGTGAGGGCAATGTGGGCGTAGGGCGGGGTGAAGTCCCCTTCTTGCTCCCAGGTGATGTTCAGGGTGTCGCCCCGGCGTTGCATGACGAAACGGCTGAGGCGCTGCGCGCCGTGCTGGTAGTCGAAGCCCTCGCCCGCATCCTCGTAGAGCCAGGAGAGCGCTTCGCCATCGCCGGTGAGCGGGTAGACGTGCAGGCGCAGGAAGCGATCCACGCGTTGCTCGACGCTGGGACCGAACTCACCCAGCGGGAGCACCGTGCCCTCGCGCACGAAGAGGGGCGCTGTTTCCAACGGCGCGTAGACGGTGAGTACTTCGCCGCCGCGGCAGCGCTGGTTGGTCCAGAATTCGTACCAGGCGCCCGCGGGCAGGGTCACTTTGCGGGTGGTGACGCCCGGTTCCATGACCGGCGCGACGAGGAGGGCATCGCCGCAGAGGAAGGCGTCATCCACGGGCCACAGGCTGCTATCGAGCCAACCGAGCGGGCGCACCATGGGCCAACCGTGCGCCGTCATCTGCCAGACGGCGGTGTAGAGGTAGGGCAGCAACTCGTAGCGCAGCTGGATAAAGCGCCGGTTGATGCTGAGATAAGGCTCGCCGTAGCTCCAGGGTTCCTGATCCGGCGTGCCAGCGATGGTGTGGGCGCGGCAGAAGGGCATGAAGGCGGACTGCTGTAGCCAGCGGGTGAAGAGCTCCGCATCCGCGGCGCCCGCAAAGCCGCCGGTATCCGGACCGGTAAAGCCGACGCCAGAGAGGCCCAGTCCCAGCACCATGGGCACGGTCAACCGCAGCGATTCCCAGGTGCTCTGGTTGTCGCCGGTCCAGGAGGTGGCGTAGCGCTGTACGCCAGCCCATCCCGAGCGGGTGATGACGACGGGGCGGGTATCGGGGCGCAGCGCGAGCAGGCCCTCGGTGCTGGCGCGGGCCATGAGCAGCCCGTAGACATTATGCGCCTCGTGGTGGTCGCCGCCGCGCCCTTCCAGGCTGTGGCGGGTGGTGACCGGGATGGTGGTGGATCCGGCGGGGGAGAATGCCGCCGGTTCGTTCATATCGTTCCAGAATCCGGCGATGCCTGCATCGAGCAGCTTTTGGTACCAGGCGCCCCACCAGGCGCGGGTTGCGGGGGCGGTGAAATCGGGGAAGGCGGAATCCCCAGGCCAGACCGGCGCCTGGACCACGGGGCCCTTGGGCGACGTGCAGAAGTGCTGCCCCTGCAAGCCGCTGCGGTAGACCTCGTAGGCGGGGTCGGCTTTGATACCGGGGTCAATGATGGTGATGAGTTTGAACCCCTGCGCGCGCAAGTCGGCAGCGAGTGCGGGAAGGTCGGGGAAGCGCTCCTTATCCCAGGTGAAGACGCGGAAGCCATCCATATAATCTATATCCAGGTGGATGGCGTCGCAGGGAATCTCGTGCTCGCGGAAATCCTGCGCCAGTTTGCGGACGCGGGCTTCGGGATAGTAGGACCAGCGGGATTGGTGATAGCCCAGTAGCCAGAGCGGGGGCAGGCTGTGCCTGCCGGTGAGCTCCGTGTAGCGCTCCAGGAGGGCGGGGACTTCGCCGCTGATGAGGGTGTAGCGGAGCTCGCCGCCGGCGAAGCGATGGTTGGCAGCTTGTGGTGATTCGGCGCCCAGATCGAAATCGGCGTAGTGGCTGTTTTCGTAGAAGACGAGGGTCTGCGGCGACTTGCGCGGGCGCACGCTCAGGTAGACGGGGATGTTGAGGTTGATGGGGTCGTCGCCGTCCTGGTAACCTGAGGGGTCGCGGTTCCAGAGGATGTGCTTGCCGCCGCGGCGGTCCCAGGGGGTAGCGCGTTCGCCCAGGCCCAGGAGCTGCTCGTCTTCGTGGAGGATGGTGCGGTGGCGCAAGGCGCCGTTGGCGTTCCAGCCCATGTCAATATCGGCGCGTAACAGCTGGCCATTGCTATCGGCGAAGAAGAGCGCCCCCGATTTCAGCAGGGCGCCGATGACGAGCTCGCCGGTGAGCAGGAAGACGGTGTCTGCCTCTGGGAGAATCTCGAAGGGCGGGATGGGCCAATCCTCGAGGGGGCGCGCGATGGCGTAGGGCAGGGGGGGCGTGGCTTTCCGCTGTTGGGGCAGGCAACGCACCTGGACGGCATTCGCCGCAAAGAGGCTGATCTCGATGCTGCAAGTCGCGGTCTCCAGGGTGAGGCCCCGCGCGTGCGGGGTGAAGGTGGTGACGGCGCCGGGCTTCTGCCAGCTGAGAGGCCAGAGGGGGCGTTCGTGCAACAGCTGCCGGGCGAAGGAGATGCCCCGCAGGGGTCCGCCCTGAGCCTCGGACCAGGCCTTGCGCAGCGGGTAGGTGATGATGGTGGGCAGGTTCTGGGCGCCAATCATCTGGATAGCATTGCGTACATCATCGAGTAAGGTGGGCATGAGCACTCCTTCGTTTTTGCGTTAGGATCGGGCGCATTGCAGCCGCGCCCGGGCGGGTTGGATGTATTATACTCTTGGAGGGGGATGGGGGCAAATTGCGAATGTAATTTGTGATTTTGTGCGGTGGGGCGCAGCCCCACCGCACAAAATCACTTTTTCATTGTCGCCTCCGGCATGAAATGCAGTCAAGGCGCCCGGCGCAAGGCGCCTGGTGCAAGGCGCCCGGCGCCCTGCGCCTTGACAAAATCATGGCTTGGGGTACAATGCCCCCCATTGACGGGCAATGGTCCCGAAGTGG
>JAPKMR010000177.1 GCA_026645815.1 Anaerolineae bacterium | reverse complement strand
GTGGTTTACATGAATTCCTTTCCGTGTTTTCCGTGTGTTCCGTGGTTTCCATAAATTTCTGGGGGACCTTTCACTTAATGGAGCTGGCGACATAATGCCCACGAAGAGCGACAATCCACGGGTGGCCGTGGTGGTCGTCACCTGGAACGGCGTGGAGGATACCCTGCACTGCCTCACCGCGCTGCGCCGGCTGCGCACCCCCGGCGTCGCCACCGTACTGGTGGATAATGCCTCGCACGATAGCACCCCGGCAACCGTCCGCCGCTACTTCCCCGAGGTCACCGTCATCGAGAATGCCACGAATCGCGGCTACGTAGAAGCCAACAACCAGGGCATCACCTGGGCGCTCAGCATGGGCGCGGAATGGGTGTTGCTGCTGAATAACGACGTCGTCCTCGCGCCGGACGCACTCGACGAGCTGCTCGCCGTGAGCGAGGCGGCGTCCGGCGCCGGTCTTGGAAAAGCGGGCATCCTCGGACCGCTGATGCAGCGCACGCTGCGCCCCGATATCGTTGACCTCGGCGGCGACCTCGACTTCACCTGGGGCACCGTGCACCTGCGCCGCACCACGCCCGAAATGGCGGGGCAGCGCTGGGTTCCCGTGGACTACGTCTGGGGTTGCACGCTGCTGGCGCGCGCCGAGGTCTTCCGGCAAGTGGGCTTGCTCGACCCCATCTACGTGGCTTATTTCGAGGATGCGGACCTCTGCGTGCGCGCCCGCAAAGCGGGCTACCGCACCGTGGTCGCCCTGCACGCCCAATCCACGCACAAGGTGGGCGGCGCCGGCGAGAAGCGCTTCCTCTGGCAGACCGCCTACCGCCTGCGTAACCACGCCCTCTTCTTCCTGCGTCACACTGCCGGATGGCAGCGGCTCACCCTCATCCCGGCGCTGCTCTTCTACCACTTCCCCTTCATCCTGCTGCAATCCACACGCGCCTACCTGGCGCGGCGCCTGCGGCGGCGCAAATACGCCGCCCGTCCCATCACGCTCTGGGGCTACGAGCGCACGCTCGAGCCGCCACAGCCCGAACAAATCGAACGGTGGCTCCACGATGCGGGTTATTTTGCGAGCGGATGACATCTGCGCACTGACCGTCCCCGCGCACCTGCAGCAGGTCTACGGACCACTCTGGGAGCGCGGTCTGCCCGTCTGCCTCTCCGTCATTCCGCGCAGCGCCACCCGCTTCACCGCGCACGGTCCCGAAGCAACGCCCCCCACCAGCTTGCGCGAAGCCCCCGCCCTGTGCGATTTCCTCACCGAGCTGGCGCGCGCGGGTCTGGTGGAAATCGCCCTGCACGGCTACGAACACCGCTACGGCGAGCTCGTTACCGGCAAGCAAGCGCAGATTGCGGAGCGCCTCACTGCGGGACTCGAGCTCCTGCGCGCGGCGCTGCCCGGCATTCCCACCGGCAGCTGCTGCCGCGTGCTCGTGCCGCCGCACGATGCCCTCTCCCCGGCAGGTGTGCGCGCCGCGCGCCAACTGGGGCTGCGGCTCTGCTCCACCTGGGCTGCCTGCCACGGCGGAACGCGCCTGGCGCATCTCTGGAGCCGCGTGCGGCGCCGCGCCGGGCTGAGCGTCGCCCTCCTGCGCGGCGGATATTGGGCTACGGATTGCGCGGTACTGGATTTCGCCGACCGCGCGGCGGTCCACGGTCCCGCCGGGCGCCATTCCAAGACCTCTGACGCAAAAATGGATACCGCTACCGCAAGCCTGTTGACTACGCGAAAGTTAATGGCCCGCTTTAGCGCTTCCCAATCGCCCATCGCGCTGCCACAGCACTATTGGCGCCTCCTCGATGAGACGGGCGCGCCCAACGCCCGTCATACAAGCTGGCGCCGGTGGCTCGACGAGTTCGTAACCGCAGCCCCCACCGCCGTGGAGTTCGTGCGCTATGGCGATTGACACAGCCCGGCACGCCGCTGTGACCTACAGCGTCATCATCCCCACCCACAACCGCCCGCGCCTGCTGCGCGCCTGCGTGGCGAGCGTACTCGCCCAAACCCTCCCGCCCGAGCGCTTCGAGATCATCGTGGTGGATGACGGCAGTCGCATCCCCGCCGAGCGCGTGCTGCAAACCACCCCCGCTTCCGGCAGGCTGCGCGTGCTCCGACAGACGCAGCAGGGCTGGGCGCGAGCGCGGCAGCTGGGGGCGCAACAGGCCCGCGGCGAGATTCTCGTCTTCCTTGATGACGACTGCCGCGCGCCCGCGCATTGGCTCGAGGCTTACGACCGGGTCTACGCGGCCCATCCCGGCGTGAATGGCGTTGGCGGCGCGCTCCGCCCGGGGCGCCGAATGAACGTCGCCGGGTGCAAGCAGTACCTGGGCCATCTGGATTACTTCCGCACCCTCAACCGCGAGGCGGGCGTACACGCCGATCCCGATACCTGCGGGCGCGTGGTCTTCACCTTCGGCGGCAATCGCAGTTTCCACCGCGAAATCTGGTGGGAGGCGCAAGCCTCAAGCGCCGCCGCCGTACCCGGCGCTTGGTACTTCGACGACACCGAAATTGACCTGCGCTTGCGCGAGCTGGGCGCGCACATTCTCTACACGCCCGAGGCTTGGGTCGCCCACGCCTACGACCTGAGCCTGCCGCAGCGCGTGCAGGCAGCTTTCCGCTACGGGCGCTCGGAGGCGACCCGCACGCACCGCCTGCCCCTCCCCCACCCGGCGGAAGCCCGCGGGTTACGCGGCCGCTGGCAGCGGCTGCATGCAGAATGCCCCAACGCTGCCTTCCCGGCGCGGCTCTGCTACGCCCTCACGCAACCGCTCGCCTGGATCGCCCGTCAACTCGGCCAAATGAGCGCCCACAGGAGTCTTCCCCGTGCCGGTGAGTGAGTGGCTCGCGCGGTGGGGCATCCGCTACTGGCGCACGCGGCGTTTCTGGGTGCTGGGGCTGGGGCGGCTGACCCTGAGGCTGCGCACGGCGGAAGGCGGTTTGCCGCATCCCGACGCGGGCGTCCTGCGCTTCCGCTGCAATATCTGCGGCAGCGCCAACGAGGCGCCGGTCGCCGACCTGGAACGGGAAATCCCCACGTGTGTTATCTGCGGTTCGACGGTGCGCTTCCGGGCGATGATCCACGCGCTCTCCCTGGCGCTCTGGGGCGAGAGCCTGGCGCTGCCGGATTTCCCCACTCGCCGCGATATTCGCGGGATGGGGCTGACGGATTGGCGCGGCTACGCCCTGCCGCTGGCGGTGAAGCTCGATTATGCCAACACCTTCCTCGATGCCGAGCCGCGGTTGGATATCACGCGGCCCGATCCGGCGTTGCAGGGGACGCTGGACTTTCTGCTCGCCTCGGATGTCTTCGAGCACGTGCCCCCACCCGTGGAGCGCGCCTTCGCGGGCGCTTATCAGCTCCTCAAGCCGGGCGGCGCGCTCGTGCTCAGCGTGCCGTTCACACCCATGGGCGCGGGCGCCTCAGCGGGCGCCTCAGCGGACGTCGAGCACTTCCCGGAGCTCTTCGATTACCGCCTGGTCCCCACGCCCACCGGGCAGCGCCTGGAAAACACCACCCGCGATGGGCGGCGCCAGACCTTCACCGACCTGCGCTTCCACGGCGGACCCGGGTTAGCGCTGGAGATGCGGCAATTCTCGCGCGCGGACTTGCTCCAGGCGCTAGGGGATGCGGGTTTCACGGAGATCCGTCTGATCAATGCCCCCTGCTGGGAACACGGGATTGTGTGGCTGGAGGGGCACTCGCAGCCCCTCATTGCGCGGACACCCGCCGGTGGGTTGCACCTCCGCGCACAACCCCGATAAGCGACCCATGCCCCATGCACGCGCCCGTCGCGCAGCAAGCCCCTCCCTAGGTGCGACCCACCTCGCCACCTGCCGGTGGGTTGCACCTCCGCGCACAACCCCGATAAGCGACCCATGCCCCATGCACGCGCCCGCTGGGTAGCAAGCCCCTCCCTAGGTGCGACCCACCTCACC
>JAPKMR010000176.1 GCA_026645815.1 Anaerolineae bacterium | reverse complement strand
ACCAGGATTAACAGAATGATTCCCAATCCGTGAAATCCGAGGCTTGTCTTTTCCGCTTACACCCCGCACATTGACTGTTTGTAGCCACGATTTGTGGAGTGCGTTCAAGTAACACAAGCTTTATTCAACCGTCCCTACAGGACGGGTTCCGTTATCATCGTGGTTGTACAGGCACTCAAGTGCCTGCCTACTCTCAGACGTCCCTACGGAACGAGCATTGCGCAACTTGCCAGATGTTCAGGATCAAACTGACCATTACAGAATACACAGAATACACGGAAAAATTGAGATTAACAGGATTTTTCCTATCGTTTCGGGTGGTCGCCGTTGCTAGATGCGGATGAGTTCGTATTCGCTGTTGCCCAGGCCGATTTTGACGGCATGCTCGATGCAGGATTTCCATTCGGTATCGGGATGGGTCATCTGGAAGTGGTCATAACCGGCGTGCGCGGGGTCCTCCTGGCGCAGGGCATCGCTCAGCACGCTGCCAGGCAGCACCGGCATGGCGTTGCACAGGTCCGCACAAGCCACATCCAGGGCGACGGGGTCGAAGGACGCCAGCATGCCCACGTTGGGGATGATGGGAATATCGTTCTCGGAGTGGCAGTCGCAGTTCGGCGAGACATCCATGATGAGGGAGACATGGAAGCAGGGGCGACCCTGGCAGACGGCGAGGCTGTACTCCGCCATTTTGCGGTTGAGCATCAGCACCGAGGCGCCCGAACCCGGTTCGATGGCATCCGTAGGGCAGACGGCAAGACAGCGCCCGCAACCCACGCATTTTGCATGGTCAATGAAAGCCTTGCCATTGGTGATTGAGGGTCCATCGTGGGCGCAGATGCGCACGCAGGCGCCACAGCCGATGCACTTCTCGGTCACCACCTGCGGCTTGCCCTCGGCGTGCTGAGCCATCTTGCCGGCGCGAGAGCCGGAGCCCATGCCGATGTTCTTGAGGGCGCCGCCGAAGCCGGTCAGCTCGTGCCCTTTGAAGTGCGTCAGGGAGATGAGAATATCGGCGTCCATAATCGCCTGCCCAATCCGCGCCTCTTTGAGCACCTCGCCGTTGATGGGGACCAGCGTCTCAGCCGTGCCCTTCAAGCCATCGGCGATGATCACGTGACAGCCGGTCTGCAGCGGCGAGAAGCCGTTGGCATACGCCGTATCCAGATGGTCGAGCGCGTTCTTGCGACTGCCGACATAGAGGGTATTGCAGTCGGTCAGAAAGGGCTTGCCGCCGAGTTCTTTGACGTAATCGGCGACGACTTTGGCATAGTTAGGGCGCAAGAAGGCGAGATTGCCGTATTCGCCGAAGTGAATCTTGATGGCGGCGTATTTGCCGGTGAAATCAATGCGCTCGAAGCCGGCTTGCTTCATCAAGCGGTGCAACTTCTGCAGCAGGTTCTCGCGATATGTGGCTTTGAAGGTGGTGAAATAGACAGGTGATGCAGGCATAGTCCAGCTCCTCTATCAAGCCGAGAGTTTCAAACGCCCCGAACGCAGTGCGGCGATGACGCCGCCATCAATAAGCAAATCGCTGCCGGTGATGAAGCCGGCTTCCGGACCAAGGAGATAAGCCGCGGCGCCGGCAACCTCATCGGATGTTCCCATCCGCTTAGCCGCAGAGGCTTCGATCATCGCCTGGTAGCCGGCTCTGGAGGGGGAAGCCAATTCATGCGCAGCCAACGGGGTAAGGATGATGCCCGGGCTGATGGCGTTGAGACGCGCTCCTCGCTCGCCCCAACGCAGGCTTTCTGCCTGAACGCGCAAGTGATTGGCGCGTTTAGATAGCCCATAGGCTGCTCCGGAGTTGGCGATGACATCCGGTTGCAAAAAGGGCAGCTGCAGCAACTCATCAGCAGGCGTGTGAGCCAGCGCCGCCTCCTGCTCTGGCGGCAGCGGCGGCGGCATATAGCCCGCCATGCTGGAGATGACCACCCCGGCGCCACCGGGGGCAATCACCTGCCGGAACTCCTCCAGCACCAGCGCAACGCCAAGCAAGTCAACGACCAGGATTTTGTCGGGCGGCGCCATGTTGGGCGATAAGCCCGCGGTATGGACAACCTCGACGACATCGCCTAGCGCGCTCGCCGCGCGCGCCAGCGCCCGCACGGATTCCCGTGACGCCACATCAACAGCTTGAGTGGCGACGGTGTGCCCACTCGCCCGCAATGCCTCTACGGCTGAGTCAAGGACGCTGGCGCTGAGATCCGCCAGCAACACCGTTTTGCCGGACCCTTGACGGCGTGCAATCGCCTGCCCAATGCCGCCGGCGCCAATAATGACTAATACCTTGTTGTTCATGGTGTCTTGCTCCTTTCTAATACCGGTTGCCGATGACGGTGATGTGCGACATGGCTTCGGCGATGTCGCTGAGGTCGGCGGGCGTGAGCGTGATGGCGAGCGCGCCGAGGTTCTCATCGAGGCGGTGGAGCTTGCGGGTGCCGGGAATGGGCACAATCCACGGCTTTTGCGCGAGCAACCACGCGAGGGCGACCTGCGCGGGGGCGCCGCCGTGCTGTGTGGCAATCCGCTCCAGCAGGTCCACCACGGCGCGGTTAGCGCGAATGGCTTCAGCGGTGAAGCGCGGGTTGCGACTGCGAATATCGGAGGGGTCGAAGACGGTGGTCTCGTCAATCTTGCCGGTGAGGAAGCCACGCCCGAGGGGGCTGTAGGGCACCAGACCGATGCCGAGCTCCTCACAGGTCGCCAGGACGCCGTTGGCTTCGACGGCGGTCCACCAGAGCGAGTACTCGCTCTGCACGGCGGTGACGGGTTGGACGGCGTGCGCGCGGCGAATCTGCTCGGCGCTGGCTTCGGAAAGCCCGAAGTGCCGCACCTTGCCTGCCTGGATGAGGTCTTTCACGGCGCCCGCAACATCCTCCATGGGGACGTTGGGGTCGGGGCGGTGCTGGTAGAAGAGGTCGAGGGTTTCGACGCGCAGGCGCTTGAGCGAAGCCTCGGCGACGCGCCGGATTTGTTCAGGGCGGCTATCGAGACCGAAGCGGGGATGGGGTCCGAGGTCGGGGTCGTGCTTGAAGCCGAATTTGGTGGCGATGACGACCTGCCCACGGAAAGGCTCGAGCGCCTCGCCCACCAGCTCCTCGTTGGTGAAAGGACCGTAGACCTCGGCGGTATCGAAGAAGGTGACGCCGCGTTCGACGGCAATATGGAGAAAGTCGAGCATCTCCTGCTTATCGGTAGGCGTATCGCCGAAGCTCATCCGCATACAGCCCAGCCCGAGAGCTGAGACTTCCAGGTTGCCAAGTTTTCGGGTTTGCATAGAACACTCCTTGTAAAGCGAAAAGACAATCAGGCGAGAAAGCGAATACAAGTATAGTGTATCACAGATCAGTGCAGGATAGTAGAATAATTCTCGCCAATTATTGTATAATTCTGCAAATTCGAGGTAGAAAAATACAAATGCTCCAATTTCATGCTATAATTATAACTACCAAATGGCTATTTGAAAAATCAATATCGGGAATGCTCCTGTTCATCCCGTAAAGCCTGTCTAAAACCGTCTTTTCGAGGTTTGGGACGGGATCAACGCGCAGGAGACAATTGATTTTTGGCGGCGGGGCAAAGCCCCGCCGCCAAAAATCAATCAAAGGAAAGGCATTATTGACAGGATTAAGCGAGGGATGACGATGACGGCGATGACGACAGTGACGACGAATCAAGAAACCACGGTGGAACGCGAGGCGCAACAGGTGCAGGCGCTCCGGGAGGAGCTGGTGGAGCGCATCGCGCGCGCCTACCATCGCAGCAGCGCACCTGCCGGCGACAGTATGGCGGTGCTCAAAGACTTGTGGTTCAACCGCGCCTCCGCGCCCACGGTACTGGCGCACAGCGTCTCCGCGGCGATGTTCTGTGTAGTCGCGCAGGGCAGCAAGGAGGTCCTTCTCGGCGATGAACGCTATCAGTACGATCCCATGCGCTATCTGCTGGTGGCGGCGGAACTGCCGCTGGCGGCGCGCGTCATCGAAGC
>JAPKMR010000175.1 GCA_026645815.1 Anaerolineae bacterium | reverse complement strand
CTGCGCCAACTCAATGTTGCGCTTGATTTTCCTCGCCCAGTATTCCTCATTCGTTCTGGGTAATTGTCTTTGGCAGTGAGGACATCCATGCCAGAAACAGCCATCGATGAAGATGGCGATTTTCCTATCAACGAAAGCAACATCAGGTTTTCCGATGACGGTACTGGCGTTTTTTGTCCATCCTTTAACACCCATGCCCACCAGCATCGCCCACAAGCGTCGTTCGAGTTTCGTGGCTTTCCCTTTAACCGCCCGCATTGTTTTCTGGCGGTCTTCAGGGCTTAGGTTGTCGCTCATTCTCGAACAGGTAAAGTTGAGCTGTGGGCAGATGGTGTTGATAGAGTGAATCGCTTTGCGCCAGTGGATTCAGTATGTGTTTAGCAATCCATGAAATGACAGGTACACAGACCGCGTCGCCAAATCCTGTAAGCGCTTGAACGCCATTGACCGTAATGGGGAAGTCATCAGGAACGCCTTGAAGTCGAGCGTATTCCCTGGGCGTCATAACGCGCATCTTGATGACGCCCTCACCAGCTCTTATGAGGAATTGCTTGCCGCTTCCGCCTATTGCAGTGCGAAGACAACCCGATAGATCATCATCTCTGACTTCGGCATGTTGTTGACCTGACCGTACCCGCCGATAGAAAGTTCTATAAGCAGGTCGTTGACTGTGCATTAATTGTTCAACTCTTGTGCGATGGGAATCTGTCATCATTGAGAGGTGGCGTTCAACTTCATCTTCAGACCACCAGCGACTATCCGAGTTGGGGATGTGCTCAATTATTTCTGCCAAACCGGAAGACTTAAGCGGCGGCGGTTCAGGCGCATCATTGTAGAACCAATGCAGATCTTTGTTGGCGATGATGCTTTTTCGAAGTTGATCGGGCAACAAAGAACTTGGGCGGGTTAGGATTAGTTCAAAGTTGGTATGATTTACGGGTAACCTTGTTCCTACCAGGAATACCCGCAGACGGCTTTGCGCTGTAAACCTTAAAGCGTCCAAGGTCAAGACATCACATGCATATCCCAATCTGTTTAGCGCTTGAACAGTTATCCTGAAGTCCTTCCCTTTGTTCGAATACAACCAACCGGGTACATTCTCGACAAGAACCAACGGAGGCGCCGAATCCCCTTGTGCTTCCAATATCTTGGTGAATCCCCAAAATGCGCTGGAGTGATTTCCGTCAACCATACCATTCATGTTCCCTGCTAAGGAGAGATCAACACAGGGGAAAGAACAAGTAGCCAGAGTAGCGGGCGGAATACTGACTGGATCAACGTTGAAAATATCGGCTATTTCGTAGTGCTTCTCCGCATCGGGGAAAAATGTTTTGTAGATATCGTATTTTTTCTTTGAGATGTCGTTCGCATATACGATTTGCCAGCCTTGAGGCTGCAAACCCATCCTGACCAAGCCGATGCCTGCAAAATACTCGGCGGTCGTTAAAGGCAAAAAAGGATATTCCATGTATTAGCCATCCTGACAAGAAACAGTGTCAGCTGAGTTGCAGCAATTGCTCTTCTTCAAACGAATGAAGAATCAAGGTAGAACTCCTGTACTGGACTACGCTTGACTCATTGCATTTCGCACTTCCCAAAACACGGATACACAACAGTATGCCCATCACACAATACCGTTGATGGTGTAAGGTATGTTAGCATTGAATCACGTGTTTGTCAAAGAACCGCGGCGCTAGGAACGTGGGAGAAAAGGCAAGCCACGAATTTCACGAAGTACACAAATGACACCACCGCTGCTACTACCGCGTTTCCGCGACTTGTGCTAGACTGAGGTTGTTGGCGGGGTGATATCATTCCATTATCAGGTGCTCACGTGTCCGCGCTAAGGAGGTTGCCATGGTGAGGCGTTCATGGTTGCTGGCGGTGGTGGTGTTGTTATTGAGCATTACGCTGGGCTGTGAGGGGCTTTCGCGTGCGCCGGAATCCGCTACGGCGCCGGCGGAGGAAAGCGGCGCACCGCTGCCCAATGCGCCGGGCGCCGTGTTGAACGCGCAATGGCCCGCGGACCTGCCCGCGGATATTCCCGTTCTCGATGCCCGCATCACGCAGGTGATGGGCACGCCGGATAGCAACTTGCGGCTCTTCCTCGAACCGCTCAGCGCGAACGAGGTGGAGCGTTATGTGGCTTTGTGCGAGCAGAACGGTTTCGCGATCCAATACATCGTCTATGTCGAGGAGGGCTTCCCGGACGATTCGGAGGAGCGGCTGAAGGAGGGCGACTTCGATGCGGTGGATTTCGCCAAAGATCCTATTTTCATGCGCCTGGAGAACGGCAGCGACCTGGCAACCCTGGATATTCGCATCGCCTCGACTGAGCCGCAGCCGAGTCCCACGCCCATGCCGTGGCCCGCGGATCTGAGCGTGCCCCCGCCGGAGGGCTGTGCGGTGCGCAACATCGCCAACCTGAGCTACGGCGGCTATCAGATCGCGTGCAATCTGCCCGAGGTGGATGCGCGGCTCGAGGGTTACATGCAGACGCTGGCGGCGCTGGGTTTTGAGGAGACGGAGCGCCTGATCAATGATGATGACGAGATCGTGCACGTGTTGATGGAGAGTGAGAGTTGGTCGGTGAAGCTGATGCCGCATGCGCTGTCCTCGACGCTCACCTTGCAGATTACGCCGAAATGATAGGAGGGTGAGAGGGCGATCGTCGCTTTTTCGCTTGACAATCCGCCATTTTGTGCGATAATATGTGTGTGCCTGACCGAGCAACATGCCGGGGCTATCCTCTCAGAGGGTAGCCCCGTTTTGTTTAGGGGGGGCGCGTGTAGCCTGGCAGAGAGCGGATTCCGGGGCTATTTCCAGCGATGGAGATAGCCCCGTTTTTGTTTGTGGCGGTCTTTTCAACGGGGGTGCAGGATGACGACGGATTTGGAGCGGGCTGTGGCGGCGTTGCGGGCAAAGCAGGCGCCGTATAGCGAGTATTGGGATTATTACCGTGGGGAGCATCCGCTGGTGTATTCGACAGAGAAGCTCCGGGAGGTGTTCAGGGGGCTGGCGGTTAATTTCGTGGAGAACTGGTGTTCGGTGGTGGTCCATGCGCCGCTGGAGCGTCTGGTGCTCGAGCGCTTGGATGTAGCGGGAGACCCGGAGCTCACGGAGGTGTTGCACGAGCTGTGGGACCGGATGGATCTGGCGCTGGATGCGGATGACGCGCACGAAGCGCTGCTGGTGACGGGCGAAGCGTTTCTGGTGGGCTGGTTGGGCGCTGATGGGGAGATGGAGGCGTACTTCAATGATTCGCGGTTGTGCCATGCGTTCTATGATCCGGACGATCCGCGCGTGTTGCGCTATGCGGCTAAGTGGTGGCGGGTGGAGGATGGGAGCGTGCGGCTGAATCTGTATTATCCAGACCGGGTGGAGGCGTATTGCGCCCGTGGCGGTTTGGATGGGATGTCGTCTGGCGACGGGCAGGCTTTCGAGCCGTGCGCTGCACCGGTGGTCAATCCCTTTGGGAGCGTGCCGGTCTTTCACTTGCAGAGTGGGCGCAGCCCGCGGAGTGTGCTGGATGACGTGATTCCCCTGCAGGCGGCGATCAACAAGCTGTTGGCGGATGAGATGGTGGCGGCGGAGTACGGGGCTTTCCGGCAGCGCTGGGTGATTAGCAACGCGGATATCACGAGCCTGCGCAATGCGCCGAACGAGATTTGGAGCCTTCCCGCGGGGGATGGGTTGGGGCAGGCGACGGCGGTGGGCGAATTCGGGCAGACGCAGCTGGGCAATTACGAGAGCAGCATCGAGCGGCGCATCGCAGCGCTGAGCGCCATCACGCGCATCCCAAGCCACTACTTCTTCCGCACGGCGCAGCCTCCGAGCGGCGAGGCGCTGATGGTGCTGGAATCGCCGTTGACCCGGCAGGTGCGGCGCTTGCAGCAGCGGTTGGCGCCGGTGTGGCAGGCGCTGGGGGCGTGGTTGCTGGGCTATGCCGCGCCACCAAGCGCCATCGTCCCCGTGTATGCCGAGGCAGCGACGGTGCAGCCGCGGACGC
>JAPKMR010000174.1 GCA_026645815.1 Anaerolineae bacterium | reverse complement strand
TCTGAAAAAGCTTGTGCTACCTTATTACCGGTTTAAATTCTGAAAACTCATAATCGCCCGGCTACAAGGCAGCGCCCGGTAAACCGGGCTTAATCTTCCTGGGAGCGCCAGGCTCCAGCCTGGCTTGTCCCGTAGCCGCGGCATTCTGCCGCGCTCTGCTGCCCCTCAAAGTAGGCAGTAAGGCGCCTCAGCGCCCCTTCAGTGCCTGTACAGCCGTGGTGGCAACTGAAAAAGCTTGAGCACTCTATGACTAAAGCCCCCCACCGGTTTCCGCCATACTCATCGCCGGCGCGCCCGGCGTGACCTCAGCCCGAGAATGCCCGCGAGGGTGAGCAGGATGCCCCAAATCCAGCCCCATCCGCCGGGGTCGAAAGGCCCGTTCGCCGGACCCAGCGGCGTGAAGCGGATGACGGGCAGATCGCTGATTTTCTCTTCCAGCGCCGCATCGCTGATGGTGCGCGGGTTGTAGCCTTCGAAGAAACCGGCGAAACCGGCGTTAAGCAGCACCTGGCGGGCGACCGTGAGCCGCTCGGCGGCAGCGCCGACCTCCTCCGCGCGGGCGAAGAGCGCCCCGCCGGGCAGGATGATTTCGATTTCGGGGTGCGCCAGCAGATTGCGGAACCAATCCGATTTCCGCCGCCCGCCCGAGACGCAATAGACGCAGCCTTTGTGGATGGCGTAGTTCACCGGCGTATAGTAGGTTTTACCGCTTTTGCGCCCAATGGGCTTGAGCACCATGATATACCCGCCGAACGGCGTGACCAGGAACTTGCCCAAGCCCAGGCGAAACATGGGGACCATGAAGAATTGGTTCACAAACCAGAACATCCGGCTCAATGCAGGTGGCATGTTTTTCTCCTTGGAAAGGGTGATGGGATTGATAAACTGGGTTGACCGCAATATGGGGCGTGGCAAGGCGGTTTTCGTCAGGGAGGTTTTGATTGGAACTTTACCCAATCAAAACCTCCCTTATGTCTCCCGCTCCTCTCTGCGCAGCGCCAGCACCGCGATGTCGTCGCCCTCCAGGTGTTTGCCTTCCGCAAAGGCATTCACGGTGCGCAGCACGCGCTCCAGCAGCCCGGCAGCGGATTCGCCGGGTGAGGCCTGCATCACGGCTTCCAGGCCCTCGATGCAGAAGAACTGCCCTGCTGCGCTCTGCGCCTCGCTGATGCCGTCGGTGTAGAGCAGCAGCGTGTCGCCGGGATGCAGCTGCCTATCGTGCTGCTCCCACGTCAGATTCTCCAGCACGCCGAGCGGCGCACCGGTGTTGCGCAATCTCACGGGCGCCCGCCCCGCTGAAGTGAGCAGCGCCGGGCAGTGACCGGCGTTGGCGTAGGTGAGGCGCCCGGTCGCCGCATCGAGCACGCCCAGAAACACCGTGACGAACTCGCCCGCCGTGGTATCTCGCAGCAGGCGCCGGTTCACGGCCTCGAAGACCCGCGCCGGAGCGCTTGGCGTTCGCGCCAGGTAGGTGCGAATCAAACCCCAGCACAGCGCCATGAACAGCGCGGCGCCCACACCTTTATCCGCCACATCGGCGATGAGCAGCCCCCAACGGCCTTCAGGCAGGGTTACCACGTCGAAGAAATCGCCCGAGGTCTCCCGCGAGGGGATAAGCCGCGCCGCGAGCTGCCATCCCGGCAGCGTGGGCAGCACCTGCGGCAGAAAGCTCGCTTGAATCTGCCCCGCGAGCGCCAGCTCCCGCCGGTAACGCCGGTTCGATTCTTGAAGGCGCCGCTGAAGACCCCGCAAGGTCAGATGCGTCTTCACTCGGGCGAGCACCTCTTCCGGTTGGAAAGGCTTGGTGACGTAATCTACCCCGCCGAGCCGAAAGGCGGCAAGCTTGTCCTCCACACTATCGAGCGCGCTGATGAAGATGATGGGGATGTCACGGGTCTGCGCCTGCGCCTTGAGCGCCGCGCAGACGGCAAAGCCATCCAGCTCCGGCATGCGGATATCCAGCAGGATCAGGTCGGGCGGCGTGGCAAGGGCGGATTCCAGCGCCCGCGCGCCGCTCGTCATCGCCCGTACCTGGTAGCCGTGCTCGGTCAGTACCTGCGCGAGCAACCGCAGGTTGGCGGGCTTGTCGTCTACGATGAGAATCTCGGCGACTGTGTCGGACATACGTGCTTTTCTCCCCCGGGGCGCCTAAGCCGCGCGTAATGCTTCGATTAGCCTGAGGATGCGCTCGTGCTCGAAGGCTTCTGCCCAGGCGCCGAGCTGTTCCGCCAACACCGGGTCCGCTGCGCCGATGGCAGCAATCGCCTGGCGCAATGGCTCCAGCGCGCCAAAGCGCGCTGCCTGGTGCAGCGCGCCCACCGTGGCAGCGGGCAGGGCCTCCAGCCGCGCCAGCAAGTCGGATTGCGTGAGCGGCTCCGGCGCCGGTGCGGGCGCGGCGGCGTCTTCTGCCACCACGAAGCGCACGCCCAGATGCTTCTCCAGCATGCCGTAGAGTTCCCGCTCGCGGAAGGGCTTGCGGATATAGTCGTCGCAGCCTTCGGAGAGGATGAGCTGCCGGTCCTCCTCCAACGCGCTGGCGGTGAGGGCGATAATGACCGTGGCTTGCCCTTTGACCGTGGCTTTGATGCGCCGGGTGGCTTCGTAGCCGTCCATGATGGGCATCCGCATATCCATCAGGATCAGGTGCGGCGACCAGCTCTCCCACAGCGCCAGCGCCGCGTTGCCGTCTTCCGCTTCGTGCACCTCGAAGCCGAGCGGCGCGAGCAGGTACACGAGCAGCTGCCGGTTCGCAGCTTTGTCATCCACGACCAGGATGCGGTATTCTGGCTGTCCCGGCGCCAATCCTACCACGCGCCGTTCCTGAGCCGCCGCGCTCAGGGCTTCCGCGTCTGCCGGCATCACCGGCAAGCTCAACGTGAAGCAGCTGCCCTCGCCCGGCGCGCTGCGCACGGTCACATCGCCGCTGAGCAACCGGGCGTATTGCCGGCTGATGGATAACCCCAATCCTGTCCCTTCTTGCGCCGGGTCGCCGCCCCGCGCCTGGACGAAAGGCTCGAAGATGGCTTGCTGCTCCTCGAAGGGGATGCCGGCTCCCGTGTCCTCCACTTCGAAGGATAGCTGCAGCAGGTCGCCATGTCCGGCGCCGCGCCGGATGCGCAGGCTGACGCGACCCTGAGCGGTGAATTTAATCGCGTTGCCCAGCAGGTTCATCAGAATCTGGCGCAATTTGCCCTCATCGGAGACGATGCTGCGCGGCACATCCGGCGCGCAATCGCATTCCAACTCCAGGCCCTGCTGCTCGGCGCGCAGCCTGAACATGTCCGTCAGCCCCTCCAGCAGGCGGTGCAGGTCGAAACTTCCCTCTTTGATGGCAATGCGCCCGGCTTCGATCTTCGACATCTCCAGCACGTCGTTGATCAGGCTCAGGAGATGCTCGCCGCTGGTGTTGATGATATTCAGGTTATCGCGTTGCTGCGCCGTCAGATTAGGTCCCGCGCCGAGCATCAGGCGGCTGAAACCCAGGATGGCGTTGAGCGGCGTGCGTAGCTCGTGGCTCATATTCGCCAGGAAGATGCTCTTGGCCTGGTTGGCGGCTTCGGCGGCGTCGCGGGAGCGCCGCAGCTCGACCATGGTGGCGTTGAGCGCTTCGGTGCGCTCAGCCACGAGGCGCTCCAGATGCCGCTTCTGCGCCTCGATGAGCCGCAGGCGCAGGGTGACGCCGCCTACCACGGCGCCGGTGAGCAAGGCGGCGATGGCGCCCTGGAAAGCCCATGTCCGCCAGAACGGCGGCGTAATCACGATGGGCAACGCCACGCCGGTCTCGTTCCACACGCCATCGCTGTTGGCGGCGCGCACGCGGAAGGTGTAGCGTCCGGGCGCGAGGTTGGTGTAACCGGCGAAGCGCCGCGCCCCCACGGCATTCCAGTCCTCGTCCAGCCCTTCCAGGCGGTAGGCGTAGCGGTTGCGCTCCGGCGCGGTAAAGTCGAGTGCGGCAAACTGATAGTCTCCCTGTTAAGCGTTGTTGACGTTTGGTACAGGTAGCATTGTCAATAGTTCTTTAACAGTC
>JAPKMR010000173.1 GCA_026645815.1 Anaerolineae bacterium | reverse complement strand
GCGTGAAAAGAAAATCTCACGCAAAGCCGCAAAGAACGCAAAGAGAAAAAACCTTAGCGTCCTTTGCGCCGTGGCGTGAAAAGAAAATCTCACGCAAAGCCGCTAAGGACGCAAAGGAAAAAAACCTTAGCGTCCTTTGCGCCTTGGCGTGAGAAGAAAACCTCTCGCAAAGCCGCTAAGAACGCAAAGAGAAAAAACCTTAGCGTCCTTTGCGCCTTGGCGTGAGATCAATCTGTCAGCTCCATAATCACATCGAAGCGGAAATCGTTCACCAGGCCCACCAACTGTTGCGCCAGACCTGGGTGCTCCGCGGTGATGGCGTCGCAGAGCTCGACAATCTTTTCGCTATCCGCTTGCGCGGCGCCGGCGTGAACCTGCTCCCGCCAGCTCGCGGGCAGCGCGCGCAACGCCTCCGCGGTGAGCGCCGTCTCTTCCTCGGCAACGGGCGCCGGTTCCACCGGACCCGTATCGTAGATGAAGCGCACGCCCAGATGCTTGACCAGCGCCTCGAAGAGCTCTGCCTCGCGGAAGGGCTTGCGCACGAAGTCGTCGCAGCCGCCCGAGAGAATCACGGAGCGGTCCTCGTCGAAGGCGCTCGCTGTGAGCGCGATAATGACGGTTGCATGGCCCTTCGTGGTCGCCTTGATGCGGCGGGTCGCCTCGTAACCATCCATAACCGGCATCCGCATGTCCATCCAGATGAGATGCGGTTCCCATTCCTCCCACACCTCGACCGCTTCCTGCCCGTTGACCGCTGTCCGCACCTCGAAGCCCAACGGCTGCAGCAGCTTGAGCAACAGCACGCGGTTGGTCTCCCGGTCCTCGGCAATCAGCAGGCGATAAGTCGGCTGTCCCGGCTCCAGACCGATGACCCGCCGGGTGGGTGCGCTCTGCGGCGCATCGTCGGAGCTCGCCGGCGCCACGACAATGTCGAATTTGAAGAGGCTGCCCCGCCCTGCCTCGCTGACCACGCTTAGCTTGCCGCCCATCATCTCCACGAACTGCCGGCTAATCGCCAATCCCAGGCCCGTGCCCTCTTGCGCCTTATGCCCGCCGGTGGATTGGATGAACGGCTCGAAGATGCGATCGCGGTCGGCTTCGGGAATGCCGATGCCGGTATCTTCAACCTCGAAGAACAGCCGCCCGACCTCGCCCGATTCCTCTCGGAATCTGATGCGCAGCGTCACGCCGCCCTCGGGTGTGAATTTGATGGCGTTGCTGACCAGGTTCATCAGCACCTGCCGCAGCTTGCTCTCGTCGGCGTGGAGGTATTGCGGCACCTCGGGGCTGTGCTCGACCAGCAGGGTGAGGCCCTTTTCGCCCGCTTTGAGCGCGAAGAGATCCTCCACTGTGTGTAACATGCGGAACAGATCGAAGTTCTGGTTGAAGAGCGTCGTGCGCCCCGCCTCGATTTTCGACATCTCCAGCACATCGTTGATCAGCGTGAGCAGGTGCTGCCCGCTGCGGTTGATCGTCGTCAGGCTCTCGCGTTGTTCGGCGGTGAGCTGCGGGTCGCGATTCATCAGCGCCGAGAAGCCCAGGATGGCGTTCAGCGGCGTGCGCAGCTCGTGGCTCATATTCGCCAGGAAGATGCTCTTCGAGCGGTTGGCGGTCTCTGCCGCCTCCTTCGCCCGGAAGAGTTCCTCCTCATTGTGCTTGCGCGCGGTGATATCGTGCAGCATCAGCAGGCGCCCGCTGAGGCTCTGCCGGCGCCCGTAGAGGGGCGTGATGCGAATCTCATACGTGCGGCGCAACTCGCCGCTGCCTAACGTAATTTCCAATGGGCGAATGCCGCGCTCGGCGTCGGCGAGCAGCGATTCCCATCCCGGCAGACGATCGGCGATGGGGGAACTGCTGGCGCGCGGCTTGGAGAGGCTGAGCATGCGTTGCCCGGCGGGATTCAGGTCCACGATACGGGCGTGCTGGTCGAGGATGATGATGCCATCGTCAATGCTCTCGATGACGGTATCGAGCGCCACCGGGACGATATCGAAGGTGCGGTAGCGGGCGATGCCCCGCGCGCAAATCAAGCTGCCGATGGCGAAGGCGATGGGCATCAGGCTAAAGTTGGGGAAGAGCTGCAAGCCCGCGATCTCGATGAAGGCCACTACCCAGACCGAGAGGATGCCCGTGAGCACGGTGATGAACTGTCCCCGGTACATCGGGGCGCGAATCATGCCCCGAATCATGTTCGCTGCGCCAATGGCTAAAGCGATGAGCGCGTAAAGGAAGGGCAGAAACCATAACCCGGGCGGCGTGGAGGGCAGCGAGGGCAGGAAGATGAAGCGGAACCAGATGACATCCAGGATGACGAGTGGCGTAAGCGCCATCAATATCCAGTGTTTCACGTTGAGGTGCGCCACACGTCCCGTGAATTTGAGGGTGAAGGACCACCACCACAGGGGCATACCCAAAATGCCGATCATGGCGATGGCTTCCCACAGCGCCAGAATGCGCGGCGCCGTGGTGAATTGCTGACCGAGCGTCGCCACCGACCAGAGCGCGGCGGCGAGCATGTAGAGCCCAAGGTATCTGGCGCCGGGCACTTCACGGCGTTTCCAGGCGTAGCCCGCGATGCCGAGCGCCGTGAAAATGCCGATTAGCGACGGCAAGACGACGAAGAGCAGCACCGGTATCAGGTAGAAGAGTTGTTGCCAATCCATGAATGCTGTCTCTGAAATCAGACGTTGGGCGCTACAGGCAGGGTGAAGCCAAAGACACTGCCCTCGCCCACCGTGCTGTGAACTTCCACCGCGCCGTTGAGCTTTTCGGCGATGCGCTGCACGATGGAGAGACCCAATCCATGACCTTCGGCGTGCGCTTGATTGAGGCGCTCGAAGGGCGTGAAGAGCCGGTTCAACTGCTCGGGCGGAATGCCGGGGCCGTTATCCCGAACCCAGAAACAGACGCAATCCTCACGCTGCGTGGCTCCCAGGCAAATCTGGGGTGGGGCGCCGCCGTATTTCACCGCGTTGCTCACATAGTTGACCCAGATTTCCTCGACCCACGGGCCGTAGCCCACCGCCGTGGGCCACGCCTCCGGCGCTTCGATCTGCGCTTCGGCGCGGACCAGCATATCCTGCAGGCGCGCCTGGACCTCGCCGACCACATGCCCCATATCCAGGGGCGCCAATTGTACTTCGTTCACCTGCCGGACGCTCGCAAGCAACAGCAGCTCGTTGATGATGCTGGTCATGCGCCGCGCGCTCACAGAAATGGAGTGCAGGTTGCGCTCCAGCTGCTCGTCAGAGAGCTGCGTGTGCCGTTTTTCCAGCAATTCGCTGTAGCCCACCAGCACGGTGAGGGGGTTCTTGAGGTCGTGCGCTACGGTGTGCGCATAGGCATCCAATTCACCGATCAATTTGTCGCGGGCGACAATCTCGTCTTGCAGCTGCCGCTGTAGATTGCGCAGCGCCAGGTGGGTCTCCACACGGGCGAGCACTTCCTCGAACTGGAAGGGCTTGGTGACGTAATCCACCCCTCCCACGGTGAAAGCCCGCACCTTATCGTGGATTTCGTCCAGCGCGCTGATGAAGATGACGGGAATCTCGCAGGTTCCGGAATCCCCCTTGAGCGCCTCACAGACCTCATAGCCGCTCATGCCGGGCATGCGGATATCCAGGAGGATCAAATCCGGCGGGGCGGCATGGATCGCCGTGAGCGCCATCTGCCCGTTGATGACGGAACGGACCTTGTAGCCCTGATCGCTCAGCATATTCGAGAGCAATCGCAAGTTTGCGGGTGTATCGTCTACGATTAGAATGTTTCCTTGCCCCATGACCCTTCCTCGTGGTGTGCAAAATTCAGCTACAATTTTCATACGCGGCGGCAGCAGAAAAGTTGCAACCGCTCCCATGGCCCAGTTTTAGAAAAACTACAGTGGCAAAATCGGCTAGATCACTCAAAAATACTAACTGCGCCTCTCTCTGCGAGCGTGATTTTTGCGGGCGCAGCCCGCAAAAATCACAAAAGAAGCTACCTCTTTGTGTTCTTGCATCGCCCACATGCTCGTTAGTCTAGTCACCATTGCCGCTC
>JAPKMR010000172.1 GCA_026645815.1 Anaerolineae bacterium | reverse complement strand
CTGACTGGAGACCAACGCTTTGATGAACTGTGGTCTCGCGCTTATGCTAACTTGCCCCCATCCTGAAATGCGCCCAGGTCACCGAGTTGATTGACAAAACACAGCTTTGATTGTATGGTAAGTATACACCCAGGAGACGGGAACCAGCGGGCTAGCCGGCCTGCGGTTCCTGTCTTTTATGTTGGTCTTCTTCGATTTTGTCCAACCACTCCTGAAACGTTTCGTCGGTTAGTCCAAGTTCAGTGATGAGCGCGTCGTAATCCCGGACCAGCCGCAGGCTGAGGCCCGTGGTGAAGGTTGTTTGGGCAACTGTTTGTCCCAAACGCTTCAGACACAGGTAGCAGCGTGCCAAGTCGCGTAAATAGCGGTCAACACTCTCGTAAGTGTGCGCGGTCTCCCGTGCCACCTGGAGCGTGTTTTTGTGCTCTCGAAGCGCTTTGTAGGCAATAATCCCCTTATGGGTTACGCTACCTCCTAGATCATGCACGGTGCCGCGACGTGGTACAACCTCGCCGGTGCGAATCTCGTAGTCGCGGATGAGATCGCCGATATGACCCGGCGTATAGCACAACAGCACGGCCGTATCCGATTCGGCCAAGACTCCGCCTTGGGCCGCGGCTTCTTGGTGCAGGCGGAGCACCACCTGTTGACTCACCTCAGTGCGGGTTTTGCCGTGCGCCAGAGCATAAATATCTTCCGGGGTCACGAGCGTTAACACCACCGGCACCAACGGTGTATCGCGCATGCTCAGTTTGTCGTGGGGTTGCGAGCGTTTATCGACAGCTAACCAGAGCACCTGGCCTAAGCGCAGGCGCTCGCGCGGGGGATAGAACCTGTCGATGACCTCTTCCAGTTCAGCCACAAATAACTCCCGCACTTTAGGCCCGCCTAGGTGCGGGAATTCCCGCGCCAACAGTTGGCTCAGTGCGGCGCGAAACGTTTTAGCGGCTAAGGGACTGTAGGTACTAGAGTAGTGTGGCGGGTAGTGTTTCATCGTGGCGCCTCCCCAGGCCCCCCTTTTTCTCCGGGGTCCAGTCCCGGAGCAGATCAGCCAGTGCGGCGCGCTGATCTGACGTTTGTGCGGCCTGATAGAGCGCGGCGTACTCCCGTACCAGGCTTAACGACAGCCGCCGCACAAAACTGATCGTCTCCACCGACCAACCTGCCGCTAGCAGAGTTGCGACCGCGGTAAAGTCCGTGAGGTAACGTTCCACCGCTTCGACGCTGTGATGCAGCCGTTGCGCAATTTCACTGGGCAGACGGCGTTGTAACGCTAAGCGGATCACCTGGACTTTGTGACTCACACCGCGCCCAATATCCGCTTGTTGTCCTCGCAAGGGTACAGTGATCCCCTGCTGGCGCAAATACTGCAGGTCGGCCTCGATCGTGCGCGTGCCACAATTGAGAATTCGCAACGCCACGTCTTCCACCGTCAAGTACGCGCCTTGCGCTAGAGCTTCGGCGGCAATCCGCTGTAACTGGGCTTGGCGTATGGCAGGAATGGCGGCACGCCCTGAGACCTTGGCGCGCAACACATCATCTTCGGGGCTATGCACGGTGATAAGGATCGGTTTCAACTCACACTCCCGCAAAGGCTTCCCAGGCGGTTCGCCATCCGCTATCGCCAAGACCACCATTTGTCCGGGCTGTACATGCGTAGGACTGCGCCAGACACTCGCGTAGAGTTCCTCCAATGTGGCTACGATCGCCCGACTCTCATACGGCGAGCAGCCAAACGCTTGCGCTAACACTTCTGTTGCCGCTTGAGTCAAAGTCTTGTTCGCCAGTCGCGCTTCTAATTCTGACTCCGCTGCTCTGATCGCCATGGTAGCACCTCCCTGCTGCTGTACCTTAGTTGTACCCTACCCGCAGTTTTGCGCTACTGGAAATGCACCCCAGCCAGCATCAGCTCTGAAAGCGGCGTCAAATCCGTAGGTCGGTGGAGCAACACGCGCCCCGCGACTGATACCACCACGCCCCAGAATTTCTTCTGGGGCGTGGTGTCTGATGGTAGGATGACATTTTCAGGGAGCGCAATATCTGGATATATGTGGCTTGCAATGAGATGTGGCGACACACCACATCAGGCGCACCGAGAGTTCTACTCGGGAAGCAGAAGGCGCAACGTTCTTACTGGAGTCCTCTGCGGAAATCAACTGCTTCATGGGTGTGCTCTTGCGAGCACGGTATCCAGATACTCCAAATCCACCAGCAGCGCGCCGTGCCCCTCGGCCTCGGCGCGGGCGGCGTCCGTGAACCCGGCGCGGGCAAAGAAGACGCGGGTTACCTGCCAACCCTGTCCAGCTTCGGGCAACGTTCGCAATACCTTCGCCGTCTTTACCTCGAGCAACTCGCGAATCACGTCGCGCCCCACCGCATCCGTGCCCCACTTGCACTCGCCCAGCAGTAACGCCTTCTCACGCCAGTTCACGGCGACCACATCTACCTGCACGTCCCGGCTCCAATGGCTGCCCACAGCCTCAGCCTCAAACGGCAATTGCCCGGCGCGGCTCTGTTGCGCCACCCACTGCCGGCACAGGTCTTCAAAGCCGGTAAGCCCCACAAAGGCGCGCAACTCCTCACGCACATGCGCCAAAATCGGCTCGGCGCGATAGGGCAACTCGCTGTAGTGCGGCGCGATGAAGCGGAAGTAGAACCGGAAATAGGGATCGGTCAGATGATAGCGCCCGGTACGCGCCTGCCGCCGCTTTGCCGGGGCTACGGTCGCGGGCAGGCGCCGCTCTACGAGATACAGGTCGCTCAGGCGCGCCAGGTATGCGGAGAGATGCGCCTTGCCGATCAGCGCGGTATTGGAGATCTCATCCAACGTGTGCGCACCTGCACCGATGGCTTTGAGAATGGCCAGATGCGTCGCCAGCTCGCGCACCTCATCGTAGAGCAAAAAAGCCGGCTCAGCCACGAACATGCTGCCTGGGGCGAGCATCACCTCGCGAATGTTGTCGCTCAAGGTGCGCTCCGGATCGAGCCACTCCAGATAAGCCGGGACGCCGCCGACTGCGGCGTAAGCCGCCACGCGTTCTTCCACCGACCAGCGCGGCAGGAACTCGCGCAGGCTGGCGAACGGCAGCGCGCGCAGGTGCCATTGCCCGGTGAGCCGCCCAAACAGCGGCGATTGGCGCGCCTGCAGCGTCTCCATCGCGTGGACATGCGAACCGCACAGCACCAGGGTCAGCGGCAGCTGCTTGAGTTGCTGATCCCAGGCGTGTTGCAGCGCGGAGAGCATTGCTGGATCGGATTCGGCAGCGTAGGTAAATTCGTCGAGTATGAGAATGCTGCGACGGTGGCTCAACACCGCAGCCAGAGCCTGCCAACACGCATCCCAACTGTCGAAAGTCGGCGCCTGCGTTGGCTCCACGCCGAGCACCCGGGCGAACAACTTACGCCGTTGCAGCATCGCGGGTTCTTTTTCCGCTGCCCAATAGATTGCGGGCACGCCCGCCTGCTCCGCCCAATGCCGTAGCAGCACGGTCTTCCCCACCCGGCGGCGTCCATAGAGCAAAATGAACTGCGCCGGGGTTGGGCGCTGGCGCGTCAACACATCATTGAGAAAGGCGAGTTCGTCCTGGCGGTCTACAAACATCTGGGACCTCTTTCGTTTAAGCACCATGCAAATTAGACTAATCTCTATGGTGTCTATTATACAATACTTTCACTCGGAATGGCTATCCATCTGACCAGGCGTGATTATCTGGGCCAGTTCTCGCCAGTCGGGTGTGCGCACGACACCAGTTTCACGCAACAAATCTGGAACATCCGACGCTCTTCTCGTTCTATTATCGTCCTACTGTTGCATCTAGAGCACGAGCTCATCAAGTAGTTCGTCGATCAGGGGAAAAACGCACGCCCTATGACTGATACTGCCACGCCCTGAGAGTTTTCTCCGGACGTGGTAAGTTTTGTGAGATTGTATGCAGCGATCTGCTAATAGTCTGATCGAGATGCGCAGAACTCAACCTTTTGCCACAACGCAACATCACGCAAATAAGCATCATGGCGGAAGAGATGTCAAACAATCACGCAGAATCCAAAGATTAGAAAAAGCCAGAGGAAAACCTCTGGCTTTTTTTGTTTATACCCTGATTTGA
>JAPKMR010000171.1 GCA_026645815.1 Anaerolineae bacterium | reverse complement strand
CAAAGGCAAGCCCCTGGTTCTGCGTTTGCTGGGCAATTTCACGCATCTGATGGCAATCCTGTTGTGGGTCGGCGGTCTAGTCGCGCTTGTAGCTCAGATGCCGCAACTGGCGATCGCGATCTGGTTGGTTAACCTCATCAATGGCGCCTTCAGTTTCTGGCAGGAATTCCGTGCCGAGAAGGCCACTGCGGCTCTCAAACAGCTGATCCCGCATTATGTCCGCGTGTTGCGTGAGGGTCAGGAACAAAAAATCTCCGCTGAGGAGCTCGTGCCTGGCGATGTGATGCTGTTGGCTGAAGGCGACCGTGTATCTGCCGATGCCCGCCTGGTGCATGAAGCTGAACTGCGAGTGGACCAATCTACTCTGAGCGGCGAATCCCATCCCGCGCGCAAGACCAGCGATGCTTCACTGCGACCGGACTTGGGCCATACAGAGCGTCCCAACCTGGTTTTTGCCGGTACCAGTGTGGCTTCCGGTGTCGGAAAGGCCGTTGTCTTTGGCACGGGCATGCACACGGAATTCGGCAAAATTGCCCACCTCACCCAGGCAGTGGAAGATGAACTCAGTCCCCTGCAGAAAGAGATGATCTATGCGACCAAGGTGGTTTCAGCCATCGCGGTTGGGGTGGGGGTCCTGTTCTTCGTGTTGGCTTCACTCTTCACCGGGCTGACCCTGGCAGAGGGTTTCATCTTCGCCCTGGGTATGATCGTCGCTTTCGTGCCCGAAGGGATGCTGCCGCTGGTCACACTTTCACTGGCGATGGGCACGCAGCGGATGGCGCAACGTCACGCGCTCGTCAAGCGGCTTTCGGCTGTGGAGACGCTTGGTTGCACCTCTGTGATTTGCACCGACAAAACCGGCACCCTGACGCAGAACGAGATGACCGTCACCGACCTATGGGCTGGCGGGCGACATGTGGCGGTCACTGGCGTAGGCTATGCCCCCGAAGGGCAGCTGCTAGAAGCGGGGGCGCCGGCTTCGCTCACCAACGATGTCTATCAGCTCCTTCAAGCTGCGGCGCTGTGCAACAATGCCCGCCTGCTGCCGCCTAACGGGGATGACCCGCGTTGGTCTATCCTGGGCGATCCTACAGAGGCGGCGTTGCTAGTGGTGGCGCAGAAAGCCGGGTTGCAGCTCGAAGCCCAGTTGCAGCAATGGCCACGTCTGCGGGAATTCCCCTTTGAATCGCGCCGTAAACGCATGAGCACGCTGCACCGTCTGGGACGGGAAACAGGCGCTTTCGTCAAGGGTGCGCCTAAAGAAGTGCTGGCGCTGTGTACACACCTCAGCCTGGCAGGGACCGTGCAACCTCTGGATGACGCTCAACGGGCTGTGATTATGGCGGAGAATGATGCCTATGCGCGCACTGGACTGCGGGTATTGGCCGTAGCGAGTCGCACTTTGCCGCCCGTCGCCCGCCGTGGAGGAGCCTCGACGCGCTACTCCGAGGCGGAAGTAGAGACGGAGCTCACCTTCCTGGGGCTGATTGCCATGATGGATCCACCGCGTCCCGAGGTAGCCTCCGCGGTCAATATCTGTCATGAGGCGGGCATCCGCATTGTAATGGTCACTGGTGATTATGGTTTGACTGCCGAATCCATCGCCCGCCGTATTGGCATTGTTCGGGATGAGCATCCACGGGTTGTCACCGGGACCGAGTTGGATACAATGAGTGATATGGATTTGCAGGCGGCTATGGCGGGTGAAGTGCTTTTCGCCCGCGTGGCGCCCGAGCATAAGCTGCGCGTGGTCAGCACGTTGCAGGCCATGGGGCATATTGTCGCTGTGACCGGCGACGGGGTGAACGATGCGCCGGCGCTCAAGAAGGCGGATATCGGTGTCGCCATGGGCATCAGTGGCACGGATGTGGCAAAAGAAGCCGCTGACATGATCCTGACGGATGACAACTTTGCTTCCATTGTGAGTGCTGTGGAAGAAGGGCGGGGCGTCTACCTCAACATCAAGAAATTCCTGAGCTACATTTTCACCAGCAACACACCCGAGGCGATACCCTTTATCCTTTTTGTGATGAGTCAAACACGGATTCCGCTGGCGCTGACCATTATGCAAATCCTTTCCATTGACCTGGGTACCGATATGGTCCCGGCGCTGGCGTTGGGGGCGGAACCGCCAGAGGCAGGCTTGATGCAACTCCCGCCGCGTAATCTAAAGGAACACGTCATTACACCCAAATTGCTGTTGCGCGCGTACTTCTGGTTGGGGCCATTGCAGAGCTTGGCGACCATGGCGGCGTTCTATTTTCACTACTGGGTCAATGGCTACTGGGGGCAATGGCTTGACCTGCCTGCCTCCGGTCCCATTTATCGTGCGGCAACTGCGATGGCATTGGCTGCAGTGGTGACCACGCAGATTGGCAACCTGTTTGCGCAACGCACCCAGCAGCGTTCGTTTTTCCGGACGCCGCTCTTCAACAATCGGCTATTATGGATTGGCATTGGCGCCGAGTTGGTGTTGATTCTGTTGCTTACCTACGTGCCCGCCTTGCAGCAGGTCTTTGACACATCCGGTTTTCCGGCGCAACAATGGCTGTTCTTGTTCGCTTTGGCGCCACTGCTGTTGCTGGCAGATGAGCTGCGTAAGCTGTATTTGCGTCACCGGCGTGCTGCTAAGTCCGGGTAATCGCCGTCAGGCGTGAGTGTTGGTACTTGCTTAAGGAGGCAAGGGGATGAAATTCATTGTCATAGGCTGCGGCAGAATTGGGGCAACCTTAGCGCGAACCTTGGCGCTGCGTGGGCACACGGTCACCGTGGTTGACCGTGACCCGGCAGCTTTCGAGCGCCTGGGCGCAAGCTTCAAGGGGCGCACAGTGGTAGGGGTGGCCTTCGATCGCGACACCTTGATCGAGGCCGGCATCGAGCGCACCGATGGGGTCGCGCTCACGACCGCCAGTGATGAGGCTAACATCACCGCCGGGAGGCTGGCAATGCAGGTCTTCCGGGTGCCGCGCGTCGTCGCGCGCGTTTATGATCCGCGCAAGGCAGAAATCTACAAGCGCCTGGGCCTGCAGACCGTCTCGCTGGTCACCTGGGGTGTCAATCGCATCGCCGATTTGATGTGCCACTCCGACCTGGAGGTAGTCTACAGCGTCGGCGGCGGGCAGGTAGATGTCGTCATGGTAGAAGCGCCGCCGTTGTTGGCAGGATGCACCGTGCGCGATCTGACCGTTTCTGGTGAACTGGTGGTGATTGCCATCACTCGGGGAGGCGACACCTTTTTGCCCACCCTCGGTGCGGTGGTGCAGGTGGGCGACGAACTCCATCTGGCTGTGCTGGCGACCGCTAAAGAGCGCGCCAGGACACTGCTGGGATTGCCGTAGGCTATAGGAGGGCAACATGGCCATGCAGGTATTGATTGTGGGCGGCGGCAAGGTGGGGACCTATCTCGCTGAATTGTTGCTAGAGGGTAACTACCAGGTACGCCTGATCGAATTACGTGGGGAAGAACTGGAACGCTTGCGCCGTGAACTGCCGGAAGAGGTCGTTGTTCATGGCAATGGGACCGAGCCTGATACCCTGGAGTCCGCGGGTGTGGTTTCTGCGGACGTAGTAGCGGCAGTCACCGGTTCGGATGAGGTCAACCTGGTCATCACCAACCTGGCGCGTTTTGAATATGACGTGCCGCGTACCATCGCTCGCGTCAACAACCCCAAAAACGCGTGGATGTTCACCCCGGCAATGGGTGTAGATGTTGCCCTGAACCAGGCAGATTTGATGGGGCGTCTCATCGCCGAGGAAATGTCGCTTGGTGATATGATGACACTTCTGAAGCTCCGGAAGGGCCAATTTTCTCTGGTTGAGGAGAAAATCGCGCCTGAGTCGCCCGCCGCGAACAAGACGATTGCTGAGATTTGCCTGCCCGAGCAGTGCATCCTCGTTGCGGTCATTCGCCAGGGCGAATTGCTCATGCCGCACGGCAACCTGGTGCTCAGGCCCGCCGATGAGGTCCTGGCACTGGCGCATGCCTCCAGCCTGGCAGCGCTGGCGCGACAATTGGAACATGGCTAAGCGACCTTTTCCCGGCAGGGATGTTGCCCGCAGCTTTTCATGGACAACATCCCCGCAAGGATAGAGTTACTGATTTCTGGATAGCTAT
>JAPKMR010000170.1 GCA_026645815.1 Anaerolineae bacterium | reverse complement strand
AAGCCCGTCACCCTGAGCGGAGCGGAACGAAGCGAAGCGCAGTGGAGCGGAGTCGAAGGGTGACGGGTTGTGTGGGGTGAGGGGGCGGCGCGTTTGAGAAACGGCAGGCGGGTCAGGGGGTTTCGTTGGGGGCTTGTTCCCTGGCGTTGAGCATGGGCTGGACGAGTTCTCTGAGCGCGGTGATGCTGAGCACGGCGATGAAAGCCGGCAACAGGAGCAGCAGCGGCGGCAGGATGGCGCATAGCCCACCTGCCAGGGCGATGGCGATGAGGAAGACGAGGGTGTGCAGCGGGCGGGCGAGGGTGAGGAAGAGGCTGTTACGCAGGGAGAGCCAGAATCGGGCTTCGAGCATCTCAATCTGGAAGCTCAACCAATAGAAGACGACGCCGGTCCAGAGGAGGCTCATGCCAATCCAGAAGACGGTGGCTATCAGGGCGATGTCGGCTGAGACGGGGGTAACTCCCGGTGTGTTGTAGAACCACAGGTTAACCGCCAGCAATCCGGTGACGACGGCGACTACGAGTGTGTTGAGCCAGTTGCGCGGTCCATAGCGTTTGAGCGCCTCCCAATACTGGCTCCAATCGCCGCCAAACCCGGCTACGGCGTGATGGGCGATGCCCCATAGACCCGCGAGGGCGATGGGTCCGGGGAGAATCAGGATGAGGGCCAGCAGGGTGACGAAGCCCATGAGGAAGAGCTGGAACAGGTGCTCGTACAGGGTTTTCAGGCTGAGCCAGAGTATGCGGAAGGGGTTCATTGATCGAGGCCTTTCATCAGGGAGTAGTTTGGGTTTCCAGAATCACATTGAGGTCAAAGGTGACGTAATCATTGTGTTGGGAGGTGAGGCGCAGGCGCATTCCCCGGGTGGGGTCAAGGACCGCGCGCACCAGGCGAGCTTCCAGTACCAGGGGCGCGCCGGCAGTGGGCGAAGCTTGTGGAAGCCATAGCCCGGCTTGCCAGTCCCAGGCCTCCAGGCTGAATTGCGGGAGTGGCTCGATGCCTTCCAGGTAGATGGTCACGCGGGCGTCTGTGAGTTCCGTGCCTTCGGGAAGCGCTTGCAGGGGCGTGTAGCGCAGGGTGACCGGGGTGGCGTCGGCGAGATTAATCCAGCCGTTTTCATCCAACCAGCCGTAGCCCGCGCTTTCGAAGTCGAGTTGCGGCAACAGCGGGATTCCTCCACCCTCCAGCGTGGGGCAGGGGAGTGCCAGGATGAGGCAGCTCTCTTCGATGCGTTTGGCGCCGCTGTCTGGAGCAGGGAAGGGCACACCGGGCGTGCTGGCGGTCAGGTAGCACTGTCCGGCGGTCTTGCTTGTGGTGGGCGCGATTTTCATGGGGGTGGCGATGGCGGGGTAGAAGTTGCCCGCGCCGAGATTGGCGCAGAAGGGGGTGTAGACGACCTCAAAGGCTTCCACCGCTTCCAGGGGAAGCGCGATATCCACCGGCGCGCCCGCCTGGACGCTTTCGGCGATGGAGACGCGATGGGCGCCGTCCTCGAAAATGAGCGTCACTTCCTGAAGTTCAATCTCGCTGCTGAGCGAACCGCTGAGCAGGGTGCGCCCGCTTTCGCGGGTCAGGGCGGTGTGCACTTCAATTTCGGGCAAGCGCATCAGTCCCTCGGAAGCCCAGGTGAGGGGACCTGGGGGTTGGGCTACCGCGATTCGACCCCCGGCGCCTTCCCAGGCGACTTGCGCGGGGAAGGGCCTGCTGCTGTAGAAGTCGGTCATGCTCGTCATGGTATCTGCGTAGCCCAGAAAGGGGCGCGGGGCCAACTCGGTGTTCCAGGTGAGGTTTCGGGCGCGCGGGGCGAAGAGCGCTGTGGTCTGGAGGACTCGCGCCGGGGCGCCGCTCTGGTTGCCGATGATGACGGCGATTTCGTGGGTCAGGGGGAAAGCGCCTGCCACGACGCCGGTGATGCCCAACCAGATGACGAGGGCTGCCAGGAGAATCCCGCTGGGGATGAAGAGCCAGGCGAGCTGGGGGCGTTGCAGGCGCCGGGCTAACCACCAGGCGCCGGGACCAATGAGCAAGGCATAGATTGGGAGCAACGCCAACAGAAGGCTCAGCTGTGGGATTTGGGCGCGCGGCACCTGCATCAAGGCATCGCCGGTGGGCGTGATGGTGTTGAAGGGCAGCTGCGCGGAGAGGATGGAGGCGGCGGGGACGGGGCGGTCGTGCCAATCTCCCAGCCAACCGGTACCGGCGGTAAATTCGGGGCTGACGCGGGCGAGTTCCCCCACGCCTATCGCGTGTGTCATGCCGGCAGAGAGCTGCTGCGCGGCTTCTTTGAGCTCCGGCGGTAATCCGGCGAGGGTTTGGGCGGTTCCCGGTCCTTCGACGAGGGTGAGTTGCCCACCCAGGTTGAGCCAGGCCCAGAGCGCTTCGCGGTGCGCAGGGGTCAGTGCGCTGGTGGCGACCTCGCGCAAAATCAGCACATCTATCGTGTCCCAGGCCATGGCGGTTTCGGGCAGGCTTTCGAGGTTGGCCAACAGCAGGCTCGAATCGCAGCCGTTTTCGCTGCCGGGGGCGAGTTGCTCGAGCGCATCTACCACCACGCAGAAGCGCGCCTGGGTGGGGGTGTGTCGCGGCGTCAACCTCTGTGTGGCAGCGACGGCGCCATCTGGTATGAGCAGTTGCAGGGTGAAGATACCGGGTTCGGCGATATAGAGGGGCAGGCGCAGCGACTGGCGTCCCGCTGCGGGGAGGTTGATGGCTTGCCGGTAGGTGAGCTGCTGCTGGCGGTCGGTGATGACCAGCTCGCCCTGCCAGGGGGCGTCTCCGGCGGTGAGGGAGACCTGGACTTCCGTCCAACCGGGGGTACGCACTGCGCCCTCCCACGGCAGGTGCAGCGCCAGCGCGGGGGTGTTCCCGGATGTTTGTGCGATTGCGGTTGGCGCGACTTGCAACAGCCCCAGCAGAAGCGTGAGGAGCAGCAGGGACTCAAGCCGGCGTTTTGACCGGCGCGCCCGGGGGGTGCGCCGGTTTGTGGAAGCCTCACGCCACGACATAACAGATCAAGCCTTTGAGATAGACGCCCTCTGGGAAGGTGAGTGCTACCGGATGGTCGCCGGCTTGCGTCATCCAGCCGGTGATTTGCACCTCGCGCCCCGCATCGAGCGCTGCGCCAAAGACGATTTTCTGCAACAGGTCGGCGGAGATGGCGCCGGAGCAGGAGAAGGTGAAGAGCAACCCGCCGGCACGCAGCAGGTGCAGCGCTTGCAGATTGATGTCCTTGTAGCCACGCGCGGCCTTTTGGATATCTTTCTGGCTGAAGGCGAATTTGGGCGGGTCGAGCACAATGATATCGAAGGAGCGGCCTTGCTGGCGCAGGGTGCGCAGCACCTGGAAGGCGTCGCCGTTGATGTTGTCGGCGCGTTCGGCTTCGAAGCCGTTGTGCTGCAGATTGGCGCGGCCCATTTCCAGCACGTCGGTGGAGGCATCTATGTTGGTGATGCCTCCCATGGCTGCTCCGCCGTGAGCCAGGGCGTAGACGGTGAAGCCGCCAGTGTAGGAAAAGACGTTGAGCAGGTCGGGGCGGCGCCCGGTCTGCGCCAGGGCTGCGACGTGCTCGCCTAGCAGCTTGCGGTTCTCGCGTTGGTCGAGGTAAAAGCCGGTTTTGTGTCCCCGCCGCACGTCCACGAGAAAGCGCAGGCCGTTTTCCATTATCTGTACCCGCTCGGGCGGCTCGGCGCCGTAGAGCAGTCCCACTTTCGAGGGGAGGTTTTCGTGGTGGCGGATGTCAACATCGCTGCGCTCGTAGAGGGAACGGGGTTGGAGGATCTCCACGAGGAGGTCGCGCAGCAAATCACGGCGCGCGTCAATGCCGGCGGTGAGGGCTTGCAGCACGATGGTGTCGCCGTAACGGTCAACGATGAGGCCCGGCAAGCCGTCCGATTCGGCGTTGACAAGCCGGCAGGCGGTGGTGCGTTCATCCGCGAGCAGGGAGGCGCGCCCGGCGATAGCACGTTGCAAGCGCACGCGCCAGAACTCGGGTGCATCCGGGTCCGCGGCGGCATCCCAGGAGAGCAACCGCAGGCGAATCTGGGAGGCGGGGCTGTAGTGTCCCCAGGCGAGAAAGGCGCCTTCGGCCCCATGCAGGGCGACCAGCGCACCGGGCGCCGGGGAGCCTTCGACCCGCGCGACGCCGCCAGAAAAGACCCAGGGATGGCGGCGCTCGATGGCGGCTTCCCGTCCAGGCTTGAGAGTGACTCGCGGATAGTG
>JAPKMR010000016.1 GCA_026645815.1 Anaerolineae bacterium | reverse complement strand
TGGCGCACCAAAGTGTCTGAACCTATTATTGTCTCACTCAGCGGCCTTTGAACTCCCCAATAATTTGTCCTATACCCCCTTCGCTTTGCCGCGTTTGCATCACGGTGTACAATATAGATGGACTCGATGATCACAACACCCTGGAGGGAAACGATGCAATACCGCACCTTCGGTAAACTGGATTGGCAGCCCTCTGCCCTGGGCTTTGGCGCGATGCGCTTGCCGATTCTCAACGAGGATTCAGGTCAGATTGATGAACCCCTGGCAACAGCCATGATCCGCTACGCCATTGACCATGGCGTTAACTACGTGGATACCGCCTGGCCCTATCATAAGGGGACCAGCGAGCCTTTCCTGGCGAAGGCCCTGGCGGATGGCTATCGCGCCAAAATCAAACTAGCGACGAAAATGCCCACCTGGCTCATCAAATCCCTCGATGACTGCGACAGCTATCTCGACCAGCAACTTGAGCGCCTGCAGACCGACGCCATTGACTTCTACCTGCTCCATGCCCTGCACGCGGAGCGCTGGCACGCCCTGCGCGATCTCAACGTGACCGCCTGGGCTGAGAAGCAAATCGCTGCTGGGAAGATCCGCCATATCGGTTTCTCCTTCCATGACCGGTACGAAGCTTTCCAGGAGATCATTGATGACTATGATGGTTGGGAGTTTTGCCAGATCCAGTACAACTTCATGGATGTGAATGAGCAAGCCGGGACGAAGGGCTTACATTATGCTGCGGATAAAGGGCTGGCAGTGGTTATCATGGAGCCGCTGCGGGGCGGCAAACTAGCGAAGAATCCGCCACCGCCTGCCGTCGCCGCGCTATGGGAACAAGCTCCCATCAAGCGCACACCCGCAGATTGGGCGCTCCAATGGCTGTGGAATCAGCCCGAAGTCTCGCTCATCCTGAGCGGCATGAACACCATGCAACAGGTAGAGGAAAATGTCGCCAGCGCCGAGCACTCCAAAACCGGCAGTTTCAGCGCTGAAGAGCTTGCGCTCGTGGATCAAGCGCGCGCAACCTATCAGAGCCTGGTGCCTATCCCCTGCACCGCCTGCGAATACTGCCTGCCCTGCCCGCAGGGCGTCGCCATCCCCCGCATTTTCGGCGTCTACAACGAGGCCATCATGTACGACGATTTGAAGGGCGCGCGCGATGCCTATCTCAACTGGATAGATGCTAAAGAGCGCGCCGACCTGTGCGTAGAATGCCGGCAGTGCGAGGAGCAATGCCCACAAGCGATTGAGATTACCGACTGGCTCAAGAAAGCCCACGCCATGCTGATGGCAGATTAGCGTCAAGAGTTGAGGAAAACCCGATTACTGGCACCATAAGGAGGCGCCCAACCATGGAGACGAATGAGACATCCCTGCAAGCTGAGGTACATCTGGCACAGGCGGCAGCGCTCGAGACTGAGGGCGCCCTGGAAGCTGCCCTGCTCGAATGCGATGCTGCATTGTCGTTGCTCCCCGATTGGGCGGATGCCCACTATCTGCGGGGGACATTACTCGCCGGGCTGGAGCGCCTACCGGAAGCTATTGCCGAATTCGAGAGCGCCCTCGCCCTAGACCCCGGTCTGCACGACGCACGTGAGGAACAGGTCGTTGCGCAGCTACGAGAGGCAGCTCGAGAATACCTCGAGAGCGCCCAATGCCTGCGGGCAGAAGGCGATAACGAGCGAGCTTATCTGGAATGCCGCTTCGCCCTTGCGCTACAACCCGAATGGGCTGCTGCGCACAACCTCCACGGCCTGTTGTTGGAGGACTTTGGCGAATATGCCCGGGCGCTCGATGCCTTCCACCAGGCGCTCAATCTCGACCCAGAGTTTGAGGATGCCCAACAGAATGCGCAACGGGTGAGTTCACAATTGGAGAAGGAAGAGCTCATCGCAGTAGCGCGTTACATCAATCCGGCACAGGCGCATATCGCGCGCGACCTGCTCATCATGGAAGGGATTGACGCCATCGTCACCGATGAGAGCATGGGCAATCTTCTCGGCATGTTGAGCATCGGCGGCGGACGGGTGATGGTGCGCGCCAGTGATGCTGACCGCGCACAAGATATTCTCGAAACGGCTTTCGAAAGCGTTGAGGACGATGACTTCGAGGACGACGATGACTTCGGGGGCAAAGACGACTTCGAAGACGAAGATGATTCCGCAGACGAAGGTGACTTCGAGAACGATAAATAGCACGCCCGCCGGCTTTGGCATGAGCGAGCAGAGTTCGCTCATGCCAAAGCGCTGATCTGAAACTCAACACTGCTGCGGGAGCAGTAACTCCTGCACCTGGCTAAGGTTGAGCACACCGGCGCCCGGCAATACCTGCAACATCTGCGGCGTAAATGTCTCACGTGCACCCAATACCGCTGCCGGCGCCCCCTCCGCAGCGACGACACCCGCCTCAAGCAGCGCCACACGGTCTGCAAATTGCGCCACCCATTCCACATCGTGCGTCACCAGCAGCACGGAACGCCCTTCGGCACACCAGCCCCGCAGAAGTTCTCCCAACGCCACCTTGAGCGCCATATCCAGCCCGCGCGTTGGCTCATCCAGCAACAATACCTCCGGCTCAACCACGGCGATGGCACCCAGCGCCACCCGCTGGCGTTCGCCCACCGAAAGATCGCGCGGGTAAGCCTCGGCATAGGCTTCCAGGCCCAAATGTGCCAGCAACGGTAATACGCGCCCATCCGCCATGGCATGATTGCGCAACGTCACCTCGAGTTCCGCGCGGACCGTCTCCGAAAAGAGCAGCAGGTCGGGTTCCTGTGGCAAATAGCCGATGCGACGGCAGCGCGCAGGCAAATCCCAAGAGGTGATGTCCTCACCACGCAAGTGAATGCGCCCACCTTGTAGCGCTAAGGCACCCACCACAGCCTTGAGCAAGGTCGTCTTCCCTGCCCCGTTGGGACCAATCAACGCCAGCAGCTCCCCCTCGCCCAAAGCCAACGTGGCGCCCCGGAGAATGGGATGCCCATTATAGGAAGCCTGAAGGCCCGTAAGGTCTAACAAGTCTGGCGACCTCGGGACCGACGGTCGCAGGACCGGTTCTGAGCAGCCCACATTGAAAGCCCTTGCGGCTATGCCGGACTCATCAAGACGCGCCCGGGCCTCAGCTACACTCAAAGCCGGCGGCGACCACCCTAGCGCCGCGCTCAACGCCACAACCGGCGGTGGCGAAGGTAAACGCGGCGCGGCATCGTGTGGGGCCTCATGCCACAACCCGCCATCACCAGGGAGATAAATCACATCGGTTACCAGCGGCAACACGCGTTCCAGGCGATGCTCGGTGATCACAATCGTCATCCCCTCAGCATGCAGCTGCTGTAAGAATGCCAGCAAATCTTCAGCCCCTTGCGGGTCGAGCTGGCTCAGCGGCTCATCCAGCAACAGGATGGGCGGATGCAGAGCCAACGCTGCTGCCAGAGCTACCCGCTGCCGTTCGCCGCCGGAGAGTTGTGTTAAAGGGCGTTCGCGCAGGTGCGCCACCCCTACACGGGTCAGCGTTTCCTCAAGCCGGGCGGTCAGCGCCTCCGGCGCAACGGATTCACCCTCGCCCCCGCGGAACCGGTTCTCCAGAGAGAAAGCAACCTCATCTTCGACTCGGTCCGCCACAAAACCCGCCTCAGGACTCTGAACAACCAGCCCCACCTGCCGCGCCATGATACGAGGGCCGGCACGCAGTGCATCCGCTTCACCCACCCATACATGCCCACCGATACGCCCCCCGGTAGCCTGTGGCACCAAGCCGTTGATGCAACGCAACAGGGTGCTCTTGCCCACGCCCGAGGGACCGGTCACCAGCACGAATGCGCCCGGCTCAATGGCACAGGAAACATCTCGCAACAACGGTGCGGCGCCTCCGGGATAGGCAAATGTCAATCCCTCAAAAACAATCCGGGGCGGGAGCGTTACCTTGGCAACCGGTTCCAGCACCGGTGCGCGCGGCTGTGGCGCCGAAGCCACACGCCCCACCCGCGTGAAGGCTGGGACCGCCAGCAACAATAACGCGAGGACCGCCCACACCGAAAGCGATGGCGCGGTTGGATGTGGGTAGACCTCGTAAGCGAGCACCTGAGGCTGAGAAAAAAGCAACACCCCCCACAGTGCCAATGCAGCAACCGTCGCCCCGGATATCAACCATGCGCCGGGCGTCAATGCGGTTCGCCGTGAGGCATAAGGAGCCGCACCAGGCATCGCAGCACCCGCAAGCCCAATCCCCCAACCCACTGCCAGCACGCCAGCAATGAGCAAAGCACTATTGATCCAGGAAGGCCACCCCAACAGAGCGCCGCCACTGCCCAAAAGCAGCAGCAATAACGCCACAATGAATAACGCGGCGGTGTGCCAGGAGCGCCTGCCACGCCACGAGGTGAAAGCACGCGCCTCCAGCGTTTCCGCCAGCTGCAAAGCCCGCTCCAGTGCCGTAATGAGCAGGGGCAAGAACAGCGGTAAAAGGTCGCGCAACCCCTTGACACGATGCCCACGGACAGCTTGGGCTTGCCGAATCTCCTCCAGGGTCTCACGCCCCTGAGGTAAGAACGTTAACGCCACCGAGAGCACCAGACCCGCCTCATAAAGCGCGGGCGGCGTCAGGCGAATCATATCGCGCGGTGAGAGCTGGACCATCAGAAAGCCAAAAGTGCTGAGAATCAACGCCAGCGCCAGCCCGTTCAGGGCGCCGTAGAGCGCCGCCTCGAGTGTGTACGATCCGCCAATGAGGAACCAGGTCTCCGGCAAGGCAAACAAGACGGTATTGCCCACGTGTACGGTGACGAAATTCCATACCGTTCCCAGCAACAACACCGTGAGGAAGAGGCGCAACGAGAGTTGCTGTGCGTGCGCCTCCACGGTCGCCCAGAGCACGACGCAAGCCAGCACCAGGTAAAGCGGGTTGCGGGTGGTATAGCTCACCACAAGGAAAGCCAGCGCCCAGAGCAACCAGGGAAGCGGCGCGTTGTAAGTCGCAGCCTGTGACTTTGAATGCTCCATCACGTATAGCTCATTCCCTGCACTATGCCCCCCGGCGACTGTGCGCGCGCCGGATGAAGATGATTCCTAGAAGCACAAACAGGAGCAAGGCAAAAAACCCGTAGCCAGTGGCGCCGGTTGCAGGAGCACCATCCGTAGAGGGCATAGGTGATGGCGTCAGCTCAGGTAACACGAACGTTTCCAGAGGCGGCGTCTCCAATGGCAGCTCCGGAGAAGGTGTCATTGCGGGCACGGTCGTGCTGTTTACAACCGGCGCACAGATTTCCGCCACGCTGAGGTCTGGGGGGGATACCGTACCATCCCCCCACACCCAGGCATCTACAGCACCGGCAAGGATGGGCCAGCTATCCGCGCCTCGCGCAGAATAGCTCCACGTGCCATCCGTCTGGCGGTGGAAATACGACCAATACTGGCAGGGTGCAGTCTTACACTGACAGAAACAATCCGTCGCAGGGCAACCAAGCCCATTAATCTCACAGATGGCTGTGCCGCCTCCCCCCGAGCGCACCTTTAGCGCAGCTCCGGCACGCTCCATCAAGGAAAGTCCCGTGAGCTCCGGTTCGGTGAAAGTCACGCAAACGGTGGTGACGGCGCCTTGCTCACCGACAATAATCAGGCCCGCCTGCTGCAGATCCGGTTCCTGAGCGAGAGCCACACCGGTTGCGAACAGCAGCCACAGCAGTAGTGTGGCTCCTGACGCCCAGCGCCATCCGTAGTGCAATACCAGCTTTACCATTGGAAAAGGTTGGAATCCCTGCAACGCACCCGCTCACATTCGAGAACGGCGCAGTAGAAGGCCACTGCCCAAAAACAGTGCGCCCGCCAGCACCAGCAAGTGCCCGCCGTGTTGCCCACGGTGGGCCGGACCGCCCGCCGTGGGCAACACAGGTACAGGGTCCGCTGTTACCGGCGCACTTGCCGCGCCTTCCACCACCAACGGGTTGGCAGGAGCAGCGAGGTCCAGCAGCGTCATCCCGCTTAACGCCTGCACTGCCTGAGCCGTCGCCAGGACGTTGGCGCCCGGCATCGCCAGCTGCCAGTTATAGGCGCCACTTTCCGCATCCCACAATGCCAGCAGGGCATCTACCGGCGAAGCCCCCTTCGGCGCCCAATTTGCGGGATCCTCACCAAGCGCCACCAACGCCTGCAACACCACCGCGGTGGAGTTGGCATCGGTATCCGTCCCATAAGGCGAAGGGTTTTGCCAGGGGAATCCACCATCCGGATTTTGCACCCCAACGAAGTAGGTAACAGCCTTTTGGGCCGCAGCTTCCTCGCCCGCGGCAAGCAGGGCTTGCACTGCCAGAGAGGTGGTGTTGGTATCCGCAACTTCGTCGCCACCGAGCATCGCCCACCCCCCGCCAGTCTGCTGCTCGTCGAGCAACAATTCGACGGCATCAGCAGGCAGAGGTTCGCCAGCATTGTGCAACGCGAGCAGCGCGTAAGCGTGGGCATAGATCGAGTCGCCGAAGCGTCCCGTGGCTTTGTCCTGTGTAGCGAGCAATGCCGCAACCAGATCCTTGCCAGCGATGGCCCGAGGGTTCCCCGCCTGGGCTTTTGCCAGCATCACCGCACGGCTCAACCCGGCAGCGTCGCTAAGCGTTCCAGCAGCCAACTGCGCTTCCAGATATGCCAGCGGTGAAGGGCTGCCCTCAAGATTGGCGTCTGCTGCCGCGAAAGCCAGAACTGCCTCCGTCGTTGCCCCCAGGTCGGAGCCGTCGCTGAAACCGCTGGTGAAGCCACCATCCGCCTGTTGATTGGTCAGCAGCCACTCCAGCGCGCGGTCCACTTGTGGAATGCCTTCGGCATGCGCCGGTACGCTCCAGCTCAACAACAATGCCAGCACCATCGTCAAAACGACCAACTTACGCATCACAACCTCCTGAGAATATAGTTAAAGAGACCACAGACTGGCAAGACTATCCACGGATTACGCCCAACAAAAAACCCCTCTCCGCCGAAAAGGGCGCCAGAGAGGGGTCTTACACTTCCTCACTGTGCCAAACCTTTCCGCGAAGGTTGTCGCACGGATCTGGGCGGAGTATCGGACTTCCCACAAAGCGCATGGCTTTGAGGGCTACCGTTGCGGGACAGCGCCGGACTTTGACCGGACTTCCTCACTTTAAGCCCCATTGCAAGAACAGGGGCACCCAAATCACGATTAGCGATTGTTAAAGAGGCAAGGATAACGATCAAAAATGATCAACAGAAATGATCAAATAAACCGTTATTCCAGAGCCACAGGAATATCATACCACGGGATTGACAAAAGTCGAACGTGGCGTGTACTCAGCGAGCGTTGATTCAAGCGCCACCCGCCCGTAACGCCAGCGCACCCAAAGGACAATCAGCAACACACCGGCAAGCATAGCCAGAATGCCCAGTAAGCCCGCCTCCGGTCCAAAGGCGCCCCCAGTCCACAAAACCGGTCCGCCCTGCTCAATGACGAAAAATGAGGTTGCCGCAGCACCACCACTCACCGGGAAGCCAAAGACCGTCCCTTGGAAGAAGTTCCAGGTGATGTGCAAGCCAATCGGCAGGGCCATGTTGCCGCTCAAGATGTAACCAAGCCCCAGGAAAATGCCAGCAAGGGCAATGTTGATAGTACTGATGAGATTGGCGTTGGGGTTGAGGGCATGTGCCAGTCCAAAAACCGCCGAGGTCAGCACCCAGCTGAGCAGCAGCGCGCCACGACTGCTCAAACCCGGCAGGTGCAATCCCTCCGCCAGGTTGCGCAGAAAATAGCCGCGGAAGAGTAATTCTTCATAGATGCCGACGGCAAGATAGAGCAACAGGCTAAAAAGCAAGGCTACCACGAAATTGCCGCCAAAGGCATCGGCGCGCAGGGTTCCAGTAACGGTAACCCAGCCCGCAGCTCGTTCTACCAGGAAGATCATCGCCATCAGCAATGCCCCGAGCGCGAGGCCCGCGCCAAGGTCAAGCACCCACGCCCAATTCAGGCGCATCCCGAAATCAGAAAAGCGCCGGCGATCCAGGAAATACCCGGCAAGCCAAATGCTCAGCAGCGTCGCCGGCAACATGACCAGATTCGCCAAACGGAGTGTTGCTTCCTGAATCTGAGGCTCCAGGTTGCCAAAGACCATACCGGGCAACAAGAAGACTGCACTCAGACAGCTGGAGAACGCGAGAAGCAGCACAATCTGACCACTCAGGCGCCACAGCGTTCTCAGGCGACGTTGCTGTGCGTTCCAAAACAGTTCCTGTAGTTTCATGCACGTGCCCGCAATGAGCGATAGATGAAGACTCCGCCACCCACAATCAACGCCGCAGGGAGGATATATCCGGCTATCCGGGTTGCTGCCGCGACAAAGAGCAATCCCACGACCGCCAGAATTCCGGCGGGTATGAATGCCCAGCGGCGCGGTTCTTCGCGCGGGGCGAGGAGCGCCACCAAAGCAAAAGTCAACGCCAGTCCCAGCAGCATCACGCCAACTGCCCCTTCTCCACGTAAAAATGGCGTGAGGCCAATCATTGCCGCCACCGAAGCCAATGCGCCGCCAGGAATGAGCGCCCACCATTCGCGCCCCTTAGTGACGAGAAGAATCGCGACAAAGGACAAGCCAATCATCCCCATGAAGATGCCCACACCGAGCTCCGAAGGAAGTGCAGGTAACAGAGCAGGCAAGCCGATGAGCGCCGCCAGGCCGAAAAGCGAGAAGCCAGGAATCAAAGCCCACCATTCGCGCGCAGCAGTGATGAGGAAAATCGCCACAAATGATAAGCCTATCATGCCCATGAAGATGGCGACACCAGCATTATCAGGAAATTCGGGCAACAAAGAAGGCAAGCCAATCAATGCCGCCAATCCGAATAGCGCAAAGCCCGGAATCAATGCCCACCAATGCTGCGTATCGGTGAGAAATGCAGCCAGAAACACGATACCACTGAGAGCAAAGACTGCCACCCAGAGTAAGGGCATATCAGCCGGAATGATGTCGAAATTCTGGAGCAAGAATAAGCCGCCCAGACACACCAATAGAATGCCAAACAGCACACGCATATCAAAACGTTTCATAGCAACCCTCCAAATAGAAAACGCCCTGCCTCACCAACCGCCCTGGATCAACCCTCTACCAAGCTCTGAGCTTCCTCAGGAGTCATGGAAGCACGCTGTTCGATAAGCGCGCTTAGTTTCTTTGCCAGCAGTTTGTCATTGATGGTAATCGCACCCACAATCACGCTATCGCTACCCTCTTGACGCAAAGTTATCTTCCTGTAGACAGAAGTATCCGCTGCTGTGTATTGAAAAACTGCACAAGAAGCGTCGGGAGGATTGATCACCCCCATAGAGTTGACATCAATACCCGCGACTTTGAGCGCTGTCGCCGGGGCAAGGTTCTCGTAGCGGGCTTCCTGCCCCAGGATATTAGCGACGGCGATACGCGCTTGCGCCTGGGCGGTGGGCACTATAGCCCAACAAATTCCCTGGAAGCGCGCAACATCACCGGCAGCGTAGACATCCGGGGCACTCGTCCGCATCCATTCATCAACCAGGATACCGCGGTCTATGGTCAAGCCCGCTTCTTGCGCCAGGCGGCTATTGGGACGCACACCCGCCGCGACCACCATAATCTGTGCGGGAACCGTTTCACCGTTCGAGAGCAGGACGCTTTCGACTTTACCATCACCAAGCACGGTTTTGGCGGCTGTGCCAAGGAAAACGTGGTAGCCCTGCGCTTCGACGAAGCCCTGCAGAATCGCAGCGCCCTCCGTATCCAACTGCATTGGCATCAAGCGAGGCATGAATTCGACAATCGTGACCTCCAGCCCCATGCCTTTGAGCGCGCGTGCCGCTTCCAGCCCCAGCAAACCACCACCCACCACCAGTCCCTGAGTGCAGTGCGGCGCAAAGTCCTTGATGGTCAGCGCGTCAGCAAGCGTGCGGATGGTGAAGACGCCGGCTTTTTCAACGCCCTCAATGGGTGGAACAAAGGGACAGCTGCCGGTGGTCAGCAGCAACTTGTCGTAAGTCACCGCCGTGCCATCCTCCAGGATAATGCGCTTTTGGTCTGGTTCCAGGCGCACTACAGGCGAAGCCAAATGCATGTGCACGCCACGCTCCTCATACCAGGGAAGTGGGTGCAAGAAGACCCGCTCAAGGGGCATCACGCCTGCCAGGAAATTGGTCACCTGGGGGCGATAATAGTAAGAATGGGCTTCATCAGTATAGAGTTCTACTTCGACGCCCTCCGCTTTTGCCAAATCGAGCGCCGCCGTCATTCCAGCTACACCACTGCCGATAATTACGCACTTCATAGGGCTGCTCCTTCCACGATGGATCACCGGACGCCTTTATTGTACAACGGATGTGGAAAGCTGGAAACAGGGGCGTGTGACAGATTATTGAAGAGAACCAAAAGAGATTCTGCAAACAGGCGAAGAGGATTGGTGCTTGTGTTTTTGGGGCGCGTGAAGCGCGCCCCAAAAACACTCCTCTCAAATCGTGGCTTTAGCCTGAGGCGGCGATTCAGCCGCTCCTTATTGTGACAAGCAGGGGAATGCTGAACAGTTACAACTTCTCGCGTTTTGCGCAACTTCAGGTATAGTGAGCATGTGAATGCAAAGCACCGCTCAAGAATTTGGGTTCTGCTGGCTCTGGCGCCGGCACTGCTCTGGGCCAGCGCCTGCACGAAACAGGCGTCAAACCCACAGGCGCCTGCCACCATGGAGGCTGTAGCACAGCCACCCACAGCCACGCTTACCTATCTGAACCTGCCGACTGTCACTCCTACGCCGGTGCCGGACATCGTCATCACCGAAGCGGTTAGTGCTGCCGCCACGGAAGCGGTCATCACGCCCGAGACTGCACCGGCAGAACCACCTCCCACCAGCACAACCACGACCATCCAGCCCGGTGATACGCTCCTGGCACTCGCCATGCGTTACAATTTACCTATGGCAGCCATCCAGATGGCGAATAAGATGGGCGCCGCCACTGACCTCTATGCTGGGCAAACGCTGGCTATTCCGGCGACTGAGGCCTGGCGCGGGGCATCGCCATTCTGGGTCGCCTACGAAGTGTTGAGCGGCGACACGCTCACCGGCATTGCCAATCGCTACGGGTTGGATTTCGTCGCGCTGGTCGCGGTCAACGAACTCACCGATGCAGATGTGCTTTCCATCGGACAAGCGCTGATTCTGCCCCTGGAGGTCCCGGCGGAAATCGCGGCACGCAGCGCCGACACTGTCAATGCTGCAATCGCCGCTGCGCCGCCGGCACCCGCGCCGGCGCTCACAGATTCCCCCTCCACTATAGCCGCAGTCAGCACGCCCACGCCCGAAGCCGTTGCCATAGCGCCGACACCCGTGACACCGGCGCCAGCGGCGCCGCCGCCCGGCATCACTGCGCCTGCCGAGATTGCCAATTGGCCCGCAGAAGTCTTTGCCCTGATCAACGCTGAACGCGCCGCGGCGGGACTGGGTCCTTTCACCTGGAACGACACCCTGGCTCAAGCCGCTTATCTGCATGGATTAGATTGCCAGCAGCGTGGTTCCTGCAACCACACCGGCTCAGATGGCTCGACCGTGAAGATGCGGGTGCTCCGTGCAGGCTATCCGGCTGTGGGCGCGGCGGAGTGCATCGTCTACAGCAAGACACCGCAACAAGCCGTCTTCTGGTGGATGGATGAAGTGCCGCCAGATGACTGGCACCGGCGCACAATTCTGAGCACCTGGGTCACAGAGATTGGAATCGCCGTCGTGCCCAATCACCTGGGGAGCTATTACTTCATTGCAGATTTTGGCCGTCCGCAGTAAAGCTCTGACGAAAAGCAATGGGCTGCCACGGGAGAATTCCTAAAAAGGAGCTATGCCTGCTATGACTCTTGAGCCTGAAACGATCGCGCAAATTGTAGAAAGCATCACGCCCGCGTTCACCGGTGTCATCTCTGTACACGAGGCGGGAAACAGCGTTTTCACGCAAGGCTATGGGTATGCCAACCGCGCCGAGCGCCTGCCCAATACGCCAGAGACCCGCTTCGGTGTAGCTTCCGGGAGCAAGGTCTTCACCGCTGTCGCAATCTGCCAACTGGTAGAGCGGGGACGGTTGGGCTTCGATTCCCGGTTGCTTGATCTGGCGGACGCGGATTTTCCGCACTTCGATCCCGGTATTACCATCCACCATTTGCTCACACACACCTCTGGGGCACCGGATTACTTCGACGAAGAGTTTATGGATGACTTCGAAGCGATGTGGGAGAAGACACCCGTTTACACCTTACGTGGCCCACGCGACCTGCTCCCGCTTTTCCAACATCAGCCGATGAAGTTCGCACCGGGGATGCGCTTCTCTTACAATAACGGCGGCTACGTGCTGTTGGGAGTGATTATCGAAGCCATGACCGGGCAACGCTATGTAGACTATGTTACAGAAAATGTGCTCGTGCCCGCCGGAATGGCAAGCAGCGGTTATTTCCCAATGCACGCATTGCCGGAGCGTACTGCCTATGGCTATATCGAGGGAGAGAATGGCTCCTGGTACACCAATATCTTCGCAGTGCCGGCTTTCGGGCAACCGGATGGCGGCGCATTCACCACCGCGGCAGATATGGCGCGCTTCTGGGAGGCATTCTATGAGCATCGTCTGCTGTCCCCAGAGATGGTGGCGCGGATGCTTACGCTACAGGCAACTGAGGATGATGACAACGGCTATGGCTACGGCATCTGGTTAAAACATCAAGCAGGGGTTGTGAATGCTTATTACGTGATGGGCGAGGATCCGGGTGTGAGTTTTCTCTCACGCGTCTATCCCACCACAAAGCGGTTGCTCACCGTCATCGGCAACACAGATAGCGCCGCCTGGCCCGTTGCTCGTGCATTGGACGCCTATCTCACAAGCGCATAAAAGACAACGAGATCCCAATAGATAGGACAGTTTTGAAATTCCAACTTGCGGAAAACAATCAGCGAGCCAGATTGGCTCGCTGATTGTTTTTGATGATGCTGGAGTCCTGTGCGTTACTTGCCGAGGTTCGTGAACGCTGCCATACCCGCGTACACGGCCTCTTCACCCAGCTCTTCCTCGATGCGGAGCAGCTGGTTGTATTTGGCAACGCGATCCGACCGGCACGGTGCACCTGTCTTAATCTGACCCGTATTCAACGCCACTGCCAGGTCGGCAATGGTCGCATCCTCAGTCTCTCCGGAGCGATGCGAGGTCACCGCCGTCCAACCATGGCGCTGAGCCATCTGAATCGCGGCGATGGTCTCGGTGAGAGAGCCAATCTGATTAAGCTTGATCAAGACTGAGTTGGCTGCCTTTTCCTTGATCGCGCGGGTGATATATTCAGTGTTGGTCACCAAGAGATCGTCACCCACAATTTGAATTCGGTCGCCCAAGCGAGCTACCATTAGTTTGAAGCCGTCCCAGTCATCCTCCGCCAAGCCGTCCTCGATGCTGATAATGGGATATTTCTCCACCCAAGCGGCGAAGAAATCCACCATCTGCTCACTGCTAAGGGCGCGCCCTTCCTTTGCGAGATTGTACTTGCCGTTCTCGTAAATTTCGGAAGCGGCAGGGTCCATCGCAATCCAGATATCCTTACCTGGCACGTAGCCCGCCTTCTGAATGGCCTCCAGAATGACCTCAATGGCCTCTTCGTTCGTCTTGAGGCTTGGGGCAAAACCGCCCTCGTCACCAATGCCCACACCGTAACCGCGCTTCTTGAGCACGGACTTGAGGCTATGATAGGTCTCCGCGCCCCAGCGCAAAGCCTCGGCGAAGGTCGGAGCACCCACAGGCATGGCCATGAATTCCTGGAAGTCAGGTCCATCAACGGCGTGCTTGCCGCCATTGAGTATGTTCATCATGGGCACCGGCAAGACGTGCGCGTAAGTGCCACCAATATAGCGATAAAGGGGCATTTCCAAGTAGTTGGCGGCAGCCTTGGCAACGGCAAGTGAGACGCCCAGAATAGCATTCGCACCCAACTTGGACTTGGTCGGCGTACCATCGAGCGCAATCATGTAATTGTCAATGCCCTTCTGGTCAGTGACGTCCCAGCCAATGATCTCCGGCGCGATGACCTCGTTGACGTTGTCCACAGCCTTGAGCACACCCTTACCACCATAACGGCCCTTATCCTCATCGCGCAGCTCCAACGCTTCGCGCGAGCCGGTTGAGGCGCCCGAGGGAACAGCGGCGCGCCCCCACGCACCGTCTTCGAGAATGACTTCAACCTCGAGGGTCGGATTGCCCCGCGAGTCAAGAATCTCCCGCCCGGTAATATCGAGAATGTACATAGCTTAACCTCCTTAGTGGTTATCAAATTTCAGCGTAAAGCGCATCTGGCGCTTTGTCATATTGCAATGCCTAGACAATAATACACCAAAGCACCCATAGAGCAAACTGCAGTTGAGGGGGGCGTATTTCACGCCGGGGGCGGCAATCTCAAACGCCCCTATAGGGCGTGTTAGAAAAGTGCTTTTTGGACGCGGCGCCGGTTACGGCGCCGCGTCCAAAAAGCATCTTCCCAAATGGGTTATTGCCACTCGAAATCGCCAAGATAGAGACGGTCTACGCCGGTAGTCAACGGCAGGCGTTGACCCGATTCGGGCGCGTAGAGCAAGGCAAAGAGCTGATAGACCCCCGGAGGCAAATCAGAAGGGATGACCATCTCATAACGATCGGGCAGAATCTCGCCAACAGGCAAGTCGGGCAGCGTCCAGTAATCGCTCAGAGCGAGCTTATCCCGCTGCACGGTGGGCGCTGAAGTCGCATTCGGCGCCAGATGCACCGCTCCCATCCATGCCTCGGTCTGTGGGGTCAATAACTCCCAGAAGAGATAAACCGACACAAGACGCTCCTCACGGTGCAAGGACCACCCATGCAACGCCACCCCACCCTCAAAAGTGCTCTCCAGTGGGTATTGCGGCGCTAATGGCGAGATGCTCGCGGCTTCGGGAAGGGCATAGGCATAGAGCCGCAGCTCACGGCTGTAGCCCATCTCCACCCGGTAGCCGCCAGCTGCCTCCAACGTGCCAATCAACACCTGCCCTGGATCCACGGCCTCATCCTGGTACAACAAGGTCCAGACGCGCCCACCGTTGCTCCGTTGCAGGCTCGCCAAACGCGCTGCCGCTTCGGGCTGCATCCGCTCACCAATGGTTGGACCCGGAATGAAAGCGACCGGGCTACGATAGGCGGTGAAAATCTCCGTGCCGTGCGCAGCCACTGCGATACCGCCATCGCCGGAGAGCGCACGTTCGTTGAGCAACCGCACCGTATCGCGGAAATCAGGATACCAAACCGTGCGCGCCGCGGTCATGAAAACCTGGGATTGCCGCGCACCCCACAGGAGCACCGGCAGACCGAGCACCACAAGCGCCCACCGCGCTGCCGTTCGCCGGTTTCCGAAAAGTGTGCTCACCAAACCCGCCAGTCCCAGCGCCAAAAGGGGCAGTAACCATACGAGATAGCGGACATGTTGCACAGGACGCAACTGCCAACTGACAAAGGTCGCCGCCGCGCCCAGACCCGCTGCCCCCAGGCAGATTCCATCGCGCGACGGCGCCTTCCACGCGCGTAACATCAGCCCCAGCAATGCCATACCCAGCAAGCCGTAGCCCCACCAGGAATTCAAGGCATGGCCCAGAGGCTCAAGGAAAACGCGCGCGGTCAGCAAGTCGGGACCTGCGATGCCCAAGAACGTCGCACTATCAGGAGGGCTGCCGGTGCCAAAGCTCTGGAAACCCAGTGTGACGCGCAAGGCAACGAGCATCCATGCTAACAGGAAAAGAAACGGCGCTCCAAGCGTGATGAGGTTTCTCGGCCAACGCCAGCGCACGCCGGTTGGGGAAGTAGGGTTCAGATTGCCGGTCAGGAAAGCAACTGCCGCAGCGCCTGCCAGAGGGAAGAGCGCAAAATAATGCGTGAGCAATGCCGCTGTCGCCGCGCCCCACCAAAGCCAGCGACGCCGCGCCATTAGGGCATAAATCGCAGCAAGTGTGAGCAGCACCCACAGCGCATACAATCGAGCATCGCGGGCGTACCACAGGAACATGGGGTGCAACGCCAACAACCAGGGAAGAAAAGCCGCGCCAGAGATGCGTGACCTACGCCCAAGAGGCACGAGCAGCGCCAACGTAACTACACCTGCGAGCACACTGGGGAAACGCAGGAGAAACTCGAGGCCGGAGCCGGGTTCAAGACCAGGAGCATATGGACGGGCGCCCACCAAAGCAGCCCAGCCTTTAAGAAGGAGATAGTAGAGCGGCGGATAGGGTTGCTGCGTGCGGAGCACCGCAAACATGCCGGGAAGATCGTACCCTAGAATCAGGTTGACGTTGAAGAGCTCGTCGTACCAGAGACTCGGTGCGCCCAAACGCCACAGCGCCACGCCCCAGAAAAGGAGCAGCGCCGCCATAACAGATATCCGCTCAACCCAAGCACGGGTGTTTTGTTTCATCGTTGCGCATTATGTCACGGCTAAAGCGACTGTCAAACTGATTGGCGCGCTATCCCTTCCCCAAATCGCAAAACTGAGTACAATTAAAAGAAACATCCTTTCCAAAAGGAGACACAGATGAGCACAGAACGGATGCTGTTAATTCGCGGAGGCACGGTGGTGACCCCAGAGGCCATGCTCGATGCGGATGTATTGATTGCCGGTGAAACTATCCGCGCCATTGGCGCCGACCTTGCCGACCTGCTTCCGGGTGCGAATCCGCTCGAGGCAGTGAGCATCCCCACCCCAACAGAGGCTACTCTAACACGGGGCAAAGCCGATGCGGGGTCCGGGGAATTGGAAGTCATTGACGCAACCGGACTACTGGTCTTGCCCGGCGTGATTGACCCCCACGTCCATATCGAACTCGACACCGGGATCTATAAGACACCCGACAGCTGGTTTGTCGAAAGCCGGGCGGCAGCTTTTGGCGGTGTCACCACACTCATTGATTTTGCCACGCAGTTCAAGGGACAAACGCTGCAGGAAGCTGTGGAGCAACGTCTGCGAGAGACTGCGCCCTCAGTCATTGATACCACTTTTCATGTGATGATCACCGACCTGCCGCCCGGACAGGAAGATGAGTTGGGCGTGCTGGAGGAGCTGGGCACGACCAGCATCAAACTCTACACCACCTACCGCCCCAATTACTATGCCGATGATGCCACCCTGCTACGCCTGCTCGAAGCCGCAGGGCGCTACGGGTTGATGACACTCGTCCATTGTGAGAACGATGCCCTGGTGACAGCACAGACGCAAGCCCTTATCGCGGCGCAGGAGACGGGTTGGCGCTATCATGCCATGGCACGCCCCGCACTGGCGGAGCATGAAGCTGCAGCGCGGGTGCTCTTCCTGGCAAAAGAAGTCAATGCACCGGTGGTTATCGCCCACAATTCCAGCGCGCGCACGTCTGCGCTGGTAGCCCGGGCGCGCGCGGAGGGACAGGTCGCTTTCTGCGAGACGGGACCACAATATCTGGTGTTAGATTCGCGCGTGTATGAGGGCAGTGAGCCATGGCGTTATATCCTGCAACCACCGTTACGCGTTCCGGGCGAACCAGAGGCCCTATGGCAACAAATCGCCGGGGGCGCGGTAGATATGCTCATGACGGACCACTGTGCTTATACCCGTGAACAGAAAGTGGCTGTGGATGATTTCACCAAAACTCCGGGCGGTCTGCCTGGGTTGGAAACGCTGCTGCCCCTCACTGTGACTTACGGTATCGGCAATGGCTATATCTATTGGCCCGATGTGGCGCGGCTTCTCGCTGCTAATCCTGCGCAAATCTACGGTATGTGGCCCCGTAAGGGTGCGCTATTGCCAGGCTCAGATGCGGATATCGTGCTCTTCGATCCGGGGTATGAGGGTCTCATCAGCGCGGAGGCGCTCCATAGTGGCGCGGGCTATACGCCGTATGAGGGTTTGCCGGTAACGGGGCGTGTCGTGAGCACGATTCGCCGTGGCGAGATACTGGTCCGCGATGGTGTTTTCTTAGGGCAAGAAGGCAGCGGCGAGTTCATTCCCCGCTGACAAATGTGCCCGTTCGCTGGTCTTGCAGGAGGATGGCGATGATCAAGCGTTGGATGACCTTGCTGTTGATAGGAGCATTGATACAGATGCTTCTTGTCGCTCCTGTAGAAGCGGCGCCTCCTGTGGAGGCGGCGCCTCCTGTGGAGGCGGCGCCCGATTCACAGACGCAAACCATCCATACCGTTCAACCAGGAGAGAATCTCTTTCGCATCTCCCTGCGTTACGGCGTGACGGTCAACGCCATCAAGGCTGCAAATGGACTTTCCAATGACATCGTCTACGTAGGGCAACGGCTGATCATTCCCACATCCGGATCGCCGGCACCGGCGCCCACACAACCGGTAGCACCCACAGGGGGGTTACACACTGTACAACCAGGAGAAACACTCAGCGCCATCGCGTTGCGCTATGGTGTCAGCTCATGGGCGTTGGTACAGGCAAACGGTCTTGCCAGCGCCAACCTGATCTATGTAGGGCAAAAACTGATTATTCCTGGTGGGGCAAATACGCCGGGCACACCAGCACCCACAACGGGAACTTATACAGTCAGGCCTGGCGACAGTTTGAGCAGTATCGCCGCGCGCTTTGGGACCACGGTGGCAGTTCTTGCAGCACAGAACGGCATTACAAACCCGGAGCTCATCTACGTGGGACAGGTATTGCGGCTTTCAGGTAACGCCATCAACCCGGCGACCGGCGGGGCGCGCCATATCTATGTCTATCTCTCACAGCAGCACCTCTACGCCTATGAGGGTGACCGGTTGGTCTACTCTTTTGTGGTCTCCACCGGCAAGGCGCCCACGTATACTCGTACTGGCGATTTCAGAGTGCAGAGTAAGGTTCCAAATGCGTGGGGTTCAACCTGGAATATCTGGATGCCGCACTGGCTTGGCATTTACTGGTCCGGAGGGCTAGAGAACGGCATTCACGCGCTGCCGGTACTTCCAAGTGGGCAAATCCTATGGGCGGGATACCTGGGGACTCCGGTTTCTTTTGGCTGCATCGTCTTGGGTACGTACGAGGCGCAACAGCTGTACCAGTGGGCCGAAATCGGCACAGCGGTAACTATTCGCTACTAAACCGAGCAATCGCGACAGGGAAAACAGGCGATAGGGTAAAAGCTATATGCCAGTCGCCACTCGCCGCCGCTCGTCAACCACCGAGGAACAAGAGCCGTGGAAATTCCGTTAATCGCCCTGGGAATCATCATCGGGGCAGCACTCGCATATTTCTTCCTGCGCACGCGTTTCGAAGCGGAGCGCCAATTGCTGCGCGTGGAGCTGTTGGAAGAATTCGAAGCCCGCATTCAAGGCTCCCAGGCGCGATTGATTCAGAGTTATGAAACGCGAATCCAGATTCTGCAGGAGGAGCATTCGCGGGCTATTGCCAGTGCGCAACGCGACAGCACCGATCAGAGCCGCGCCGTACTCAAAGGCAAGATGGCAGAACAGATGGCGCCCATGCTGCCGGGCTTCGATTATTGGCCCGCCGATGCGCGCTTTTTAGGAGACCCCATTGATTACGTGGTCTTCAGTGGGTATTCACAAGGAAACGGGGCGCCGGATCAGCTAGAAATTGTGATTCTTGATATCAAGAAAGAGCAAACGCCGCTAAGCCAGGGACAACGGCGCATCGCGCGCGCCATCGCTGCGGGACGCGTACGCTTTGAGGTAGTGCGCGTTTTCGAAGATGGCACGGTCAAGCGGCATGAATGGGGAAAGCGAGAAGAAGAGGAAGGATGAAAAATCTTAACACGCAGCCATTAACCATCAACAGCAAGGTCACGTTGAATAACGGTGTGAAGATGCCCCTGCTGGGCCTGGGCGTGTATCAAGCTCGCGGTCGTGAGGGTGAACAAGCCGTGGCCTGGGCGCTGGATGCGGGTTACCGGCACATTGATACAGCCAAGTTCTACGGTAATGAGGCAGAAGTCGGACGCGCTGTGAGAGAGAGTGGAGTGCCACGGGAAGATGTTTTTGTCGTCACCAAGCTGTGGAACAACGATCACGGTTATGACCGGGCGCGCGCCGCCTTCCAGGAAAGCCAACGACGACTCGACCTGGGCATTGTGGACCTGTACCTCATTCACTGGCCCGTCTCGGCACAGCGCGGCGAGAGCTGGCGCGCCCTCGAAGCGCTTCACGCTGAGGGGCAAGTGCGCGCCATCGGCGTGAGCAATTACACCATCGAACACCTCGAAGAGCTGCTTGCCACGGCGCGGGTGGTCCCCGCAGTCAACCAGGTAGAGTTCCACCCGTGGCTCTACCAGAAGGACCTGCTCGAGTTCTGCCGCGCACACAACATCCAATTGGAAGCTTACAGTCCACTGACGAAGGGCGAACGGCTACGCAATCCACGACTTGAGGCTATCGCGCGCAAATACGAAAAAAGCCCCGCACAGATTCTCATCCGCTGGTGCTTACAGCATGAAGTGGTTGTCATTCCCAAATCAACCAACCCGCAGCGCATCCGCGAAAATGCGGATATCTACGACTTCGAGATTTCACCCGAGGATATGTGCCGCCTGGATGCTTTTGACGAGCGCTATCATTGTACGTGGGATCCAACAGGGGAGCCGTAAGTCTTTAACGTTCCATCTCACTAAACCAAAGGGGAAACCATGAAAGATCTACTCGCTGATCTGAAACGCTGGAGAGCCGAAGGCAAGACCAATTGGGCCATTGCCACCATTATCGAGACACGCGGCTCATCACTGCGCCCGGCAGGGACGCGGATGCTGCTCACGGCTGAAGGCGATGTCGCCGGTTCCGTGAGCAGTGGCTGTGTAGATGGCGACGCGATTGCCGAGCTGGAATTTGTGCTGCGCGGCGAAGCCGAGATACGCCGCCCGTTCTTTGGCATCAGCGATGAGCAGGCATGGGGTGCGGGCCTATCTTGCGGCGGCGCGATTGATGTGCTCGTGGAGCGCTATGATCCACTGTACGATGGACTCATCGAGGAATTGGAGGCCAAACGCCCGGTAGGCTTTGCCAGTCGCACGGATACGCCGCGGCACCTGCTGCGCAAAACCGATGGGAGTGTGGCAGGTTCCCTGGGCGATGCCGAACTCGACGCCGCGGTGCTGGCAGATTTGAACGCTGCATGGCCCGGACCTTATGCACAAAAGCATAGCTACCCCCAGGGCGAGATATTCGTGGAGGTATTCCCACAGCCGCCCATCCTACTCATCTTCGGCGCAACTGACATCGCTGTGCCGTTGGCGCAGATGGGCACCCTCGCGGGCTACGAAGTCATCGTGAGCGACGCGCGGCGGGCTTTCCTGCGCGAGGAACGCTTCCCCAACGTGCAAACGCGCTTCGGTTGGCCCCAGGATGTCTTCACAGCCGAGGAGCTGGGTCCGGGTTGGGCGATTGTGGTGCTCTTCCACGATCCCAAATTCGATATCCCGGCGCTCACATTGGCATTGCAGAGCGAAGCCACGTATATTGGCTTCCTCGGCAGCAAGAAAACCCAGGCAGACCGGCGCGCGACACTGCTGGAGTCCGACTTCAGTGAGATAGAGCTGGCGCGCATTCATGGTCCCGTGGGATTGAATATCGGCGGCAAAGAACCCGCGCTGATTGCGCTTTCGATTCTGGCAGAGGCAGTAGCGGTGCGGCACCGGCGCAGCGGTGGAATGTTGGGGGTGTGAAATCCGGGTAAAACGCACCTACAGAAGTGACTACAGGCAGAGGTAACTTTGCAGACCTGATGCCATGACAGACAAGGGTGTGGCATAAGTGCGTCTCACCTCACAGACAGCAGGTGAGACGCACTTGCCATGAGCTTTCAGGTAAGGTGGGGCTGAGTTTGCAGATACGGCGCGGACCATAAACGACGCTCGTAAGTGCATCTCACCTCAGTCAGATGTTTCATAGGGTGTGACGGTGAGTTCAACCTCCACATAGCCCACGTTATCGCTTAGGATGTCGTCATTGATGCGCAGGTAGAGTAAGCCCTCCTGGTCTGCAACGACCGCCCCGCCCCGCCCCACCGGGAAAGGCCGAGCTTCTTCGCCGATACGGCCCAACAAGATGCCGCCCGGAATTGCCGGGATGGGATAGGTGTTCGGAGCGCGATATTCCGCATGCCCCTCTGGACCGTGATATTCACCGGGTGTGTACAGCCACGTTCCACGGGCACGGATGTAGACGCGATCTCCGGTGTGCAGCATCACGCCGGTACTCTGCCATTCCCGATAGGCGTAGATGCGCGGCTGTGTGAGGAGCTCCTGGCGCAAGGGACCGATGCCACTGCGCAGCAAGGCTCTGGCGCCGATAATCAATAGTAGCAAAGCTAAAGGTAATAGCAGCAGTGACTTTTTCATGGTTCCTCCCGCCTTATCCAGCACCAGGACTAGCAGGCAACCGGCTGACCCTGTTACCATGATTGTAGCACAGATGGGAAATCCCCAGTGCAACGAGATTCACCGGCACCTGAAAAGCCCACAAAGCCATCACGTTGCTGAAGGCAGTCACATAGCCTGTGCCCAGGTAATGCAAAGGCACAAAGATGAGAGGGCTCCACAGTAAAGCTGCCAGGTAGATCCCAACATAGTCCCTCCAGCCGCTTAGCATAGCTCGGGTATCAAAAAGCGCCTTGCTGAAGTAAATCCACAGAGCAAATCCCAGAATCGAGGCGATGACCGCAACGGGCAATTGTACGGCTAACTGCGGCGCCGGGCGTAGCAGATAATAGACCCCGAAGCCAAGTAATACCGCAACAAAGTTGATGCCTGCCAACCCCAATCCGTGTATGACGCTCTTCAATGCTTTCATCACAATCTCCCGCAGCGCGGTCAGGGAAGGGCAGGGGAACCAGAGCTCTTTGATGGATCACGCAAGTCGAGAATGGGTTGCCCTTCGGCGCCAATAATCCACTTGCTGTTCTCACTCAGCTCCTGTGCCAGTAACACCTGGATATATTGCTCTGCCAGGGGACCACCACTCGCTAACGTAGACAGGATGGCGCGGGTTGCTTCTTGCTGTGCGGCAGAGACCAACTCGATACGTTGAGCTTCAGCCTGCGCCAGTTGGGTGATCTGATAGGCTTCACCATCGGCGCGCTTCTGTGCGGCATAGAATTCCGCGTCAGCCAGCGTGCGCTGCTGCGCCGCTTCAGCTTCAGCCTGCGCTTGTCGCTGACCCGCGACCATGCGATCCTTAATGGCGGAGACCACTTCTGCCGGCGGGGAAGCTCCCTGGATCTGCACGGTGATGAACTCGACGCCGTAGCGGGACTCAATTTCACGCAAGGTCGCCATCACATCCAGGTTGAGAACGGCGCGGTTATCCATCACCTCAGCCATGGTCTTGGTGTTCACCACGTCCCGCAACTTGCCCTGAACGAACTCGAAAACGATGCGTTCAGGGTCGCTCACCTCCAGGGCAAAACGCTCCGGTTGTGTCACACGGTAAGTATACTGCAAGGAGACATCCATCGTCACATTGTCGGAGGTCATGGCTGCCAGGCGTTCTACATAGCCAAGCCGTTCATTGACGGTAACGATGATGACGGTATCCACCAGCGGAATTTGCACATGCCAACCGGGGGTCTCTACACGCACAAAGCGCCCCCCGCGCAAATGCAAACCGCGCTCGTATTCATGGATTTTGTAGATAGCAGACCGTCCTATCACCAACACGGCGCCGAGCACCACAAAAGCTGCCAGGATTACGACAGCGAGACGGTACAAGCGCCCCAACCAATCTCCGGATGAGTGAGGGCGCGGCGCAGGGACTGTGTTTGCGCCAACAGGCGCAGCTAGATTCTGAGTCATACGGGCACCTCCAAAAGTTATAGCTGGAATTACAGCTTGTCCTACTATTCCAGTGTAACAGAAGCGTAAGCCCGTGTCTACTGTAGAAATTACCGGGGTGCGTTTCAAAACTGGGGCGAAAATCTCAAGCTCCCCTACAGGGCGGGGGGAAAATTGATTTTTGGCGGTGGGGCAAAGCCCCACCGCCAAAAATCAATCAAAGAAAGGCATGTGTGCGATGGTCGTCTTGCCTTTACCCCAAAGTTGAAACGCACCCAATTACCGGGGATAATTATGGAAAAGGAGTGTTGCAGGCGCGCAGAAGCGCCTGCAACACTCATGGAACATCCAGAGCGATCTGCCCGCAAGGCTCACAATCCAGGTCGCGCGCCAACACCATCAAAGTAATATCGTCCGTTTGAGCGGCGTGACCGATGAAATCATGCACTGCCTTCATGATGGTATCCTGCACTTCCTGAGCTGTGCGCCCGCCGCCATTGGTGTTTGCCGCCGCAATCTCCAGAGCCTCCAAGAGCCGGTCCTCGCCAAAGAAGTCTCCACGCGTATCCTCCGCATCGGTCACGCCATCGGTGTAGAGGATCAGTAAGTCACCCGGGGCAATGGAAACGGTATGCGAAGTCCAGGTCTCCTGTTCCCGCACACCGAGTGGGATTCCCGTGCGTCGCAACGCTTGCATGCGCCGCCCATTTTGCATGCTGAACAGGAAGGGCGGATTATGTCCCGCATTGCAATAAGTGAGCGTGCCGTGTTCTGGATCGAGGATACCATAGAATATGGTCACAAAGAGATCAGCATGGGTGTCTTTGAGGATGCGCGGATTGGCAGCGGCGAAAACTTGTTGTGGGTCTTCGATATATTGCTCGGCGAAAGTTCGGATTACAGTACGGCTCACTGCCATATACAACGCCGCCCCCAACCCCTTATCCGCTACATCCGCAATCACCAACGCCATTCGACCATTGGCCAAGGGGATAACATCGTAAAAATCACCGGAGGTCTCCCGTGCAGACTCCAGCGCCACCGCTACCTGCCACCCACTGACCTGCCAGTTGAGCACTTCAGAAAGCTGGCTGAGCAGGAAACCCGCCTGAATCTCTCCAGCGACCGCGAGCTCCTGCTCAATACGCTGATAAGCCAGAGTTTGGTTATGGATTTTGGTAGCATGCAAGGCCGCGGCAATTTGCGCCGCCAATGTTTGCGCCGCAGGCAAAAGGTTACTCAATGGTTCCTGATGGCGCACCCGACCCGTGAAGGTCAGACAAATACCGCCAATCGGCAACAAAGTCTCCATATCGAGAATCGGCGCCATCAAGTAGGGCGTCTCGGCAGCTTTTTCTTGCCACGGAAGCGCATCTCCCTGTTTGAAGCACCGGGCTTCTGCCACAGCACGCAACCAGATCCAGCCAGATTCCTGCAATGGGCGCGCGCTAAGCGGGTACAGCAGGAGCGTCTCATCCGGGAAAGTGCGAATTTCGATTCGACAACCGGGGAACATACCAGGGACATGCTCGTGTAGCGCCTCAGAGAGCTGCAGCTCCTCAGGGGGACCGCCAAGGATGGCGCGCGCCAACCGTTCGAGGTTCGCCATCTCATGGGAGCGCCAGAGATTGCGAATGGCGGTATGGCTGAAACGATAGGCCATGTAACTCACCATCAGCACGCTGAGCAAAAAAAGCCCGTAGCCGACGTGCCCCACTTGCGCCCACAGTCCCGCCGCGAGCAAGGCGAAGGGGTCCATCAAGACGGGCCAACCCAAGGCTATCAGCATGAAGCGCAGGTAGGCGTGCCGCGCAGAGGCATCAAAACCCAAGGTCTTAGAAGTCAGATAATACAGCACATACGGCGCCCAACAGAGCATTGAGAAGAGCTGGCGGACCAGAGTTGCCGCAATAGCGGGCCATAGGACCTCCAGACTCAAACCCGGCAAGGGTGTGATGCCACCCCAACGACCATACAGCTCCAACGCAGCCAGGCTCACCAGCAGATACCCCGCATAACGCAGCGCCAGATTCCGCGCCCGGTTCCACCACCAATCCGGATCCTGCCGGCGTTGTCTGGGAAAAAACAGGTCTATAACATCCCAAACCAAACCAAGCCAGAGAACGCTGGGACCGAACATTAGGGCGGATGACCATGTAATCACAGCCTCAAAGGTTCCGCTGGCATTGGCAAGGCGGCGCGAGTTCAACTCCGTCAACAGGAAAAACTCGAGACGGCGCAACAAGTAGAGCAAGCCAAAGAGGATCAACAACAGAGGCCAGATTTGAAACAACAGCTGCAAATCGGTGCGCAGAATGAGCCATACCAGACCAGCAAGCGCCAGCGGAACGCCGTACAGAAAGCTCACAACATCGCTGATCTGCGAAACGCGTTGCAGATCATCCACAGTCTTTTCAATCTCGGGACGAAAACGCTGTGCCAGTGCTTGCCATAATGCTTCCATACGGGTTTCTCCAGACATAACAGCCTCAATCAGATCGAGCTATCACCATCACAGTCATATCATCGTGCTGTGGGGCTTCGGACATGAAGCCCGTCACAGCATCCTGCACAGCCTGCTGAATGGCTTTAGCGGGCCGACCAGCCTGCGACTTCAGAACCTCACACAAACGTGCTTCGCCAAAGAAATCTCGTGCAGTGTTTTCAGCATCCACGACGCCGTCAGTGTAGAGCACCAACGCATCTCCACAGCACACCTGCAGCGTGGAGGTTTCCCAATGCGCCGATTCGCACACGCCGAGAGCCATGCCTGTGCGCGGCAATAAGGTCAACTCCCGCTCGGGCTGTTGGTAAGGGATAAGCACCGGCGGCAAATGCCCGGCATTGCCGTACGTCAATACCCCGGTCAAGGGATCAAGCACCCCATAGAAAACGGTGATGAAAAATCCCGCATGGGTATCCTGCAGTATATGTTTGTTCGTCAGCTCAAGCACAGCTGCCGGATCGGGTTGCTGAGTGGCATAAATGCGGAGTAAGGTTCGGCTCAAGGACATGTACAGTGCAGCCCCTAAGCCTTTGTCGGATACGTCCGCAATAACAACGCCCAAACGCCCATCGGGGAGTACAATACAATCATAGAAATCCCCCGAGGTCTCCAGCGCCGACTTCAGCGCAGCTTCGATTTGCCACCCCGGAAGCAATGGCATCTGATTGGGCAGGAGGCTGCTCTGAATCTGACCTGCCAGGGCAAATTCCTGCACCAAACGCTCGTATGCCAAACGCCGGTCAAGGATACGGTTTGCCTGCAGCACCGTTGCAATCTGTGAGGCGAAAAGGCGCAGCGCCGGCAATACCTGCCGGAGCAATTCCAGGTCGCGGAAGCGCGCCAGATAGAGCGCACCGACGATCTGCTCAGTCTCCACATCCAGAACAGGGACGAGCACAATGCCTTTGGCTTCGAGGCGCTCTCCCCATGGCGTCAGCTGATTTGGCAGAAAGCAACAAGCCGACCCCGTGGCTGCCGCCTCCCAAACCGCTCCCGCCACCGGGGGCCAATCATCCGGGTAGTGTAGCAAGGTCTGCGCTGGAAACAGTCGCAGTTCCACATGGCTGTAGGGGAACATACCCTCAATGTGCGCGTGCAGCAGCGCCGGTAGTGCCTCCAGGTCAGGCGCCGCGGCGATCAGGTCCTGCCCCAAGCGCTCCAGGTTTTCCAGCTCTCGAGTGCGCAAACGGCTCAGAGCCAGAGCCTGACTGAGCTGGTGCGCCAGGGCAGCAGTGATGACCAGCGCAGCAATAAAGAAAAGATAACCATTGAAACCGGTCTGGGTGAAGAGCACGGATGCCAGCACCGAAAGCGGGTCCACAAAGAGACGCCAACCCACCGTAATCGCCAGAAAACGCAGTAAAGTCCACCCACTACTATGCGCCCAGGCGTATTCCCGGCTGATGCTAAAGAAAGCCAACAATGGCGCCCACAGCAAGGCGCTCAAGCAAATCCATGTCAGCAGCGCAATCAGGGCAGGGCTAAAGCTTTGCCAGTTGAAGCCGACCAGGGGGATTTCCCCGCCCATGCCAGCATACACCTTTAGCGCGACCAATCCGCCAAAGACAACGACAGCGCAATCCAATGTCAGGTTGCGAACGAGGTTCCAGCGCCACTCGGGCAAGGTAGCCCGCCGCCAGCGGAAGACAAAGTAGCCGAGAAGCCATAGCACTGCGACCCAGAGCGCACCAGCCCCCAGAATGAAGACCGCCGACCAAACAACCAGCCCCTTGAAGGACCACGCCCAATCCGCGAAGACACCGGGTGAAGTCTCGACGAAGAGAGAAAAATTCAGCCAGTCGAAAAGACTCAACAACCCCAGGATGAGTAAAAGCAACAACCAATGTGAACGCAGCAGCAAGACATCGGTAGCTATGCCAAGCCAGATAAGCCCTGCGAGCACCAGCGGCGTTGTATAAAGCGTGGTGACGATATCGCCTACGGCACGGGTATAGTCAAGCCCCCGTAAGCGCAGCACGCCAGGCCATAAACGCCGGGCAATTCCATGCCAGAGATTCATACTCACCCTACCGCCTCGAAAGCTCATAGGCCACTATAATCGCAAACCTATACGCCAGGCGAGCGACGTTTGAACAACATCAATACATTGCCCTGCTCGGCATCAAACTCAAAACAGAAATCATCCGTGAGCTTGCGAATGAAGTGCAAGCCCAAACCGCCCGCGTCGCGTTCTTCCAAAGGTGAATCGAGATCCGGCAGAGGGACAGAATCCGGATTGAAGGGGGAGCCATGATCACGTAGGGTGACCACCAGGCCCTCAGGAGTCGCCTCACATGTACATTCAATATCACCTGACATGTTCTTGCCATATGCATGCTCGATGATGTTATCGCATGCCTCCTCAACTGCCAACTGGATGGCATAAACCGCATCATCATTCAAGCCCGCGACCTGAGCTGCGTCTCTTACCTGCAAACTAATCGCTTCGAGACTGGCACAGACCGCGGGAAAACTACAAGTTGTTGACGAATCCATGGTAAGTTTTCCTGATTGTTACACACGCCTTCATAGACACAAAAAATGAACAAGCTGCCTGTCTTTCGATCAAGCAGCTCGTTCTCTGGTTACACACGCGCTCCAAACAGCACGAGGCCCGGCATCAGAAGCTGCCGACAGCCTGAAGCACGTCATCTTCTAAACGGAACAATGGCACAAAGCCCGCCAAATCCAGAGCGCTGAATACACGCTCGGTGACCTGCGCTAACACCAGCTCCCCCCGGTCGAGTTTGCGACATGATTTCTGCACATTGATCAGCAACCGCAACCCTGCGCTGGAGACAAATTCAACTTCAGAACAATCACAGACCAGGTTGAAACGACCGGCTTCTAGAAGATCGTTGAAGACGGTCTCAAGCTCTTGTACTGTCAGACTGTCAATCCGCCCGGTAACCTTGATCAGATCACAATGCTTGAATTGTTGGGTGGTGTATTTCATCCTTGCGCTCCTTTCTTCATGTAACGAATCACAATCCTATTATACCCTGAAACTTGCCAGAGGAAAAACATTCTCTAAAATGGGGTGCAGCTCACGCCGGAGGCGAAAATCTGGAAAAAGTTGATTTTTGGCGGCGGGACTTCGTTCCGCCGCCAAAAATCAATAAAAGAAGACTCTTTTGTATGACAATCGGCTACCTTTTGCCCCGAAGTTGAAACGCACCTCTAAAATGTAACTGTTCAGCGTTACCCCGCTTGCCACCACAAGAGCGGCTGAGTCGCCGCTTCAGGCTAAAGTCGTAGTTTTAGAAAGTGTTTTTGGCTGCCGCGCTACGCGCGGCAGCCAAAAACACTCTTTCTAGCGGGCTCTAGCCCGAAACTCGCTCTCCGCGGGTAGTCTCAAGGTGTTCCTTGGCCCAAACTGCGGCTTCGACACGGGAGATCAGGTTGAGTTTGCGCAGCACGTTGCTGACGTGGAAGTCCGTTGTCCGGACGCTGATGGCGAGCGCTTGCGCAATTTCCTTGTTGCTCAAGCCTTCTGCCACTAGACGGAGGACCTCCCGTTCACGCTCGGTCAGGCTAGCACGCAGCGCTTCGACCTCGGCTTGCCAACGGTGCACCCGTGCCAGTTGTTGCGCCGTCCACAAGCTCTCGCCATGCAGAGCCGAGCGCACCGCCGCAACAATACAGCCTGGCGCCTCATTTTTGAGCAGATACCCCATTGCACCAACTGCCGCCATACCTGCCAGATAGCGGTCATCATCGTAGGCAGAAAGCGCCACGACCTTTACCGGCAATCCCTGCGCCTGCACAACCGCCGCGACCGAGACGCCATCACGCCCCGGCAGCTGGCAATCAAGTACCACGACATCCGGCAAGAGCGTCTGCAACAGCGCTAAGGCTGCGTCGCCATCATCAGCCTCGCCTACGACGGTGATATCCGGCTCTCGATCCAGCAACACACGCAACCCCACCCGCAATGCGGGGTGATCATCCGCCAAAACCACCGAGATACGGTCATCCATCATCATATTTCCCTCAGGGGCGCAGCGCCAAATCCGCCGTCACCAAACGGAGCCTATAGTCGCGGGCAAATAAGTTCTTTCGTGTTCATTCTGCCCGCAGTAGACTATCAAATTCCTCTGCCACATCTACCAGGCGCCCTGGATGTTCAGTAAGGCTGAAGTAATCCCATTCTTCACCGTGGGGAAAATCATCCATAAACCAACATAGCGCCACAATCTGCGGTTCACCGGCAATCACCTGGGCAGCCGTTGTGAGCCAACCACGGGGGTAATTCTGCGCCGGTGGGATATTTGCCTCACGGTCAAAGGTATTCGTGGAGATAATGTACACCGGCGCGCCTTGGGTGGTTGGGTAGGCATTGATGATCGCCAGCCAATCTCGGTAAACACGGAAGCCCGCCTGCGCCCCGCCCCACGCCGCGCGAGGCAAATCCTGCAGTGGCTCGGAGGCGCGTTCGCGCCCCGCCATCTCCGGTGCGTCAGGGCGACCAGGCGCCTGCACGTCAAAGCCATCCGGCGCAACCAGTGGAATGCCTGCCGCAGATTTAGCCTGCACTGTCTCATCTAGCAGGGCGACGAGGGTGTTCATGTAATTCAGCCAGGGAACATCCGCCTCGGTGCGCTGTGCCCCATCCTGATCGAAAATCCACGGACGTAGAGGACCTACCAGGACACGGAGATTAGGATTCACAGATCGAACTATCTGCACGACATTGTCGCTGTGTGTCACGGGTTCACCGTAGCCGTTGAACAGCCGCGCGTACCACTCAGGCGTGACCGGTTGTTCCGGCGCCAGGGCGTTCGCTTCCATCGCATTGTAATCCGCACCGATGATGATGCCAACCACGTCCTGGAGCCGCGCATCACGCGCCAGGCGGCGTACGTATTCCAGATACTCGGAGAGCGCAATGTAATCCCCAGCTGGCGGCAGGCTCTGCCGCTGATCATAGTCCACGCGCACCAGGACCCGCAGCCCCTGTGCACGCTGTGCAGCTATTCGCGTTGCCAGATCATCCACACCCCAGTAAGCCGCCTCAGCCTGATGTGCATACGTGACTTCGACAGCCCAACCCGCACGCCCGTGCCAATCACGCTCCAGACTTGAAAAAACCAGGCCCAATCTGGTAGGTAGACCAGCAGAGGCAGAAGAAGCAGTCACAGGCTGTCCCAGTACAATGCGACTCCGCTCCAGACAACCCAGATGGCAATCACGATAAAAGGTCAGCGCATAGGACTCCACCTCAGGTGCGGTGAAGAGCCACGACCACGTCCACAGACCACCGGCACGCTGATCGCTCCCAAGCACCTCGGCGGGGCGATCCTGCACGGTGAGCTGCACGAAGGCCCAGGGAGTCACATCCGTAACCGTAACCCGCACCAGGTCGCCGGGCTGCGGCGCGGGCGGGTCAAGCGCGAATTGAGGCCAGGGAAGCGCTGCCTCACGCGGCGCCAAAATGACCCAACCCTCAACAGGTAGCAATACTATTAGCAGCAGCAAGGCTACTGCCGCTAACAGCCAACCATAGCGCAACACCCCACGAGACCGCTTACGACCCTTCATCACCCAGCCCTAACCTCTGCCAACGGCAATAGAAAGCGCACGCAGGTCCCGGTTTCGCCGGAAACACGGCTTTCCAATTCCAATTGTGTGTTATGGCGACGCAGAATCTCTGTCACGAGCGCCAACCCCAAGCCGCTACCCGGCTCTTGCCTGGAAGCGCCACGGTAGAAACGCCGGGTGACATAGGGTAAATGCTCCGGTGGAATCCCCGGTCCCGTGTCGCAAACGGCGCAAGCAATACCCGCTTCTGTGCGCGTCAAAGAAATCACCACACGGTCACCCTCGCGCGCGTATTTGAAGGCATTGTCGAGTAAGTTAAGGAAAACCTGCCGCAACCGGTCGGCGTGCCCCAACACCAGGGGCAGTGGTGGGGATGCCTCCAACGAGAGCGCCATGTGTTTCGACTGCGCTTGAGGCAGGGTCTGGAAAATCACTTCCTCAACGAGGGGGAGCAATTCTACTGAACGCAGAGCAAACTCCGGCGCCGTCTCCAGGCGTCCTAATTCCAGCATATCGTTAATCAGGCGCGCCATGCGTTGCGCCTCATCCTTGGAAAGCGCCAGGGATTGTTGATGGACATCCTCCCCTACATCGGTAAGGCCCATCACTTCAAGGTGGGTCAGAATCGTGGCGACCGGCGTGCGTAATTCGTGCGCCAGATCATTCAAGAGCGCGCGTCCTGCCTGCTCGACGCGTTGCTGGGGCGTGATATCGAAAACGAAAACGCCATCGCGCGCACCCCAGGGCACGACCCACCAGCGCACCGTCTGCCCGGAGACAAAGGTCACCGTACGGTAGCGCCCACCCGGCGCTGACTCGTGCTGCGCCAGCGCCTCGGCGCGCGCCAAAGCACAGTCTTCCATGAGCAGGGGAAACCATTCCGCATCGGGCAATGTCACAAGATGTGCAGGCAACCGGAGCAGACGTTGCGCCTCGGTATTGAAACGTAGCACCTGTGCGCCTTCAAGCACGAGCAGCCCGAAAGGCGCCGTCTCAAATGCCGCTCCTACCTCCAGGGCATCAGCGCCAGGCGCTTCGCCAGACGAACCACCGGACGGTTCCCCAGGCGAAGCACCGAGAGGATAAGACTGGCGCGGCGAATGCCGATGCGCCAACCACACCGCCAGGCTCACCGCCGCCAACAGGCCAAGCGTGAGCAGAATCAATGCGGTTTTAAGATCGAAGACCACCATAGAGGATTCTACCCCTGTGCAACATCACCCAAGTCGTGAAAGGGTATCTTGAGACGCGCTCCGCGCGTCTCAAGATACCAAAAGCTCCTTGCAGAAATGGGCCAGCGACTCAGATCTCCTCAGAGGTCGGCAGGTCTTGCAGGCTCAAGGAGAGCATCTGCGAAACGCCATCCTCACCCATGGAAACGCCATAGATGGTATCTGCCACTTCCACCGTGCCACGGTTATGGGTGACAATGAGGAACTGCGTAGAGCGGCCCAAATCACGCAACATGGCACGAAAACGCCCCACATTGGCCTCGTCAAGCATGGCGTCCACCTCGTCGAGGATACAGAAAGGCGTAGGGCTGACGTGCATCACCGAAAACAGCAGCGCCACAGCTGTGAGCGTGCGTTCACCGCCGGAAAGCATCCCCAGACCGGAGGTTCGCTTCCCCGGCGGGCGAGCCACAATCTCCACACCAGGCAAATCGCTCTCTGCGCTGGTTTCAAGCACCAGCTTTGCTGTGCCGCCATTGAAGAGGAGCGCAAAGACCCGCGAGAATTCCGTCGCAATCGCCTGGAATGTGGTATTGAAAGCCGTCTGCATCAATTCATCCAGCTCGGTGATGATCTTGCGCAGATGCGCCGAAGCCGTTTCCAAATCGGTCGCCTGTTCACGCAAGAAGCCGTGGCGTTCCGCGACCTCGTTGAATTCCTCTTTCGCGGTCGTGTTAATGGGTTCAAGCCGGTTGATCTGGGTACGCAAATCCCGAAGCTGCTGTTCAAGCCCTTCGGGCAATTCGGCAACGGTGGGCAACGAGGCGGCAATATCGCTCAAGGGCAAGGGATGCTGCACCGAGAGACTCTCCGGCAGATCAACTACTACGATCTCCAAAGCCTCTTCAATTTCATGACGCAAGGTCGCCAGCTGATCCTCGCGCCGTCGAGCGTCAATCTCCACCTCGGCATAACGCTGTTCGGCTTCACGCAGCGTGGTACGCAGGCGCGTTTCCTCCTGCTCCAGTTGCTCCTGCTGCTGCTCTAATCCTGCAAGCGCTTGTTCCAGCGACGGGATTTGCCCGGAGGTGTTGTCAGCTGCGGCACGCGCCGTCTCGTAACCAGCATGTAGCGTATCCAGGCGTTGTGAAAGTGCCGTGAGCTCGGCGTTCAACGCGGTCACGCGCTGCTCTTGTGCAGTAATCTGCCCTTGCAAACGCTCGGACTCACGTTGACGGGTCGCCAACAAGACCCGTTGATTTTCATAGCTCTGCTGAACCAACACGGTCTGTGTGCGTTGCTCGGCTACCGCCTGACTTGCTTCGGTATCCGAAGCAGCGGCAAGATCGGCCGCCGCCTTAGTTGCAAGAGACTCAGCATCCGCCAGCTGCGCAGCAATCTGCCGGTGCTCTTGCTCCAAACGCAAGCGCGTCGCCTCCAGGCGCTCACGCTCCTCACCCGCCTCTCCCAACAAACGACGTTGCCAATCCGTCTCCTGAATTACCTGCTCAAGGTCACGGATGGCGCGCTCCAAAGCACGGTTGGCATTCTGCCGTTGCCGCTCTGCCTCACGCTGCCGCTCGGAGAGTGCCCGCAAATCCTGGGTCACTGCGCGGGTTTGCTCCTCGCTGTGTCCGAGCGCCGCCGTCAAACTCTGCACCTCAGCTGCGAGGTTTTCCACACGACCGGGCAGTTCACGACGTTCGCGCTCGCGAGAGAGCAGGCTTTCGCCTTCGCGCTCGCGACGTTCCTGCCCGCCGGTAAGCGATCCTCCGGAGCGCAAAATCTCGCCTTGCAACGTGACGATTTGATAGCTTCCCCGCAGTTGTTGGTACAAGGCACGCCCCGCATCCAGGTCTTCCACCACGGCGACGCGCCCCAAGAGCAGCTGCACAGCGGGTTCTAGCGCGCGATCCTCGTAGCTGACCAATGCCGAAGCCACGCCAATCACGCCCTTGAGGGCCGGCAATTCCAGCGGTGCAGGGGGGCGCAGGTTATCCAGTGGTAAGAAGGTCGCCCTGCCGGCGCGCTGCTGTTTGAGCCACTCGATGCCGGCGCGGGCATCATCCCAATGTTTAGCAATCACATCTTGCAGTTGACCGCCCAGCGCGGTCTCTATTGCTTTGTCGAGCTCTGAAGGCACGTGGACGAGTGAGGCAAATGTGCCGGGCAAGCCTCGCAGCTGCCCCCGCTCCACAGCCTGCAATACCGCGCGGACGCCCGCATACAAGCCGGCGCCCTCTGAATGTAGGCGTTCCAGGGCATCCAGGCGCGCGGTGAGCTGCTGATAAGGGAGCTGCTTCTGCGCCAATTCACGTCGCAGGCGCTCGGCTTCAGCGCGGGTGGCATCCAGAGTGGCCTGCAGACGCTCCTCTTCAGCCTGCTCACTTTTAGCAGCGCTCTCAATTTGCTCCAATACGCGGCGAGCTTCCTCCACCTGTACCTGTTGAGTGCGGCGGCGTTCCTGTGCCGCCCCCAGAACACCCTCAATTTGCGTTACGCGGGTGCGCAGCTGTTCTGCACGTTCGGTCAGCTGTTCCAGGCGACTCTGGCGATCGGTGAGGCGATGGCGATGCTCAAGCGCTTGCGTCTGGGCTGCGCTCTGGCGGCTCAACAACGTGTGGCGATGCGCCTCCACTTTGCGATACTCCGCTTCGACAGCGCGCAACGCTGCCTGCGCCTGTGCCAGACGTTCGGCAGCTTCATGCTGCGCCGTTTCCAGCTGCGACAGCTCTGCAGCGGCGTCTTCCTGCGCGGCATAAAGCGGGGCAAGATTGGCCTGCGCTTCAGCCTGTTGGTCCTGCAACAGGCGCCGCCGCTCCTGAGTGACAGCAAGGTCGCGCTGCAGAGTCTCGGCTTCGGCATGGCGAACGCTGTTTTCGCGATGCAGTTCAGCCAGGTTAGCCCGCAGGCTCACCATCTGCCCACGCAACCCGGTAATGCGACCCGCCACAGCATCCACGGATTCTTGCTGGCGTGTGACCCGCTCAGAGCGGTATTGAGAACGTTGGCGTGCGTTTTCCAGACGCTGTAGCGCCTGTCCCCAGCGGTAACCATACCAGATGCGGAGGAGTGATTTGAGCTCGGCAGATAGTTCGGCGTGCTGCTCCGCACGGGCAACCTCGCGTTCCAGCCGGCGCAAGCGTGGTTCAATTTCACCAATGATATCCTGAACCCGCTCCAAATTGCGTTTGGTATCATCCAGACGCCGCAACGCCTCCTCGCGGCGCGTGCGGTAGGGGGCAATGCCGGCAGCCTGCTCGAATAGCCCGGTGCGCTCGGTGGGGCGCAATGAAAGCACCTGATCCACAAGGCCCTGACCGACGGTCAGATAGGCATCCCGCCCAAGGCCCGCGCGATCCAGCACGTCCCGCAAATCCATCAAGCGGACGCGGCTTCCGTTAAGCAGATAGTCGGTCTTGCCATCACGGTAAGTACGGCGCTCGATGATCACTTCGGCAAAATCTAAAGGTAACCAACCATCACTATTATCGAAAGTGAGCGCGACACGCGCCATTCCCGCACGCGAGCGCTTTTTGCTGCCCGCAAAAATCATATCTTCGCCGCTGCGCCCACGCAAGGAGCGCATGCGCTGTTCGCCCAAGACCCAGCGCACAGCATCAGCCACATTGCTCTTCCCACTGCCATTCGGTCCCACAATGGCCGTGATCCCAGTTGGGAAGGTAAGCGTCAAAGCTTCAGCAAATGATTTGAAGCCTTGAACGGAGAGTTCCTTGAGTTTAGGCATGCACACTCCCAGATACAAAGATCGCAAGGCACAGGACATTCGTAGCAGTTCAACAGGCTTCTGCACCCTCGGTGAGGCTCGTTGTGGACCGAATGCCTTGCTCCCGCTTCAGATATTGCGTAAGGGGCATAGCGCAATTCCGGTCAGCAACCTGCTTCGAAAGCCCGGCGCACCTTGCACGCTCTCATTATAACACGAGCAGAGAATAATGAAGGTAACGATTCGGATATAGGAAAATTCCCGGGAAGTTCAAAGGTTGGCTTGGTGAGACGCTTGCGTTTAGACACTTTGGCGCGCGGACGACGCACAGAGGCAGATTGTTGGGTGATTTTCGTGGACGGGGTGCAGCCCCGTCCACGAAAATCACCCTCACAGAGGGAAGGTGCAGAAGGTCTTGTTAGTGTTTTTAGCGCCAATACTTTGTCCTATACCCATAACCCCAATTGCCGTTTATGGCGAAACAAGTTATACTCGAAGGTATGAATCTAGATCTACGCACTCTCATGTTCAACCAGGCAATCGGCTACGCTCTGTGCGCCGTCATGATGGCACTCTTCTGGTGGCAAAACCGTCACCGCTTTAGGGGCGTGGGCTTTTGGGTTGCCGATTTCGCTATGCAGGGGATTGCCCTGTTGTTCTTTGCCCTGCGCAGCCCTGGTCCAATACCAACAGAATTGTCCATCATGATCAGCAACGCGCTCATCGTCGGGGGAACGGTTCTGTTCTGCGTGGGTCTAGAGCACTTCTTTGAGTTGCCCCATCATCGAGCACGGAAAATCGCACTGCTGGCGGTTTTTTTCGCCGTGCATGCCTATTTCACGTTCGTCGAATCCAATCTGGCGGTGCGGAATATCAACAACGCTGTGGCAATTCTGCTTGTCTTCGCACAATGTATTTGGATGATGAACAACCCAAAGACAAAAACCACCTCTGCCGCCAGATGGCTCATGGTCGTTTTTGCCGGTTACTGTGTGATCAGTAGCGTGCGCATCATCAGCAATATCATTCTGCTGCCACAAGGTGACTTTTTTGCCGAACAGGGACCAGTAGACCTGTTCACCAATATAAGCTACCAGGTGCTTGTTTTCGCCTTGACGTTCCTGATCTTCCTGACAATCAATCAACGGCTGTTTCTGGAGAATGGAGAACAACAATCGGCACTCCAGGAGAGTGAAGATCGCTACCGGCAATTGGTAGAGCTTTCACCTGAAGCCGTTGTGGTCTACCAGGATGGCAAAATCAGTTTCGTCAACTCAGCCGCCATAGAAATGCTCAAGGCAACCACGCCACAAGATTTGTTGGGTCACGAGGTGCTTGAATTCGTCCACCCTGACCAGCGGGCATTGGCAGCAAAACGTATCACAGAAACGCTGACTAAAGATAAAACCGCACCGTTATTGGAAGAAAGACTACTGTGCCTCGATGGCACATTTGTTGATGTTGAAGTCACAACTTCGCGCTTGGACTACCATGGAAGCCCCGCCTTGCAAACCATCGCCCGTAACATCAGCCGGCGCAAGCGAATTGAGGCACAACTACAGGAATACCGGCAACAGCTGGAAGCGCAGAACCTGGAGCTGCGCAAGCTCACGCGCGCGCTCGAGCAAAGCGCCAGCACTATCGTGATGACAAACGCACAAGGAATCATCGAGTACGTGAACCCCGCTTTCACGCACATCACCGGTTATACTGCCGAGGAGGCCCTGGGACAAAATCCACGCATTCTCAAATCCGGATACCACGGTCAAGAGCTGTACCATGATCTCTGGACGACGATTCGCCGCGGCGATACCTGGCAAGGGGAAATTATCAATCGCAAGAAAGATGGCAGCCTTTACTATGAAGCAGCCACCATCTCGCCGGTCAAGGATCGCAACGGGCATATCACACACTTCATCGCCGTAAAAGATGATATCACCGCGCGCAAACAGGCTGAAGAGGCCCTGCGCAAGAGTGAAGAAGCCCTCCGTCAATACGCAGAACAACTCGCCGCCCAGAATGCGGACCTGGATGCCTTTGCTCATACCGTGGCGCATGACCTCAAGAATCCTATCGGGCTGATCATAGGCTACGCCGATCTACTGAGAGATGAACAGACACCCCTCACCGATGCGCAGCGCCAGTCCGCGCTGCAGGTTTTAGCACAGACAGGCAAGAAACTCAATGTTATTATCGAGGAACTCATGCTGTTGAGCGGCTTGCGCAAGCAAACGGTCACGGCGGCGCCGGTGAACATGCCGGAGGTCGTTGAACAGGCAAAGCAACGCTTGCTCGACCAAATCGCGCAACACAATGCTATCCTGGTGCCCCAGGATGAGAATCCCTGGCCTCAGGCGCTCGGCTATGCGCCCTGGATCGAGGAGGTGTGGGCTAATTACCTCAGCAATGCTCTCAAATACGGAGGGCAACCCGAGAAGGGCATCGCACCGCGCGTCGAAATTGGTTGGAATTGGGAGCAACCACGAGGACAGGGCGAGATTCGCGCCAATGAGGCGCAAATACGGTTCTGGGTGCGCGATAACGGGCAGGGTCTCTCCGAGGAGGCGCAAGCCCAGTTATTTGTGCCCTTCACCAGGCTCGATCAGGTTCGCGTGCAGGGGCACGGATTGGGGCTTTCCATCGTCCAGCGCATCATTGAGCGCCTGGGAGGGCAAGTTGGCGTCGAAAGCACGCCAGGAGAAGGCAGCACCTTCTATTTCGTGTTGCCAGCTGCAGCAGACCCCTTTAATACGTGCAGCACGGTTAAGATTCGCCCCAACGAGCAACAAGGGAATCAGCCCGCGACAGCGCCCCCCGCTTTGGAGGGACTATCGCAAACATGGCTGGATGCCTTGCGGCAAGCTGCCATCGAATGCGATATCGAGGTCATTCAGACCCTGGGCGCGCAACTTCAAGTAGAGCGCCCGGATGTGAGCCATTTTGTTGAGTCCAAAGCCGACGCCTTTGCCTATGAGGCTCTGCTCAATTGGTTGGATAGCGCTGCCTAAGGATATAGCACAATGCACAAAGAAGACGAAACTGAACCAACAGCATGGGAACCCGCGGCGATACCTGCCGAGGATTTCCATCGCGCTAACGCCCATGCCAATATCAACCGCGCACCTTATGACCGCACCTCCGGGGTGCTCTTCAAGCGCGCAGCCCACATCAAGCGGGTACGCTATAAGCCCGCAAACCCAGCCCCAGAGATGCCGCCTCCCTGGCAGGGAAACGGCGAGACGACCGTGCGCTGGCTCTTTAGCGAGGAGGCGGGCACAGCCGAAGGCTTGCTCGCAGGGGCGACTTTCGTTTTCTTGCACGACACGGTACTGGCGCCCCAAGCGGCAAGCGGCATGCAAGCCCATGCCGAGATGGATGAAGTGCTCTATGTCATCGCGGGTGAGGGGCAGTTGCATCATCGCCCTACAGCGGGCAGTCCGGTATTGGCGCGCGTACTGCGTCCCGGCGATACAGTCCTCATTCATGCCGGTGAACATCACCGCGTAGAAAACACTTCCAACACTGCCGAGCTGCGGTTGTTGGTATTGGGATTGCGCGGCGCATGAAATCCCGGCGCGAGGTCATCGTCATCGGCGCGGGAGCAGCGGGGTTGATCGCTGCCGGACGTGCTGCCGAGCTCGGAGCGCAGGTGCTGCTGCTGGAGAAGATGGAAGAAGCAGGCAAGAAGATTCTTGTGAGCGGGCAGCAGCGCTGCAATGTCACCAACGCTGCACCGCTGGAGGCCTTTCTCACAGCTTATGGGCGCAATGGCGCCTTTCTGCGTAATGCCTTCCATCGCTTCTTTCGAGAGGAATTGCTGGCGCTGTTACAACGCTATGGGGTGGAGACGCAGGTCGAACGCGGCGGGCGCCTTTTCCCCGCTTCGGGGCGTGCTGCCGATGTTCGCGATGCGCTACTGCGCTATGCGACAGAGCGTGGCGCCGTGATTCGGTATCGGGCCGCGGTCCAGCAGATTCTTGTAGACCAGGGCAGCGTCACGGGGGTGCGCATGGCAGGGGGTGAAACGCTCGCTGCCGATGCGGTGATTCTGGCAACCGGGGGCGCCTCCTGGACCAGTACCGGTTCCACAGGCGACGGCTATATTATGGCACGCGACCTCGGGCATAGTCTGATCCCGTTGCGTCCCGCGCTCGTCCCCCTCACCGTGGCAGAGAAAGCCCGTGCGAAAGCGTTGCAGGGAGTGAGCCTGCGGAACGTCACGTGTACCCTCCTGGAGCCGACGGGCGCCGGAAAAGAAAAGGTCATTTCGCCTCCCTGGCCTCTGCCGCCGACCGGCGAGGTGCTTTTTACGCACTTTGGCCTCTCCGGACCACTGGTACTCAGCCTATCACTGGCAGCAGTGGATGCTGTTCGCGCGGGCAAAACGGTCATGCTGGCGCTCGATCTCAAGCCCGGAATGCGACATGAAGAGATCTGCGCCCGGTTGCAACGGGAGTTCGAGCAGACTCCGCAGCGCAAGCTGCCCCATCTGCTGCGCGGGTGGGTTCCGAGCACGCTGGCAGATGAACTCGCCAAGTTCAGCCCGATTGGAACCGAGCGACCAGTACACACAATCCGCGCAGAGGAACGGGACGGATTGGCGACACTGCTCAAGAATTTCCGCTGGCGCATCACCGGCGCCCTGCCCTTGGCAGCAGGGATGGTGACCGCTGGTGGAATCGCATTGAAAGAAGTGGACCCCATCAGTTTTGCCTCACGGCTCATCGCAGGATTATACCTTGCCGGCGAAGTGCTCGACCTCGCCGCCGATACCGGCGGCTACAACCTGCAAGCTGCCTTTAGCTCGGGCTACCTGGCGGGTGATGCGGCGGCGAAGTAATGGACCCCAATCTCCAGACTTGAGGTAGCCGCCCACAAGGTTTCGACAATCCGGGAAGCTAAAAACGCGCGTGCAACACGCTCAATCAGTGCCCGCCTTGATTGACCTCATCGCGACGCTCGAGAAATCCCTGAACAATCACACAATACTGGACTTGGGTACAAGTCCAGATACGACTTAAGATAGTTTTCACCACCAGGCAATAGAGGTATAGTATAATCATCGGTTGTGGCGCTCTCGATCAGGCGACAAGTCGTGGAGCAAAATCTGATCGAGGCGTGGCAACCCCTATGAGGGTCTTTTATGAGTTTAGTCATGGGAGTTTGGTCTTCAAGCCAGCGATCAGGTGAATCACCAGGCATGAAGCGCCAAAACAACCAGACGATTGATAAACAGGAGTAATCACTATGAATCCAACCGTCAGTATCTCACACATCAGCAAATCCTTTGGGCCGGTTAAAGCGGTAAAAGATGTCAGCTTTGAGGTTTTCCCTGGCGAAATCTTCGGCTTACTCGGCCCCAATGGCGCCGGAAAAACGACGACCATCCGCGTGATGCTGGATATCTTCCGCCCTGATGGCGGCAACATCACCCTCTTCGACGGCAAACTGACCGAAGAGGCCAAACGCCGTATCGGCTATCTGCCAGAAGAGCGAGGTCTCTACAAAGATATCAAGCTGGAGCCAACGTTGATCTATCTGGCGACCCTCAAGGGGCTGGATGAAGCCACCGCCCGTCAAAGGCTGGAAACCTGGTTAAAGCGCTTCGATCTCTACGAGCACCGGCAGAAGAAGGTCCAGGAACTCAGCAAGGGTATGCAACAAAAAGCGCAGTTGATTGCCACGCTGCTCCACGACCCAGATCTCATTATCGTGGATGAACCCTTCTCCGGACTCGACCCGGTGAATACGCGACTGGTGAAGGACATTATTGAAGAGCAGCGGCAAGCGGGCAAAGCTATCATCATGTCCACGCACCAAATGCACCAGGTTGAAGCGTTGTGTAGCCGTATCGTCCTCATAGACAATGGCGAAGCGGTACTCTACGGTGCAGTAGACCAGATTCGGCGGCAATTTGCCGGTAATGCCGTTACCCTCACCGGGCAAGGGTCATTCACCGACATACCAGGGGTCCTGGAAGCACGGCAGCAGAACGGCGACTGGCACCTGGCACTGGAGGTTGGCGTCAGCCCGCAGGAAGTGTTGCGCTCGCTAGCATTACGCGAGGATGTCAAAATCGAGCGCTTTGAAATCGCCGAACCCTCCTTGGATGATATCTTTGTCACTGTGGTGAAGGGCGGCGCGACAGCCGGTGAGGAGTAAGTGCCATGGCAAAGGTCTGGTTGGTAGCAAAACAAGAATACCAGCGCATTGCGGGGAAGAAGTCCTTCCTCATCTCCACGTTGGGTATTCCAATCCTCTTCATCGGTTTGATGGTGGTCATTGTGCTCATCACTGTTTTCAGTGAAGACGGTCGCGCCGTGGGTTATGTGGATCATGCCGGCATTCTGCGACCCGATGCGCTGGAAGCTATTGGACAAGATACCAAGCACTATGTGGAAATCATCCCTTACGAGGATGAGACTGCCGCGCTGACGGCTCTGGAATCCGGCGACTTACAGGGCTATTACGTGATTCCAACAGATTATTTCAGCGCTCCCGCAGTCGAGCGCGTGACGCTGGATAGCCCCATGAGCGATCGAGGGCGCAGCGATTTCTGGGATTTTATGCACGCCAACCTGGTGCGCCAGTTGCCCGAAGCGGAAGCCCAGCGGCTCTACGAAGGCGCGAATCTCTCGCTGCGCACCGTGGACGGCAAACGACAAGCCAATGATGCAGATTTCATTAGCGCACTCTTCCCCATTGTCGCTGCGGTCCTGTTCTTTATCAGCGTGATGAGTATCGGTGGGTACATGCTCCAGGCGGTAGCCGATGAGAAAGAGAACCGCACGATGGAAGTGTTGATGACCTCGCTCTCGCCCGAGCAGCTGATGGGTGGCAAGGCGCTGGGATTACTCGGCGTGGTGCTGACTCAAATCGGGCTTTGGGGACTCACCCTGGCTATCGGTCTGGTGGTCGCGCCGCTGTTCATCGCCGACTTTCCCAAAATCACGGTTCCGTGGAGCATGGTCGTCGTCGGGGTGCTATACTTCCTGCCCTCGTTGGCGCTCATCTCCGGCATGATGATCGCCATTGGAGCCACTGTGAGCGAAGTCCGGCAGGGACAGCAAATTTCGGGTATCCTCAACCTGGCATTCACCTTCCCGATGTTCTTCCTCATGGTGATTCTGGGCAATCCCAATCATCCCTTCACGGTGGGGTTGAGCCTGTTCCCAACCACATCGTTTATTACCATGCTGTTGCGCTGGGGATTCACAACTATCCCCACCTGGCAACTCATTGTCAGTTGGACCTTACTTGTCGGCTCAGCGTGGATCAGTATCCGCTTTGCCGCGCAGGTGTTCCGCCTGGGCATGTTGCACTATGGGCAACCCCTCACCCTCAAGGGCATCCTCGTCGCGCTCCGGCAAAGCCATCAGGGAGTCTAGCTATGCGTAACATTCTACTGGTTATTAAACAAGAAATTGCCAACACCCTGGGCAAACCCTCATTCTGGATTACCACCTTTCTCCTCCCTCTGGTAATCATGGGGTTCACTGTTGGCTCACAGTTGGTCGTGAATCGCATGTTCGAAACCGAAGACGATAGTGCGTTGCTCAATGGCGCGCCGCAAGCCCAGGCAATCACCATCGGCTATGTAGATCAAGCCGGGTTGATTCAGGAATTCCCCCAGGGCTTCCCCAATCAGATGCTCCAGAAATTCGAGAGCGAAGCGGTTGCCCAGACTGCACTCGAGCGCGGTGAATTGCAGCGCTATTACGTTATCCCAATGGATTACACCGTCACAGGCGAGCTGCTCTCAGTGGAACCGGAGCTCAAGCCCTTCACCCGTTTCGGCACCACGGACCTGCTCAGCATCCTGCTTTCCTACAACCTGGCTATCAAGGCACAGACACCCGCGCTGCTGCTAGACCCACTGCCCACCATCAACGAGCGCATGCTGGCGCCCCAGGATGATCGCGAACTCGGCGGTTATGATACGTTTGCCGGGTTTATCATCCCCTACGCCGTGCTCTTTATTTTCTTCTTCGTGCTCACCATGACCGGAGGGTTTATGCTTCAGAGCGTCTCCAGAGAAAAGGAGAACCGTGTGGCAGAGGTGTTGCTCCTAAGCCTGCGCCCTCGCGAGTTGATGTTGGGAAAAATCGTGGGTTTGGGGCTTGTAGCCCTGGTGCAGATGGGCATCTGGTTAGGTGGGAGCCTATTCACGCTCGAACGAAATCGCGCCCTGCTGGACCTGGCGGCAGATGCCGTCATTCTGCCACCGGGTTTCATTGGATGGGCTATCGCTTTCTTCCTGCTGGGCTTTCTGGTCTATGCAGCGATGCTTGGCGCCATTGGCGCACTCGCTCCGACCGCCCGCGAGGGAAGTCAGTTCACCTTTATCATCCTGCTGCCCCTCATGCTGCCGCTGTGGTTCCAATCCGCCTTCATTCAGGCGCCCAACGGCACAATGGCAACCTTTTTCAGCCTGTTCCCACTCAGCGCACCCATGGCAATGATCACACGGATGGTCACCACCACTGTGCCGCTCTGGCAGATTGTGCTGAGCCTGGCTTTGTTAGCAGCAACCGCCTATGGGCTGGTGGTGCTCGCCGCCCGCTTTTTCCGCGCGGACACCCTACTCTCCGATGCCACGCTAGATTGGAAACGCCTGCGAGGTGAGCTGCTGAACCGTAAAGCACGCGCCTGAAGCGCCAGGTTAGCTCAAAGCTAGAGTCTTTGAGGATATTTTGTTTTGTGTTTCGGGGCGCAGCGCCGGGTACGGCGCTGCGCCCCGAAACACTTTTTATCAGACAGGCGTACCACACCTGATACGAGGTAGTGTACGAGCAATAATGTACTCGAGTCCACTTGAATTGACACACCCTGGAAATCTCAGTAAAATAGAGGTCAGACAACTCCCGGCGCACGGGATCAAGCGCCCACTTAAATGTAAAGGAGCCGACTATGAAAATATGCATTAGCTTAAACGGGAAGAAGCAGGCCTTTGAGATAACCCCTAACGAAACACTCTTCCACTTGTTGCGCCGCAATGGCATCCACAGCGTCAGATTTGGCAGTGAAGACGGAACGGATGGCTATAGCACCGTACTCGTGAACGGACGCCCACGCGCGGCAATCGTCACGCTGGCAGCACAAGTAGATGGCGCAGAGGTGCTCACGGTTGAGGGGTTGAGCGGTTCACAGCAGCGCGGTTGGCGCGGCAGCGCGGAACTCCACCCCATCCAACGCGCCTTTGTCGAGACTGGCGCTATTCAGAGTGGGTACGATACCCCTGCGCTGGTCCTTATCGCCAAGGCGCTCCTCGACCAAAACAACGCGCCTACCGAGGCGGAAGTTCGTGACTGGATTAGCGGTGTGGTCTCACGCGAAACAGGCTACACCAAGCCTGTGCAAGCCATCCTGCGCGCCGCCGCCTATTTGCGCGGTGAAACACCCCCACCGCTCGATGGCGGACCGGGTGAAATGTTCGTATTGCCAGAAGAATTACTCCCGCCCGAAAGCCCCATAGAACCCTATGAAATCAGCGGCAGTGGACCCGCCACACACACCCTCACCACGCCCAAAGTTGTGCTCACCCCCGAGGCAGAACAATTCAAAGTGGTGGGGAAACCCCTGCCCAAGGTAGATGCCCTCAAACTGGTACAGGGGAAAGCCGCCTTTGTCGCCGATTTTGAACAACCGGGCATGTTGTACGCCAAGGTGCTGCATAGCCCGCATGCGCACGCTCGCATCAAGGACATTGATACCAGCGCTGCCGAAACTCTACCCGGCGTCCATGCAGTCCTGTGTTACAAGAATGTCCCACACGTGGTCTATTCCACTGCCGGGCAATCCTATCCCATTCCAGGACCGCTGGATTACGTGAGTTTTGGCACCAAGGTGCGCTACGTGGGCGATCGCGTTGCTGCCGTTGCTGCAGAATCCCCCGAAATCGCCGAGCAGGCTCTGGAGCTAATCAAGGTAGACTACGAAGTGTTGGAACCGGTGCTCGATATGCACACCGCCGCAGCAGAAGGCACGCCCATTATCCACGACCAGGATGATTATGTGGATTTTGCCGATAGTGAACCGGAACACAACATCGCCGCCCGCGTGCGCATTGATGTGGGCGACCTGGATGCAGAGCTTGCCGCTTCGGATTTAGTCTTCGAGACCGAAGTGCAGACGCAGAAGATGAAGCACATTCCGCTGGAGCCCTGGGTGTGCCTGACCTATTGGGATTCCGATGACCGTCTCGTCATCATGACCTCGACCCAGGTACCGTTCCACGTCCGGCGCATCCTTGCCCCGGTGCTGGGGCTGACCGAAGGACGCATTCGCGTGATCAAACCCCGCATCGGCGCCGCGTTCGGGAACAAACAGGAAATCTACGAAGATATCGCCGCACATCTGACCATTGCCACAGGGCGCCCCGTGCTCTTCGAGCTCACCCGCGAAGAACAATTTATCTATACCGTCACCCGTCATCCCATGATGGTCCGCTACCGGATTGGGGTGCAAAAAGATGGCACGATGACGGCGCAGGATATGTACGCGCTCAGTGATACAGGCGCCTATGGCGGACACGGGCTGACGGTGCTGGGGAACACCGGGCACAAGACGCTGCCCATCTACAACACGCCCGCCGTCCGCTTCTACGGTGACACCGTCTACACGACCACGCCACGCTCCGGCGCGTATCGCGGCTATGGTGTGACGCAGGGTGTTATCGCCACGGAGACGCTCATCACGCAAGTGGCCAAAACCCTGGGAATGGACCCCCTGGAATTCCGGCTGAAGAATATCATCGAGCCGAATACCGAGAACATCATGAGCAAAGCCTGGAGCGAGGGGCGCGAAGCAAAGGGCGAGATGATCGTCACCAACGCGCTGCGCGAAGCTGCCGCACAAGGTGCTGCCGCCATGGGGTGGTACGAGAAGTACGGTAATCCTGAATGGCACACCGTTGCCGGCAAACCGCATCTGCGGCGCGGTATAGGCGTCGTCTTCCTGATGCAGGGATCGGGCATCCCCAATCTGGATATGGCTGCAGCCAGCATCAAGATGAACGATGATGGCAGCTTCAACGTTCACATGGGCGCCACCGACCTGGGCACCGGTTCAGACACCGTTTTGGGACAAATCGCGGCTGAGGTGCTCGGCTGTACGCTCGATGCGCTGATCATCAACTCCTCGGACACCAACTTCACTCCCTTCGACAAGGGCGCTTATGCCTCCAGCACCACCTACATCAGCGGCGGTGCGATGGCGCGGGCGGCAGAGAAGGTCGCGGCGCAAATCAAGGCTGTGGCGGCGGATATGCTCGGCGTGGAACCAGAGGAGGTTGTGCTGCGAGACAATCACGCCATGGTCAAAGGCGATGCCACGGCGGATGTTGATGCCCCCTTTACCTACGCGCTTTCTTTCCGCGAAATTGCCATGAATGCGCTCCACAAAGAGAATCAACACCAAATCATGGGGCAGGCGTCGTTTGTCAGCCCGGTCAGCCCGCCTCCCTTCGCTGCACAGTTTGCAGAAGTGACCGTGGATATCGAGACCGGTCAGGTGACCTGTGACCGGTTGCTCATTGCGCTGGATTCCGGACAAATCGTCAACCCACTCACCGCCAGCGGGCAGGCAGAGGGTGGTATGTTGCAGGCATTGGGCTATGGACTGACAGAAGAGCTGGTCTTCGATGAAAAGGGGCGGATTCTCAACCCGCGCTTCGATGACTATCGGGTCTTCCGCGCCGATGAGGCGCCGCCATTGGAAACGATTTTCATCGAGACCTTTGAACCCAGTCATCCTATCGGAGCCAAATCCGTTTCGGAGATCGTCGTCAATGGCTCGGCGCCGGCGGTCATCAATGCCGTCTACGATGCGACGGGCGTCATGCTCAAGCAAACGCCGCTCACGCCAGAGCGCGTATGGCGCGCGCTCCGGGCAGCGGAGACGAGTTAGTTTCGCCACCCTATCTTGCAGCTGCATGGTGGGAATTGCATTCTAAGAGGAGGAATTTCATGATCGAGAGAGGCTATCAAATCGCGGATATGATGGGCTATGCTGGCAACGAATCCGTCTTCAAGGCAATCGGAGAAGGAGAATTGATCCTGGTCAAGATCTCTGCCGACAAGCGCCTCGAGCTGGCGCGCTGGTTGCGCGACATGAAGGATCAGGCAAAACCAGAGATCGGCACACTGCTGGATGATATCGCCGATGCAGTAGAACTGGCACTGGAGCTGGAACGTTATCCCATGGGCGGCGATCTCTGTGATCTGGATTTGCCCCACGGTTGGCCCAGCTATTGCGAAAAGACGCTCTAAAGGAGGAGCTAATGGAGACGTACCCCGTCTTACCAGATGCACAGCCCTTTTTCTTTGAAGGCAATGATATTGGCGTGCTCATCTCGCACGGCTTCACCGGCACGACCCAAAGCATGCGCTACCTGGGGGAGAAACTGGCACATGACGGCGGTTTTACCGTCATCGGACCACGCCTGAAAGGGCATGGCACGGATCCACGCGATATGGCACAGTCCACAGCTGAGGATTGGATTCGCAGCATCGAAGAAGCGCTGGAGACCCTGCGAGCACGCTGCAGCACCGTCTTCATCACCGGGCTTTCCATGGGCGGCACACTCACGCTCTATATGGCAGCGATGCACGCTGACATTATCAAGGGTGCGATTCCGATCAACGCCGCGATTCAGCTGCATAGCCCCGATATGGCCATGGTGGCTTATATGCAGGGCGCGCCAGAAATGCTCCCCGGTATCGGTTCCGATATCAAGCAACCGGGTAGTGTGGAACTAGCCTATCCCCTCACACCGGTGCGGGCAATACGTGAAATCTATGCGTTGATGGGCGTGACCCATGATCTGCTGCCACGCGTGGTCTGCCCAACCCTGATCTTCCAATCGAAAGATGATCACGTCGTGCCGCCGCCGAATGGACCTTTTATCCTGGAACATATCGGCGCAACCGACAAGCGCTTGCTGTGGCTAGAGAATTCCTATCACGTCGCCACCCTGGATAACGATAAGGAGCTGATTGCGAACGAGAGCCTTCGCTTCATCCAGGAGCACAGCTGACTCAGGTATACGACAGATTCTCGGAGGAAATTGATCGAGGTTCTGCAAACAAGCCAAGAGGGTTGTTGCTAATATTTGGGGGGCACGCTTTGCGTGCCCCCCAAATGTTCCTCACACAGAGATTCAGATCTGGATATCCGCTACGGAATCCAGGATTTGGGTAGGGCGGTAAGGATAGAGGTCCACGTCCTCGCGGCGCGTGACCCCCGAGAGCACCAGGATCGTCCCCATGCCGCTTTCAACGCCGGCTACAATATCGGTATCCATGCGGTCGCCGACCATGATGGTATCTTCGGAGTGCACACCGAGATAGTTGAGCGCCATCCGCATCATCAGGGGGTTGGGTTTGCCGATGAAGAAGGGGCGCTTGCCTGTCGCTGTTTCAAAAAGCGCCGCCAAGGCGCCGCACGCAGGCACGATGCCGTGCTCGGTAGGACCTGAGGCATCGGGATTGGTCGCGATGAAGCGCGCCCCCGCCTGGATGAGCCGTACCGCCTTGGTAATCACGGCAAAGTTATAGGTGTCGGTCTCACCCAGCACCACATAATCCGGTTGCTGATCCGTGATGACATAGCCCGCCCCATGAATCGCATCGGTCAAACCACTCTCACCAATGACGTAGGCGGTCCCGTTGGGGCGCTGCGAGTGCAGAAAACGCGCTGTCGCCAGCGCCGAGGTGAAAATCCGCTCTGGCGGAATCGTCAGGCCCGTGAGACCCAGACGATGTGAGAGGTCACGCGGCGTCCGCAGCGGATTGTTGGTAAGCACGAGGTATTTTGCACCACGTTCCTCCAAGCGCGCAATGAAAGCATCCGCTCCGGGAATGATTTGCTTCCCGGTGACCAGTACCCCATCCATATCAATCAAATAGTTCTTTGGCATGTGACTTCCTTGTATTCTGTAGCAAAGACGAGCGATGCTACCCGCTATATTTCACGCAGCAATACGTCATACCACTCAGGGCGGCGGTCTGCAAATGTATCCATCTCGAAGGTCCCTTCCCGGATGACGATGCGTTTTTCCTGTGCCCGTAATGGGTTGATCTCGGCGTAGATGATTCCCGGGTTGGCATCCGCCTCGACCATGACTTTGCCGCTGGTGCCGACGACCTGACTGCGGCCAAAGAAGCGAAAACCGCTCTCCTCGCCAACGCGGTTACAAGCGAGCAGATAGGTGCGATTCTCCAGAGCACGGGTGCGAGTCACGAAATCAGGCATCAACTCCGAGGTTTCGGGCCAATTGGTCGGCAAGGCGATAATCTCCGCGCCCTGCAGAGCCAGAGCGCGCAACGCCTCCGGAAAACGCAAATCATAGCAAATTGCTATGCCAATGCAGCCCAACGGCGTATGCCACACTTGAAAGCCGCGATCCCCCGGTGTGGCAAAACGATCCACTCCCAAATAGGGCAGGTGCAGTTTACGGTAACTCCCCAACAATGCACCAGGGGCTACTAGGATGGCTACGTTGTATACGGCTTCGGCATCCCGCTCTAGCAAGCCCACCACCGTATAAACGCCCAATTCCGCGCAGATAGCCGCCAGTTTTTCAGTCACCGGTCCGGGGACTTGTTCGGCGGCGCGGCGGGCTGATTCCAGATTGGAGAAACCGTAACCGGAGAGGGCGCATTCGGGGAAAACAACGAGCTGCGCCCCATTCGATGCTGCCTCACGCAAGCGAGCAACAATATCCGCCAGATTTTCAGCATTGCGACCCAGCTGGGGGTCCATCTGTACTACTGCAACACGCATATACGCCGCCCCCTCTCAAGAAAAGCGCTCACCAAGGCCTTCAGGCACACCGGAGCAGACGCCTGCCGGTCAGCCCGGCAAAACTAATTCCCAGACGCCTCCGCTTCACAGGCGCTGGTCAGCGTTACCTGAGAGAAAAGCCTATCCAGCTGCTCCAGGGCGTGAATCACCTGTGAGCGATCCTCGGGCGTCATCGTGCTGATCCAATCCACGATGTGCTGCTCAGTGCAGTGCAATAAATCCTCGTAGGCCGATCTGCCCACCGGCGTGAGCGCCAACACAATGCGCCGGTGGTCTACCTCGTCGCGCTCACGCTCCACCAAAGCGCGCGCCTCTAGGCCCTGCACCAGCTTGGACATCGTGGGCAGTGAAACACCCTGCAAATCCGCCAATGCAGATAGACACTGAGGGCCTTCACGATAGAGGCGCGCCATGACCCGGAATTGGGGTTCAGTGAAGAGGCCTTCACTGTGTAAGCGCAAGTCTTTGCGCATCAGCCGTGAAAGCCTGGGGACTACCGCGATGATGCTGTGAGCACAATCTAACAAAGTGGGGTTTTGCTCCATGATTGAAACCTCCTATGCAGCCTTCCATGCCGCCAGACGCGCCGCAATTTCCGCTCGCAAGCGGGCTTGAATTTCCGGAACCGAGTCGCCAGCATCTATCTGTACCCAGCGCCCCGGTTCCTGATGTACCAGTTCCAGGTAACCTGCATGTACCCGCGCGTGAAACGCCAATGTCTCCCGGTCAAGCCGGTTGATCTCGTCTCCTCCCTGCACACGCCGCAGCAAACCGACTTCCGGCGCCAGATCCAGGTAGAGCGTTACATCCGGAATCAAGCCCATGGTGGCGAAACGCGTAATCTCGCGCAATTCGTCCAGAGGCAAGCCACGACCATAGCCCTGATAGGCATAGGTGCTATCGAAGTAACGATCACAGAGCACGCAGCGCCCAGATGCTAAAGCCGGAAGAATGACTTCGGATACCAGCTGGGCACGCGCTGCCGAATACAACAAAATCTCAGCCTGCGCCGCCATCTCCGTGTGCTCTGGATTGTGCAGCACATCGCGAATCCGCTCGCCAATGCGCGTGCCACCAGGCTCGCGCGTGCGCAGCACGTCATAACCCTCAGCCAACAACCACTCATGCAGCAAGCCTGCCTGAGTTGTCTTCCCGCTACCCTCAGGTCCCTCCAAAGTAATGAAGAGGCCACGCTTCGTCATCGCTGCTCATTCTCCGCGCAGAATGCGCACATGCCGGTAAGGGTCCTTGCCGAATGACTCGGAGAACAGATGCGCCTCACGCGCCATCTCATGTTGATAGCGGCGAATGTAGGCGTTCTGCGGCGCCAGATCAATCACGGCAGTGCCCGTGGTCACCCGCCGGATAGCTTCCTCAGTTTCACGCATAGCCCGCTCAAAGGCTTCCCCGCCCTCCAGCGAAATGTGAAACAGCTCCGCCAGGAAGGATTCCATCTGTGCGGATGTGTTCGCCCGCAATACATAGACCGGCGCACCACGCCGTTCGGCATCCACCACAATCTTGGGGCGCTGCCGGTAATGTTGCTTGGTAGTCACCAACACCTCGGCAGTGCCAAGGTCATCCACGATTTCTACCGGTACCTGCAACATCTGCACCGCGCGAACCAAACGGTTGCGGGCAATGCCATAGGGGAAAACACGTACGGTCTTCATCCGCGCATCCGAGGTGCGGCTAACCGGCAGTGCCCGTGAGATGACAGGCTCCACAGCTTCTTCGGTGAGGTGTGCGGTGACAGCATCCTTGTGGATATTACCGTTATCACCACGCGAGCGCAGCTGCGCACGAGGCGGGCGCCCCCGCAGAAGCCCATCTACCGACTCTGCAACATCCTCATGTACCAGGACTTGTTGACGGGCTTGAAGCTCGACGAGAATATCGAAAGTTGGCGGGGCGCGGCGCTCCAGCACCGTTTTCTGGGTCCCACGGCGCCGAGCCTCTTCGTCGGAGAGCGTAACGCTCTCAATGCCGCCCACCAGGTCGGAGAGCGTTGGGTTGAGCAAGAGATTGTCGAGCGTGTTACCGTGCGCCGTAGCGATGAGCTGCACGCCGCGTTCAGCGATTGTGCGCGCTGCCATCGCCTCCAGCTCCCGCCCGATTTCATCAATCACAATCACTTCGGGGTTGTGATTTTCGACGGCCTCAATCATCACCTCGTGCTGCAAGGTGGGCAACGCCACCTGCATTCGCCGCGCGCGCCCCACAGCCGGATGGGGAATGTCACCATCCCCGCCGATTTCGTTGGACGTGTCCACAATTACCACGCGCTTAGTCTCTGCCAATACCCGGGCTGCTTCCCGCAACATGGTAGTTTTGCCTACGCCGGGACGTCCCAACAACAGCACGCTCTTCCCCGAGGTAATCAGGTCCTTGATAATCTCGATAGTTCCATAAACGGCCCGCCCCACGCGGCACGTCAACCCCACCACATCGCCACGCCGATTGCGGATAGCGGCGATACGATGCAAGGTGCGCGCAATACCAGCGCGGTTATCGGCATCGAAGTCGCCAAGCCGCTCTACCACAGAGGTGAGCTCGCTTTGCAGCACTTCCACCTCGCGCAGCACTACCTCCGCATCGGTATAGCGAGCCGTGGGCACACGTCCCAAATCGAGGATCACCTCCAGCAAATCATCCCGACGACCAGCTTTATCCAAATTTGCCTGGATATCCGGTGGCAGAACGTGCATCAGCGCATCCAGGTCATCCATCATAATTTGCGTACCGTTAGCCATAAATTGCTTATCTTCTCCCCCAAAAGACTCCGGACAAAGGGCATTTGACTGCCCAATCTCATTGTACCACGAAGCAGAACAAGTGAAAGTGATATTAGTTAGCTTGACAAGCTATCAGGCTGTGCTAAAACGTGAGTGGGGGGACAAGATAGCCAGTCAGCAAAGACTCGTTATCACAATCACCGCCGCCGAATGCTAAGCCGGAGAACCATGCTGAATAGAATCCGCCTGTTGCGCCATCTGCTGGAACTCGACCGAAATTTCCCGGCGCTCGACGATGCTGAAGTCGCCGTTGAAGTCGAGCGTTTGTTCCCCTGGAATTTCTGGGTCAATCTTCTCGATGGCGTGAGCTTCTGGTTCGGCATGACGTTTATGTCTACCAGCACCATACTCGCGCTTTTCATCAGCAAGCTGACTCCCGACCCACGCGCGGTAGGACTGATGGCGGCGATTGCACAAGCGGGTTGGTTCCTGCCCCAGCTTTTCACAGCCAGCGCAGTCGAGCGCCTGCCGCGCAAGAAAGCTATGGTGGTGAACCTGGGGTTGTTGCTGGAACGCGCACCCATCGCGCTGCTGGCAGTTGCGCCGCTGTTGGCGTTGCGGCACGCCAATTGGGCGCTGGTGGTCGCCCTTGTGGCACTTACCTGGCACGTTGTCGGCGCCGGCACCGTTGCCGTCTCCTGGCAAGATATGATCGCCAAGATCATTCCGCTCAGGCGCCGCGGGCGTTTCTTTGGCCTCACCAATGCGCTGGGGACTCTGGTCAGTTTTGCAGCGGCGGGGTTTAGCGCCCGTTTGCTGGCAACCGTCGCCTATCCCATGAATTTCTTCTATTGCTTCGCGCTTGCAGCAGTCTTCATCGGCGTTAGCTGGGTTTTTCTGGCGCTGGTGCGCGAACCGCCACAGCCCTTGACCACCCCCCGCCCCAGTCAGAAAGAGTTCTGGCAGCGGCTACCCGAGATTATCAAGCAGGACCACAACTTTACACACTTCATGATTGCACGGCTATGCCTGGCGCTAACCGGTATGGGTGGCAGCTTTCTGGCTATTTCGTCCATTCAACGCTGGGATTTGGGGGATAGCGCCGCCGGTTATTACACACTGGCGATACTGGCAGGGCAAGCCACAGGGAATTTACTCTTCGGTTTTCTCGCTGATCGCTTTGGACATGTGCGCAATCTGGTCTTTGGTGGCGTAGCCAGCATCTTGAGCTTCATTCTCGCCTGGTTGGCGCCTTCACCGGGATGGAGCTACGTCGTATTCGTACTCAATGGCATTGGCGCAAGCGCGCTCTTTGTTTCGGGCATCATGGTGGTCATGGAATTCTCCAGCGCTGAACGCCGCCCGACATATCTAGGGCTATCCAATACCGGCACCGGCATTGCAGGATTGGTCGCCCCGCTATTAGGGGGTTTTCTCGCCAGAAGCAGCTATGATCTGGTCTTTATCATTAGTGCAGGAATAGGAGTACTCGCCTGCATATTGATGGCGTGGTGGGTTCGCGATCCTCGGTGGAGCGCTCGGAGCACACCCTCAGCCCAATCAGCCTGACGAAATATCATCTTCCCAGAGGTCTATCAAACATGAAAGTTCTACTCACTGGCGCCTTCGGTCACATCGGTTCCCACACCCTGGAAGAATTACTGAAGCAAAACCATGAAGTGCGGTGTCTCGATCTACGTCAACCGAAAACTGAAGCCGTTGCCAAGCGTCTCGAAAAACGATACGGTCAGCGCTTCGAGGTGTTGTGGGGCGACGTGCGAGATGCAGGGCTGATTGCCCATGCTGTAAGCGGTCAAGACGCCATCATCCATTTGGCTGCCGTCATCCCGCCGCAGAGCAATGCCGAACCGGAGCTGGCGCGCCAGGTCAATGTCGAAGGGACGCGCAACCTGCTGACGACGGCTGAGGCGCAATCCAAGCCACCCAGTTTTATTCTGGCTTCTTCGTTCGATCTCTTTGGTCCCACACGCCACCTGCCCCCACCCCGCCGGGTGACAGACCCAGTCTTCGCCACCGATCCTTACACGGAGCACAAGATTGCCTGTGAGGCGATGGTCAAAGCCTCACAGCTAAAGTGGACGATTTTCCGGTTCTCAGATGTGCCGCATATCACGCTGCGTAAAGCCCATCCCATCATGTTCGAGATTCGCCCTGATACACGCTTCGAGGTCATACACCCGTATGATTTGGGCCTGGCGCTCTCCAATGCGTTGCAATGCGAGGCGATATGGGGACAGGTATGGCTCATCGGCGGCGGTCCGACCTGCCAGATGACGTATAGTGAGTATCTAGGGAAGATGTTAACGGCGATGGGAATCGGAACATTGCCCGCAGAGGCATTCACCACAGAAGAGTACTGCACGGATTGGCTCGATACGGAGGGAAGCCAGCGCTTGCTCCATTATCAACGTGCGAGCTACGATGAGATCGTGAATGAGGTGGCAGCGTTGCTGGGATGGCGACGCTATTTCATGCCCCTGGCGCGCCCTTTTGCACGCAGGGCCATACTCAAGCTTTCGCCCTACTGGCAGGCGCGTCGTAATGGCAGCTAGCTCATCAGCAAAGTACGACCGTAGGTTATACATCAAAGGAGGGTATTCATGAAGACTGGAATCGCAACCGTCCACGCTCCCAAAGCGCTCGGACCCTATTCGCAAGGTATCAGTACCGGGCAGCTGATTTTCACATCCGGGCAGCTAGGCTTGATACCGGAGACCGGCGTTCTCGCCGGACCGGATGTGGAGAGCCAGGCACGCCAGGTGATGAAGAATATTCAAGCGGTGCTGGAAGCTGCCGGCACCGACTTCGCCCATGTGGTCAAAACGACCATCTTCCTCACCGATATGGCGCATTTCAAAGCCGTCAACGCCATCTACGGGGAATACTTCCCCGACACCCCACCCGCGCGCTCCACCGTTGCGGTCGCGGCGCTGCCGTTAGGCGGGTTGGTGGAAATCGAGACCATCGCATTGCTCCCCTGAACGAAGTTCGCGCAGAAAAAGCACAGCGCCGGAAGCATACTTCCGGCGCTGTGTGTACCCCTGTCAGGACTTGAACCTGAAACCTTTTGGTCCGCAACCAAACGCTCTATCCAATTGAGCCACAGGGGCACATCAGGCGGGGAGGCAGGGATTCGAACCCTGGGTGGAGATTTATTGTCCCCACAACCGCTTAGCAGGCGGCCCCAATCGTCCACTCTGGCACCTCCCCAGGTGCGCATCACTTGTAAAGGCGGAGGGAGTGGGATTCGAACCCACGGTAACTTGCGCTACGACGGTTTTCAAGACCGTTGCCTTAAGCCGCTCGGCCATCCCTCCGGGTCCGAGGGGGTCCCCCTTCCTCGCAGACCGCAGTATACCACGCCCAGTTTTTTTGTCAAAGCCCAATAGGCGGGTAACTGTTCAGCGTTCTCCCGCTTGCCCCAACAAGAGCGGCTAAAGCCGCGATTTTAGAAGGTGTTTTTGGCTGCCGCGCGTAGCGCGGCAGCCAAAAACACTTTTTCTTGCGGGCTTCAGCCCGAAATTCACGCCCTACGATAGGAATCTGAACACTTGCATAGGCGGGTAACTGTTCAGCGTTCTCCCGCTTGCCGCTACGAAGAGCGGCTGAAGCCGCGGTTTTAGGGGTGATTTTCGATGCCGCGCTGCGCGCGGCATCGAAAATCACCCTTTTTAACGGACTTTACAGTGTGTGCCTTGTGATGAAAGCCTGAGCACTTACACAGGAGAGGAATTCAAATTTCCATTTTTGACATTAGCCGGAAAGTATGCTAGCTTTTCAAAGTCTGTGGAGGTGTGCGCCCGGTGAGCACCCGCCACAAGACCGGGCGAATTACGCTAACGCAAGAATCTGAACATCTACGATAACCATTTCACAAAAGAGGTTGGTCCATGAATGCTGATCCTTTATACATAGAGCAAGCAGAGGCAATAGCGAATGGTGCAGACGGCTCAGATACGATTCTGCAAATCGCAGCAGCGAGTGATTTCACGCTGGAAACGCTGAATGATGCCTATAATCAAGCCCGCGCCGACTATCTTATCGCCATGCCGATGACGGTGGCACAGCTACAGAAGTATATTCTCACCTATGATGTGGCACTCGAGCATTCCGCAGTTGCTATCGAGGGTCAGCAAATCCTGGGATTAGCCATGCTGGGCGTACGTTTGCCACGGACATGGATTACCCGTCTGGGCATCCTGCAGGTGAAGCGCCGCCACGGAACCGGGCAACGCCTGATGGAAACGCTCATCGAACGTTCCTGGCAATTGGGAGCGCACACCATTATCCTGGAAGTCATCAAGAATAACGCTCCCGCACATCGCCTGTTTTGTAAGCTCGGCTTTTCCCCAACGCGGGAGCTGCTGGTACTGCACCGGAACGCCGAGGCAAGCATCCCAACGGTCCCCACATACACAACACGCCGGCTGACCGAGGGTGAAGCAGTGACAGCGCTCGAACACTACCAGAATACCCCCTCATGGTTGAATGAGATACCCTCACTACACCATGCAGGTAACCTGGAGGGGCTGGAGGTTCACTTGCACTCAGGGGAGTGGGGGTGGATCACTTATCAACGCCTGCCATCCCAACTGGGGAAGTTGACACTGCAAGCCGAGACAGCCGATAAAGAAGCGGTGTACAGCGCACTTCTGCACGCACTGCACACCGCCTATCCCAACCATGAAACGCATCACGAGAATCTCGCCGCGGATGATCCATGCTTTCCGGCGCTGCAAGCGTTTGGCTATACTGTCGCTTTCGAGCGTATCGAAATGGTTCTACGGCGGGCCTGAACGCCCTTCCAGCTCAGTCACCACCAAGTGTGCGAGCCAGGGCGCGTTCATAGCTTTTGCGGACATAGGGCAAGAGATATCCGAGTTGCTGTTTTTCGGGCAGCGACACCTGAATCCATTGGGTGAGAACGCGCTCACCAGCCTTGAAGTCCGCGACCTGATAGTGCTGGCGCAGTAACTCGCGATCTGTCCGCATGAGTTGGGTGATGACGACACCGCCGGTCACCAGAAAAGCAAACAGTCGCCCATCCACCTGATAGCTGGGGCAACCAAACATGGTCCGAACGGTAACTCTAGGCCATTTCAATACCTCGAGCTCGAAAAGACGTCGCAACTCTGCCATTTCAACTTCAGAATAATAGCTCACCAGTGCTCCCCCCAAATATAACTGTACAGCTTCAGCCGCTCACAACAGTTCCCGCAAGTTCTCCCAGGTCAAGTAAATCCCAATCAATACGACGGCAACCACAATGAGTTGCCAGAAAAACTCATAGAGGATAACCCCGGCGGCGATGAGCGCGAGCACAATGGTGACGCTCGAAACAAGTCTGCCCATCTGGCGGCGAAATCCTGCCTCAATGAACACAAAAGCGGTCAGCAGCAGTATGAGACCCGCTACCACATGCTGCGGCGAGAAAAGCGCCAGCAACACCACCCCCAACAACAGCCCCCCAATACTTGTGGCAGCCCAAAGTTCGGCGATGCGGTTCATGCGCCGTTCTGAAGCGGTTGCGGGATGGTGCGCCCGGTGGATGTGCGCGCGCAAGGGACCACGCTGACCAGCAGCGAGCGCTGTGCGGTGCTGGTCCAAGGCATCCAACACTTCCACATCCGTTTCAGCCTGTTGGCGAAGCCGCGCCAGTTCTATCGAAAGCGCCTTAGCGCGCTCCTGGTGGGCTAAGGCCTCAGGTAAGAGGTGGGGGTGCTCATACAATGCCGCAATCTCGACGCCCAATTCTGTCAATTCGGTAGATTTGGCGGCAATCTCTGCCAGAGATGCCGCGCGCCGTTCCCTAATGGCGGCATGACGCTGGGATAATCGCGCCAGCGCCAAATGTGACGGGGGAATCTTATCCAAGCCAGCCCACCCCAGAGGATCGTACCACGCGCGGCGCAGTGTGCCATCACGATTGTAAAGAGGACCGGCGGGGGCGTTTTCGCCGGCAATCGGGTCGCGCGCATAAAGCCCCCACAAACCGCGGTAGTTTGAGGCCCAATCCGGGACCGGCTCAAGCAGAACCGGCTCCGCCCACGCTTTAGGCTGTTCAGGTCCAACAGCCGCGCCATCCCCACGGGCATAATCCACAAAGGGCACACGGAAGATATCCAGAGCTGAACCAGGCTCATCATGCGGTCCGCTTTCCAGCACAATATCGCCTGGCGACGCGACTGCGCCCTCACTGTACACTTCGTCGCGCGCTTTCCGCCAACGGTGCTGAAGCCACTCCATCAGGCGAGCGAAAGGACGCAGGAAGTGCATCTCCAATTCTGCCATATACTCACCCGGCGAGAAGTAGCTGGCGTGGGACCCGGCGCCCACATAAACCACCGGGTGCTCACCCACTTTGCACACCTCAGGATCATCCCAGCGCCGCCGCAAATCATCACCAGAGGCATCATGTGAGGCATAAGCCACCCATTCAGGGTGAACGTCACCCGGCTGTGGCTCATCGAGGTAAAGCGTGATCATTTCCCAATCAGCCTCGTGATCATTGACCCCAAAGAAACCCGAGCGCCAATTGTTGAACGCATAAAAGAACCAGTATTGCAGTATCACCCAACCATCACGGTGCAGCACCCGTCCATGATAACGATAAGATTCCGCTGTGGATTGCAGTTGTGCATAAGCGCGGGCTGCCGCTGCCGCAGTATCACCCGGCACATTGCCCCTGGTCAGAAGGGAAAGTGTAAATAGGGCATCCACAAAACGCGAAAGATAGCCCACACGCGCCAGGCGCCCCAAGCCCGCATGAAAGACATCTTCGGCGTGGCGACTCAACAGACCCCGTCCCACACGGCGCACCTCATAGGCTGCCAGCTCTGCGAGGTTGAGGGGATCAATGAATTTGAGGAAATAGACCGCTTCAGGACGCGCATAGTTGAAGCGTGCCAGTAAATCAGGGTTAAGCGCACCCTCAGGCACCAAGCACACCGGCGCATATCCGGGGCGCTGCATCCACAGGCTGGAATCCTCGATATAGCGTTCCACATCCATGGGGAAGAATTGCTCGCCCCGCGTGAAACGCAGCACCGGCTCAAAGCGCCGCAGCAACGAGATGTCTTCCTGCTCCGGGGTCAACGCAGGGGGCGTAGTCTCAACAACAAGCTCAGGAGCCAAAGGGATCGTCATAGTCAACGCCTTGCACTTCTAAGGGCAGGTTCATGGTAAGCAATCTGGCGCACAACCAGAGTCAGGAAAAATACCATGAATACTGCATAGGCCATGACCAGATAGAAGATATAGCGGTAAACGCCTTGTCCTGCAAGGTGTTCGGTGAAATGACTGAAATAGAGGAGCAGCAATGTCAGCAGCGTGATGCCCTGGGCTGCCATGGCGTTCAGCCACACGATGGGTGTCAGGCGGATACAGCCGAAAGCCGTGATCAGCGTCAATGCCGCAAGCGTTGCGGAAATTCCGCCAACCATCTGGCTGACCGGCAATACATCGCCCAACCAGGGTAGATGTACCATCCAGGCCACTTCCGGGATCAACAACAACCGAACCGCCGCAATGGTGAAGGAAGCCCCCTGGACGGTCAACAACAAAGCCAAAATCCAAACAGTTGGCTCTCGTCGCGTCGAAATCGTCGCCCGTGCGGAAACATCGTTCATTGCCATCGCCCCTTCATGATGTCAGTATAGCGCAAGTTTGGTGGCATGCAAAAAATGTCAATTCAGAAGGGTGCGTTTCAAAATGGGGGCGGCAATCTCAAACGCCCTTACGGGGCGTGTTAGAAAAGTGATTTTTTGCGGCGTGGCTGCGCCACGCCGCAAAAAATCACTCAAAGAAAAGGCATTTGCATGATATCCGTCTTGCTTTTACCCCAAAGTTGAAACGCACCCATTCAGAAAGTGTTCAGTGCTGGCGGGGGAGAATTTACGGGTTTTGCGAGGCTCGCTTATGCCGGTTGGCGGCGCCAGAGGCGGGCACTGCGGGCAGGGGAAACCAACCCACGCGGGACCACAGGATTTTGCGGCTGCAATTATGCCGGTTGGCGGCGCCAGATGTGGGCACTGCGGGCAGGGGAAACCGGTTTACGCGGGGCCACAGGACGTTCCTCCTGCCTGCGCCAGAGGTACCAGACTAACGCGCCACCAATCAGCGAGAGGACTCCCCCACCCGCTGCTCCAAGCCAATGTAGTATGCGCTGCCGGCGCTTTGCCGCAAGCACCAAGTCACGCTGCAAAGCGGAGACAAACGCCGGCGATGGAGTATCCCATAACGATGGCGCTTGCAAGGTGGCGAGCAATGCAGCCTCCAGGTGCTGCTGCTGAACGGGCGGCAAAGCCGTCTCAGTACCAGAGTCTTCCAGCAGAATATACTCATCCCCGGTTCGTGTTCGCATGAGGCTCTCCTTCTGACAGCGCGCGCCGCAAACTGATCAATGTGCGATTGTATAAAGCCTTGATGGCGCCCTCGGTTTTCCCCAAAATGACGGCAATTTCGGCATTCGACAGCTGCTCAACGAATTTCAAGAAAATCAAAGTCTTGCGCTCTTCTGGTAGCGCTGCCAGCGCAACTAATAGTTGCTGATTAGCCTCAGCTATCTCAATGCGATCAGGTTGGTTCATCCCCAAAGAATGCGAAACGGTCATTACATCCAGACCCACGCTGGGATGACGGCTTTGATCCCGGTAGAAATTCGCCATCAAGTTGTGCGCAATTCGAAAAAGCCATGCCTGAAATGTGCCACTCTGCGACTGGTAGCGATGGATTGCCCGCAAAGCCTGAAAGAACGTGCGCGAGGTCAGGTCCTCTGCCTCCGTGTGATTCCCGAGATGGCGATAGTGATAGCGATAAATGCGTGTCACATAGCGCCGGTAGAGTTCACCGAAAGCTTCCGGATCATGCCGCGCCCTTTCGATCAACAAGCCTTCATCCGTGTTCTCCATCATTCCCCCTGGCTTAGATTATACCATCGAGGGGATTCGAAAGAAAACAGAGCTGCGGCTGTAATTTACAACACCGGAGGCTACTGGAAGTTACGTGGGAATTGTGTACACGAAGGATCACTTTGCAGATAGATGCAGACCATTAACCGTAACTTTTGGCACAGAGTGGGGTTATACAAACAGAAGGGACCAACCTATCCCTACTCAGAAAGGAGCTATAGCATGGGACGGATTGCGGTAGTCACAGATAGCACTGCGGACCTGACGCCAGAACTGGCGCAGGCACACGATCTTTCGATCATCCCCCTCAATGTTCACTGGGGGGAGGAAACCTACCTGGATGGAGTCACTCTCGACATCCCAACGTTTTACAGGATGCTGCAGGAACGTAAGGACTTCCCCATGACCTCACAGCCTTCCGTGGGCGACTTTATGACATTCTTCCAGCAAGTCGCCGAACGTTACCAGGCTGATACCATTGTGGGAGTCTTCCTTTCCTCGCTGCTCAGCGGGACTTTAGCTTCAGCCATTCAAGCTAAAGCCGAGTTACCCGATCTACGCATCGAGCTGCACGATTCACGCTCAGTTTCGATGGGAGTAGGCTTTCAAGCTCTGGTTGCAGCACGCGCAAATCAGGCGGGGGCTTCCGTAGAAGAGATCCTGCAGACGGTAGCGAAAGTGCGCTCGCGGATGGAGTTGCTCATCGCGCTAAATACCCTGGAATACCTGCACCGTGGCGGTCGCATCGGCGGGGCGGCGCGATTGCTGGGCACACTACTCAACTTCAAGCCCATGCTCACCATGGAGGGTGGCAAAATAGATGCCCTGGGCAAGGCGCGTAGCCGGCGTAAATCGCTGGAAGCGCTGGTAGCCGAAGCGCTAAAGCGCCTGGCAGGACGGCATCCCGCGGAACTGGCAGTGATGCACACGCCAGGAGATCCCGATATTCCCCAGTTACTCGATATGATCAATGAGCAAATTCGACCCCAAGAAATCACCACCGGGTTTCTGTCGCCGGTCTTGGGGACACACGGCGGTCCCAGCGCCATCGGCCTGATTTTCTACACAGAAGGCAATGGTGTTGGCGTTTATCTCTAGGTAAATGTCCGGAAATTGATCTCTATCGGTTCTTGTAATCTGGGGGTCAAAAGAATCGGGTGTTTTTCAGTTCTCGGTTGGATCGCAAGTTATTGCGAAGTGCCAGGGAAAGAACGTCGCCGCCTTCGATTGAAGGCGGCGACGTAGTTGAAGTGTTGCGGGTTAAGGCGCCGGCGCAGTGATAAAATCTGCGCGCGTTCCTCCGACAAGGCTCTCGATGGAGTAGGCGCTTACCTCAATGAAGTACGGCGAGTCTGAGCCTTTGAGCACATAGTTGCCACTTGCAATCTGGGCGCCAACCGTCAAGGTCACTGTTTGATCTGCGGTTTTCAGAACAATCACGGCACTCGGTGATTCCATACCATAATCAGGTGATTCGGTTTTGCCCAAAGGATTTGTCACCACCACCGAAGCTGCCTGGTTAACGGTCGTGCGAATCTTGGCAGCGTTAGCCGTTTCGCCGGTATTCAGCCCTTGCAGAGTCCATTCCTGAGTCGTCGTGCCCCCTTCAGCCGCGACCGATAAGGGCACAAAAACAAACGTGCCGTTCGCGTTCTCCAGAGTCACCTCAGTAAGCGAATCCAACGGAAGGCTAGAATAGCTCGCCTCCACCCAGGATGCCAAACGTGTGTTCAATTCCCAGGTGGTCAGAGCGCTCGTGAGGTAAGTTTCGTCCTGCCCTTCCACCCGGAAGTGCGTGGTGGTATACTGCGGCGCCGACCCCAGGTACAGAATTTGGAAAGAGCCATCTGCCAGCTCCAACGTCAACTGCCGGACAAAATTGTCCTTCGCCACTTGCAGGCGCTGATGACTGGCTTCGGTACGCGTCACCAACCGGTCACTGGTCAGTCCAACGAGTTTTTCCAGCAGCGGCGTGATCGTCCCATTGTTACCAGGATAGTCCCCCGCGTCCGGCAAAACCCAATCCTCACCGGAGCGACGCAGGTAAACCGATTGCCCGGTATCATCCATGATCCGCAAGGAGACGATGTCATCCACAGTAAGATCGGGAAATGCCTGTTCGCCACCGCCTGTTGCCGCAGACCGGGGCCAGAAAACTACGGCAATCAACGCCAGCTGCACCAGGAGCAAAACTGCTAGAATCTGTTGATGGCGTTTCATGCTTCCACCTCCTCTTTGTCGTTCACACTTGGCAACCGCACCTCTTTGAGGTTCAACTCATGAGCAGGCAGCAATTCCACCGGCTTCTCGTTCCGCAAACGAACGCTCCACACCACACCCAGCAGAATCAGCGCCAGGAAAGCCAGGACATAGTTGGCAGCTTCCGCCATGGAGCGTCCTCGATCAGTAAGCGGCGCCAACACGCGCACCGAGGTGCCACGGGTGCGAATTGTCAGCAGGTCCAGGTCCTCTGTAGCCCAGGCAATCGCATTCTGCAGCAGTTTGATACTGTTCAGATAGCGTTCGCCCGATAACCGTGAGGAGAGATTGAAAACAAGATCATCCAGGAACTCAGAGCTACCGATAACCACCAGGCGCGCACCTTCGGGGGAGGCTTCAATCGTCCCTGCCGTTGGAGCTGCTGCGGTGGTAGTGGTTAGAGTCTCCGTGGATTCCAGCGGTGAGGGCATGCCACTAAAGGCGCTCTCAAACGTTCCCTGGATGACAGCGGCTAAGGGATAGCTCTGCAGCGAATCGCCTGCCGCAAATCCCAATTCAGAATAGGTGTCGAAATCCGGTTGGATGTTGGGCGCAGCGCCCACCATCGTGGCATCACCGCTCAGTTTCCAGGAATCCTCGGTGGATTGCAGTAACACGGTCACTTCCCGCTCAGCAGCCCTCGCAGCATCAAGCACCAGAGGTGAAGCCCAGTTCAACGTCACAGCAGGAAGGTTGGAAACCACAGGATGGTCCGCTGCCATGGCATCGTTGCGCACATCTACAAAGAAAGGATAGGCAACAGCCTGAATCTCCTGTACCTGGAAACCACTGACCGTGCGATTGACCGCCACCGGGAAAGGTTCGTTGCGGGTATCCAACACCAGGGCAGGTTCCACCTGCACGCCATAATGCTCGAGCAACGGTGCGACGCCCGCCATCAAAGGCTGTGCGACCAAACCGCCCGTCCATTGATCCAAAGCGATTTTGTACGAACCACTCGCCACCACCACAGCGCCGCCGCGCATGAGGTATTGGTCCACGGCGTAGCGCTCTTTATCACCCCAATTTTCCGGCGCGATCAGAACCAGAACATCCACATCAGCCGGGACCTGACCTGTACTCAGGTCAAGTGTGCGGACCTCATACTCTTGTCCCAACGCCTGCGTCAAGGCTTCCCAGCTCTGCAGCGGCTGTTGCTGCTGCCCGTACATATCCGTGGTAGGAGCCGTAGAAGGCACCCATAAACCGACCACTTTGAGGAAGCCGCTGGATGCCCGCTTGAGGGCGGATTCGATGGTGGTGCGGATATCAGCCTCACTCAAATCGCCAGAAGGATAGACGGGACCAGCTGAATCTCCAGCCTCCAGCAGCATCGAAAGATAGTAGGTTTCGGAAGAGAACAGCGAAGCGCTATAAGGTTGAATCCCGTAGGTCTCATAGAGTTGCTGCTGGGTGACGCCGCTTTCCGCAGCGGTAGGATCTACGGTACGGAACACGAATTTCCCATCAGAGCGCGCTGCCATTTCCTCCGCGACGCGGCGAATCGTCTCGGGGACATCAGCCAACGCCGCAGGCACAGTAGATTCTGTCACATACAAGGTCAGCGTTGCCGGTTCGCCCAACGTCGCCAAGACCGCATCAATACTCTGGAATCCGTAGACCGTCTTCTTGATGGTGCTGGTAAGGTCATACTCCAGATTGCGTAGGTTAACCTGCACCGATCCAGCAGCGTCCTGTTGCACCTCGATCAAATCTCCGAAGTTCAGCACCTGGCTCTGATCGCCATAGCGGATGAGGATATCGAAATAAGCATTGATCACCGAGGTTTCATACCGGTCCGCAATCTGAAATGGCGAAGGTTGAATGCCATAGACCTGGTTGGCTTCCGCTTCCTTGTCGGGGTCCTCAACCGGGTCAATGATCTCCAGCTGCACCATTCCGCGTGAGGCAATCTCATACTCACGCAGCATATCGCGCACTGTAGGCACCAGGGGGGCAAGAAGTGGGTGTGTCTTGGCGCTGAAATAGCCACGAATCAACAACGGTTCCTGGAGATTGCTCAACAGGTCGCGCGTCGCCTGAGACAGGCTGAATTCACGCTGTTCGGTGAGGTCCACCCGCAGCCCGGTGAGCGGGTACGCCCACACGTTCGACAACACCAGGTTGGCGACCAACAAAGCCGAAGTGAGTTTGAGCGCGGTGCGCTGCTGCCGGGTGCGTTCACCATGGCTCCAGCTCTTCATCTTGAGCGAGAGCACATTGAGCACCAGGAAGATGCCCGTGAGAGTCACGTAGTAGAGCAAATCCCGCAGGTCTACCACGCCCCGTTGGATGCTCTCAAAACGGCTCCCCACACCGATTGCGCGCAGAATCTCCCCAGCAGTTTGTCCCACAAAGTTGGTTACGCCAGCGGAGCCTACCAGATACAGCACCCCACAGAGCAGGACCGTGGAAATAAGGGCGACAATCTGGTTATCCGTGCGCGAGGAAATCGCCAGGCCAATCGCGGCGTAAGCTGCTGCAAGCAAAATCGAAGCGAGGTAGCCCCCGAAGACTGGGCCCCAATCCAGGTTTCCCAGTAACGCCACCGTCAGCGGCAGGAAGAGGGTCAAAGCTAACGCCAGGGCGACCAACGCCACCACCGCCAGGAATTTTCCCAGAACAAGTTGTGCCGTGGAAACGGGTAGGGTGAGAAGGATTTCGAGCGTTCCCGCGCGCTGCTCCTCGCTCCACTGCCGCATGGTCAAAGCTGCTACCAGGAAAATCAGCAATACCGGCGTCCACTGAAACAATGGGCGCACATCCGCAATGCCACGCGAGAAAAATGCCGCCACCCAAAAGAATGTGAAGAGAGTTGCAGCCAAAAAGGCGCCGATGAAGATAATCGCCATTGGCGACCCAAAATAGCCACGCAGTTCTTTACGCGTAATTGCAAGAATCTGATTCATGCCGCCACCTCCGCGTGCGTCGCCAATTCATTGAAGACCGTTTCAAGCGTGCGGACATCGCGCCGCAGTTCACGGAGTGCCCATTGGCGAGAACGCGCCAGGTCATAGATCACGGGACAGAGGTCGGCTCCGGCCGCTGAATCGCCCAGTATACGGTAGGCAGGGAAGCCATCATCGCTGCGGAAAGTCTCGACGGCGCGAACGCCCTCCAGGCTCCGTAGAGCTGCAGGGGCATCCACGACTGCATTCGAAAGCACCATGACCGCATTCGATGTCGCAGCCAGGTCTGCCAGACGTGCGTCGGCGCGCACCTCACCATTCATCAGGATAATGGCGCGATCACAGAGCGTTTCCACTTCGGAAAGGATATGGGTGGAGAAAAGCACCGTTGTGTGCTGCGCCAGGCGGCGAATGAGCTGCCGGATTTCAACAATCTGCGTGGGATCGAGGCCCACGGTAGGCTCATCCAGGATCAGAATCTGAGGCTCATGCATGATGGCCTGCGCCAATCCAACCCGCTGCCGAAAACCCCGGCTCAGCTGCCCGATAGGACGCGTCAGATGTCCCTGTAAGCCGGTCGCATAAACCGCGGTGGAAAAACACTCGCGTTGCCGCTCTTCAGGAATCTGCCGCAGGTCCGCCATCAACTGCAGGTAGGACTGCACAGTCAATTCCGGATACAATGGCGCGGTCTCCGGCAGGTATCCGATTTGCGCCTGGATCTCTCGAGGGTGTTCAAGGGCATTCAAACCATTGATGAGTATTGTGCCCTCATCCGGCTGCAAGTAACCGGTGAGGATCTTGAGGATGGTGGTCTTGCCAGCCCCGTTGGGACCCAGCAAACCGACAATTTCGCCGCGGGCGATGTGAAAGGACGCTCCCCGCAAAGCCTCAATCGGCCCATAAGATTTCGTCAAAGCATTAACTTCAATCATAGACACCTCACTTTGTGGTGTAGAAGATGAAACATTGGATGACAGACACACCAAAACCACCCTACACTCTACCACAATTTCACGGGCATGTCCTTAACAGTAGCTCTACAGGAGCTTAAGAGAAGCTTAAGAACCCATTCGAGCATTCGTCATAGTCCGTGATGCGCGTCTAGAGGTGGGGTTTTAGGGTGTTTTTCGTTGGCAGGCTGCGCGCGCCAACGAAAAACACCCTCAGGAAAACAAATTCACCCGCGCCATTGCGTTGTAGCAAATGCGGGAACGCTAAACGGTGATTACAGAGAGTAATTCGTGGCGGCTTAGCAGAAGCCGTGAATGAATAAGCCCGGCACAAGAAAAAACCCGGCGTGAGCCGGGTAGAATACAGAACAAAGCCTAAAAAAAACACAAGGTTCCTTGGCAATGACCTACTCTCCCAGGGGGCTGCCCCCCCAGTACCATCGGCGCTGACGGGCTTAACTGCTGGGTTCGAGATGGGACCAGGTGTGTCCCCGTCGCTCCTATCACCAAGGAACCTTGCGCTCCAAACATAACCTTATGGCTTTCCTGCCAGAAATCCAAACACTCCATATCACGGAAGAAGCCCTCGACCTTTAGTACAGGTTAGCTCAACACCTTGCAGTGCTTACACTTCCTGCCTATCTAACGGGTAGTCTTCCCGCGGTCTTACCACCTTACGGTGTGGGGGATCTCATCTTGGGGCGGGCTTCCCACTTAGATGCTTTCAGCGGTTATCCCTGCCGGACCTGGCTACCCAGCCATGCGGTTGGCACCACAACTGGCACACCAGCGGTCCGTCCACCCTGGTCCTCTCGTACTGAAGGCAGCTCCCCTCAAATCCCCTTCGCCCACAGCGGATAGAGACCGACCTGTCTCACGACGGTCTGAACCCAGCTCGCGTGCCACTTTAATGGACGAACAGTCCAACCCTTGGGACCTTGTCCAGCCCC
>JAPKMR010000169.1 GCA_026645815.1 Anaerolineae bacterium | reverse complement strand
GGCGCGTGATCGAAGCCCGTGCGCCCGGCTTGTGTGGGGTCGTTGACCAGTAACGGGCCAGTCGCTTGTAAGGTAAATTCTAGTTCGAGCCAACTGCGGGTGACATCAAGCTCGTTAGGTGCATCGGAGACCGGCACAACGCTCTGGCGGGCCGCGCTGAGCCAGCCCCTTAGCCATTCTTGGTGGTCCTTGCGGGCTGTTTTCAAGCCCGCCTGCGGCTCATCGCGTAAGAAACTCATGAGCGCGGCTGCGTTATTCAGGTCTTGGGCTTGCACCTGCAGCTCTTCCAGTGCTGCCGCGCCCAGGCCGCGCGCCACGCGCCCCCCCACGGCGCTACGCCCCGCTTGCCACTCTGCCAGTACCGCTGCGAGCAGACGTTGATCCTGCTCGCTGGCGTCTTCTAATTCGATGTGCAGATCGAATTCCGCTTGCGCCGGGAGTACCTCCAGGTCGAATTTGACCGCGCCCTGTCGCGCTGCCGCGCCGCTGGCCCGGTCAATGCCCACGCCATCGCGCACCCACGTAGAGTTAGCCGTTTTGAGGACGGCATCATAGACCCACAAGCGTGAAGCGCGCCCGCCTTTCTCTTCTGTATCTTCCTCTTGTGGGTTCACATCTCCAAAGAGGTGGCATACCATACACCCACATGGTTTCTTGGATGGCGTTGGCCCCAGCGCGCAGATTTTGCTTCCGAGGCGCGGCGCTAAACGGGTTGCCAGCGCGCGCAAAGCGCCGGCTAGCGCAGAGCCGGGGATAAACGGCTCACCCGCTGCCGTTCGGCGCAGCAGCGCATCGAATTCAGTTGTGCCCTTGCCTGCGCCGATATGGAGCGCCGTACGGGTTTTCAATATCCCGGTGATGATCAAGGTGTTGCTCATTGCGCCTCCTTCTTTTGCGCCGCCAGGATATGCTCGGCAAGCAGTTGCATTCCTGTGCGCCAGCGCTGTACTTGCGCCGTTGATGACAGCCCAACTACCCGTGTTTGAAGTTCGTCACCCAAGTCACGCAACGCTTTCAGACCTACGTTGGCTTTGGCTCGGAAGAACTCGGTCGTGGCACGGCCGGCATCGCGGACACGCAGGCTGGTCTGCTGTGATGCCGGTATCAGTGACTTGTAATCTCCTAACTGGGTAATGAACTGTTCCAATGCCTCCCGCGAGGTTGGGGGATTGCTTTGCAGCAACCGTGCTACGGTGGCGAATTGCGGTGCGGACAAGGCCTCGAGTCGCTTACCCTGGAGTAAGTGCGCGTCCCACTGTTGCTGGAATGCCGACTCGGCAAGCATCATGTTGTTGCCGTCATGTGTAACTGCACTCCCTGGCGTTGCAGGCAAGAGGATAGCCAGGTCGTCATCATCCAGCTCTTCCCAGAGATGATAATGGGGATGGTTAAAGACTACTCGACCAAAACCCTCATTGCGACGCAAGCCTAGACCGTTGCTTTCGAGGTCTTTCATCTTCGTCAAGACAACGTCTTGTTGTTCCCCAGTGAGTGGCTCCACAATCCGAAACCCCACCGCTGACCCGGCGCAAAGCGCCACGTCGCGCCAGCGCGGCAATCCCAAGTGATTGTTGAATGCATCTACAAGCCGGGTACTGCAGAAACTGCGCCGTAGCTCAACTTCGACGCCCAAAAGCTCTTTCAACCAGGTGGCATCAAAGCTGGAACGAAACCGCCCCCACACATCGGTTGCAATGGTATCAGTAAGCAAGGTCAGAGTGAGTTCGTTATCCAGGGTAACGCGCTTCTCAAATGGCAATCCATACCACGGGTGTATGCCAGTATGCGGTTTGAGCCACAGCGTCACCTTGCCATAGCCGCGCCGGTTAGCTTTTCCCAAGCGCAGCTCCAGCGTACCATCCCCAGGAAGGTCTGCCAGGGTTTGCAGGTTCTCCCAGGCAGCGGCATCGGCGCACCACAACTCGCCGATGAAGTATTGCCCAGGCTGCAGCGCGTCGAAACTGTACAACTTGCCTTTTGCCGCGCGGCGTGTTTCTTCCGCCAGTTGCACGTGCATTTCCTGAAGGTGTTTCACGGCAGCTGACCTGGGAGTTGATTGTAGGCTGTAGAAGCCAGTGAGCGGCTTGAGCGCATTCTTGCATTTTTTGCATTCGGGCTCGTAATCGGCCAGTGCCGTGCGATGGGTATAATCCTCAACACCGTGCGCCATGGAAACGCTACTAGCCGGATAGCCGGGATGGACTTCGCAACTCAACAGCCCGCCGGGCGCTGGAACTGAGGGATGAAGAATCGTTGGCTCGGAGACATCAGGTAAGCACGCGGGGTACAACATCGTGAAGCGCACCCGTTCATGCATGAACAACTCGACGAAGGCTGCGTAACTCTGATCGGCAGCATCATTCAACGGATGGGCCGCAGCCACCAACGCAGCAAACGCTCCCCGTAATGCAGCGCCGGGAATAAAGTCAATCGTCTCAAATTCATTGCCTGCTTCAGCCTTCTGGGAAAGAATCACCGGCTCATCCAAGCGGGCAATCAGAAGCACGCGGACCGGGCCGTTGCTCTGAACCTTGCTGGGGGTGAAAACCATTTCTGGTAATTTAAGCTCCACTGTGCCTTGCTTCAAGTGCAGCGTCTCAAACTGCTCCAACAGCCATGCTTCCCAGCCCTGCGTTGGCTCCGCAGCCTGCCCCCAAAGCGCGCCATTTTTCACCTCGATCAAGTGAAGCTCACACTCTCCGCGTCCCCGGCGCCGCGATGAGCCGAGCTGCCGCACAGCGCGCGCGGCAGCCAGCAACCAGGCCGCTTCGGCGAGCGTATCGGCATCCCGGGCATCGCAGTCAGCAGTGAACTGGAATACCAGCCTGCTATCGCCCTCTTCGCGGAAGAAAAGTTTTCCCGCTTCAGCACGGCGTGTCCGAGGATTGACCCGCACATGCGGGGCAGGTTGTGCGCTATCTATTCCGGGTTCCCACGTCTTGTTACCCGGATTGGTATAGCCGGTTGGACGTGCGGAACTAATGCGCCAGCGTTTGGGACGTCCTGGTGAGCCGAAAACTGCACAGAGCGGGCAGGCTTGGACACCAGAGGTGGCCCCTTGCCCACAATAGGTTGCTTTAGTATTGCTTGCGTCAGAAGTCTGGCAGCGGCGTGCGGCGCGGAGCGGCTCTAGTTGCAGCAGCTCGCGCAGGGCATCGCGCAATAGTCCCGTCACTGTGGTACCTCGCAAGACCGGAACGCCATCGGGGTCGCGGTGCAGCGCTGAATCTATAGCGCCCAAACCATAGCCGGCGCCGATATGATAATCGGATTCCAGAGTCAGTTCAAAGATCAGCCGTAGTGCCATCTTAATCCTCCCGCGCCGCGTAAACACTGCGGTCCTGGTCTAGTTTCCAGCTGAAGTCCCAAAGGCGAATCAGGTCTGGCAATCCATGCGCTTTGTAAACGTTTTCACGGTCGGCCTTGGGACGGTTGCAGTAATACCAATGGTCATCGGTCGTGCCGCCCAATGCTGCCAGCGCGTCTTCGAAAACTTTCAGGTCTTGGGCATTGCGCCCAACCCGCGTTCGCAGGCGCGCTAACGCCGCATTCCACATGCCCACGGTCTTGACCGTATCATCGGGCAAAGCCTGCGGCTCAAAGAGCGCCCGCAATTGCATCAAACGCCGCTGAGGAATCTGACGTTCAGCGAGCTTGATACGCTGCTCAAGCAAGACCTCCAGCGCCAGTCCCCTCTCCGAAGGCGTTTTGTCAGGTGATGTTACCCAGTAGGGTGCCAGGGTACTGCGGTACTTCGCGTTTTCTGCGGCGTCATGTGTTAGCCGGCTGCCCAAAATCACGTCGAAATTGACGATAGAAAGCGGGTATCCGATCTGGTCGCGCAACGCCACAGCTTTAGAAAGGCGTTTGGCCTCCTTGAGGAGGTCTTCGCCGCGCTTGTGAACCAGCGTGTGCGGGTATTTACTCTTACAGATAACGACGGCGGCAGACATGGTGGGGTGGACCACCGGCAAACCAATCTCCTGGAGTTTGGCTGCCATTCTTCGCTCATATTGCAGGCAAAACTCGCGGGCGAAATCCAGCGCATAGGTAGCGGGGATTAGTATAAATACATCGTCACCTCCCACGATTAGTGGTTGCGCAGGTATAACATAAGGGTCTATGCCTGGTGGAATTCGATCCATCAGCATTCGTGTTGGAACTGCCAGGCTCTCCAAAATCACCGTTTGCAGTCCCTCAGACAATTGTCGGAGCTGTGATAAATTCTCGCACTTCCCGAAAACTTTTCCCATGCCATTACCATCGGCGACCAGATAAGCGACGTATTGGCGGGAATCCCACGCTTCCGCCAGGTCTTCCGCTGCTCTAGCTGACTCAAAACTGCCGCGATGGTCTGGATCTACAACAGCTTGCTCGAATCTAAGCAAAAAGGGGCCTCGATATTGCGTGCCCTCGCGTGCTTTTTGCTGGCAAATATCACAGAGATATTGAGCCGTCGTATCCTGTGTCACTATGGGTTGATGCGTGTGCGCCAGCTCGACGCCGCACGAGGCGCAAAAAGCTACGTAGGGGCCATGCGTTGAG
>JAPKMR010000168.1 GCA_026645815.1 Anaerolineae bacterium | reverse complement strand
TCAAAGTGTCTAAACGTAGGGTCTCACCAATCTGACCTCTGAACCTCCCAATAAGCGGCAGCCTTTGTCCTATACCTCTCCACTTTCCTGGAACCAGTTTTGGAGTACAATCAACTTTATCTCCCACTGTGGAGCACCAGGAACAAGCAACTCTTTAAGGAGGCGCATACATGGCACGACGATCATCATCCAGACGGCGGACACCTCGTTCCCGTACAAGTCGGAACTTGCGCCTGTATGGGGCTGAGCGCGTGCTCTTCATCATCGGTGCGGTAATCTACTTCATCGGCTTGCTGGGAAGCCTTTCCCTCCTTGCAATGCCCCTCAACACCGGCATTCTTCTGCTGGCTCTGGGCGGCGGTATCCTCCTGGTCAACACCTTAGTGATGATTTTCTGAGCACGCCTATCATGTGGAACCAACTCGATCTATTCGCCGGTCCTGAAAGCCCTTACTCCGTCAGCGAAATCACCGGGCGTATACGCAACCTTCTGGAGCAGGATGCGGTCTTGCAGAACCTCTGGGTTGCCGGCGAAGTGAGCAACTTCACCCGCGCCTCCTCGGGTCACGTCTACTTCACCCTCAAGGATGCCGGCGCGCAGCTGGCGTGCGTCATCTGGCGTGCGCAGGCGCAAGGCATGGCCTTCATCCCCCGTTCCGGGGATCAGCTCGTCGTTCACGGACACCTGGGCGTCTATGAAGCGGGTGGACGTTATCAGCTCTATGTGGATCGCGTGCAGCCTGCCGGTCAAGGCTCGCTCTACCAGGAATACGAACGGCTCAAGGCGCGCCTTGAAGCTGAAGGGCTTTTTGATGCCTCCCATAAGCGCCCCCTGCCGCCATATCCTCGCTGCATCGGCATCGTCACCTCGCCAACTGCGGCAGCCTTTCGCGATGTTTTGAACATCCTGCGTCGCCGTTACCCTCTGGCGCGGGTGCTGCTCTCGCCGACCACCGTACAGGGGGATGCGGCGCCCCCACAGATCGTCGCCGCTCTCGCGGCGCTGAACGCCCGCGAGGATGTGGATGTGATCCTGCTGGTGCGCGGCGGCGGTTCGCTGGAAGACCTCTGGTCCTTCAACGATGAGCGGGTCGCGCGGGCGGTCGCTGCTTCGCGGATTCCCGTGATTAGTGGGGTGGGGCACGAGACCGATTTCTCGCTCGCGGATTTCGCGGCAGACTTGCGTGCGCCCACGCCCTCTGCTGCCGCAGAACTCGCCACCCCCGACCGTGAGGAACTTGCCTCGCGCCTGGCGTCACGCCTCCTGCAATTGGACCGTAATCTGGATGCAGCGCTCTTGGTGCGGCGCGACCACGTCGCACGTATGCTACGCGCGCTGACCTACCTTTCGCCGGGTGCGCAACTGTCAAACTCGCGCCAGCGTGTGGATGATTTGGGCGCCCGCATTGAGCGCGCCTGGGATTCTCGACAGCGCTTGCTCGCGCAACACCTTGCTGGATTTTCAGCCCGCCTGGAGGCGCTCAATCCCCATGCGGTCCTCGGGCGTGGCTATGCCATCGCGCGGCATGGTGAAACGGGCAGGATTATCACTTCAGTGAAGCATATTGCGCCTGGAACGCTCCTGCGCGTCGAAGTGCAGGATGGCGAGCTCCAGGCTGAAGTCCTCAAGTCCACGTAGCAGGAACGCCCCCCAGATACACTCCTATGCCCCCAGTCAAGGTATGGGGTTGGGGTGCGCCTGCGTTTCGTGTTGTGCGGTGGTTGTTGGGGGTGTTTTGTGTGCCCTGAATTCTAGTTTGTGGAGGGTCTCTAATGATGTTTCGACGGTTGTTTTTGGCTTTGATGAGTTTGTGTTTGGCGTTGGGGCTGGTAGTTGCCGCAGCGCCCAGTTCTGCTGTTCTGGCGGCGGATTCGTTGCCACAGAGCACGGGGGGCGGCGACCGCTGGATCCCCTTTGATGGGTCGGTGACGCCGGCGCGCGGCTGGCGTACGCCATCCATGATCGTGTCACGTGCGGATGCCACGGCTGTAACGCTCACGGCATCGCTGCCTGGCGCTTTCGCGCAGGAGGTGACGGTTGCCGGGCAGCGCTTCAGCCAGCTCTCCGGCGCGGGCTACGTGGCTTCGAGCGCGATTGGCTTGCCCGACTTGCCCGTGTTGCGCCAGGATGTGGAAATCCCGTTCGGGGCTGAGGTGACGCTGGAAGTTGTGGACATCGCTTTCACCGAGACCACGCTGGCAGCTCTGGGGCTTCAAACCATCTACCCTGTGCAACCCTCGGTCGAGAAGGTGCCGGGAGCGCAAGAGGCGACGCCTTTTGCATTCGATGCAGCCGGTTATGCGCGTGATGCCTGGGTCCCTGCCGCGCCGGTGGCGTTGGAGCAGCTCTACACGGTCCGCGGGCACCGCGTGCAGACCGTGGCGCTAACGCCGCTGCGCTACAACCCGGCGACGGGCGTCGTGCAGCTCATCCACAGCGTGACTTTCCGCCTCAAGCTGACCGGTTCGAATATCGAGCGCACTCAGGCATTAGCCGAACGCTACGCTTCCCCGGTTTTTGAGTCGGCTTTGGCAGAGCGCATCCTCAACTACAACCAGGGGCAGGGGCAGCGCGCTGCGGCACAGAATGCTGAGGTAGGCTACCTCATCATCACGGCGGATGCCTACTACGATGCGATGCAGCCTTTTGTGGATCTCAAGGAAAGCCGTAGCTTCGATGTGACCATGGTACGCCTCTCCGATATTCCCGCGACCACCACGACGCAGATTAAGGCCTACATCCAGAACGCCTACGATTCCTGGACGGTGCCGCCGAGCTACGTCTTGCTGGTTGGCGATACGAATACGATGCCTGGGTGGAACAGCTCCTCTGCTGCCGAGATTACCGACCTCTACTACGGCACGATGGATGGCAGCAGCGATTGGGTTCCCGATATCGGGCGCGGGCGCTTCCCGGTGCGTTCTGCCGCGCAGACCACCATCATGGTGAACAAATACCTGGCGTATGCCCAACTGATGGGCGAGGAAGCCTATCTCAAGAAAGCAGCCTTCCTGGCGACCTGCGACAACTACACGGTAGCCGAAGGTTCGCACAACTATGTGATCAACACGCATACCACCCCCGGCGGCTATACCGGCATCTTCCCGAATAACCCCCAGGCGGGCGGCGACCGTCTCTATTGCTACACGCACGATGCGGATGCAACGGACATTCAGACTTCCCTCAACGAGGGCCGTTGGGCAGTGATTTATTCTGGACACGGTGGTTGGGACGGTTGGGAAATGGATTACGACCAGACGGACGTCCGTAACCTCACCAGCACCGGAATATTCCCCTTTGTTGCCAGTCACGCTTGTATCAGTGGTGACTTCGCCCAGACCGAGGTCTACGGTGAGACCTGGGTGCTCCAGGATAACAAAGGCGCCCTGGTGTACTGGGGTTCCTCTGATAGCAGCTACTGGGGCGAGGATGATGTTCTGGAACGGCGCACATTCGACCAACTGTTCACCGAAGTCCAGAGCAAGGGCTACGCGGATGTCGCTACCATGACCGACTATGGCTTGGCGGCAGTCCAATCGGCTTATCCGAGCTCGGCGCGCTACTATTGGGAGACCTACAACATTCTGGGCGATCCCTCGGTCAAAATCTTCATGGAACCGGATCTGCCTTCGTTCACGCTCGATGTGGCGCCCGCCACCTTCGAGATCTGCCGCACCGGGACGGCGACCGCGACCGTCACAATCAGCAGCATGTTGAATTTCACCGGCACGGTCAGCCTGCTACACGGGGTTTTGCCCGCCAATGTGACGGCGGCTTTTGACCCCGCTTCCGCAACCGCGCCCTATAGCTCGACCCTGACCCTGGAAGCTGCCACTGGCGCACCCGCGGGTCTCCATACCATCGCCATTACCGCCACGGATCATGCGGCTCTGGCGTTCAGCAAAGACGTGAATCTACGCATCTTCAGCGCCGAACCTGTTGCACCCACGCTTCAAGCCCCTGCTGATGCAGCAACCAACCAGGCGGTGCGCCCGAATCTGCGCTGGAACCCCGACTCACAGGCGGTCTCGTATGGCGTGCAGCTGGATCGCACCCCCTTGTTTACTGCCCCGCTCGTGGATGCGGTCTCTGCCACGTCATCGTATGCCGTTCCCACCAATCTCGAGGGCGGGCAGTGCTACTGGTGGCGCGCCTCTGGACAGAATGCTTGCGGTGTGGGTGTATGGAGTACGCCCTTCCACTTCAGCACGCTTGCCCTGGCGGTGAGCTTCTCGGATGACATGGAGTTCGGCGCCGGCAACTGGAGCCACGCCGCAGTCCAGGGCGTTGACCATTGGGCTTTGAGCACCGATCAACCCCATAGCCCGGCGAATGCATGGTTTGTGCCGGATGATAACGTGATTACCGATAGCCGCTTGTGGACGACCAACTCAATCCCTGTGGCGGCGGATAGCACGCTCACTTTCTGGCATCGCTATGCGTTCGAAGGCACGACCTACGATGGCGCCGTGCTGGAAATCTCCACGAATGGCACGACCTGGTTGGACTTAGGCTCACGTATAACCGCCAATGGCTATAACGCCACCCTCTCCACCAGCTTCAGCAACCCGCTTGCCGGGC
>JAPKMR010000167.1 GCA_026645815.1 Anaerolineae bacterium | reverse complement strand
TCTAGCCGATTTTGCCACTGTAGAAAAAAAACGGCGGCGCGCAATGCGCCGCCGTTTTTGTTAGCTTAAAACACTCACTGTACCTGTACCAGTCGCTTGCGCAAGAACGCCGGTACTCCTGGCGTGCCGAACATCGCGATAAGCGCCAATACCCCCACAATCACTACCCCCATCACGGCAGCTGTACCCGTCACCCATGGAGGCAGAGTCAGCAGGGCTTGTACTCCCGCAACGACGATGACACTGAAATTCCACAAGCCATGGAACAGAATCGCCACGGCATAACATAACGGCATCATCCAGCGTTTACGCCCGCTCCAGAAATACCCCCAGCCCAATCCAATCAGACCGCTGGTAAAAGCATGCATCGCAGTAGCCGGGATGCGTGTACCAATGCCGGCAAACCAGCTGGCAACATCCGTGAGGCTTGCGGCACTGTTGAAAACTCCCTCGACAACGGCGAATCCCAACCCAGCTGCCGCGCCCCATAGAAAAGCCTGCAGCGGACGCGGACGCCGGCGGAAGCCAATCCCTACCAAAATCGCCGTTTTCAGCACTTCCTCAACCACCGGCGTTATCACCGCCAAAGTGATGAATGCCACCATTAGCACGATGGGAGAAGCCAAAAGCGTGGTGAGCACATCTGGAGTCAGAGCCTCTGGCGCCAGTTGTGACCACTGCTCCAGCTGCAGCGCCAGCCCCTCCAATTCCGCTTGCCCGCCGGGAATGAAAACTGCTCCCAGCGCCACCAGGAAACTGCTGAGCACCAGCCCCAGGAGTTCGGCTGGAATTGCCATCAAAGTGGAAATCACGCCACTGGTGAAGAGCAGTACAGCCTGGCGCCGGGAAACACCCGCCAGACCACCTCCAGCAAGCAAGGCAAAAGCGTAAAAGAGCAAGGCTGGCAAAGTAATCAACGCCACATGAAAGGGCGCCAGGACGATATCAAAGCGCCCCGCCGATGCAAGCAGGATGCCCCCAATTGCGCTGACCCCAAGCAAGACCACGAGCGTGATCCAGGCACGCCGGGGGTGAAGCAACGGCGCAGGGCGTCCCAACCAGACCTCCAGCCCACTGAACAACAAGGCACCGGAAAGCCCCAGGCCCAAAAGGCCGGCGCAAGCAGCTATGATCGCCGTCATTTCACGCTGTTCAATCGCTATCGTGCGTACCCAGGTAGTGAGAAGCGCGAATCCCAGGCAGCCAAAACTCAGCGCCAACAAAATCACCGCTAAGAGGGCGATCACGATCCACAAAGCAAGTTTACGATCTGGCATGATTCTTCTCGAACATCGTAGTACAGATAGTTTAGATTTCCATTATCAGGTGATAATCTGGGACAATGATCCACTTGAGAACATATTTTCGGCGCCGCGTGGCACGCGGCGCCGAAAACTATCACAGATTACTTGACTGAGATCTCGACGGTCTCAACACGGTCTATCGGAATCGTGGTATCAGTCGAATCCGAACGCCGCAGATTGTCCAATACCTCCAAGCCCTTGGTGATGCGCCCAATGACCGGATAGGCGCCATCCAGCTGGGATGCACCGGCGCCCAGGGTAAAGAAGAATTGGCCATTCGGCACCAAACCCACCAACCCCGCTTCACCAAACGTCCCAACGTTTTCACCGATGCAATAATAGCCGGGGCTACCGCTGCCGGTATTCGAGGGATCGCCCGTCACTGCAGCAAAATCGTCCACGACAAAGAAGAATTCGGAGTCATCATACCATCCTTCTTGGGCGAGGAAGAGGAAACTGTTGACCTGAGTGGGAGCGCCCGTGGTATCGAGATCAAAGACCACCTCACCCTGTGAGGTCTTGACCGTGATCTCATACTGTTTTGTCGTGTCCAACACCAACGGAGGGAGATCCGTATATTGGCGAGGCTGCAAAGCCAGCAGATTGGCTGCAATTGGGAGGAAGGCCTCCAAACCCTGATAGGAAATTCCCATCTGATCGGCTGGATAGACCAGGCCATCGAAAATATAGCTCGGGGTGCCGGGCAAACCCAGCTGGCTTGCCTCCGCAAGATGGCGGTTAATTTTCTCAGTATACACATCGCCATCTATCTCGGCATCGAAGCGCGTCACGTCCAGACCCAGCTCGGTAGCATAGTCCGTCATCTTGGCCCGCGCCTCTTCCGCAGTAAGCGCATTCCACTCCGAAACACGCGCATAGAGCAAATCGTGCATCTCCCAGAATCTTCCCTGCGCGCCAGCTGCCTCTGCCGCCGCTGCCGTGACACCCGCGTGCTCGTGGAAACTCAGCGGGAAGTGCCGATAAATCAGGCGCACTTCTGGATGCGCATTGAGGAACTCGCGCTCGATGGGCGCCATCGCAGAACACGCCGGGCATTGGAAATCGGCATACTCGATGATGGTCACTGTAGCCTCATCCGGATTGATCCCCTTCACATAATCCGTATCATCCGGGGGGCGCACGGGAACCGTCAACGGATACACCTCACAGGAGGCTGGTTCAACTTCAGTTGGCGCTGCGGCAGGGGTCTGTGCTTCCGCTGTAGCGGGCGCAGTTGTCGGTTGCGGCGTGGGGGTGGGGGTAACAGTTGACTCTGGCGTCGCGGTCTCTCCGCAAGCGCTTAACAACAATGCTAGCGTCAAGATTGCGCTAACAACAATCACAAATCGCTTGGACATGAGCAACTCCTTAGGAAATAGGCAACACAGCGCCTGTGTGCCATGATATAACGCTTACGCTATCCTGGTGCGTATCAACGTTTCGAAAAACCCGATCCGAATTTAGCAAAATTATACCACCAAAAATCTGTTTATGGCGTGCCTGGGGGCGTTCCAGAATGGGGGGCGACAATGGGCAGGAAAGCCTCAGGCAATCTCGCGGAGCACGGAAGAAAGGTGATTTTGTGCGGTGGGGTGCAGCCCCGCCGCACAAAATCACGCGAAAGGCATTTGCATGATAGGCAGACCATTCAACCCACAGAGAGCAAGCAGGCGACGCATGACGGCGAAATTATTGGGGGTCACGCGGCTTTGAGGGCCAGAATGGCGGATGCTCCATGCGCCAAAGCCCGTAACAAGCAGGCACAATCGCCATCACTCCCATCAAATACCCCTCAAGCACGGAGGCGCGCATCACAAACAGAGCGACTAGCCCCAGAAAGAATCCCACAAGGTACAACACCAATACCGCTTCCCGGCGGGTCAAGCCTGCGTAGGTCAACCGGTGTGAACTGTGATCGGTGCCGGGTGTGGTTAGGGGATTAAGCCCGCGCCGCAGACGCGAGATGGTCACCAGAGTTGTGTCAAAAAGAGGCACCCCCAACACCAGAAGCGGAATCATCCAGGTCACAAAAGGCACATTATCAGGAAAGCGCAGTTTGATGCCGATCGCAGCCAAAAGGAAGCCCAAAAACAGGCTACCAGAATCGCCCATGAAGATGTTCGCGGGAGTCCAGTTGTAGATGAGAAAGCCGATGCAAGCAGCCATCACTGCAATAGCCAAGGCACCGACCAGATATTGCCCGGAGAAACTGCACATCAGAGCAAAATAAGCCGCCGCAATCGCTGCTACCCCCCCTGAGAGGCCATCCATATTGTCGAGCAAGTTGAAAGCATTGGTGATACCCACGACCCACAATACGGTTGCGCCGTAATTCAGCAACGGCACACGCAGCATCGTGATGGAAACCTCAGTCATCACCAGCAACCCGGCAGCAAAGAGCTGTCCGAGAAGTTTTACCCACGGGGAAAGGGTAAAGCGATCATCCCAAAACCCTAGAAATGAAATCATTGTGGCGCCGACGAGGATACTTGCCAGCTGCGTGATATTGTAGCGGTTGCCTAACAACAATGCGGCGACGAGGGTGCTGCCGAAAATCGCCAGTCCCCCGAGGCGCGGGGTAGGGATCACATGGACCTTGCGCCGTGCATCAGGCTGGTCCACGGCATTCAGACGCAATCCAACCTTGCGGGCAAGCGGCGTCCCTGCCACTGCGAGCAATAAAACCCCCACAAAAACAACGAGATAGGTGCTCATTATGGGTTCTGTGGTTGTGATAGGAAAGCAACGAGCTGCTCAACGGTCTCGCGTTGGCTCTCGGGCGCCAGTGCCAGCGCCTGCTGTGCCAATGTCAAAGCCCGCGCGGTATCTGCTTGATAATATGTCGCAATAGCCCACATGCGATAGATATCCCACAAGTCAGTCATCGTCGGGCAAATCTCCGTTGTCTCTGCCAACAGTGTCACCGCGTCAGCCCAGAGTTCCTCTTGCAGCTGCAGATTTGCCAAGACACGACGCACGGTGCATGCGCCGGGTGTAAGCTCGAGCACGTGTTGGTAATCCGCAATCGCCCCTTGCAAATCCCCTGCGATATTGGCTTTCACATCAGCGGACAGGCTCCACGTTTCCTCAAATTCGGGGTCTAACGCCAGTGAATGCTCGATGGTGCGAGCATAAGCCTCTTGATCCTGCAAATCAAAGGCGTAGAGAATTGCCAGTTCATTCCACAACACCGGGTTGTTAGGGCTCAACCGCAGAGCTTGCTGGTAGTAGGTCTCTGCCTGGCGCAACAAGGCTTGCCTTTCCTCGCTTGCTGTAGCGCGCGCAGCCCAGCTGCGGTAGAAGCGCGCCAAATTAG
>JAPKMR010000166.1 GCA_026645815.1 Anaerolineae bacterium | reverse complement strand
ATGCCGAGGTCATGAAAATGACGCTCGAGTGGGCGACACGCATCACAGGTGCGACCGTGGGCCTCATCGCGGCGCTGCACGAAGCCGAGGACGGGACGCGCGGTCTGCGCGTGCTCGCCCACCGGGGCTATCCGCCAGAGATCATGGCGCCGTACATGGAACAGCAGCTCTGGCCCCTGGAGCGCGGATTGGTTGGCTCAGCGGTTAGGGCAGGGCAGACGCTCCTCGTCCAAAATGTGGAGGCGGATACCCGCTACGAAGCGCTCACCCCGGATATGCAGGCGCAGCTCACGATTCCCATCCAACGCGAGAACCGCGTCATCGGCGTGATTGCCTTGGAAACCGCAAACCGTGCCCTCTTCTCACCCCACGCGGTCGAGTTTGTGAGCCGTTTTGCGGAACACGCCGCCATTGCCATTGACAATGCCCGACTGTTCCAACAGGTACAGCGCGCCAATCAGGCCAAGACCGAGTTTGTGTCTTTCGTCTCGCATGAGCTCAAACAACCGATGACCTCGATGAAGGGCTACACCGACCTGCTCTCTAAGGGTCTTGCGGGACCCATGACCGAGCAACAACAGCAATTCATCGGCATCATTCGCTCGAATATCCAACACATGGACCGGTTGGTACAAGACCTGTTGGATGTCTCGCGCATCGAATCGGGGCGCCTGCAGCTGGACCTGCGCCCGCTGCAACCCGGGGAAGTGGTCCGCGAGGCGCTTCAGAGTTTCGAACACCTGCTCGCCGAGCGCCACCAGACCCTCACCGTGGAAATCGCGCCGGACCTGCCGCTGGTGACCGGCGACCGGGGACGTCTGACGCAGGTGCTCATCAATCTGCTCAGCAATGCGATCAAATATACGCCGGAAAAAGGGCACGTGACCGTGCTGGCAGACCAGTGGAATACCAATGGTAAGTCCTATGTGCGGTGGCAGGTACAGGATTCAGGCATCGGCATGACGCAGGAAGAGCTCGAGAAATTATTCACCAAATACTTCCGCTCCGGGCATCCCCTGGTGCGCAGCGTGCGGGGCACGGGGCTAGGGCTGGTGATTACCCGCAGCATCGTGGAACTGCACGGTGGGCAAATTTCGGTGGTCAGTGAAGCCGAAAAAGGCAGCACGTTTACCGTGCTATTACCGGTCAAAGAAGCTGCCACGAGCGGATGAGTCTGGCGCCGCAGCGGCATTAGGAGAGGTCCAGGGTCCTTTAGTCCAGGAGGCATGATATGTCCTCGATCAAAGTGCTCATTATTGAAGATGATTTCGAAGCCTTGACGATGTACGCGCTGATGCTCGAGCGGTGGGGCTATCAGGTCATTCGCGCCCAGAACGGGGCAGAAGGTATCCAGCAAGCGTTGCAGAATCCCCCGGATTTGATCCTGCTGGATGTGATGATGCCAGGCATGGATGGCTACACCGTGTGCGCACAATTGCGCCAGGACCGGCGCTTTCAAACCGTGCCGATTCTCTTTCTCACGGCGGTTGCCAACGTAGATGCGCGGGTGAAGGCGCTGACGATTGGCGGGGATGATTTCATGGTCAAGAGCGCCATCAGCAGCGAGGAGCTGCAAGCGCGCATCAAGATGGCGCTGGCGCGCGAGAAGCGCATTCGGCAGAGCGCGGCGGTCGAGGCAAAGGGCGTGACCGTAGGGCTGCTCTCGCTACGCGGGGGCAGCGGCGTGAGCACGCTGGCGATGAATCTGGCTTTTCATTCAGCCCGTTACAGCCAACAGCCCACCACCCTGATTGACCTCTCGTTGCCCGTGGGTAACATCGGCGCGTGGGCAGGCGTCAGCGGCACCCGGCACATCATCGAACTCGCCTCACGCCCGCCGACGGAAATCTCTTCCACAGTCATCAAGCAATTCAGCCTGCAACATATCGGGGATTTCAGCTTTATCCCCGCACCCTCGGAAATCACGGATATCCACACCGTGGATGCACGCTCGCTGCGCCTGATTCCCTCGATGTTGCGCGATGACGGCACTTTCGTGGTGCTGGATTTGGGGCGGGGCGAGCTGCCGCTGTATTGGGGCATCCCGACCATCTGCGATTGGCTCGTCATCGTCGCTACGGAAGATAGCCTCTCACAGCACCTCGCCGGCGTGGCGCTGGAAGGGTTACCGAAGATGGTGGGCAACAATAGCTCGCTGCTGCTGGTTTACAATCACCGCGATGCAGGTGCGATGCGGCAACCCCTCACCGGATTGCCCCGCATGCCGGATGTGGAGATTCCCTTCAGCCCGAATTTGGCGAACCTGCCCGCGCCCTCACCCGTGATTGACCTGTGGGAAGCAGTGCGCTTCCGGTTGGGGCAGCGTCCAGACTGGTATGTGTGAAGCACCCCTAAGTGTTTAGGTGTTGTTTCTGCAAGCCGTTTGTCATTTGACAAGCAGCCTTTGGTAGCGATAATTGAACCGAGTCTTGATATTGGAAATCTGGATATCCCACAAAATTATAAGGAGTGTAATTCCATGAAGATTGATGCTAATGCTCGCTATCTCGAAAGCCATGAATGGGCGCGCCAGGAAGAAGATGTCTTCGTTCTGGGAATTAGCGATTATGCCCAGAGCACTCTTTCCGATATCGTCTATGTGGAATTGCCCGAAGTCGGCGATACAGTGACGAAAGGTGAACAATTCGGTGTGGTGGAATCGGTGAAAGCCGCCGCCGATGTGTATGCACCGCTGAGCGGCGAGGTCGTCGCGATCAATGAAGAGCTGGAGAATACGCCAGAGCTGATCAACACGGAAGCCTTCGAGGGCGGTTGGTTGCTGAAGATACGCGCCGCGGACCCCGAGGAATGGGAAACGTTACTCAACGCTGAAGCCTACGCCGAATTGCTCGAAAAAGAAGCCTGATTTTCCGGTTTTCGATCAAAGAGCGCGGAGCCAACCCTGGATCTCCGCGCCTTTTGTGGTGAAAGTTTTTCAACACGCATGAAAGGAGTTGCTCATGGTCTACGTACCACACACGGATGAAGAACGCCGTCAGATGCTGGCAGCCATCGGTGTGAAGGAACTTGCCGAGTTATTTGCGGATATTCCGGCGCAATACCGTTACCCCGAACTCGGGCTGCCGGAAGCGGCTTCGGAGATGGAGATCCTGCAGGAGCTGCGCGACCTCTCCGCCGCCAATCTCAATGCTTATGAAGTTCCCATGTTCCTGGGCGCCGGAGCCTATCGCCATTGGGTCCCCACTGTGATCGATTCGATCATCAGCCGGGGCGAGTTCGCCACGGCCTACACCCCCTATCAGCCAGAGGTAAGCCAGGGGACGCTGCAAGCCATCTTCGAGTATCAGAGCCTGATCTGTGATCTGACGGGCATGGAAGTGGCCAACGCCAGCCATTACGATGGCGCCACGGCAGCAGCAGAGGCGATGATCCAGGCCTTGAATGTCTTCCGCCTCAAGCGGAACAAAGTCGTCGTCGCGCCGAGCGTCCACCCGATGTACCGGCAGGTCATGCGCACCTACGCGCAGGGCATGAACCTGAATATCACCGGCGATGAGGATGTGAGCGCTTCGCTGGAGCAGGTGCTGGCGCAGGTGGATAAAAACACGGCCTGTCTCATCATTCAAAGCCCGAATTTCTTTGGCGAGATAGAAGCGCTGGAGGGGCTGGCGGAGCGCGTCCACCAGCAGGGCGATGGCGCGCTGCTGGCAGTCGCGACCAATCCGATTTCCCTGGGATTGTTCACCCCACCCGGTGCGCTGGGCGCGGATATTGTGTTCGGCGAGGGGCAGCCCCTGGGATTGGGCCTGAACTTTGGCGGGCCTTATCTGGGCTTCTACGCAACCCGCGAGCAATATGTACGCCAGCTGGCGGGACGGCTTGCCGGCGAAACCGTGGATGTGGAGGGCAAGCGCGCCTTTGCGCTCACGCTGACGACGCGCGAGCAACACATCCGCCGCGAGAAAGCCACCTCGAATATCTGCACCAATCAAGGGCTGATGATGCTGGCAGCGACGGTGTATCTTTCGACGTTGGGAAAGCAGGGCTTGCGCAAGGTTGCGGAGCTCAACTACCACAAGGCGCACTATGCCGCGCGCGAGATTGACGCGTTGGAGGGCTTCAGCGTGGTCAGCACGCGCCCCTTCTTCAATGAATTCATCGTGCGCTGCCCGGCGCCGGTGGAGGAAATCAACGCCTTCTTGCTCGAAGATTACTTCATTGAGATCATTGGCGGCTATGACCTGGTATGGGATTACCCGCACCTGGAGAATGCGATGCTGGTGGCGGTGACGGAGATGAACTCGCGCGAGGAGATTGATGATTTCGTGGCGGCGCTGGCAGAATTTAGCGCGCACCATGCCGCAGGAGGTGAGCACCATGGCTGAGCCGTTGATTTACGAGCTCTCGGTTCCCGGACGTGAGGGCAGCAAAGCACCCAAACTGGATGTTCCACCGAGTGAACTCCCCGCGGAATTGCTGCGGACGGAGTTGCCGCTGCCCGAGGTGAGTGAGATTGACGTGACTCGCCACTTTGTGCGGCTTTCACAGCTGAACTATGCGATTGACAAGGGCATGTACCCGCTGGGTTCGTGCACGATGAAGTACAACCCCAAGGTCAACGAGGTTGCGGCGCGCATGCCCGGATTCACCGGCTTGCACCCGTTGCAGGACCCCGGCACGGCCCAAGGGGCGCTGTTCCTGATGTATCACCTGCAGGAATACCTCAAAGCAATCTCCGGTTTTGCGG
>JAPKMR010000165.1 GCA_026645815.1 Anaerolineae bacterium | reverse complement strand
GGGGTTGACGAAGTAGCCAATCTGCACAGCGGACTCTACAGGATACGCAGAAGCCCGCTGAACTGCTACGAATGCCCCGCGTTTTCTCGACTTGCGCCGAAGCTCAACCTGGCATATACTGAGTTCAATCTTACGCAATCCACCTCTCTCAACAACTGAAAACGGGCGCGTGCCGGAACCATTTCTGAAAAAGGACATCCGCAGCAGGTCAACAGCCGGACACGCACAGATATTATCCTTCCGCCCAGAAAGGAGTATGGCATGACACAACGGGCGTGGAACATTGTCCCCCAAAGCACCCTGGGCAGGTGGTCAGTGGGGCTGAGCATCGCAATGCCGCTGTTGTTCATCACCGGGACCTCATTCACCCGTGCACTCTATCCCTCCGTTCCGGCAGGCGACACAATCTTAGCCGATATCGCCGCGAGGCCCGCGCTGGCGCTCACGATGCTCGCTGGCATGGCTTCTGGCGTAGCGAGCTTTATCACCGGGCTTCTGGCTATCGTCACACGAAAGGAAAGGGCCGTGCTGCTCTATATCTCCACGGCTATCGGAGCGCTGTTGCTCCTGTTCCTCGCGGGTGAAGTGGCAGCGCCCCACTAGGGGCGTAGCGCCCCACTAAGGGTGTAGCGCCCCATTAGGGGCATGGCGCCTACAAGGCGGTCCAGGTCCCGGCATCACTTTTAAGGAAGGTAGAATGGGATTTCTAAAGAAACTGTTTGGTCAGCCGAAGCAGGCGCCGCCGGCGCCAGCGCCCACCCCGCGGCGGCGTGAGCGCAGTTATCCGAGCTTCCCTGAAGGGGAGAATCACGTGGACGACCCCGATGTGAAGACGCTGGCGGATTTGGAGCACTACTACCGCCTGCCCCAGGGCTACGAATACCGCGTGCGCCCCGATGGCTCGCCCTACGTGTTCCGCCCGGCAGACAGCATGGAGTTCAAGGTGGTGGTGGAGGCGGGCATGCTGACGATTGATGAGCCATTCACCCGCCCGGATGGACGCACCGGCTACCATACCACCGAGGTGATCAAGGCGGGGACTTAAGGGGGCAGCCGGTGGTGGCGACCGGGTGGAAGGCGGAGGTGGCGTGATGGTTCACTTGCTCAACTGCTTCACCTGCAATGCCCGCGTGCCTTCGAAGTGGCATACGGGCACGCTGTGCTTGTTAGTTGAGAGCAACAATGGGCTGGTGCTGGTGGATACCGGTCTCGGCACAGGCGATATCACCCGCAAGCCAGGCATCCTGCGCGTGTTCCAGGTGGTGACCAAAGTGCCGCTAGACCCGGACGAGGTCGCAGTGCGGCAGGTCGCGCGCCTGGGCTTCGAGCCGGAGGCTGTGCGCCACATCGTGCTGACCCACATGCACTTCGATCACTGCGGGGGTTTGCCGGACTTCCCGAACGCGCAAGTCCATGTTCATGCCCGCGAATACCAGGCTTTTGTGGGATGGCCTCGGAGCTGGACCGAGCTGGCCTACGTGCGCCGCCACATCGCACACAGACCTGAATTCGTCCTCTATCACGAGAGCGGTGAGCACTGGTTTGACTTCGACGCCATCCGCCTGCCGTTCGAGCCTGAGATGGTGCTGATTCCGCTCTTTGGGCACAGCCGCGGTCATTGCGGCGTCGCCATCCGCACTGAAAGCGGGTGGCTGTTCCATGTGGGTGATGCCGCGCCGATCAGCTTCGATGAATCCGTCCCGCAGTGGATAGTCAAGGCGGTGCTCGGACCGCATTCGCCGCGCCTGCGGCAATTTGGGCGCGAGCACCCGGAGGTGCAGATGACCACGGGGCACATGTGGTTGGAGTTCTTTGAGGCGCAATAGCTGAAACTCAACGGTAGCGCTCGAGAAGCGCGAGCATCAAACCGACATCGCCAAGAGCGTTGAATGCGTGCGGGTAGTTGGCCCCGTTCTGGATGGCACGCTCCAAGGTGGTCTGGTAGCACGCTTTGCCGTATTGCTGGATGAAGAGTGCGGTGGCTTTGGCGACTTGCTCGTCGGTGCTGTAGAAGCCAATCTCGCAGGCGGCGAGCTCCGCGCATTCGTAGCAGCCATCCAGCCCCCGCTCCAGGCAGCAGGTGACGTTGGGACATTTTCTATCGCTGAAGAGGGTGGCGTAGGAGCAGAAGGGGTTGTCGCTCCGGCATCCCGGGCATTCAGGGTAGAAGCAGTAAGTGCAGTGATGTCCACAATAAGCGATTTTGTCCATATCAATCCCGCTCCTTGAGCATGAGGTGTTCGGTGACGCCCTCTTTGTAGAGGTTGGGGATGGCGCCGACCTGGTGATATCCCAGGCGCTCGTAGAGGCGCTGCACCTCAGGGTTGAAATCCGCGACGACGAGGAAGGCTTTGCTGTGCTCCGCGAAGGCGATGCGCTCGAAGTATGCGAGGAGCTGGGTCCCCACTCCTCTGCCGCGGGCGGCTTCGGCGACGGCGACGATGTGCAGGTAGGGGAAGCTGTGGAAGGCGCCGTTGAGGGTGAAGGTGATGAAACCCAGGCACGCGCCGGTGGCATCCAGGGCGACGAAGAGCTCTTCTTTAATAAGGCACTCGGTCAGGGCGGCGCGGGCTTTTTCCGGCGCAGGGAAGTAGATTTCGCCCAGGCGCGAGGCGCAAACGGCGGCGACGCAGGCTTCGAGGTGCGCCATGGTGGCAGGAACAATGTCGAGCTGCAAGGGATGGCCTCCAATCGCACAAGAATGGGCACAGTGTAGCACCAGGGGGGTTCAGGGCAAATGGGTTTTGAGGTATTTTGTTTGGGATTTTGTTGACAAAGCCCGGTGCGCGGTTATGATAACCAAAGGGGCACAGGGCGGCGGGAGCTGATCGAGGCGGCAGGGTGCGGGTGTACCCATCGGGCAAAAGCACCGCTATGCGAAGAAATACCTGGGACTCCCCTGATCTCGGCGAAAGGAGCTGATTCTGATATGACTGCGAGTGTTTCCGTTTCGGCAAAACCACGTTCGCTGCTGGTCTTTTTTGCGCTGGCATTTGGTATCTCATGGATAGCCTGGATTCCCACAACTCTGGCTTCACATGGTCTGGTTTCCTTTCAGACAAACCCAACCTTCAGCGATCTTCTAGGGGCTTTTGGACCGTTTTTCGCCGCCCTTATCACCACCGCCATCTATGAAGGCAGAGCCGGCTTCAGCCTGTTGTTCAAACGCCTGCTGACATGGCGCGTTGGCATTCAATGGTATGTCTTTGTCTTATTATGGTCCCCGATGCTCTCGTTGGCGAAAACCGGCATCGCTGTGGCGCTGGGGAACGCAGTCCCCAACTTTTCGCAACCGCCTTTTGTGGCGCTCTATCCACTGCCTCCCGAACTCGCCAACACCGTTCCGTTCATAGCATTTCTGCCCTTCGTCTTTCTGCAACAAATGCTCATCGGCAGTTCGATGGGGGAAGAACCAGGTTGGCGGGGATATGCCTTGCCGCGCATGCAGGCTCAGCAAGGCAGCTTCCGCGCCAGTTTGCTGTTGGGCTTGTTGTGGGGTGTCTGGCATCTTCCCCTGTGGCTGACCAAAGGGCATCCGGTGCAAGGAAGTTCCCTGGGATGGACGGTGCTGGGGTTGATAGCAACGACAGTCCTGTTCACCTGGGTCACCAATCACACGAAAGGCAGTCTGTTGCTGGCGCTCCTGTTTCACAGTTCCATTGCCGTTACCGGATTGTTTCTGGCTTCGGCACACGCGCAGCCATGGATCGAGGTGGCGCTCAGTTGGGGCATGGTGGCGCTGGTCATGGCTGGGCTTGAGCCAAAACAAATCAATGGAGGAAATCGCAAGTGAATAGCACGATCAAAGTCAGAATCATTGAAAAGCCTGCCTTCGAGGTTATCGGCAAGAAGACCTGGATTTCGGGGCAAGATAATGAGCTTTTTGGCCAGTTCTGGGTGCAATGCGAGCAGGAGCGCTTGTTCGAACGCTTTGAGCAACTGGGCGGCAATCGCCCCGGGCAGCAGACCGGTAGCTCAATGCTGGGAATTTCACGCGTCGAGGAAGATCCCACCAACCGGGCATTCTATTATATGATTGCGGTCGAGGCGCCAGAGGCTGGCGTGCCAGAGGCTGGCGCGCCAGCAGCTGGCGTGCCAGAGGCTAGTGCGGAAGACCTGGAGCGCTATTGCGTACCGGCTTCGCGCTGGGCGGTGTTCGAGTGTGTGGGAAAAGTCCCCGAAGCGATTGTGAAGTCTGAAATCTATGCGTTTATGGAATGGTTGCCCGCCTCCGAATATGAGCACGCCAGGGCGCCTGAAATGGAAGTGTATTTTCCCGGAAATGATGGCGTAAGCGCAGATAGCTATTGCGAATTCTGGCTACCCATCGTGAGGAAACCTGCTTTTCCCCCTTCTGTGTATTCCGTGGGTTTTTAACCACTGAATACACGGAACACACTGAAAAAATGCTTTGAATTCCTTCCGTGTTTTCAGTGTATTCCGTGGTTTTTTACCACTGAATGGTTCAAGCGACGGCTTTAGATGGGGGCGTTTCAAAACGGGGGCGAAAATCTCAAGCGCCCCTACAGGGCGCAGGAAAAAATTGATTTTTGGCGGTGGGGCAAAGCCCCACCGCCAAAAATCAATCAAAGAAAGGCATTTGCACGATGGCCGTCCTGCTTTTAGCCCAAAGTTGAAACGCCCCCTTTAGGTGTGCCCGACGATGCCGTGGGGGACGTAGGGTGCTTCGAGGGCGGTGATTTCCTCGGGTGTGAGGTGCAGGTCGAGCGCGCCGACAGCATCCT
>JAPKMR010000164.1 GCA_026645815.1 Anaerolineae bacterium | reverse complement strand
TGGTGGGTCGAATGAGTCGGGCGCAGCGGCAATCCGCATCTACAGCACTTACCGAGGAGAAATACCTCCTGTTGGAAGACTGGTATGAAGCTCATCCACAAGCGAGTTTTGAGGACTTAGAAGCCCAGGCGCGTGAGAAACGACGTGAGTTAATGGGAGCCGGATTAGCGCTGCTGATCAATGGTCGGGACAGTGGGTATCAACTGGAGGCGCCAGTCTGTGCGCAGTGCGGAACGCGGATGGAATACAAAGGCGAACACTTTGGGCGCACCATTCATGGCTTAGAAGGGGATACGCGCCTGGCTAACACCTGGGAGCGTCTCTCTGCCGCTGCCCAACTTCCCAATAATCTATCCTATACCCCGTGATTACTGATTGCCTGCCGTTATAACTTCGCGTCAATCTCACCGAACTGCCGTTCGGTAAGCATGACGAATACGCAAGTGCCGTTGCTTTGCTGTTCCCAAACCTCACCCACAAGACGTTTTTCCCTCTCCGAAGGTTTGTCCCAAAGGTGCTTGCCCTTGTACTCCACCACGAGAAGTCGCCCATCTGTGAGCTGGCACACGAAATCCGGGTAAAAGCGCCCGGTGGAGGTGGGTAACCAGAAGGCGTTGGGCTCGCGCTCAGGGTTGCGAACCCATTTTGCCACCTTTAGGTGTGTATCCAGATGCACCGCGCACTCAAACTCCTCTCCCTCAGCGCCCAGGTTGCCGACAATGTCGTAATAGTGCTTGCGAAAGCGATACGCACCAGTGTAAGGCCGGGTGTAATGGTAGCGTTCCGAATCAAAGACAAAAGCAACTTCCGGTGTCACCGTTATCGGCGCGGTGGCTTCTAATGCGAACAGACGATTAAGGTTAACCCGGTAAGCCGTTTCTCTATGTCGGGCGATTTTCTCAATGATAGCCGTACGCAGGCGATACTTGTCATGCACCAGCTGATCCAATGTAAGGCTACGTGCATCTAACAGATGACACACTAGCGCGACGAGAAACGCTCGTGCTTCGGGCTGTGTGATGTCGGCGCGGTTGGGTAAGGTGCGATCAAGCCAGGTGACCAGCATCGCCTCTGTCCAGCCGTGATCCGCAGCCAGGAGTGTCATCTGTTGGTGCAGGGCATCAAGGGAATAGGACCTGATGCGTCCATCCGCAGCGTCAAACGTCACCTCCCCAACCTGTCCTGTTGGACGCACACTGGGAAACTCGGCTTCGCTGAGTACCGGATCGCAGTGTGAGAGCTGCCACCCCAGACTCATGATGTGTGTTTGTTCCAGAGGTTCAAATAAGCTTCCCTGCTGGATTGCCAATAATGGCACGCTGAAGAGGTTGTCGCGTTGCGCAGATATGTCTACATCTGTGGCGAGGGATTTGCCTTGCAAGCTGTGATAGGCTTGTTCCACGGCATCTTGGTCTGACGCGGTGGTGCAAACCTGCTTAAGTGCTTCGCGGTCGTGTTCTTGCATCAGGCCCTTAAAGATCACTGTGTGCGTGTTCGGGTCGTAGGTGACTTTGGCCGCAGTCTGCGCCGGGAGTCGGTTGAGTGCGGGTTCGGCATGCACAACAAAGCTCGCTGCGTCGGCCGCCAATGCTTCGAATAGCGGCCCGGTGAATTGTGGCAGTTTAGGCGCCTTTTCGATATAGGCTGCGACTTCATGCCGCTCAAAACCATTCTGAATGAGCGCATCGGTCAGCGCTTTGGCAACGATTGAGAAGTTGTTGGAAGCGGCAAAAGCGTAGGCTTTATTGAGCTCGTCCTGTTGTTTACGACGCACCTGCGGCAAGCGCATAATCCGTCCCAAGATTTGTTCGACAGCCGTGCTGGAAACCATCTCTGCCATGCTGCACAAGACGTAGGCAAACGGACAATCCCACCCCTCGCGCAGTTGCTGGACTGTGATGATGTAGCGAATGGCACAGGCAGGATCTGTCAGGTCAATGTTCTCCAGTTCAGCGTAATCACCGGTGGCGCGGGCAATCTGCGCCTCTGGAATGCGGAAATCCTGAAGCAGGCAGTCGCGCAGTACATCTACATTGACTGTTTCCTTGCCCTTGTAGGTTTTCTCGGCCTGCAACAGCATAATTGGACGCAGGTATTCGCCGGTCTGCGATTGCTCGGTTCCCGCCAACTGCTCCAACATATCCCGTTGAGCGATAGCGTCCGCGAGCAGGGATTTCCATTCTGGGCTGGTCTCCAGTCGGATCGGCAATTTGACCATGTCTTCAGCGTGGAGCTCCGCTGCAGAAACGCTGTGGAGGACATTGCTGGGGCTATCTTTGTCACTGGGTGTGGCGGTAAATTCCAGGACGCAAGCCGGATTGAAGCGGCTGAGGGTTTCGAAGGAAAGCGGCGTGCGGGCATTGTGTGCCTCATCCACGATGACGATGGGCTGGTGCAGGCAGAGGACGTTTGCCAGTGACGGGATGACGGAGCCGTCTTTGCGTTTCTCCAACATGGCGAGCGTGGCAGATGCCGCTGGTAGCGGTGTAAGGTGGCTCATCAGCGCACCTGCCGCCTCGTAGACCTTACGACCTTCGGTATCGTCCACGCGAAACGCCTGGATAGTGGAAACAATGACAACGGTGCTGGTTGCCAGCGTTGCTGGCTGGACGGCGAGAGCTTCACCAACACTCAATACCGTTACTGCACCGAAAACTGCCTCCAGGGCCTGTCGGTAGGGGTGACGTTGCGCTTTGAGTGCCTGGATGGTTTGGTCGCAGATGATGTTGGAAGGAACAAGCCACAACGCCACCACCTGGTCGGCCTGCAATAGTTCGCGCGCGGCGACGCCAACGGCATGGCTGGCGACAAGTGTTTTGCCGCCGCCGGTGGGAATACGGAGACAGACATAGGGCGGACCGGGTAGGCCAGGCGCCTCGGTGTAGGGTACGCCCGTGCCATAGCGTTCCAGCGTGTATCTGTAGAAGGCGACATTGGGGCTATTCACCTGTACACAGGTCTGAAAATAGCCTCCCAAGGCGTCTAGTGCGGTTTGTTGATAGTGTTTCAATTGCATGGGAACCTCGTATCCTGTGCTGCGTAACTCGCAATAAATACCCTTATTCAGTATTACACAACACGAATTTCATACGGCGTTTGTTTGAACGTAATGCCTACTTCACGTAGGCGTGTTGAGCTCAGCAGACAGCCCGCGGCATAGACGACTTTGGGGCCTGAGTGTTCGGGCAACGCAGCTAGCACTGCGGGGGTAAGAATGTTGCCGCCTTCAGGCGTTCTATCGCGCAGGATGCCATTGTAGAGCAGGTAGACCCCGGTTCCCCGCGCCACACCCAACAGCGGTGAATCTAGGAGTGCAGCGTGTGGCAGCGGCTCGCCAGTCTCAACGAAGAAAACGTGTCGTGCCAGATCGCTGAAGGATACCTCTGAGCGAATCTCGCCGGCAGCGTCGAAGAGCGGCTCGCCCAGCGTGCAGTAGCGGAAGCCGCCGCCCAAACCGTGATCATTGCCAACCCCAGTAATCACGCGCTTGAGCCGCTCCGCCGTGATATTGCGCGCAATCTCGGATTCTAGTTCCACCAGGATAAAGTGGCGTTGTCCATCATCGGCGACATTCTGCGCAAGAATGGCATGACCGGTCGTGCCACTGCCCGCAAAGGAATCCAAAACAAGGTCTCCAGGGCCAGTGGCTAACTGAAGAATACGCCGAATAAGGCGTGTGGGCTTGGGATTGTTAAATGCATCCGCACAACCCATCGTCTCATTCAATTCTTTGGTCGCCTCTTGATTGTGCCCCACTTCAGTATGCGGCCACCAAGTCCATGTGGTTACGCCTTCGCTCTCGCTCAAGAATTTCTTCAAGCGTGGTCGTGCTGTGCCATTTTTTCCGAACCAAATGCGATTATCCGCTATCAACTCCAAAAAAGTGCGCTGTGCCAAAGCCCAACATCGCCCTGGTGGTGGCTTTAATGTAGTGCCTGATGGGGTGGGGATTTCATAATACTGTTCTGGTGTGGCATGCCCAGTTTGCCCTGTCAAATCTACGGATGCCCAAGGGCCGCGCGGGTCATTGTCAGGGTTTTTGTAGGCCGTATTACGTTCACTACTGGGAGCAACTCTTCGTAGCGTCGGCTTTAGTTTATTGAGGTCTTTGGCGTAAACCACAATGAAATCATGCGCTGGCCCAAGATTGAGTCGAGCATCGGGGGATGTTCGTTTCTGCCAGATGATATTGGCTACGAAATTCCTACCCCCAAAAATCTCGTTCATTACGTTGTGAAGAAATGCAATTTCATTATCATCAATGCTGATAAAAATGACACCGTCCTCTCTCAATATCTGCCTCAGCAAAACCAACCGGGGATACATCATGCACAACCATTTATCGTGCCGTGAGAGGTCTTCCACCTCTTTGCCCACCACCTTTCCTAGCCATGCCGACATCTCTGGGCTGCTCACGTTATCGTTATACACCCAGTTTTCGTTGCCGGTGTTATAGGGCGGATCAATGTAGATGCATTTCACCTGTCCGCCGTAGTAGGGTAACAGCGCCTTGAGTGCCAGCAGATTATCACCCTGCACCAGCAAATTCCCGCTGCCAGGGTCGCCCACCGAGAGCGCGGCGTCTTCGCGCAGTAGGTGAAAGGGTACCTCCTCGTGGTGTTTCACTACGGCGGCTTTTCCAATCCAATCCAAAGTGGGCATGAAGACTCCTCCCTGTAAGCGTGCGTGCCCGTCTCAATTCTCTCTGCACACTGCACCCATTATACAGACAATCTGTCCTACCGGCAACCTATTT
>JAPKMR010000163.1 GCA_026645815.1 Anaerolineae bacterium | reverse complement strand
TGCAGCTAACCTTCCACCTGCAATCAATCCTCTAGGTGCGACCCACCTGCCCCGCCACACAGGTGGGTTGCACCTCCAACGTATCCCCGCCTGCGCGCCACTCTGCCGGCAGCTAACATTCCACCTGCAATCAATCCTCTAGGTGCGACCCACCTGCCCCGCCACACAGGTGGGTTGCACCTCCAACGTATCCCCATCTGCACGCTACTCTGCCGGCAGCTAACATTCCACCTGCAACCACCTCCCTAGGTGCGACCCACCTGCCCCGCCACACAGGTGGGTTGCACCAGATTGCAGTGCTGAGTCGGTCACACGCATCAAATAGGTTGTCTTCGGGATCACGCCACGCCAGAGGTGCAACCCACCGACCAAGGTCGCTAACTTGTGCTCACCGCCAAAACAGGCTATACTATTTATGAGCCACATTCCCCAATCTGCACCCCACTTTTGGCCTGAACCTGCCAGCAGCAAGGCTCCTCACGCTTGAAGGAGGGTCATCATGTCTAGAAAGACCGGCATGATATGTCCGTCGGCACTGTTGCTCACCCTGCTCCCCTTGCCCAGCGCCGTCTCCGCGGGCGGTCCCATCGGTGACCGGGTTCTGATCTATAACGACACTACGGTCAACGAAGCCCTGCCCGCGCTCGCCTACAACAGCCAGAACCACAACTTCCTCGTCGTCTGGCAGGCGGAGAGCATCTCCACCGGCGCCTTCGAAATCTGGGGACGCCGTGTAGACTCCAACGGATCATCGCTGAGCGCTGCCCTTCGCATCTCCGCGCCCGCGCAAGGAGAAGCTCCCGACGTAGTCTACAACAGCACGAGCAACGAATACCTGGTCGTCTGGCAGCAGGGGCGCGCGGTGATGGGGCAACGTGTGACCGCGTCGGGCGCACTTCAAGGCGCCGCGTTCACCATTGCTGCAGGCTTAGCCATGCCCCCCACCCGCTACGACCAACCGGCGGTGACTTATGCATCCACCTCCAATCGCTATCTCGTCGTCTTCCGTTTCCACAACGAGCTTGATGGCGGCAGCGCTATCAAAGCCCGCAGTTATCTGGCGGATGGCGCCCCGGAAGGCGCCAGCTTCGATATTGTCGCCCACAGCAACACCACCAATCCCGAACAACCCGATGTAGCCTACAACCGCTCGCGCAATGAAGCGCTGGTCGTCTGGCAACAATTTTTCCCCCCTAGCGACCTTGATCTCCATGCCCGGCGCGTCGCCCTGACCGGCGCTGTCGCCCCCCTCAATAGCCCCTTCTATATCAGCGGCGAAGGCTTCGACGAGCTCCTGCCCGCCGTCGCCGCCATCCCCACCGTGCCCGACGAGGGACAGTACCTCGTCACCTATCAGGTGGATCCCGATAGCCTCAACCACGACATTCACGCCAGAATTGTATTGGGGATCGGAGCCTTGGGAGGACATCAAACACTGGCAAACACCGGTTGGAGCGAAGTCCGCCCTGCAGTAACCGGTTGCGAGAGCAACCACCGCTTCTTTGTCACCTGGGTGTGGATCCCGGTGATCACCCCGCCCGCCATGATGCAGGTCCAGGCGCGCCCCCTGGCGCTCGATGGCACGCCCCTACAGCCCACCCAGACCATCGCCGGCAAGCAGGTCTTCGATGCCGCCGTAGCCGCGGGCAATCTCTGTACACAGCTGGTGATCTACGATGACAACGACGTCATCGGCACCTTCAACCGCGGCATCTACGGGCAAGGCTGGGGCGAGCGGGTCTATCTGCCGCTCCTGCTGCGGGGGCTGTAGGAACGTGATAACGTGATAACGTGATAACGTAAGAACGTGTTTACGTGGCTACGTGGCTACGTGTTCACGTGTTCACGTGGCTACGTGTTTACGTGCCTACGTGCCCGCCCCCAGCAGCGGTGAGGCAAAGAGCACGAGCGTGATGAGGCCGATGAAGATGGCCAACGCCCACGAAAAGGCGTTCTGAAAGCGGCTATTGACCCACTTCCCCATAATGCGAGGGTCATTGACGAGCTTGAGCACCAACACCAGCAGCACCGGCAGCAGAATCGCGTTCATGGATTGCGAGAACCACATCAGCTGGAAGAGCGGGATGCCGGGAATCAGCACGGTTAGCACGCTCAACACGATGATGCCCACGTAGAGACCGTAGAAGACACGGGCCTCCTGCGGGCGCTGATCCAGCCCGCGCTCCCAGCCAAAAGCCTCGCACACCGCATACGTGGTCGAAAGCGGCAGCACCGAAGCCGCCAGCAACGAGGCCCCCAATAAGCCAATCGCAAACAGATAACGCGCTCCCAATCCCACCAGAGGCTCCAGCGCCATGGCAGCTTGCTCAGCAGTTTCAACAGAGATGCCCGCTGCGTATAACGTTGCCGCAGTGCAAATGATGATGAAACCCGCAACGATATTCGCCCAGATGGCGCCGACATTCACGTCCAACCGTGTGAGATGGTAATCTTTGAGGTCAACGCCCTTTTCGGCAATCGAGGCTTGCATGTAGACAATGCCCCAGGGTGTGATCGTGGTCCCGATGGTAGCCAGCATCGCCATGACGAAATTGGCATCCATGTTGGGGGGCAGCGTCGCGGCTTGCCGCAGCACCTCGCCCCATGGCGGTTGAATGAGCACGCCGGAAATCACGTAGCTCAGCGCCGAAAGACAGAGTACCAGGAGCACCTTTTCGACATACTGATAAGAGCCACGTAAAACCACATAACCGACCAACAACGCCGCCAGTGGCACGGAGATGGTGCGGCTAAGACCCAGAAGCTCCGTGCCCGCCGCGATGCCCGCAAACTGCGCCACCGTGGTGCCCAGATTTGCCAGCAACAGGCAGGCCATTGCAAAGGCCGTCATTCGCACGCCAAAACGCTCCCGGATCAAATCGGCGGTGCCTTTGCCGGTCACTGCGCCCATACGCGCTGCCATCTCCTGCACCACTACCTGCCCCACAGTGACCAGGAGCAGCAGCCACAGAAAGCGATAGCCGTACGTGGAACCGGAGATCGTATGGGTCGCAATACCCGGCGCATCGTTGCCGGCGCTGGATGTGATGAGCCCAGGACCAAGAATCGCCAGATACATGCTCAGGCGGGCGAAAACCGTTCTGAAGATGGAGGTGAATTTGCGCATAATCTTTTCTCCAGTCCGTTAGGATTTAGAAAAACCGCGGCAGGCGTTTCTTCCACGCCGTCGGCAGTACTGCATCCAGTGCATCATCCACCGTCACGATGCCCAACATCACGCCGCTCTCCTCCTCCACCACGGGGAGCGCCAGCAAGTTGTACTTCGCCACCAGATACGCCGCATCGTGCTGCGAGCTCAGCGGCGTTACCGTCACCGGGTCAGTTTCGATCAGGGTATCCGTCGCAGCATCAGGTGAGGCCATCACCAGATCGCGCAGGCTCACCACGCCGTGCAATACCTCAGCCTCATCCAACAAATAGACGTAGTACATCACCTCATCATCCCGGGCATCCTCCGATTGGCGCAAGAACGCCAGGGTCTCACCCACGGTCAACTCGCACGGCGCATGAGCGAATTCCGTCGTCATGATGCCGCCCGCCGAATCCTCCGGGTAAGCCAACAGCGCTCGCACATCGTCGGCATCCTCATCCTCCATCAGATCCAGCAAGCGCTCGGTCGTCTGCGTCGGCAGGTCCGCCAACAAGTCTGCCGCCTCATCCGGTCCCATTTCCTCCAACACGTCGGCGGCGCGCTCGAGGGGCAGTTGGGAGAGGATGTTCACCTGCACTTCCGCCGGGCTTTCCTCCAGCATATCCGCCAGCGTCTCGTTATCCAGCCCCTTGACCAACGCCTCGCCCGTCCGGCGGTCCAGGTCGTTCAAAATCGCCGCGATATCCGCGCCGGGCAGGTGGCTGATCTTATCACGCGAGATGCGCAGGCGCAGCGGGTTATCATCGGCGTGCAAGGGCGCCACATCCTCCCACGGAATCACCTGCACCGGCAGAGGAGGGCGCTTGAGCCGCGACGCCACTCCCTGCGCCACGCTTTCCAGCCCCAGGCGCCGCAGCAAGCCCTGCCCGCCCACATCTACACCCGTCACACAGAATTGATCGCGCAACCGGGCTAGCTGCACGTCATTCACCCGCACCACCCGCCGCCCGTCAATATCCACAATCTGGCGATCCAGCACGCGGCTAGCCAGGTGCAGTTCGTCTCCTTTGGGCGTGTAAGATTCTACTTCTTCGGTCGGTACCTTGAGGGTAATACTGGGGAATAAACCGCTCACCTGCGAGGCAGAAATCAACTGCTCTGCCCCATCGGTGGCTTTCATAACGATGGCAAGCACCGGAGGGAAGGGTTGGTCGAGGTTCCCCACCAGCACATCATAGCACTTACCGATGGGCTGGCTCCAGGCATCCCAAACCTGCTTCCCCTGCAACTGACTCAAGTACAACATAGGTCACCTCCCGATTCCGTGGTATGAGTCCTCCAGCGCGCCTTGCGCACCCGCAAGCGCGCGCCTGCATCAAGGATTCTGGCGTTTGGTCGAGTCGAGAACCGTAAGCGGCTCTCGCACTCGCAAAAAAAGGACCGCAGAACAGCCTGCGGTCCTCATGCATCCCTGAGGGGGGATGGCGGAAGGTGTCAGTCTGCTCTGCTAAATGAACGCGGAACGGTTCCCGCTGGAAACCCGCCTGGTACTTGGCGGCTCTGCCGGTTCGTCCACGATATTCTGTAAATCGTTTTCAAACATCCCTAAGTCTCGCTCTGTGTAACCCTCTATATGATGAAAATCCCCCGAAGGAGACGATTCTATACATGATTATAACCCCGAGAAACCCTTTGTCAACACTTCATCCGACGTGGGGTGCGTTTCAAAACGCAGGTGAAAATCTCAGGCGCCCCTCATGAGTTTTCAGAATTTAGACCGGTAATAAGGTAGCACAAGCTTTT
>JAPKMR010000162.1 GCA_026645815.1 Anaerolineae bacterium | reverse complement strand
ATAGGAGTGAATGCCCAGCTGCCAGGTATCGCGGAAGGCGCGGATCTGTTCGGGTTGGCGGGTGGCGTCCTCGGCTTTGCCGTCCTTCACGTCGCGCTTGCGCGTGCTCACCTGCCAGTTCGAACCGAACTTGATACCGTAGGGTGGGTCAAGGTAGATCATCTGCACCTTGCCGCGCAACCCTTCCTTCTCCGCCAGGCTCGCCATCACCAGCAGCGAATCGCCCAGAATCAGCCGGTTTGCCCAGTTCTGCTCGTGCTGGTAGAACTCCACCTTCTCCGCGAAGTCCTCCGGTCCGCCGTTGAAGTCGCCGAAGAGTTGCAGCTGGTACGCCGCAGCCTCCTCTGCTACGCCCGTCCCCGCGCGCGCCGCCTGCGCCATGAAATCGTTGATCAACGCCTGTGGGTGAATCTTTTCCTGGATGTAGATGGGCACAGCAGGCACTGCCAGGTCGGCGCGGTCCTGCTCATCCTTGCCACGCCAGACCAGCTGCGGGTCGAGCGAGGGATCGCGGGGATAGAGCAGCGTCGCGGGGCGCTGCTCGGCATCGGCGACGAAATCGCGCAGCTCCTCCGTGGGGATATTCGCGCGCTTATCCGTGTGGCGGATGGAATCTATGGGCATAGTGCTCTTTCTTGGCATAATTTCTCCAAATATCTCAACCGGTTGTTAGTGCTACACCCGCGGTTTGGCACGCTGGGCTACAGCCACAATGGCATCCAATTTCTCGACGACTTCTGGCGCAATCAGCTCTGGAGGCACCAACCGGGCCAGTACGTGATAATCGGTCTTGCGTAATAAGTTGGGCAATTGCAATGTCGAAAAGTAGCGTTCAAATAAAGGGTCGAGAAAATCATCGCTGGCCTTGATATCCTCTGACCATGGACCAGGTTTGTGGAGAACCTCTAGCGCATTGGTCACTTCGGCGATACATTTGCGCAGCACAGTCTCACGATATTCGGCTTCGGCAAAACCAAATAAATCATTCGTCTGGTCTTGACGCGCATAGGCAATGAGAACTGGTTCTGCACATAAGTAGTTTTCTATCTCGCGGCGACGCCACATCATCTCAGCCAATGGACCATCTGCAGCCAGATTCTTATCTATACGGTCGAACAAGGCAATTCCCACCAAGTCGGGTTTGGCCTCACGTAACCCATAAAAATGATCCCGTGCGCGTTGCGGCAGATTGGTGCTGACATAAGACACAAAGGGTTGCTCCAGGATTTGGGCAGCCGGGTGATTTAGTGTGGTTGCAAAAGCTTGAAGAATTGCCAGATCGGTAGAGCCTTCCAGATATAACACCCAACCAGTCTGCTCAGCCTGGTAGTATTGATCGAAACCAATATCGTTCAGGGCTTTTAGCACCTGACTACCCCGATCATCCATTCGATGCGGACGGCCTACAAAGGCAATTACAATGTCCCGCCCAGCTGCCTCATTCAATACTACTTCGGAATGGCTGGCAGCAATAAACTGAGAGCCTTGTGCTTCAGCCACTTGCGTCAACATTTGATAGATTTGCCGTTGACGCAGCACTTCCAGATGCGCGTCCGGCTCATCCAGCAACAACACGGTCTGGGGATTCGCATACAGATGCGCCAGTAGTAATACGGTCTGCTGTAACCCGCGTCCTGAAGAAGACAAATCGAGCTCAATGCCATTGGAATCGCGGTAGGCCATAGTGATTTCACCACGTTCTTGAATATAATGCGGTTCCAAGAGTGTAACACCAAATAAGGCCTTGATCTGTCCTATCAGCATTTCCCAATACTGTTGTTGTTCGAAAATCTGATAACATAAATTGCGCAGTACCTGAGCTGTTTGGCCCTCTCCGATCAATACATTGATGCGCCCTGGTTCCCATTTAGGCTCTACTGCAGCCAACCCAGACATAGGAGGCAGAAAAGCGATTTTCACTGCCGCAGCTGGGGTCGGGACAGGCATACGTTGGATTGGCTTATCGTCGTTCAAGCGCAGCGGTCGGCAATACAGCGATTCTTCATTAGCGTAGTCAAATTCCAAACCACACTCCCAGGGTTGTCCTTCGGTGACCCCTTCTACCACAATATCAATGCGGACATTTTGAGTTCTCTGTTTTCCGGAACCACGTTCGGCAATGCTACGTACATGCAAATCACGCCACAGCAAATTGGCGACCGGCACAGGAATTGCGATCAAGTCACGGCGGTTTATCGTCACGCCGGAGCGTTCTTCAGGTGAACCCTTACCGCTGCGTCGTTCATACCAGCGATGCAAACCGATATTCCATAAAGCCAGTGCTTGAAGCGCAGTCGTTTTGCCTGAGTTATTTGGCCCAATGAGCACCACAGATTTTCCTAGCTCAAAATCGGCTTTGGAAAGACGTTTGAAATTGTTGATCCGAATATGGGTTAACATCAGTTACCTCCACTTATGTTTCTGGATAATGTCTTACCGCAATCCACCGGATTATGCAACGGAGATGCGGATCTGGGCCTCCATATCCCACGGATCCGTAATCTCCACAAACGTCCAGCGCCCAAAGCCGCCGTGCGCGTTCACCGCCGGAATCCACAGCGTCTGTGCTGTGGCAACTTTGGCTGCCTTATCCTTGCGCGCCTCGCCGGAGACCTCCAGCACCAGGTTCAGCAGGTCCTCCGGTCCATGCCCATCCTCCAGGCAGGCGATGAAATCCGGAACGTACTGCCGTTCCTCTCCGTTGAGTGTGTAGGGGATGGTGAAACCCAGGTTGTGGTTCTTCACATAGCGCAGCACTTCCGGCATATTCTCCAGCGCTTCCGCCGCCTTCTGCTCCCACGAACCGGTATCCGAGACAACGTGCGAGATGTGGCACTTATCGGCGCGAGTCGCATAGACCGGGCGCGTGGTGTCGAAGTCCACATAACGCGTGCTGCCGAGCGTATCGTAGGGGCGCAGGATGGGATGCAGCACCGTCGGTCCCTCTGTGGCGGCTACGATGGCTTGATAGATGCGGTCCGCGGCATCATGGGCATATTCGCGCAGCAGGAGCAGCTGCACAAAGGTGTTGTCCTTCAGCGTGACACATTCTGCCAACCAGCGCTTGACGATTCCCAACAGCTGCGGGAACAGCCAGGGCCGGTCATTGCCGTCAGCGTCGCGGAAGTAGCGCTCCAGCACCAGCTTCGCCAGCAGGAAAGCGACCTCGTTAGGGCGATGGCGTTTCAGGTCGTCCAGCGTATGGATACTGGATTCACCCACGATGGGCGCGTTCTCCGTGCTCGTCGGCAGGTCGGCCGTCGAAAGCGCCAGGCGCGATGCCGCTGTGAACGTCGCCGTCAACCGTTCGCCGGGCAACTCGTAGCGATAGCCCACCAGCCGCGGGAACGTGATTTCGCAAGCTGCGCGACTTTCCAACGCCCGCACGCGGGTGGGCATCGGACCCGGTTTGGGGTCCACCGTGCTGCCGGAGGTCGGGATGAAGGAGAAGGGCACGCCGTAGACCTCGGCATATTCGGCGTCGAAGAAGCCCTCAGCGTTGACCGCATAACTCATCCGCCGCAGCGCGCGTCCTACCACCTGCTCGCAGAGCAATTGCGTTCCAAACGCGCGCACGCCCAGAATATGCGTCACGGTCTGTGCATCCCAGCCCTCCGTGAGCATCGAGACGCTCACCACGCATTTGATGTGCTCGCCCAGTTTGCCTGCCTTGCCCACCGTGTTCATCACCTCGCGCAGCAGGTCTTCATCGGTGAGCGCATCCGCATCGCGCCCCGGAAAGCGCACGCGAACCTCTGCTTTGAACTCCTCGATCTCGTGTTCAGCGATGCGCTTGAAATCGTCGCTCATCGCCGTGCCGGATTCCAGTTGCTGGCTATCGACCAGAATCGTGTTGGGGCGGTGCAGCCATCCGCCTTCCCCATCGTCGTTGCGGAAGATGGGCAAGGCCCCCGCCTGCACCATTACCTGGTTGCCGAGCGGTTTCTCCCACCCGGCGATGTAGTCGTAGACCATCTTGGAGACATTGGTGTTATTGCATACCACGATGAATACCGGCGGGGTGATGCCGCGCGCGCGGGCTTCGGTGTTCTGCTCCCACAGGTGGTAATTCTTTTCATAATTGCTATACAGGCTGTGCAACGCCCCCTGCAGCTGCGCCGGTAGCCGGGGTTCGCCCGTCTGCGCTTCCGTCTTGTACCCTTTGTGGGGCAGGTCCTCGCGGATGCGCAGCCACAGGTCGCGGTAGGTGGGCTGCTCGCCCGTCATCGCGTTATCTGCTACCGGCACGCGCGGCACCTTTACAATGCCCGCTTCGATGGCGTCAATCAGCGAGAAATCGGAGACCACCCAGGGAAACAGCGAATTTTCAGGATGCCCGGAGCCGCGCAGGAAGAAGGGCGTGGCGGAGAGATCGTAGATCACCTTCACGCCGAGTTTGGCTTTCACCGCCTCCAGCCCTGAAATCCACACGCGGGCTTCCTCCTCGCGCTGTTTCGCCTCCACGCGCTCGTCACCCTTGAGTTTTTCCTCTTGACCATCGGGCTTGTGCCGGTAGCAGTGATGGGCTTCGTCGTTGATGACAATCAGGCTCTTCTTCGTTCCCAGCGCGCGGCAGACGCGGCGTACCATCTGGTCGGGGGTTTCGGTAAAGGCGCCCACCGTGTCGCCATCGGCAAGCAGGGCTTTGGTCAGGCGCCCGGCCGAGATCTTCTCCCGTTGCTGGAAGGCGTGGAAGTTGGTGATCACGATTTTCGCCTGTCCGAGGACTTCCAGCTCCTGTGCGGGGAGTATATCGCGCAGGCGGTAGTAATTTTCCGGGTCATTGGGGAACAACACGCGCAACCGGTCGCGGATGGTGATGCCAGGCGTCACAATCAGAAAGGCATTGTTGAAGCGCGCATCCTGCGGGTAAGCCGCCTTGTTCAGCGTGTGCCAGACGATGAGCATCGCCATCACCACCGTTTTTCCCGCGCCGGTCGCCATCTTCATCGCCATG
>JAPKMR010000161.1 GCA_026645815.1 Anaerolineae bacterium | reverse complement strand
TGCTCGTTAGTCTAGCCACTATTGCCGCTCTAGAAAAAAACCACCCTCTGCGTCGCTTTGGCGCGTCAAAGTGTCTAAGCCCTTACCGGGATTTCGTAGCAGGTCGCTGACCGAAGCCGCGTTACGCCCCGCACACTGCCCTTGAAGCCCAAGCAAGGCATTCGTTCTAGGTTGCGTAGCAACCCGTTGACGAAGCAACCAACTCGCACAGCGAGCCTCACAGGGTACGCAGAAGCCCTTTCATCTGCTACGAATGCCCTTACCGCCACGTGCTTGCCCCTTTCCCGAAGCCGGGTATACTCACCCTAACTGCGTGTTGCAGCCACTACGAGCTTGCGACCGCAAACTGATATCACCGCAGCATTCTCGGAGGGCATTCATGGAAAGTCCGTTCTGGCAAAATCTGCGCGAAACGACGCAGAAATTACGTGGTCGCTCGTTGATCGTGGTCGGCATCATCTGGGTAGTGCTCCTGATTCTAGGCGTTGTCTGTGCTGTGGGCGGCACTTCCCTCTTCACACCCGATGAAGAGGGCGCCAAGGGCGTGCCCTCGAACGCCGCTACCGCCACCTTGTCTTCAGGTGAGCAGCTGCCGATAATCCAACCGACCGCTTCGCTTTCCGGCGATGGCACGATCATCTTGCCCACGCCGACCACCGCAGCGACCGACGTCACTACTTCAGCCTTGCCGCCGCTGCCCTGGGGCAGATTTGGCTACGGCATCGCCATTCAGGGCGTCATTCCGGTAGTGGGTGATTATAGCTATACGATGCGCCAGGCAAAAGAGCAATTGGGCTTCGATTGGGTCAAGCAGCAATTGCGTTGGGCTGATATTCATCCCGACCAGGCTGCGCCCGCTGATTGGAGCCTCTATGACCCGGTGGTTGAGTCGGCAAACGCGATGGGCTTGAAAGTGATGCTCAGCATCGTGGATGCGCCACATTGGACCCGCTCCTACATTGATGCCGACCCACTTGGGGCGCCGCCGGACGATTTGGCGTTATACGCGAACTTCCTCGGTGAAGTTGTGGACCGCTATAAGGGGCGCATCCATGCCATCGAGGTGTGGAACGAGCAAAACCTCAACCGCGAGTGGGATACTGCCGAGGGCCTCAATCCGGAGCGCTATGTGGAGATGCTGCGGCTTGCCTACCAGGCAATCAAGAGCCGCGACCCCAATATCATCGTGATTAGCGGTGCGCTTTCCCCCACCGGCGTCACCGCCCCAGACCCGGCGAACCCCAACCGCTTGCTCTACATGGATGATTACCTCTACCTGGAACGGATGATTGCCGCCGGTTTCCTGGATTACACGGATTGTATCGGTGCACATCACAACGGCATCAACATGCCCCCCAATGTCACCTGGAACGAGGGTTATAACGACCCTACCGCCAGTTTCCGCGGACCCTTTGATAATCCGCATCATTCCTGGTCCTTCAAGAGCACTATCTGGGATTATTACACCCTGGTGCAGCGCGCCGGCTACAACAAGCCGCTCTGTCTGACCGAGTTTGGCTGGGCTACGGCTGAAGGTTGGACTGAGGTGCCCCTGGGCTTTGAATTTGCCTGGGATAACACACTGGAAGAGCAGGCGCAGTGGACTGCGGAAGCCTTCACCCTGATGCGACAATGGGGTTTCGTGCATCTGGCTTTCTTATGGAACCTGGATTATGCCCAGAAGGGTGGTGGGGGTCAGACCGATCCAAATGCTCCCTACAGCTTGTTGAATTTCGATGGCTCTCCGCGTCCTGCCTATGAAGCGCTCGGCGCTATGCCCAAGGTCTACTGATAGAAACGGTGGAGGCTTCCACCCAGGAATCGTGTAACCATTCTAGCATAGATGAGGAGGTCAACTGATGTTTCAAACGTTTGAAGAAGCTTCGGCATTTATCCAAGAGCGTTCCATCATGCAGGTGGACCTGAAGTTCTCCGATTTATGGGGACGCTGGCATCATGTCACTGTGCCTGTGAGTCGTTTTAACTCTCGATTAATGGAGAACGGTGTTGGTTTCGATGGGTCTAGTGTGGGATTCAAGAGTGTGAGCTCCGGCGATATGGTGATGGTGCCGGACCTGGCGACGGGTTTTCTCGATCCTTTCTGGGAAGTTCCGACCCTCAGTTTCATCTGTGTCACGCTTGAGGCCGATACCCGGCAGATTTTCCCCTATGATCCACGCAATATTGCGATTCGGGCTGAAGAATTCCTAAAGCAGACTGGGATTGCAGATACCAGCATTTGGGGACCGGAATTTGAATTCTACATCTTTGATGGGGTCTCCTACCAGAACACGATGAATGCCGCCTCATATCGCGTGGAATCTGCCGAGGCGGATTGGAAGAGCTACGAGTTAGGCAGCGGCTATGGCATCCCGCTGCATGGCGGTTACCACGCCATCCCGCCTCTGGATCGCCTGTACAACTTGCGCTCCCGCATCAGCATGCACCTGGAGGCGATGGGTGTCGCCGTCAAATACCACCACCATGAGGTAGGCGGACCCGGGCAGTGCGAGATTGAAACCTCACTGTTGCCCCTGCTCAAGGCTGCTGATGCCAGCTTGCTCATCAAATACATCACCCGCATGACGGCTTTCGACGCCGGCATGACCGCCACCTTCATGCCCAAGCCGTTGTACGGCGAAGCTGGCTCTGGAATGCACTTCCACCAGCATATCTGGAAGAATGGCGTAAATCTGTGTTACGACCCTGAGGGTTACGGGTGCATGAGCAAATTGGCACGGCAATACATGGCGGGCTTGCTGCATCACGGCGGCGCGGTGATGGCTTTTACCAATCCCAGCACCAACTCCTACCGCCGCCTCATCCCGGGCTACGAGGCGCCCATCAGCGCCATTTTCTCGCTGGCAAACCGCAGCGCCGCCATTCGTATTCCCAAGTATGCCAATCGTCCTGATTCCGCCCGCTTCGAGTTCCGCCCTCCCGATGCCACCGCCAACCCCTACCTGGCGATGGCAGCCCAGTTGCTGGCGGGTATTGATGGTATCCGTAAGGAGATGGACCCGACGGCGATGGGCTTAGGTCCCGTGGATGAGAATATCTTCTCCTGGTCCGAGGAAGAGCGCGCCAAGATTAAATCGCTGCCCACCTCTCTGGAGCAGGCGATGGATGCCCTGGAAGCGGATCATGACTTCCTTTTGGCAGGCGACGTCTTCAATATAGATTTGATCCAGCGGTGGGCCGAGCGCAAGCGTGGTGAGGAACGCCAGGTGCGCAATCGCCCCCATCCGTACGAAATCGAACTGTATTACGATTTGTAGGCGTCGCGTTCAAATTTCCGTCCCTAAAGCCGCGGCTTTAGCCGTCTTTCGTTGTGGCAAACAGAAGGACGCCGAACACTTACAAACATTCTTTTGAGGTCTACATGGTGTTACTTGCCTGGTTTCCAGGCGCTATATTTCAGGAGGGTCTATGACCATTCGCTTTGGTACCGATGGCTGGCGTGCCGTAATTAGCGACACTTTCACTTTTGAGAACGTCCGGTTAGTCTCACAAGCTATCGCCGACTATGTGCGGCGTGAAAGCAACCGCGAACGTCCGGAGATAGTTGTGGGCTTTGATACCCGCTTCCTTTCCGATCGCTACGCCCGAGAAGTGGCGCGGGTCATGGCGGGCAATGGCATTGTCGCCTACTTAACCCGTTCTGATGCGCCCACACCGGCGGTATCCTATGCCGTGGTGGAGAAGAAGGCGGAAGCGGGTGTGATGATCACCGCCAGCCATAATCCGCCGCGCTATAACGGCATCAAGCTAAAGGCTGCGTTTGGCGGCTCGGCTTTGCCTGACCAGGCCCGTCTGGTCGAGGCTGAGCTCGAGCGCGGGCAGGCTGAAGCCCGGGGTCCGAACCTGATGGATTTCGAGCAGGCGCTCAAATTGGATTTGGTGCGTCCTTTTGACCCGGCATGGGCTTACTACCAACATCTTTCGACGCTCCTCAACCTGGACCTGATTTCCAAAGCGGAGTTGCGGGTCGTCGCCGATGCCATGTATGGCTCGGGACGCGGCGCTTTCCGCGACCTGCTGAGCCGTACCCGTTGCCACGTCACCGAAATCCGTGGTGAGATGAATCCCGGTTTCGGCGGCATTCACCCCGAACCCTTGGGGCACTATCTACAGGCGCTCAGCGCTGCAATTCAGGCGCAACATGCCGATGTGGGCCTGGCGACCGATGGCGACGCCGACCGTATCGGCGCCATGGATGCGCGCGGCGATTTCATTGACCCTCATCACATCTTCGCGCTGGCATTGCGCTATCTGGTCGAGGTGCGGGGGTGGACTGGTTCGGTTGTGAAGTCGGTTTCGACTACCCGCATGATCAACCGCCTGGCAGAGCGCTATCAGCTGCCGTTGTACGAAACGCCCGTAGGCTTCAACTATATCGCCGATTATATGCTCAACGACCATGTCCTCATCGGCGGTGAGGAATCGGGCGGACTCTCGATCAAGGGTCACATCCCTGAGGGGGATGGCATTCTGATGGGCATGCTGCTGCTGGAGATGATGGCAAATGCACGCTGTCCGCTCCACGAGATGATTGCGGAGATTCAAAAGCTCGTCGGACCGACTTGCTACGCGCGGCGGGATATTCAACTCGTGCGCCCTGTGCCCAAACGCGAGATGGTGACCCGTCTTACCGAAGGCGCACCCGGCGAGCTCGCCGGGCAAGCCGTGATCGAAGTCAGCACCCTCGATGGCGTCAAGTATATCCTGGCAGACGATGCCTGGCTACTGATTCGCCCTTCAGGCACTGAGCCTGTTCTGCGGGTCTATGCCGAAGGCCGTTCATTCGCCGAGGTCACCGAACTGCTGGCTTACGGTGAGCGGGTGGCAAATATCTAGGTTTCGTGCCAGAAGAGTGTTTGCAGCTGTTCAGCGTTCTTCCGCTTGCTGCAACGTGGGGTGGCTTAAGCCGTAGTTTAAGTGTGTTATTGAGCGCGCGTAGCGCGCTCAATAACACACTTAAAAGAACCCTCTTCGTCTGTTTGCAAAACCCCTCCCGGTTTCGCCTTTCGAGAAAGT
>JAPKMR010000160.1 GCA_026645815.1 Anaerolineae bacterium | reverse complement strand
GGTTTGGGAGGGGGTGTCCCCCTCCCAACCGCCGCGCGTTGAGCGCGGCAAAGCTCGCTGCAATTTTGAAAAACAGGTCGCCGGTTGCCTGAGGCTGATGAAGACCGGGGGGCAAAGGTTGGTGGACGGCGGTCAATAACTGCCACAAACCCGCTTTTTTCGTTGCCTCGCCGGCGCGCTTCCTAAATGAACCTTAACGTATTCGCCAACGCTTCCGGGGTGAGCGTCTCGAGCAACGCCACCACACGTCGCAACAGCTCGCGCTTCTCGAACTGCCGGGCGACGACGATTCCAGCATGGGGTCGGTTCTCGAAGAAGCAGACTTCTGCCAGCGGCGCGAAATCCTGGATGTTGTGACTCAACACAGCGCGTCCCGCGGCGGTAGCCTCGACCAGAACCTCCACATCGGAAAGGCCCTTGTACCCCGCCTCGGTGACCGAAACGGCGTCGTAGCCAGCTTCGCGCAATGCCAAGGCTAAACCCTGCCAGACATCCTCATCCAGCAACAGGCGCGGGGCGCGCTCAGGCATCTGGAGAGGTCCCCGTCAAGCGGGCGTAGGCTGCGGGATCAAGACGGGCTTGCAGGCGCGCCTGCCAGGCGCCGGCGCTGTGCTCCTCTAACGCGGCAAGCGCTTCAGGATGATCGTGCGCGTAAGAGAGTGCATCGTAGACCTGCGCCTGGCTCAGCTGCGGTAGGAGTTCAGCGCTGATCGTTTCTGGTGCATAGCCAGCGCGGGTGTAGCCAACGATCACATCCACACCCACGCGGGTGCCGCGAATCACCGCACGCGAGCCACCAGACCCGGTCACGCATTCGACATGCGGGTGTTGGGGGAGCAGCTCCTGCGTGAGCACCTCCTCAGCCAGTGCATCTGGCGTGTATTGGCGGCGTGTGGCTTCACGTTGCAGCGCCCGGTAGAGCGTGTCGGAAACCGTAATCGTGCGTTCCATCTATCACCTTACCTTTCGTGCAGTTGCTCTTATTATACCATAACGGAGGTTACCATGCCATCACCCGAACAAGAAATCGTCACCGTTCTGGCGGAGCTGGTCCCCGATGGGGGCACAGCGCTCGCACAACGCGCCGGTCCGCAGGCGCTGGCTTATGCGCACGCCATCGAGGGGGAAATCGCGCCCCGGCTGGAGGCGCAGCCCGCCTACGCGCCTCTCTGGCAACAATTTCAGACACAACCGCAAGTCTTGGCGCCGGCGCTGGTTGGGCTGGTGCAGGTCCTGGTGCAGGGCGACCCGGCGCTGCCCGCGCGCCTGGAGGCTTTGCTGCAGGAATTCCGCCAGGCGCAGCAGGTGCACGCTCCGAGCAACCAGGAGACGCGCACCGTTACCGCCAGCGGCGAGCGCAGCCTCGCCATCGGCGGGGATGCCAGCGGCGCCACGTTCAACATGGGTGATCGCATCGCTACCGGCGGCGGCGCCTACATCGGCGGGAACGTCAACACCGGCGGCGGCGCGTTCACCGGGCGCGATAGCTATCACATCCAGGGCGACGGCAACGTCATCGGGAACGATAACATCGTCACCGTGGACAAATCCACGGGCGCGGATGCCGTGGCGCTGGCGCAGGCTTTCGGGCAGCTCTATGCCCACATGCAGCAGGATCCCCGGCTCACGCCCGCGCAACAAGCGGGTGCCCGGCAAGAGGTCGCCGCGATCCAGCGCGCAGCCATGACGCAAGGCGACAAGGTCGCAGAGGGCTTCATTCGGGAGCGCCTGCACAACTTGCAGCGCATGGCGCCGGATATCCTCGATGTGGTGTTGACGACCTTCGCCAATCCCATAGCGGGTGCAGGTATGGTGATCAAAAAGATCGCGCAGAAGATGAAGGAAGAAGCGAGCGAGAAGCAGTGAACACCCCGGAAAGCTTTACACCCGAAACCTGGCAACGCCGCGTTGCGGAACGCTGGCGAATGCTGGCGCAGGATGTGCCCGCCGCGATGACGCGCCTGGGCGTGAACACGGCTTACGGGCTGCTCACCGCGAGCGCCTTTCTGCCGTTGCTCGAAGCCTATGCGCCGGCCACCCCCGGACCCGCCATCGCCGCGCTCTCTGTGCTCACGGCGGGCGTGGGCAGCAACCTGGTCGCCAACGTGATTCAAGGCGCCTACGACAAAGCCAACGCCCGGCGCATCGAGCAGGAAGTGGCTGAGCAGCCCGCGCTCCGCGCCGAATACGAAGCCGTGTTGGGCCGCCTGGACGTGCTGCACGCGGCGCAAGCGGCGCTCGGCACGCAATGGGAGGCCTTCAGCGCGCAGCTGCAGGCGGAACTGGCGCGCATGGGCGGCGAGCTGCGCCTCGAGACCGGCGGCGGCGCGGTAATCTTCGGCAATGTCACCGTGCAACACGGGGATTTCGTGGGGCGGGATAAGGTTGAGTATCACTTCCACCCCACCCCAGCGCCGCCCGACGTCACCCCGCAGCGCGAAGCCTACCTGCGGCACCTCATCGAGCGCACCTCGCAGCTGCCCCTGCGCGGCGTGGACGTGCGCTCCGGCGACCCCGCGCACGCCAAACGCCCGCGCCTGGCGCAGGTCTACGTGGATTTGGATACCACAGCGCCCCTATCGGCTGTTAAGCGGGCTGGGAAGAAACAGTCTGAGGATTTTGAAGATTTGTTGGAGCGTGAAAGACCCGAATCGCTGCCCGCCTTGCGCGCGATGACGGCCAAGCGCACCGCCGTGCTCCTCGGCGATCCAGGCTCCGGCAAATCCACCTTCGTCAATCACCTGGCGTTCTGCCTGGCGATGGACCGCCTGGAGCCGGAAGGCAGTTGGCTCACGCACCTGGCCGGTTGGCCCGAGGGCGAAACCGACCTGCTACCCGTGCTGGTGACGCTGCGCGATTTTGGCCTTTGGGCAGGACTCCAGCCCGATGCCGCCAGAGCGACTGTAGGCAGCTTCCTGGAGCACCGGTTGGCGGAATGGGAGCTGAGCGACTTTGCCGCGCCGCTGCACGCAGCGCTGCATCAGGGACGCGCCATCGTCTTCTTCGATGGCCTCGATGAGATTCCTACCGGCATCCAGCGCACGGCGGTGCGCGATGCCGTCGCGGATTTCGCCCGCACCTATGCCAAAGCGCGCATCATCGTCACCTGCCGCACGCTCTCGTATCAAAGCCCGGATTGGCAGCTGCCCAAAGAGCGCTTCCCGGCTTTCGAGCTCGCGCCGTTCACGGAGGAGAAAATCGCGCACTTCATCGCGGCGTGGTATGCGGAGCTGGCTGACCTGGGCGCAGTGCAGCGCGAGGATGTGGATGGGCTGGTCGCGCACCTGCAAACGGCGGTACAGCGCCCCGATATCGCCAGGCTAGCGCCCAATCCCCTGCTGCTCACCGTGATGGCGCTGGTCCACGCCTATCGCGGGCGGCTGCCGGAAGCCCGCGCCCTGCTCTACGAGGAATGCACCGACCTGCTCCTGTGGCGTTGGGAAGGGCTGAAGGGCGAAGGGCAGGCAGGCTTGCGCGCGCTGCTCGCTGAAGCCGGACTGCAGGATGTGGACCTCAAGCGCGTGCTGTGGGCGCTGGCTTATGCCGCGCACCAGGGCAACGGCGCTGCCGAAGAAACCATGGCCGACATCAGCGAGGAAACGCTGTGGAAAGCGCTGCGGCAGCTGCACCCTCAGCAAAGCCTCGATTGGGCCGACCGGGTGGTGGCGCAAATCAAGGAGCGGGCGGGCCTGCTGGTGGAGCGCGAACCGGGCATCTACACTTTCCCGCACCGGACCTTCCAGGAATACCTGGCCGGCAGTCACCTTTCCGTACAGGTGGATTTTCCGGCGCAGGCAGCCCTGCTGGTAAGCGAGGCTGCCTTCTGGCGCGAGGTGGTGCTGCTGGCGGTAGGACGGCAGGTGCATGTTATGGGAGACGTCCCGCGTCCCTTGGCGCTGGCAGCGGAGCTGTGCCCGGCAGCCTGCGTGGATGAGGACAGCTGCTGGCGGCGGGCATGGCTGGCGGGGGAAGTGCTGCACGAGACCGGCAGCAACCGCGTCAGGCAGAGCCAGCAAGGGCGGGATCTCTTGGACCGCCTGCGCGAGCGGCTGTGCGCCCTGGTGGAAGGCGGGCATCTGGCAGCACGCGAGCGCGCCGAGGCGGGCGACCTGCTAGGGCAGCTGGACGATCCACGCTTTGACCCGGACTGCTATCACCTGCCCCGTACGTACCGTGGGGCGCCGGAGCCGCTGTGGGGTTTCGTCAGAATCCCCGCCGGACCGTTGGTGCTGGGAAGTCGCCAGGGTGATGCAGAGGCTTACAGTGATGAGCAACCGCAACAGACGTTGACTATCCCCTATGACTACTGGCTGGCGCGCTATCCGGTGACGGTCGCGCAATTTGGAGCATTTGTGGCCGCTGAGGGCTACGAAAACGATGGATGGTGGACCCCCACCGGCTGGTCCTGGCGGCAGGGAGAGTGGGATAACCAGGTTGAAGACGGTGGTCTCAAAGACTGGCTCAAGCGGCGACCCGCAGCCTTGCGCGGCGCGCCAATGTGGTGGGATTCCCAACAGGGCTATCCCACCCGCCCAATCATGGGCGTCTCCTGGTTTGAGGCAGTTGCCTATTGCCGGTGGCTGGAAGAACAGTTACGGGCTACAGACGCCATGTCGCGAGCTTCGCAAAGTGAAAAACTTAGAAGGTTCCGAGTAAGGCTACCCTCAGAGGCAGAATGGGAAAAGGCCGCGCGTTGCGGAGATGCACGGCGCTATCCATGGGGCGATGAGGATTGGGATGAGGAGCGGGCTAATATCGGCGATAGCCGGATCGGACATGCCAGTCCCGTGGGGCTATACCCGCGCGGAGCTAATCCCTGGGGACTGCACGATATGGCAGGCAACGTCTGGGAATGGACCCAAACGCTGTTTGCAGCGTATCCTTACTCAGAGAAGGATGGGCGCAACGCGCTAGAAGCTGCGGGTGAGCGTGTGCTCCGCGGGGGCTCCTGGGGCGATATTGGGAGGCTCGCGCGGTGTGCGTGCCGCAACGGGGTCGCGCCCGACGGCTTCCTTAGCTTTCTCGGGTTTCGCGTGGTCTTGTCCCTGGAGGATTCTGAATCCTGATTTCTGGGTGCTGTGGCTTTCTGGATTGCTGGAATCCTGGGGGGTGGG
>JAPKMR010000015.1 GCA_026645815.1 Anaerolineae bacterium | reverse complement strand
TTCGTGAACGGGGCACAGCCCCGTTCACGAAAATCACAAAAAACCACCCTCTGCATCTCTTTGGCGCGTCCACTTGCCTAAACCCATTGTCTCACCAAGCCGACCGCGGTTGTACTCAACCGCTTGAACTTCCCAATAAGGGGTGCTCAGCACACCCTTTGTCCTATACCCCGCGCAAACTTGCGCCGTGATTTTGCGTTATAATAGGCTCTGAATGCGCACAGGGTGCGCGATGAAATTAAGGAGTGATTGGTGACCGTCGCCGAATTTTCTGACCCAGCGCCAGGCGCCGCTGCCGTCCCCACCTTTTGGGTGCGCGATGTGCCTATCTGTGGTGAGTTGGCACTCGCACCCATGGCGGGCTATACCGACAAGCCCTATCGCAGCCTCTGCCGCAGGCTCGGCGCGGCTTTTGTCGTCACAGAACTGATTTCTGCCGATGGCTTGCTGCATGCCAGCGAGCGCACCCGGCAGATGCTGGCTTTTGGCGATGACGAACGCCCTCTTGCCATTCAGCTCTTTGGGCGTGATGCGGCGCTGCTCGAGGCGGCGGCGCTTGAGGTGGAGGCTTTTGCCCCCGATTTCATAGACCTCAATCTGGGCTGTTCAGTCCCCAAAGTGACCAAGACCGGCGCGGGCGCTGGGCTGCTCTATGACCCTGCTAACGTTGGTCGTATCATGGCGCGCCTCACACAGGCGGTTAAGGTCCCGGTAACCGCGAAAATCCGCTTGGGACCGGAGCGTGAGATTCTGAATTACCTTGAGGTGGCGCGCGCGCTGGAGGATAACGGCGCAGCGCTCATTACCGTGCATGGACGCACGCGACACCAACGCTATAATGAGCCTGCGGATTGGGACGCCATCGCGGCGGTCAAGCAAGCTGTTCACATTCCGGTGGTGGGCAATGGCGATGTGCATGTGGTGGCGGATATTGCGCGCATGAAGGCGCACACGGGCTGTGACGCGGTAATGATTGGGCGTGCAGCGCAGGGGTATCCATGGTTCTTCGCCTACCGTGATCGCAGCGATGTCTCTTGGGAGGAACGTCGCGAGATGATGCTGGAGCATCTTGAGATGATGGTAGCGCATTACGGACCCCGTCATGGGGTCATCCATTTCCGCAAACACGTGGTACGCTATTTGCGTGGGGTCCCTACTCCCAGGGGATGGCAGGTGCACTTGCTCAGCCTGGAGCGTGCGGATGAGGTTGAGGCGCAGTTGCGGGACCCGCAGATCGGGCGCAGCGGCTGAGCCCGGCGCGCGATGCGGTTTGGCTTTCTTGATTCTGGAAGCTGATTTTGCGACTTTGGGGAGGTTGGGGTGATTGCACTTTCCGAACGACGCGAGTTGCCTGATGGACTGGTCCTGCGCCGCGCCACACCGGCGGATGCGGAATCTATCGCGGAGTTGCAGGCGCGCGCACAGAGTGACCCGGGGTGGGATACGCCCGATGAGCGTCTGCGTGCCTGGGTGCTTGACCTGCTGACCCGCCCACACCCCACGTTCCACCCAGAGGATTTCGTGGTGGTGGAGGATCCGCGTACGAGCGCGATTGTCTCCAGTATGTGCCTGATTTCGCAGACCTGGCGTTATGGAGACGTGCCCTTCAGTTTTGGGCGTCCGGAGCTGGTGGCAACGCATCCCGATTATCGCCGGAGGGGTTTGGTACGTGCGCAGTTCGAGCTCATTCACGCGCTAAGCGCCGAACGGGGCGAGCTGGTGCAGGGCATCACCGGTATCCCCTGGTATTACCGGCAGTTTGGCTATGAGATGGCGGTGGAATTGTACGGCGCGTACATGGGCTACGCGCCTCATGTGCCGGAGTTGGTGGCAGGCGAGGCTGAGCCTTATCATTTGCGCCCGGCAAGGGAAGAGGATATCCCCTTTCTCATGGAGACTGAAGCACACGCGGCGCCGCGTTCGTTATTAGGCTGCGTTCGCGATGCAGCTCTGTGGCGCTACGAGCTCGCAGGACGCTCCCCGGAAAGCTGCGAGTGTCGCGAGTGGCGCATCATCCAGACGCCTGAGGGTAAACCGGTGGGCTATCTGGCGCATCCGGTGCCTTTATGGGGCAAGACGATGTTTATCACGGCCTATGAATTGCAACCCGGGGTATCGTGGCTTGCAGTGACGCCGGTGGTGGCCCGTTATCTGTGGGCTTATGGGGCGCAAGCTGCGCCAAACTTTGCCAGTGAGAAGGCGGTTTGTGAGAGTTTCGCTTTTGCTTTGGGCGGCGCACATCCTGCCTGCGAGGCCTTTGCTGCCCGCTTGCCCCGCATTCAGCCGCCTTATGCCTGGTATATGCGCGTGCCCGATTTGCCCGCGTTCCTGCGTCACATCAAACCTGTGTTGGAGGCACGCCTGGCGCTCTCGATTGCTGCGGGACACAGCGGCACGCTCACCATCGGCTTCTATCGCCGTGGGCTGCGGCTTGTTCTTGAGCGGGGTTGCATCACCGAAATCGCGCCGTGGGAACCCCAGGTCCGCGATACCGGCGCGGCGGAATTCCCCGGTCTGACGTTTTTGCAGCTGCTATTTGGCTATCGTTCGTTGGCGGAATTACGTTACGCTTTTCCTGATTGTGGCGCTGGTCCTGAAACAACGGTGTTGCTTAATGCGCTATTTCCCAAGCAAGCCTCGCGTGTCTGGTACCTGTCGTGAAGCCTTCGAGGGAATAGTATCCTCTCTTTATTGGATAGATTACGATGACGCAGATTCGACTCAGTACCGGTTCGGCGGTGGCTTTAGGGTTGGCCCAGGCGCAGATGGAAGCGGCGCCAACCACGCTCTATGCCATGGTGGGTGAAGCTTGCCTGGGGGCATGTCGCTTCTGCGCTCAAGCCCGCGACAGTCACGCCGACCGCAAATTCCTTTCACGAATTGCGTGGCCCGCTTATCCTTTAGCGGATGTGTTAGCGGCGCTCACGGGGGATCACCATTTGCGCCGGATTTGCTTCCAGACTCTGTTGACGCCCGATTTGCTCCCGACCCTGCTGGAGATGATCGCGGTTATTCACGCGGTCTCACCACTGCCGATTTCCGTGTGCATGAATCCGGTCTCGCGGGAATCCTTGCAACAGCTCAAATCTGCCGGGGTCGAGCGGGTGGGTGTGGGTCTGGATTGTGCGACCGAATCGCTGTTTGAGGAGATCAAACCGGGATTCAGTTGGGAGCGCACGCACCGCTTTCTGGAGGATGTGGCGGCGGTCTTTGGGCGCAGCTCCATTCACCTGATTGTCGGTCTGGGAGAGAGCGACGAAGAATTGTTGCAGAAGGTTCAGGCGAGCCACGATCACGGACATACGGTGGCTTTTTTCGCCTTTACTCCTCTGCGCGGGGCGCGGTTGCAACTTACGCCGCCCCCTATCGAACGCTACCGGGCGCTCCAATTGGCGCGCCGGCTGATTATTACGGGGAAGATGCGAGTTGAGGCGCTGCGCTTCGAGGCGGGACGGCTTGTAGGCCTTGCGGTTGCGCCGGAGTCCCTGGCGGCAACGCTTGCCTCTGGGGCGGCATTCTGCACCAGCGGTTGCCCTGATTGTAACCGCCCACTTTACAACGAGCGTCCCGGCGGCGTGATGTACAACTTCCCACGCCCGCTGACTGAGGACGAGAAGCGTGCGGCATGGGAGGAAGTGCAGGCATATTGCCGGGTCTATGACCTGGAACACAAGGAGGTGGCGCGGTGACGCAATCCTGGCGACTGCTGCTTCATGGCGCGCGAAGCGCTTTCGACAATATGGCGATTGACGAGGCCATTTTGCGCTGCGTGGTTGCCGGCGATTCACCCAATACGCTGCGTTTTTATACCTGGGAGCCTTCGGCGGTTTCGGTGGGGTATTTTCAGGGTCTGGAGCAGGAAGTGGACCTGGAAGCCTGCGAGCGCGAGGGCGTGGACGTCATCCGGCGCTTGACGGGCGGCGGCGCGGTCTTCCACGACCGGGATGGCGAGATTACCTATTCGCTGGCGCTCAAGGGGAACACGCCCGGCGACACGCCCGGCGACACGCCCGGTATCCCTCAGAACGTGCTGGAATCGTATGGTGTGCTCTGCCGTGGTCTGGTGTTGGGCCTGCAATGCCTGGGATTGGAAGCGAACTTTGCACCCATCAACGATATTCTTGTCAATGGGCGGAAGATTTCCGGCAATGCGCAGACGCGACGCTTTGGCGGCATTCTGCAACACGGAACGGTCCTCTGTGATGTGAATCCTGCGCTGATGTTCCAGTTGCTCAAAGTGCCGGATGCCAAGATGCGGGATAAACTCATTCAGGTGGTAACGGAGCGTGTGACCTCTATTCGCCGTGAGTTGGGCAAAGTGGAGCATGACACCGTGATTCAGGCGCTGCAAGCTGGTTTTGCCGAGGCATTGGCAGTGGATTTGGTCTCTGGGGCCTTGAGCGCCCAGGAAGAAGCGCTTGCTCAACAGATCAAGGCGGAACGCTATGCAACCCATGAATGGCTCTTTAAGCGCTGATTATAAAGTCAAGGGCGGTAAATTGCTCCGTGTACGGCTGCAAGTGAGCGAAGATGCGCATATCGCGGCGCTGAGCATCACGGGCGATTTTTTCATGCACCCAGAGGAGGCGCTGGAGACCTTGGAGCAGGCGCTGCTCGGTGCACCCTTGACTCCTGAAGGGTTGCTTCCGCGCATCGAAGCCTTCTTCGCAGGCGACGTGCAGGTCATCGGCGCGGATGTGGGTGATTTCGTGCAACTCTTGCTCGCGGCAAAACCCTGATCTTGCTATCTGGAGGTGTCGTGCCACTTTTGAAAGTCTACCAGCCTATGCCGCATTTTCCGGCGCTCTCGCTCTCGGGCAGCGCCTGTGAGCTGCACTGCCAGCATTGCACGGCGACCTATCTCGCAGGGATGACGTCAGTCACGACACCGGAAGCGCTGCTCGCTGCGGGTCACCGGTTGCGAGAGCGGGGGGCACTTGGCGCGTTGCTCAGCGGCGGTTCCACCCGCGACGGCGCTATTCTCAATCTCAAGCCGATGGCGGCAGCGATTCAACGCCTCAAGGCTGAAACCGGCTTGTTGCTCAATCTGCATCCTGGCTTACTGGACGCAGCTACGGTGACTATGTTGGCGGGTGCGATTGATTTCGCCTCGCTGGAGATTCCGGCAACGACGACGATACGGGAGGTCTTCGGTCTGGATGCGACAACGGCAGATTACCGGGCAACCTACGACCGGTTGCACGCCGCCGGCATTCCGGTGATTCCCCATATCACGGTATATGATGGCAACGAAGCGACGCTATTGGAAGGCTTTGCGCCTCCGAAGACGGTTGTGGTGATTGTCTTCTCTCCCACGCCCGGCACACCGATGGCTACGACTCCGCCGCCTTCGCCGGAGACGGTGGGCAGGGTATTCCAGCAGGTGCGAGCGCTTTTCCCTGAAGCGGAATTGACCCTGGGCTGTATGCGCCCGCGTGGGGTAAGGGTGCGCGTCGCCCTTGAAATGGCGGCGTTGCAGGCTGGTGCAACCCGCATGGAATTGCCGTCCCGTGCTACCCTGGAAGCAGCTCGCGCCCTGGGGTTTGAGATTGCGCATTTCAATACCTGCTGCGCTCTCCCTCGCCAGTTTGAGTCACAGCTCGTGTCACCCAAATCCCCCTAACCTTACCTGGAGGTTCTATGCCATCAGTCTGGTTTGCTCTGGGCCTGACGCTATTCGCCGGTATGGCAACGGGAATCGGCAGTGTAATTGCCTTTTTCGCCAAACACACGGATTACCGTTTCCTCTCCATTTCTACGGGTTTTTCTGCCGGTGTGATGTTGTACGTGGCTTTTGTGGAGATTTTCTTCAAGGGGGGTGTTGCCCTCGTCAGCGCCTATGGCGATTCCGTAGGGCAGTGGGTTAATGCGGCGGCTTTCTTTGGCGGCATTGCCCTGATTGCCCTGATTGACAATCTGATTCCCGCTGCTGAAAATCCCCATGAGACCCACACGGAGGAGGAGACCGCGTGTCTTCAGCCCGACGATAGCGCGCTCCTGGAACGGGAGCGCCTCCAGGCTAATCCCACGCACCTGCTGCGCATGGGGCTGTTCACAGCATTGGCCATTGCCATTCACAACTTCCCTGAAGGCCTGGCGACCTTCCTGGCAGCGCTACAGGATCCGGGTTTGGGCATCGCGATTGCCATTGCAGTCGCCTTGCACAATATCCCTGAGGGCATCAGTGTTTCGGTCCCCATCTTCTACGCCACGCGGAGCCGGCGCAAAGCCTTTGTCTATTCGCTGGTCAGTGGCTTATCTGAGCCGGTCGGCGCGGGCATCGCCTATTTGGGCTTGCGCTTGTTTATGGTAGGCGAAAACGGCGTTATGCCGCCCCAGGTTATGGGCATTCTGTTCGGCGGCGTTGCCGGCATTATGGTCTACATCAGCCTGGATGAACTGCTGCCTACCAGTCGGGCCTATGGCAAGGGGCACGATAGTCTGATGGGGCTTATCGCCGGTATGGTGGTGATGGCGGTCAGTCTGCTGCTGATGTGAGGGGTTCATTCAAAACAACTGCAGCTGCTCAGGCCGTTGCGATTCGTACAATGGAAGTCGCGTGACGATACCGTGTTGCTGGCACAGGGTCTCGCAGAGGTGGTAGAGGCGCGAGGCTTGAGGCGCGGTACAGGAATAGCGTTCGCCGTACGTGCGTTCGTAGCGCTGGCGTAATCCAGGGAAGAGGCGATCCAGCTGCTGGTAATAATACTCGCGTTGCCGGTCGCGTAAACTCATTCCCATCCATGGCAGAATGTAGCGCGCGCCTGCCGCTGCTGCCTGCTCTACGATAGCGTTGATGTTTTCCTCATTATCCTCGATGAAGGGTAGTACCGGCATCAGTGTCACCCCGGTTTGAATGCCATGATCGGCTAGCACACGCATTGCCGCCAGACGTGCCGACGGGCGTGGGGCTAGAGGTTCAACCTTAGCGGCGAGCGCATCATCTGTGGTGGTAAGCGTGAAGCTGACACTCACATAGGTTCGGTTGATCACGCACAGGGTTTCCAGATCCTTGAGCACCAGGTCACTTTTGGTAATGAGATGCACCGGAAAGCCGAACTCAGCGATCACCGCCAGTGCCTGTCCCGTGAGATCCCACTCCCGTTCGATAGGCATGAAGGGATCATTCATCGAGCCTAAGCCGATCACACCCTTGACCCGCTTGCCTGCCAGCTCTTTTCGTAGCAATTCCAACGCGTTCACTTTGACGAGAATCTCAGTATCGAAGCCATCAATGCCGTAACATGCGCTGCGGCTATCGCAGTAGATGCACCTGTGCTGACACCCGCGGTACAGATTCATGTTATACCGCAGGCCAAAATACGTATCGGGCTGCGGCACATGCGCCAGGAGCACTTTCGCTTCAATCTCTTTGACCTTCACCCCGCCCTCTCCCCATACCGCCCTGCAAGTGCGCGCACTTCCTGCCTCACGCGGTCTACCAGTTCCGGCGGTTCCAGCGCGGTCGCCATCGTGCCCCAGCTGAGCACCCACCCTGTGGCCCAATTCAGATTATCCATCCCAAACCGCGCGATGACGGAGCCATCATCCTCATCCGCAATCTCCATCCAGTGTCCAAAGCGCTCGCGTATCATCATTGCTACGGCGGACTCCAACCGCACCGTGGCGGTGGTCCGCGCCTCGAATTGCATCGTGCGCAACATATACTCCCGTGCCGAAAAATCTCGCGGCGGTTCGAAGCGCGCGTGTACCAAGGTGAGCTCCTGAATCCGGTCCACGCGGAACGTGCGCAGCTCCCGGCGCAGGTGGCAGAAGCCTACGAGGTACCACAGCCCACCGTAGAACGAGAGTGCATAGGGGTCCACTTCGCGCGATGTGGGGATTTGCGAAAAACCTCGATAGCGGAGACTGACCCGTTGGTGGTGGTGAATGCTTTCGCGCAGGGTGCGCAAAGTGCCCTCCCAGGGCTGATAGTCTCTTGCGGTTAAGCCGCATATCACCAGCGTATCCTGCGCTTCGGCGACCTCCTGCCGTAGATCATCCGGCAGCACATTGTTGAGCTTTGCCCGCACGGAGGTGATGGCATCCTGGTAGCTGCGTCCCCAGATTTGCTGCACGAGATTTGCGCCCATCGTGAGTACCGTCGCCTCTTCAGCGGTGAAGATGAGCGGGGGCAAGCGGTAGCCACGCAGCAGCGCGAATCCGCCGTATGGACCCCGCTCCGTGTAGATAGGGATGCCCATCTCTTCGAGCATTTCCATATAGCGGTGTACTGTGCGTTCAGAGACTCCCAGTTCTGCCCCAAGTGCTGAGGCTTTCCACGATTCCTGCGATTGCAGCATCAGAATCAGCGAAAGTAGCCGCGTGGCAACGTTACTCATCGTTCACCCATTGTCCTTGACTTTGTATCGGCGCTCATCATCATTATACTTCGAAATACGACGGTTTCTGTCATAATTCGCCGGAGGCTTGTGTAGCTGTTGGCTATATTGCAGGTGAAGGCTGATATCCCGGTGCCGGCAGTCAATGGCGCTGCGCCCGTCAGGGCTTGCGCCGGTATGTCTCATTCGCCAGAACTGCATCTCTGTCCTATAATACCTCCATAGTCGTCAACCCTGTTGTTCCCGTATCCGATTTTCACCTCAAGGAGGGAATTATGACTACTGCCGTATTGCTCGTACTGATTGTTCTGGGCGCAATTATGGAAATTCGCGGTGAATATCGTCCCACGCGAACCTGGATCTACATCTTTAAGCCCCTCACCACGCTGTTAATCCTGCTGCTCGCGGTTAACCGGGGCATCATCTACGGCTTTGACACCTCTGTCGTGCTGATTGTGGTTGGATTGGCGTTCTCCATATTGGGGGATATTTTCCTCATGCTCCCAAGTGACCGTTTTATTCCTGGGTTGCTCAGTTTCCTCACCGCGCATCTGTGTTACATCGCTGCTTTCACGGTTGGGCGGGGATTTGGCTTCACTCTCTGGTTAGTCGTGGCATTTGCGCTTTTGGGAGTAGGCTTGTTACGGATGCTCTGGTCGGGGTTGGGGGAGATGAAAGTGCCCGTGATGGGCTACATCCTGGTGATTCTGACCATGGGCTGGCAAGCGTGGGAGCGTTATTTTGCCGTTGGTGGGCTGCCAACCCTCGCAGCTGGCATAGGCGCCTTACTCTTTGCCGGTTCCGATTCCGTTCTGGCATGGATGCGTTTCCGGCAGCATTTCCACAGTGCGCGGTTGATCGTGATGATCACGTATTACACTGCACAGCTGCTCATCGCACTTTCTGTGGGGGGCTGACTCTCTTGAGAAACAAAACGCGGGTCGTGTGCTAACACGACCCGCGTCATGCCCTCAACGGGATTTGAACCCATGTACCAGGCTTGAAAGGCCTGTGTCCTGACCAGACTAGACGATGAGGGCACAGCGGACGAATTGTAACATAAAGGAAGCAGCTGTCAAGCGCGCAAAGTGGGTGCTTCTTTCTGCAGGAGTGCTTTTCGTGAACGGGGGCGCAGCCTCGTTCACGAAAAGCACAAAAAACTACCCTCTGCGCCTCTTCGGCGTGCTCAAGTGTCTAAACGTATGGCCTCACCCAGCCGACCGTGGTTGTACTCAACCGCTTGAACTTCCCAATAAGGGGTGCTCAGCACACCCTTTGTCCTATACCCCGGAAAGTGCCGAATTTGACAGGGGGTTGTGATTATGTTACTATACCGTTGTCCTTATTAACGCTATTATGGCTAATGGAATCTTCTAGGAACAAATGCGCGGCGCGTTTCGCCGCCAGGTAGAATCTATGGATAAATTACAGATCATTCCCCTGGGTGGTTTGGGGGAAGTCGGCAAGAATATGACGGTTCTGGAATACGGTCGCAACATCCTGATCGTGGATGTGGGGCTGATGTTCCCGGAGACAAACATGCCGGGCGTGGACTTCATCATTCCCGATTATGATTATCTGCGCGACAAAGCAGAACGTATTCGGGGTGTCGTCATCACGCACGGGCACGAGGACCACATCGGTGCCTTGCCCTATTTCCTGCGCGAGTTCAACGTCCCCATTTATGCCACGACGCTCACGCGCGGGTTGATCGAAGTCAAACTGACCAGCAGTCAGCGCAAGCAGGCTAGCCTGCATACCATGGCGCCCGGTGATGTGATTCGTCTTGGTCCCTTCACGGTCGAGCCTTACCATGTCTGTCATAGCATCCCCGATGCGGTCGGCTTGGGCATCGAAACGCCGGTGGGATTGGTCGTCCATAGCGGTGACTTCAAACTGGACCCCACGCCGGTAGATGGTTTGCCGACCGAAATCGGCAAGCTGGCAGAATTCAACCGCCGGGGAGTGTTGGCTCTGCTCTCCGATAGCACCAACGCGGATTATGAGGGCACCACCCCTTCGGAGATGACGCTCACACGTGCGCTCGAAGATGTGTTCCGGCAGGCAAATGGACGCATCATCGTCGCGACCTTTGCCTCGTTGATCTCCCGCTTGCAGCAGGTGACGGAAGTAGCGCACCGTTATGGGCGCAAGGTGGCTGTGGCGGGCGCCTCGATGGTGGCGAATATCAAGATGGCTCAACGCCTGGGTTATCTGGATATTCCCGCCGGGATGATTCTCTCTCTACAGGATATTCAGCGTTTGCCGCCCCATCAGGTCACCATCCTGGCGACCGGTTCGCAGGGTGAACCGCAATCCATCCTGGGACGCCTGGCTTTGGGACGGCATCCATCGTTGCGGATCACGCGCGGGGATACCGTGGTGCTTTCCTCGCACACAATTCCCGGCAACGAAGAGACCGTCCATGCGGTCATCAACCGGTTGTTCCAGAAAGGCGCCAACGTCTTCTATCATCCGGTGGCGCCGGTGCACGTTTCCGGGCATGCCAGTCAGGAAGAACAGAAGGCCCTGCTCAATATCCTGCAACCCCAGTTCTTCATCCCCATTCACGGTGAGTTGCGACACCTGCACCAGCACGCCGTCCTTGCGCAGCAAGTTGGAATTTCCAGAGAGCGCATCGCCGTGGTAGAGAATGGCTATGTGCTGCGCTTCACGAAAAATACACTGGAGATCGGCGAACGTATTCCGGGCGGCTATGTCTTCGTGGATGGTGTCCTTGTGGGATCGGCGGTGGACCAGAGCGTGCTACAGGAGCGCGAATCGCTGGCGATGGCAGGCGTCTGCAGCATTGTCTTCCGGTACAACCAACGCCAGGGACGGCTGATTGGTGATCCAGAGATCACCCTGCGTGGTTTTGTGAATCTGCGCGCGGCAGAGGACTTGCTCGAAGGCGCGCAGCAGGTGGTTCGCAGCGCGGTCAATACCTGCCAACCCGGCACTGTTGTTAAGTCTGTCGAGCACATTGTGGAGAAAGCCGTCTCCGATTTCTTCTTTCAGAAGGCGCGCAGCCGTCCTGTCATGCTGATCACGGGGGTCGCACTGCTCTAGGTTGTCCCGATGGCGTAGTCTCTGCTTCCTGCTTCGCTAACTCCGTGATGCAATAACAATAGCCCATGGCGCATATTCTGATAGCCTATAAGCAATTCCCTGCCTTAGGGGTCGGGCATGCCGGTGGGGAATCCGTCTATCGCCTGATAGAAGTCTTACACCGGCGCGGGCATCGCCTCACCCTGGTGGTGCGGATGCAGGATACCGAGCGCCGGTTCCTGCCGGCGCTTGAGTCCCTTTGTGAACGGGTTGTCACCGTACCCCACCACCGTTCCCTGCCCGGACCGCGTCCCCTGGCGTTGCTGCGCAGTTATCTCGCGTTGCGTCGTGCGACTTGGCGCACGCTCCGCGAGGCAACCCCAGATGTCTTCCACGTGGAATTCGCCCAGACCGGCGCGGTTGTGTTAGGGTTGCGCGGTTTTCCCACTTCGATTCGCGCCCATGATGTCAACTGGTTCCTCATGGAACAACAGGCGGCGCAACAGATGGGGCTTGCGCGTTGGCGTAGCCGCGTGTTGCGGGCGCTCTTCCTGATACTCGAACCCTGGCTCTACCGGCGCTTCGATCTGGTTGCCGCCATCTCCGAAGGTGACCGCCGGTTGTTGGTGGAACGCCGCGCCTCGAAATCCGTCTTATTGCTGCCTCTGGCGCCGGCGTTTACCCCTGCCGCCGCGGCAGAAGCCGCAGTGCCGCGCGGCGCGAATGTGCTCTTTGTGGGGGCTATGTCCCGAGCATATAACATCCAGGCAGTTCTGTGGTTTCTGGATCACGTTTGGCCTGCCGTCTTGCAGGCTGTGCCCGAAGCGCGTTTCTACATCGTAGGGTCAAATCCCTCAGAGAGCGTGAGCGCCCGGCACGATGGCAAGCAGGTCTTTGTTACCGGCTTTGTCCCCGATTTGGCGCCCTGGTATCAGGCGGCGGATGTGGTGGCGGCGCCGCTACAGGTTGCCGGTGGGCTATTGCAGAAGGTGGTGGATGCGATGGGTATGGGGATTCCCGTGGTCGCCACCACGGTCAGCAATCATGGATTGGGGGCGACGCCGGGTGAGCAGTTGTGGGTTGCTGATGCGCCGGGGCCATTTGCCGAAGCGGTTATCCGGGCATTGCGGCAACCCGAAGAAGCTGCGCGCATAGGACATGCTGGGCGGCAATTCGTAACCTCACACTATGACCCCGAAATCGTCATTCCCCGGTGGGAAGCTGCCTTGCTCGACTTGCAATCCGCGCAAAAATGATCCGGGCTTGAAAGAGCCGGTTACGAAAAGTTACTAAATAGTTACGTTAAAGCCTATCTTCATGGTATAATATTCCATGCTGGATTGCTATTTTCGCCGGTAGAATTCAACGAAGTTTTCGCGAGAGAGTTTTATCTGATATGCGTCGTAGAGTAGCCATGACCCGTAAGAAGAGCCGCATGCCTGCGATTATGACTGGCGTGCTGGTGCTGGTTTTCATCGTTATCGTCATCGCGGGTGGCGCGCTGTTGTTTTCAGTGGCACGAGGTATCCTCTCTGACTCTGGCGCGCTACCGGGATTGAGTGGTTCGGGGGGAGAAGAGAGTCCCAATGTCGACCGGCGCTTTGGTCAGGCGCTCCCCGAGTGGACGGGTGTTGAGCGTGTCAATGTGCTTCTGTTGGGTGTGGATGAGCGCCCGCAAGAAAATGGCATGGCGCGGACCGACACGATGATGTTGCTCACCCTTGATCCCACTACCCTGCAAGCGGGGGTGCTATCTATTCCCCGCGATCTGTGGGTGCCGATTCCGGGCTACAACCAGGGGCGCATCAATACCGCGCACCGCCTGGGGGAAATGTATAACTATCCCGGCGGCGGTCCGGCGCTGGCGCGTCAGACGGTGGAGTATAACCTGGGAGTCCCCATTCAGTATTATGTGCGCCTCAATTTCCAGGGCTTCGTGGACCTGGTGAATCTTATCGGCGGCATTGATATTTACGTACCTGAACCGATCAACGACCCTCTGTACCCAGATAATAACTACGGTTACGATCCTCTTTACATCGAGGCGGGACAGCATCACTTCGATGGTGTAATGGCGTTAAAATACGCTCGTACACGCCACGATAGCAATGACTTTCAGCGGGCAGACCGTCAACAGCAGGTCCTGTTGGCCATCCTCGAGCGCGTAACCAGCCTCAACATGCTGCCACAGCTGGCGCCGCGGATTGGCGAACTCTACACGATTATGGATGAATCCGTCAGCACGGACCTCACTCTGGATGAGATTTTGGCTCTCGCGGGCTTGGCGATCAAAGTGGATCGTAGTCAGCTGCGTTTTGCGGTCATTGACCAGACCTGCACGGAAGACTACATCACACCGGAAGGCGCGCAGGTGTTGATTCCCTTGCGCGAGCGTATGCGTGAGGTGCGCGACTATGTCTTTGGCGTGGCTGAGATTGCCCAACAGACGGTGGAGCAGGAGAGCGCGACCATCGGCGTCTTGAACGGGACCGAGCGTATCGGTCTGGCGGCAAGTACCACGGACTATCTTCAAGCGCAAGGGGTCGCTGTGGCTACTTTTGGTAACGCCGATCGCTCGGATTACGCTGCCACAACTATCATCATGAACCGCGCCAAGCCAACAACGGCGGCACGGTTGGCAACGTTGTTGGGTGTACCACAGACCGCTATCGTCAGCGCCCCGAATTCTGCTGCCGGGCAGGATATTTTGCTCATTCTCGGCGCCGATTATGCCGGACCTCCTGCCGCTCCCTGAGTCATTACGGAACCCTGTGCCCGGGAACCTTGCGAGGCTTCCGGGCGTCTTTTTTGCACGGGCTAATCCATTACCTATGGTATAATCTCAGTTTATGGAAAGACGGCGAACGGCTTCACAGACGAAGGCCTACAAAACGCTGATGCGCGTTGGTCTGGTGTTGATCTATATGATTATCACTGCCACCGTGGCATTGGTAGTCTTCTCCCGCGTGCGAGAGATGGCAGCTGCCTCAGAGCTGCTGCCGGATTTCACTGCAACAGAGGATAAAGGTCCCAGTGAGAATGTGTCCTTTGAAGAAGGGCAAACGCTCCCGCGTTGGACCGGTACGGAGCGCATCACCGTGCTATTGTTGGGCGTTGATGAGCGTTCGCAATGGGATGAACCTGCCTGGCGCACCGATACGATTATGATTCTCACGCTCGACCCCGTTACTCTGAAAGCGGGTGTGCTTTCGATTCCGCGCGATCTGTGGGTGGAGATTCCCACCTTTGGTTATAATCGCATCAATACGGCGCACTATAATGGGGATATCTATGATTACCCCGGCGGGGGACCTGCTCTGGCAACGTTGACCGTTGAACGGAATTTGGGAATCCATATTGATTATTACGTCCGCATCAACTTCGAGGCCTTTATCACATTTGTGGATGAGATTGGCGGTATTGATATCGAAGTTCCCGAGACGATTGACGATCCTAAGTACCCTGACAATAATTACGGCTATGACCCCCTGTATATCGAAGCAGGCACGCATCATTTCTACGGCGATATGGCACTGAAATACGCGCGCACCCGGCATGTGGGGAATGGGGATTTCGACCGTGCGCGACGCCAACAGCAGGTCATTCAAGCCGTTTTGGAGCGCGTGCGGCGTCCTGAGGTGTTGGCGCAGCTGATTACTAAGGCTCCGGAGCTGTATCAGAAAGTAGAGAGTTCTGTTGCGACCAACTTCAAGTTCGATCAGGCCCTGGCGCTCGCTGGGCTGGCGCAAGATATGGATCGGGAGAACGTCCGCTTCGCCGTCATTGACGAGAGTAGCACGTTGTTTTGGGAGACGCCACAGGGGTGGCAGGTGCTGGTCCCGGTTCATGATCGCATTCGCGAGCGGCGCGATTTCATATTCTGGATCGGGCCCACGGTGGAAACCAACGGTGCGGCTGAGGAGAATGCGACCATTCTGGTACTTAACGGCACCCAGACCGAGGGCCTGGCTTACGCGACCGCACAGTATCTTCAAGCCAATCAGGTACTTGCATCCTACGATAATGCCGATCGCCAGGATTATGAAAGCAGCCTGATTATCCTCAACCGCAGCATGCCCAAGACGGCTCAGCACTTGCTGGCGTTGTTCAAGTTGCCCGATTCAGCGCTGGTGCAGGGTGATAATCCTACCGCAGAATACGATATTGTCGTCATTCTCGGGCGTGATTACGCTGAGCCGTAACTCACTGCAAGTGTGCCAGGGTGTAGACCTTCAGCGGTTCGGTTTTTCCTCGAATTTCCACATCTGCAATCTGGACTAAGGGTGGCGTTTCCGGCGCGCCTCCTGCTGTGGACTCTGCCAGCAACACGGGAATTTTGAGGGTCTTGGTCAGTTCTTCCAGACGGCTTGCCAGGTTCACCGTATCGCCGATAACGGTATATTCCAATCGGTCAGCGCTGCCTACGTTACCGGCTACCACAGTTCCCGTTGCTACACCAATTCCAATACGCAGTTCCGGCTCATTGCGTGCTCGCTGGTCCCCATTGAAGGCTTCCAACGCTGCCAGCATTCCCTGGGCTGAGCGAATGGCGCGGGCGGCGTGATCTTCTGCCGCATTGAGGGGGGTGCCGAATACTGCCAGCAGGCTATCGCCGCCGAATTTGTTTACCAAACCCCCGTGTGCCGTAATGACCGTTGACATCGCCTCAAAGTAGCGGCTGAGCAGGGCAATCACGGCTTCAGGTCCCAGGCGCTCGGTCATGCTGGTGAATCCTCGAATATCGGCGAACAGTATGGTTGCTTCGGCCAGCTCTCCGCCGCGTTGTGCCCCATGGGTGATGGCATGGGTGGCAACTTCGGGGGTTACATAGAGACTGAAAAGCTGCCGCACGACTTCTTCCTGTTGCAGTCCCTTGATCATGGCATTGAAGCCTGCTGCCAAATCGCCCAGTTCGTCATTCGAGGTGACCGGTAAGGCAGCTTCGAGTTCTCCCTGTCGGACCTTGATCATATTTCGGCGTAAGTTCTCCACGGCATTTGCCAGGTGTCGCCCCAAAGTCAGGGTGAGGGATATGGCTACCAGGATGGCAATCCCAAACAGAAAGTATTGGCGATGTAGCATCGTCTGTAGCAGCGGCGCCCTGGATGCCGCTGCAAGGCGAGTCACCTGACCCACTGTGGCTGCGACGTTGAGGGTCATGATCAACATGATAACTAACTCTATTATGGACGGGACAAAGAGCCGCCGCCGGACGGAGAGCCGAAACGTATTCAACTCAGAGGGCTGCTGTGTGGGGAAGAACAGGGGAATTTCCGGGCTCCAGACGCGCTCCGCCGCGAAATAGATGAGCAGGGCTGTAACCGGTCCGGCGACACCCACCATGCCCATAAATACGGTGAGCACAGGACTAATTCCCTCCGTGCGCACGCTCCAGGCGCTCACTGTGCCTGCCAGTGTCCACATGCTTAGCGAAATCAGCGCCGAATTGAGCGGATTGTTGAGCGCCTGGCGCTGAATTTGCGGCGTCAGAGGTCGGTTGTTGTCGGCGGCGTCGTACCATTGGTTGAGCGGGCGAGTGAGCCAGTTGCCGATTAGCGTGCCGGTGACAATCAAGATGGCGATGAGTGGTCCGTTGCCGATATAGCTCTGTCCGGTGGTGTTGGGGGCTGTGGCATAAGCTTCGAGCGAGAAAAAGGTCACGGCTAGAAAGGCGCCTATGAGATTGGCAGTGATGGCAATGAGTTCCAAATTCCGGCTCACACGTTGGCGGCGGCGTTTTTCTGCAGTGAAATCTCGCTTATGCATCACCAGACTCTCCTCGAACAGGCTATTTCCCGGGGATAATGCTGAATATCCTCAGGGCTTTTCACTTCCTGTCTGGCATGTGCCAGGCAAGGGTATACGCTGCAAATCAGATTCCAATGCCTCGATTGTAGAGCAGCCACAGCCCTATGAAGTATCCTACCACCAACAGGAGCGCATCAATCTCCACTAACCAGATGCGCCTTTCCAAACGGGCCTGGTTGCCGATAAGCCCCATGCAGGTGAGCAATAAGCCTAGCATGCCGGTGAGCGCAAATTCGGGATCAATGACCCCCAGGAATCGCCCTTGGGTGTAAAACACATCGGTGATGCCCAGGGTAAATATGTTGAAGATATTGCTTCCGAAGAGATTGCCCAATGCCAGATCATAGGCGCCAAGGCGGGCAGCTGCCATAGCCGCGATCAACTCTGGCAGTGAGGTGATGAGCGCGAGCAGGGCTGTGCCCACAAAACCGGTCCCCAGGCCCGTAATCTCGGCAATCTCGGCGCTGCTGCGTACCAGGAAGGGGGTTACTAGAATCAGTACGCCGGTCGCCAGGACGAAACCGATAAGCGCGCGCTTCAACGTGGGGATGCCGGAGTCGTCTATGTCTTCACCTGCATCGGCGCCCTTATGGTCAGAATCGTTGCTGCGGATGAGCCAGACGCCGCCGATATAGGCGCCTATGAGCAGCAGGCTATCCAGCCCCACCCAGCCAATTTTGATGTCAATATCAGCCAGGATGAAGAAGGTCGCCAGACCGATCAACGCTGTCGCCAGGCTGGCAGTCAGGGTGTGGCGCATGGCAACGCGGCGCAAAACACGCTGTTTGTAGAAGATGAGCCCCAGAAACCCGACGAGCGCCATGTTGAACATGTTGCTGCCCAGCATATTTCCCGCTGCAAGCCCGATGACACCTTGTTGCAGGGAACTGATCGAGGTCAGAAATTCTGGCAGCGACGTCGCACCTGCCATTAAAAGGGTTCCGACGAACAAACCTCCCAGTTTGGTGCGATAGGCGATGGCATCGCCATATTCTGCCAGCTTTATCGAAGCCAACACAAGGATTGCCGCACTGATAAGGAACGATAGCCATAGCATTTGTGCCAGACTCCTATCGCGTGTGTTGCTTGGGCAATCCCCGCACGATTGCCAGGGGCCAGGCTGCCAGGATGCCCGTATTAGGCTCGCTCAGGTCACCAACTACACTTTCCACCGCTGCGGTGCAGCGTTCGACAGTCTCTTCATCCTCTACCAGGGTGAACAGGGTATAATTGCCGCGCTCGGCCTGCTCGATGAGACGTTCAAAACCGAAACGTATAGGGATGCGCCGGCGCTTTGTCTGTTGCCGAAAAATGCCGCTGCTTTCGATGATGGTTACCCCACCAACGCCCACGGTGTCCCAGGCTTCCAAGACGGCGTCTAGTTTGTCGGGGTTATCGAGAACATACATCACCATAAACATGCGCTACCTCCTTGTGAATGTTAAGAAGCGAAATTGCCCAAACCAATAGCCTGATATCTTTCTTCATGGTGCTATCTGGGCGCCTGATCCTTGTTCCACAGGCCCTCATAAAGCCGGCGTAACTGCCGTCCGGTCCGCTGCCACGAGAAATAGCGTTCGGCGCGCTCACGGAGTTTGGCGCCAAGCTCTTGCCCCGCCCCCGGATTGCGAAGAATGAAGGCGAGTGCGCGCGCCAATCCGGTCGCATCTCCCACAGGCTCGGCGTAGATTCCCAATTTGCCCAGATATTCACGGCTCACCGGTGTGTCGTAGACCACGGTCGGCAGCGCCATGGCCATGTAGTTGAGAATCTTGCCGCTGCCCTCAGTGGTCGAAATCTTGGGCGCCACGGCGATATCTCCTAATGCCAGATAAGCCGGCGCATCCTCGTAGCGGGTCTTGCCGGTAAAGATGACATCTTCATGGCTCAGCCCCAGCTCGCGTGCCATTTGCTGGTAATGCTCTACTGCCGGGAAACCCATGATGAGGAAGGATACAGCATACCCGCGGCGCCGTAGTTGCGCCGCGGCTTGCAGCATTTGAGGAATCCCCTGGTAATCTGCCAGCAGCCCCAAATAGACAATGATTTGCCTCCCCGCTGGAATACCCAACGCCGCGCGCCGCTCTGACCGCATTTCCGTAGTAAGGCAACCTGGGGTGAAGAAATCGAGATTGACGCTATCTGGCAGGGGGATGACGTTCTGCTCGCGCCCAAAATCGCGCGCGACCACTTCCGCGCCGTGCACCGTGCTCGTGACAACGGCATCGGGCAAGCCTACAATGCGCTCCTCCAGACGGCGCCACCAGTAATAGGCCTGGGTATCATGTCTGATGAAATGGTGATCGAGCATTTCCGAGGTCATGCTGCCCTGAAAATCGAAGACGAGCGGCACGCGCAATAGTTTTGCCAGCACGCTCCCAATGAGCGCGCCCTCATGAAGATGCCCGTGAATCAGATGGGGGCGCCAGCGCGGGGCTTCCCAGAGCGCGCGCAGCGAGAGCAACACATCAAATGCGATTTTGTGTCGGGAAGAGCCAACTTCATAGTCGGCGCGCCAGGGCGTGGGGGCAGAACGGACGATATCCAGACCGGGCCAATCGCGCCCCATATAGTAGGTGGCGATACGCACCGCCATGCCCTGCGCAAGCAGTGCCTGCGTCTCTTCCAGGATACGGACATGGCAACCGTAATCCAGAAAGAACGAGGTCGGTGCGATCATGAGAATGCGTTTGCGTTCATCGGTCATAGCACAAAAAAGGCGCGTCTGTTGGCGTGTGAGTGTGCTTTAGCGCGCGTGCATTGTGGCTTCATGCGTCATCCAGCTCTTGTAGGGTATGGAGCAATAAGCTGAAATCCGTACCCAAAGCGTCCTCCAAAGGTATCTCTTCACCCACCGGATGATGATGCAGGCGAATGAGCGCCACCGTGCGTGGAGAGGCGCCTGCCTGCTCGGCTAACGCCGCGCCCCACTCCGCGTGGCGCTTGCGAATTACAAAGCCACGGCTCAGCCCGTGAGGGGGCGTCTCCACTTCTGCGCGGGCAGCCCAGCGCGCTGCCTGCCGCGGCAGCAGGGCTTCTCCCAAGACCACCAGCACCCGATCCCACAGGTGCGGCGGTGCAACGCTTTTGCCACAATCGTGCAATAGTCCGGCAACCTGTGCATCCGCATCGGTGATGCTGCGTGCTTCCAGCGCCTTACAGAGGGCGATGCCGTGTTGCTGCTCTGCGCGGGGCATGCGCTCGAAAAGCGCCAGCAGTTCCGGCGTGAGGCGCACTGCAACGTAGGTGTGGTTAGGCGGACATAGCGGCGCCAGTAGCGTGTGCCAGAATTGCTGGATTCGATATAAAACTCGCTTGGCGCTCATCCCCACAGACCCAACAAAGAGGCGAAGAACCTCATTATTGGTGATATCAGCATACTAATCAGGTCAATCCCGAATCTGGGCAAGATGAAAAGGACCGCAATTAGAATGTAGGGTGCCATAGGCTCCAGCCGTTCAATGAAATCGGCAACCCGATGCGATGCAACGCCAGCGAGCACGCGCGAGCCATCTAGCGGTGGAATGGGCAACATGTTGAAGAGGGCCAGGCCCATGTTGGTCCATATGATCAGATTGATAATGACAATGACCATTGTGGGGGTGTTTGAACCCCACAGTGCGATAATGGCATAACGTAGGATGAGGAAGAAAATCATTTGCACGACATTAGATGCCGGTCCGGCAAGTGCCGAAAGTGCCATCGCGGTGCGCGGGTTGGGAACCTTGCGCATCTGGTAAGGATTGACGCGCGCTGCGCGCCCCCACCCGAAACCGGTGAGTAGAATCATGATCGTGCCTATGGGGTCGAGGTGCGTCAGTGGGTTCAGACTGAGCCGTCCCTCACGTTCCGGCGTGGTGTCGCCCATCAGGTAGGCGGCATATCCGTGCGCCCATTCATGGATGGGAATGCCCAGAAGCACTACGATCAGCCGGGCTAACAGATCTTCGAATGGTGGCATTTCAAAATTCTCCCCCTTGCTTATTTTGACTTCTCTGGAGTATAACCCACCCCCCTGACTAAGCAAGTCTAACAGGTCTAACATCCTTTTGTCACAAAAGTCAGGGTCTGTGTAAGCTTGTCACCCCAAAACATAGAAGCCCTTCACTTGTGTTAATCCTAACTGCGGGTAGCATAAGGTGTATAGGGAGCAAGTGACCAATCCCCACACAGGCGCAGCACAGAGTATGAGATAGGGCGGTATGCCGGCTCATCCTATGTCCATGCGCCATGTTTACGCGAGGCATATGGATGCGGATAACACGGGAAGAGGTGGTGCAAATCGCTGCACTGGCGCGACTGGCACTCACTGATGCTGAGATTGCCCTGTTCCAGGAGCAGCTCACTGCTATTCTGGACTATGCGGCTTCACTACAGCGGCTTGAGACCGGAGCTATCCCTCCTACGACGACGGTGCTGCCCTTGCATACGGTGCTGCGCGAGGATATCCCTGGCCAAACCTTGCCACAGGCTGAGGCGCTCTGCAATGCGCCCCAGACGCAGGCGGGGTATTTTCTCGTGCCGCCTATCATGCTAAAGGAGCAATTGTGACGTCGCCTGCCGATTTGACCATCCACGAAGCGGCAATGCTGTTGGATGAGGGGGTGCTCAGCTCCGTCGCGCTTACTGAAGCCGTTCTCGAACGCATTTTAACAACGGATAATGCTGTACGCGCCTATCTCACCCTGACGCCCGAAACGGCGCTTGAGCAGGCGGCGCAGGCGGATGTATTGCGTGCTTTGGGCGAGTCTTTGCCCTTGCTGGGGATTCCGCTGGCGTTAAAGGACAATCTCTCCACGCGCGACATACCCACCTCCTGTGGTTCGCGCATTCTGGAGGGCTATGTTCCGCCCTTTGATGCCACGGTGGTGCAGCGGCTCAAATCCGCGGGGGCGGTGTTGCTGGGGAAGACGAATCTCGATGAGTTTGCCATGGGCTCCAGCACCGAAAACTCTGCGTTCTTTCCCACGCATAATCCCTGGTGCCTGGAGCGCGTGCCGGGCGGTTCTAGCGGAGGCAGCGCGGCAGCAGTGGCTGCAGGTGAGGCGCTTGCGGCGCTTGGCTCGGATACGGGAGGCTCTGTGCGGCAACCGGCGGCCTATTGCGGTCTCGTGGGGTTGCGCCCGACCTATGGACGGTGTTCGCGCTACGGATTGGCGGCTTTTGCTTCGTCATTGGATCAGGTTGGACCCATCACTCACGATGTGAGCGATGCGGCGCTGCTGTTGAGCGTCATCACGGGGCATGATGTCCAGGATGGCACCTCTCTGCCGCAGGCGCCGCTCGATATGGCAACTGCCCTGCGCGGGAATGACCTGCGCGGGTTTCGGATAGGGGTTCTCGCTGACCATGAGGACGCCGGGGTGCAACCGGCGGTCAAACAGGCGGTGCTCGCGGCAGTTGCCGCCCTGGCGGATCTGGGCGCTGAGATTCTTGAGGTGCAGTTGCCGCATAGCGAGATTGCCCTTGCAGCCTACTATTTGATTGCGCCGGCGGAAGCCAGCGCCAACCTGGCGCGTTTTGATGGGTTGCGTTATGGGCGTCGCGCCGAGGCGGGCACGCTCGAGGCATTGTATAGCCGTACGCGTGGTGAGGGCTTTGGGGCGGAGGTCAAGCGCCGTCTCATGCTGGGTACGTATGCGTTGCGCGCGGGCTATTACGAGGACTTCTACATCAAAGCGCAGCAGGCACGCACACTCATCCGGCAGGATTTCGAGGCGGCATTTGCACAGGTGGATATCATCGCGGGTCCGACCTCGCCGGTGACGGCATTTCGTTTGGGGGAGCGTGTGGCTGACCCGCTGCAGATGTATCTGGCGGATGTCTTCACCCTGCCCCAGGCGTTGGCAGGGCTTCCGGCGCTTAGCCTGCCGTGCGGCTTTGATGAACAGGGCTTGCCCATCGGCTTGCAGTTGACAGCGCCTGCGCTGGAGGAAGCGCGTTTGTTGCAAGTAGCCTACGCCTATGAACAGGCGACAGCCTGGCACACCCGGCGCCCATATCTAACTTAGAAGCTGTCCGAGAATTTCTGAAAAACACTCTCCAGAAGGCGGGCTTAACCGCAAGGTTCAGCGGAGCGTTGTGTCGCATAATATTCGGATCGGTTCTTAGTGCATTTGATGATTCTTTAAGGAGCTTAAGCGATGAAACTTGTTATACCTATGGCTGGATTCGGAACCCGAATGCGCCCGCACACCTGGACGCGGCCCAAGCCCCTGCTTCCGCTCGCCGGCAAGCCCGTTCTGGGGCATATTCTCGACCGCTTTCGCGATGTCCCTATTGAGGAGTATGTCTTCATCACCGGGTGGTTGGGTGGTCAGGTGGAGGACTACATCCGTGAGAACTACGCCCTTCCCGCGCATTTCGTGGAGCAGCACGAGCTCTTGGGTCAGGCGCACGCGCTGTGGTTGGCGCGCGAGCATCTCAAGGGACCGCTCTTCATGCTTTTTGTGGATACCCTTTTCGATGACGTAGATTTCGGGCATCTTGACCAACCGGGCTTGGATGGGATTATCTTCACCAAACAGGAACCCGACCCCCGTCGCTTTGGGGTGGTAGAGACCGATGCGTCCGGGCGTGCCACACGGCTTATCGAAAAGCCGGAATCGCTGGACAACAACAACGTTCTCATCGGCTTGTATTACTTTGCGAATGGCGCCTGGTTGGCGCGTGCTTGCGCGGAGCTGATGGAACGCCGTATCCAGACCAAGGGCGAGTATTACCTGGCGGATGCTGTAACCTTGATGATTCAGCAGGGTGCGAATTTTCGTACGCGCGAGGTGGGGGTGTGGCAAGATACCGGCAAACCCGAAACGACCTTCCTGACCCACCGTTATCTGCTCGAGCATGGTTATGATAACAGTTTCGAAGCACTGCGCCCGGGTGTTTCTTTCATCCCACCGGTGTACGTGCATCCGAAAGCGGTGGTTGAAAGTTCCGTCATCGGTCCCTATGTCTCCATCCACGAGGGGGCGCAAGTGCGCCATAGCATCTTGCGGGATACGGTGGTAGATGCGGGCGCCGAGTTGGAGGGGGTGCTTTTGGAGGAATCTCTTGTGGGACGTTGGACCAAGACGACGGGTTATTTCCGCAAATTGAATTTGGGAGATTCCTCTACTGAGGAATAGGCGTGTGTCATTTGTAACGAGCGCTGAGGAGTACGCCAGGTGAAGCCTGCTCACCGCTCAACCATCACTATTTTGAGGAGATTAAGAGGATGGACTATCAACATTTCACGTCTCGACTGGTGCAGAACATTCCTCCTTCGGGAATTCGGCGCTTCTTTGATATCGCCGCCACGATGGAGGATGTCATCAGCCTGGGCATCGGCGAACCGGATTTCGACACCCCGGCGCCGATTATTCAGGCGGGGATTGAGGCTCTCGAACGCGGCGCCACCCATTACACTTCAAATTCCGGGCTGATCGAGTTGCGTCGCGCGATTGCCAACCAGATGGATAAGCTCTACGGGCAGACCTACAACCCGGCGAGCGAGATTCTGGTCACCGTGGGCGTTTCGGAAGCGCTCTATCTGGCAATGGCAGCACTTCTGGATGTCGGAGACGAAATTATCATCCCTGAACCCTGCTTTGTCTCCTATGCGCCTACCGCGATGTTGGTGGGGGCTGTGCCGGTGATGGTGCCTACCAGCGCTGCATCCGGTTTCCAGGTCACCGCAGCAGATATCGCCGAGCGTATCACGCCCAAGACTAAGTGCCTCTTTGTCGCTTCGCCGAACAATCCTACGGGCACGGTCCTCAGCCGCGACCGTCTGAACGAGATTGCTGCTCTCGCTAAGAAACATAACCTGGTTGTCATTTCCGATGAAATCTATGACCGTTTGGTTTATGGGACGGAACACACCTGCTTTGCCAGCCTCCCCGGTATGTATAAGCGCACGGTAGTATTGCAGGGTTTCTCCAAGGCATATGCGATGACAGGTTGGCGCGTGGGCTATATCGTCGGACCTGGCGAATTGATTGAATCCATGCGCAAGGTGCACCAATATCTCATCATGTCCGCACCCACTGCTTCGCAGTGGGCAGCCCTCAAGGCGCTGGAAGTGGGTGAGCCATTTGTGCAGGAAATGCACGCAGAATACGACCGGCGGCGGCGACTCATCGTTAGCGGCTTGAACTCGTTGGGGTTGAATTGCGTGGAGCCACAGGGAGCATTCTATGCCTTCCCCTGCATTTCGAAGACGGATATGGATGACACCACTTTCGCCGAGAAATTGCTTGAGGAAGAGCATGTTGCCGTGGTGCCGGGGAGCGCTTTTGGCGCCTCGGGAGTGGGCTATGTGCGTATGTCCTATGCTACCGCTTATGAGAAGATTGAGATTGCCCTGGAGCGTATCGCGCGTTTTGCGCAGCGGCACGGATAGGGACTGTGGGCTAAAAGCCGGACGTTGGGCAACGGAGCCTTAGGGCTTAATGCCTGACCCGTGATGTGGGCGCTATGTCTTACGAAGCCGTTATCGGACTGGAAGTCCATGCTCAGGTGCAAAGCCGGAGCAAGATGTACTGTGCCTGTCCGGTTATGGAAGACACGGGCGCTTTGCTGCCCAATACTTATGTGTGCCCGGTATGTCTGGCGTTGCCGGGGGCGCTGCCGGTGGTCAATCGCCGGGTCGTTGAGCTCGGAATCCAGGCGGCTTTAGCGCTGCATTGTACGGTGGCGCCGGAGAGTGTCTTTGCGCGTAAGTCTTACTTTTATCCAGACCTTCCCAAGGGCTACCAGATTTCGCAGTACGATCTGCCGTTAGCCACGGATGGGTATCTGGAAGTGCAAACTGGCGCTGGCGTCAGCCATATCCGTATTGCGCGCGTGCACCTGGAGGAAGACACGGGCAAACTCATCCACCAACAGGACGGCGCGTGGGTAGATTACAACCGTGCGGGTGTGCCACTTCTGGAAATCGTTAGCGCGCCGGATTTGCGAACGGTGGAGGAAGTGCGTGCTTATGCTACGGCGCTGCGGGCGAATCTGGTGGCGCTTGGCGTGAACTCCGGCGATATGGAAAAGGGCGCCTTGCGTTTCGAGGCCAATGTCAGTGTGCGACCTGTGGGTGAAACCGTGTTGGGGACCCGCACCGAGATCAAGAACCTTAACTCATTCCGCGCGCTGGTCCATGCTGTAGAGGCAGAAGTGCAGCGGCAAATAACGGTACTGGAGGCGGGAGGCTCCATCGCACAACAGACCCTCGGTTGGGATGACGTGCGTAGCGTAACGTTTGCCATGCGCAGCAAAGAGCAGGCACACGACTATCGCTACTTTCCCGAACCCGATATCCCGCCCTTGCAGATTTCTGCGGCATGGGTCGAGGCTTTGCGCGCGATGCTCCCTGAGCTGCCTGCGGTCTGTGCCCAGCGGTTCATCACGACTTATGGATTGCGGGATGCCGAAGCGCAGTTGCTTTCCGTTGACCCGGCAATTGCGGCATATTTCGAAAGTGTGATGGCTGCGGCGGGCGATACGGTGACAGCGCAGGATATCGCCAACTGGATCACGGGGGAGTACTTTCGGCTGTTTAGGGAACACGAGCTCTCGATAGCGCAGTGCCGGGTGACTCCAGTGCAACTTGTGCGCCTGCAACAACTGCGGCAAGCGGGCGCGCTGAGCAGCACGGCGGCCAAAGCAGTTCTGGCGGAGATTTTCCAGACCGGCGAAGCCCCAGAAGCGGCAAGTGAGCGATTAGGTGTAGTGCAACTTTCGGATGCGGCGACGTTGCAGGTGTGGGTCGAGCGCGTTATCGCAGCGAATCCCACACAGGTGGCGCAATATCTATCTGGTAAATCGGCTGTACTTGGCTGGCTGGTAGGGCAGATAATGGCGACCTCACAAGGTCGCGCTAACCCGCAACAAGCGCGGGAAGCTTTGTTGACGCACCTGGAGCGATTCCGTTCCACTTCGTAGAAGTTGTTTATATCATTTTGGTAAAGGAGAGTTTGTAAGATGGCGACAGATATGAATCCCTTTGAGATGGCTCAGCAACAATTCGACCGAGCCGCCGAGCAGCTGGATCTCGAGCAATCGGTTCGCGATATGTTGCGCTGGCCGATGCGCGAGATGCGCTTCCAGATTCCGGTGCGGATGGATGATGGCCGGATCCAGGTCTTCTTTGGCTACCGCGTGATGCACAACGATGCACGTGGCCCGGCGAAGGGTGGCATTCGCTTTCACCCCCGGGAGACGCTGGATACCGTTCGCGCCCTGGCGACGTGGATGACCTGGAAGACTGCCGTTGCCGACATTCCGCTGGGAGGCGGCAAGGGTGGTGTAGTGGTGGATCCTTCGACGCTCTCACCCTCGGAGAAGGAACGCCTCTGCCGCGAATGGATGGATGCGGCATGGAAGATGTTAGGCCCGCGCACGGATGTTCCCGCACCCGATGTTGGCACGACGCCGCAAATGATGGTCTGGATGATGGATGAGTATTCCAAGCTGGTGGGGCAGTATACTCCCGGCGTCATCACCGGTAAACCTGTCCATGCGGGTGGTTCTCTGGGTCGCACGGCAGCGACGGGCTTCGGCGTCGTGGTCACGATTCGCGAAGCCATGAAACACTTTGGCATGGACCCGAAGAACACCGTTGCTGCCATTCACGGCTTTGGCAATGTGGCGCAATACGCTGCCATCACCTACATCGAGATGTTGGGCGGCAAGATTGGCGCTGTCTCCTGCTGGGATCGCGAGGACAAGACGTCCTATACTTTCAGCCGTGAGGATGGTATTGACCCATATTTCTTGCAGAAGATTACGGATGAATACGGCACCATCAACAAGGCACAGGCGCGCGAGGCCGGGTATCAGATTGAAGATGGCAGCGCATGGCTTGCTAAACCCGTGGACGTGCTGATTCCTGCAGCCATTGAGGGTGTCATCACGGGCGAGTCGGTGAAGACCGTTCACCCCAAGGTCAAGATTGTTGCCGAGGGCGCCAACGGTCCCACCACTCCTGAGGCGGATGCTGTGCTCAAAGAGCGTGGTATCTTCGTAATTCCTGATTTCCTCGCCAATGCCGGCGGCGTAACCTGTTCGTACTTCGAGCAGGTACAGAACGACATGAACTACTACTGGCCCCAGGAGGAAGTCCTCGCCAAACTGGATCAGAAGATGGCAGTGGCCTTCAACGGTGTCCTGGATAAGGCCCTCAAGCACGATCTCTACATGCGCGATGCGGCGTATCGGGTCGCTATCAAGCGGGTAGAATGGGCGATGCGCTTGCGCGGTTGGGTCTAGTTCTCCCCTGACACCTTATTTCGGAGTTCTCTGAAAGAAAAGCCCCCTGCACTTTGCAGGGGGCTTTTTCAACCGTCGTTTGAACTTCAGGAACGGGTGAGCTTTTCAATCCCGCTCAATACCAACCACAGTACCACGATAACGATGGCTCCTGGAATCAGGCAGAGCAGCGAGCTGAGACCGGCTTCTCTGCCAAAGATGATCCAGACTAAACCGCTGCCCCCCGCTACCAGTGTCACTATCACGCCGGCGAGCAGGCGTTGCTCAGTCTGGCGGCGATAGCGACGTGGATCGGTGGGCTGTGGCGCCATACCTTTAGTAGCGCAGCAGCGCTCCGATGCGGGCCTCACCCATCAAACCGTTCTCTACAACTTCTACTGCGCCGCCCTTCTCTACCACCCGCGTGACCACTGCTTCGGCTGCATCGGCAATCTCTGCAAATATACCGCCGCAGAAGGGGCATTTCTCAAGCTGTTGCGTTGTGAGATAACCGCAACTGGTACACCGGTATCCCGGTTTGTGGAAATCGCGCTCGATTACCAGAACCTGAACGCGCCCTTCGTTGGCGGCGCTCAGGGTTTCGCCCAATCGAATGACGCCATTGCTGCCTTTAGCCGCTGCGGTGACAATGGTCTCGGCGATGGTCTTCTTGCGTTGCTCGCTCAGCTGTTGCAGAATGGCGAGCGAGTGTTCTTTGATTTCGTGCTCGCCGGCTTCCATATCTGCCACAAAGGTCCCTGCCACTATGGACTGAAGCTGTGCGGGCAGATGTTCCTGGAATTGCGCCACCGTCCGTTCGGCGCCCGCAAGCAGCAGGCGGCGCGGGTGATGCCGGTGGCAGAAGGTATTGAGCGCGCTCGCGGTCTCCCGCAGGTTGCGCTGAATGACTTCTGCTTCTTTGCGCCCGGCGTCGGCGCCGCCGCCGTGCATTCCGATGATGGAAGAGCCGCGTCCCTTGTGCATGCCGCGCACCTCTTCCCCTAGATAACCCTCTTGGTCTACGACGACACCCATCTGAAAGACAAAGAAACGTCCACCCTGTCGGTCTACAAGCGCCACAGCGTGACGCCCGTAAAGCCCATCCAGCTCGACGAGGGGAGAGATATACGGTTTTTGAGCAACAGTAACGCCAGAGCGCACAGGCATTGCGAGTGTTAGGGCATGCCATAGACCATCTGTTTGCCGGGAGAACATGACCACTCCCCGGCCTGACCAATCATATTCCAGGTCAACATAGCGTTTGATGGCTTCGATGTCGGCGGCTTCAGCTTGCCCTTCGACGCTCCTTAGCATCTCACGCAGGGTTAGCCGGTATTCGTCCGCCGTGTGTTGGGTAGAATCTACATTGAGATAGACACTGAGGATGGGTCCAGAAGCTTCAATGGCAGCCAGGTCTCGCAACAAACTCTCGTCGAACATAGTCTTAAACCCCTTTCTTCGAGATTAGTGTGTTGTGCTCGTCTTGAGCACGCTGGTGGTTTGCGTCTTATCGGCGATTTCTTGGTTGACACCTCCTTGTCATATTGCTTAGGACTAAATCTCAACACATCTGTCTGGTAACAAGCGACTGCGGGCTTCCTTCTTCAGGTCGCCCGCAGTCTTTTTCCTTTGTTTGTGGTCATCGTTACGCACTCCCCGCATAACCCCACATTGCCTTTATACGGTTCAATATCATTGTAATCAGTTTCATCATGCTTGTCAAGCTCAAGAAACGTGGAATTTGAAAATCACAAAAAACCACCCTCTGCGCTTCTTTGGCGCGACCAAGTGTCTAAACGCATTGTCTCACCAATCTGACCTCTGAACTCCCCCAAAAATTGTCCTATACCCAGGTGCGTTTCAACCTTGGGGTAAAAGCAAGATGACTATCATACAAATGCCTTTCTTTGATTGATTTTTGGCGGTGGGGCAAAGCCCCACCGCCAAAAATCAATTTTTCTCTGCGCCCTGTAGGGGCGCCTGAGATTTTCACCCCCGTTTTGAAACGCACTCCTATACCCCAAGCTGGTTGCCTCTCTGCCCATCCGTGATAGACTATTCATTGTTGGACAAAGGAGGACTATGGCGCAACAAGCACTGTATCGCAAATGGCGTCCACAGACATTTGAAGATCTGATTGGGCAGGAACACGTGGTGCGCACACTGCGCAACGCCTTGCGCCTGGGGCATCTTCACCATGCCTATTTGCTCGCTGGTCCACGCGGCACCGGCAAGACTACCACTGCGCGCCTCTTGGCGAAGGCCGTGAACTGCCTCGCGCCTATGGAAGAGCGCCCCTGCGATAAGTGCGAGATTTGCCAGGCGGTAAGTGCCGGGCGCCTCATGGACCTCATCGAGATTGATGCGGCTTCCAACACCGGCGTGGATGATGTGCGCGATTTGCTGGAGCGGATAAATTTCCAACCCGCGCAGGCGCGCTATAAAGTCTACGTGATTGACGAAGTGCACATGCTCTCCAATTCGGCCTTCAATGCGCTGTTGAAAACGCTGGAAGAGCCCCCTCCCCATGTTATTTTTGTGCTTGCGACTACTGAAGTACACAAGATTCCCGCTACCGTGCTCTCGCGCTGCCAGCGCTTTGAATTCCGGCGTATTCCTGTGGAGCTCCTTGTCGGGCGTCTACGTGATATCGCTGCTGCTGAGGATATTGAGATCGAGCCGGAGGCGCTTGCGCTGATTGCCCGTACCGCGACCGGGAGTGTCCGTGATGCGATCAGTTTGTTAGATCAGATGGCATCTGGCGGCACAGTGACCGCCGAGCAGGTGCGGTTGATTTTGGGTGCTGAGCGTCGCGAGGTGATTCACGCCCTGATACGTGCCTGGTTCGCCGGGCAGTCGTCCACGGCCCTAGAGGTGCTCAATCGTGCTGTAGATGGTGGTGCAGACCCCCGGCAATTGGCGCGGCAGCTGGCAGACACGATGCGGGGCCTGTTGCTGATGCGTATGGGCGCCGAGGAATTGTGGGTAGAACTTACCGCGGAGGAACGCCGTGAATTTCAGAACCTGGCGCAGCAAGCAGACCCGGGGCGCCTGGCGGCAGCGGCGCGTCTCTTCAGCGAGGTCGCTTCTGAACGTGGCGCCGGTTGGCAGCCACAGCTGCCGCTGGAGCTCGCCTTTGTTGAATCTGCCGTTGGGGCGATGCCGGTAGCGCCGGTTCAATCTCCGAACCCCGGTAGCGCACCCGCTGCTCGGAACATCGCGCCTGCCCCTGCACCCGTGCCCATCGCGCCTTCCCAAGGACCGCAACCTTCGGTGCCCCCTGCGCGTCCCCCTGAGGTCGCTCAACCTGGGAGCGTCACCCCCGCACCGGCACAGGCTGCCGATATGGATTCGCTCGTGGGCGATGTGGTTTCCCGTTGGCCGGATATTAAGAGCCAGATGCGTGCGGTGGACCTCTCCCTCTCGGCGCTTCTAAATGATGCGCGTCCTCTGGGGCAGGACGGAGACGGGCAGCTGGTGTTGGGATTCAAACACAATTTCCACCGTGGCAAGGTCAATACGCCTGAGAATCGCGCGACGCTCGAGAGCCTGATTTCAAAGTTGCTGGGAAGCCCCCTGCGGATACGCTGCGAGCTGGAAAAAGATTGGTCTGGTTCGACCTCAAGTTCTGTGCCCTTGGCCGCGCCAACGACGCCAGCTTCATCACCCTCAACGCCGCCGGCGTCACCAGCGCCACGCCTGTCCCAGGCACCAGAAGACCTTTTGGACGGTGATCCACTTATTCGGCGGGCGAGAGTTGAGCTGGGAGCGGACCCAAAGATCGTTGAATAATCGCAATGCTAGATGTTGGACGACGCATTTCTGAAATGCGTCGAGCACTATTTTTATAAGGAGGAATCTCATTATGTCACGAAGAGGTGGTGGAATGCGGCTCGACCCTGGTAATTTGATGCGCCAGGTACAGCAGATGCAGCAAGAAGTGGAACGGATTCAAAGCGAGGTGGAGCAACAGGTGGTTACCGCCAGTGTGGGCGGTGGTGCCGTAGAAGTCAGCATCACGGGTGGTTTAGAGGTGCGTGATATCGCCATCAAGCCCGATGTGGTGGACCCTGAGGACGTCGAAATGTTGCAAGACCTGATTCTGGCTGCGGTCAACGAAGCCATCCAGAAGGCGCGAGCAATGATGGCTGAACGTATGTCAGCCGTGACCGGAGGAATGGGCCTGCCGGGCCTATAATCCATGGTGCAGGGTGCTGTACCCCCTTCCGTTACCCAACTGATCGAGACTTTCTCTGAATTGCCCGGTATCGGCCCCAAAACGGCCTCACGCCTGGCATTCCATCTGCTGAGAGGACGATCGGAACCGGCAGCGCCAACCCAGGCGCCGCCAACCTTGGCGCCGCCAACTTTGGCGCTGCGCCTGGCAGAGGCGCTCCGCAATCTGGTTGAGAATACCCGTTTTTGCTCACAATGCTTCAATGTGACCGAACAAGACCCTTGCCCTATTTGTGCGGATCTGGCACGCGATCACGGGTTGCTCTGCGTGGTCGAGGAGCCGCTCGACTTGTTGGCATTGGAGCGAACTGAGCAATATCGGGGTGTGTTTCATGTTCTTAATGGCGCGCTCTCTCCCATGGAGGGCATCTTCGCGGAGGACTTGCGCATCAAAGAACTGGAGCTGCGCCTGGCAAAAGGCGATATACGGGAAGTGATTCTAGCAACCAACCCGACGAGTGAGGGTGATTACACTGCCGCCTATTTGCTGGGACGTCTCAAACACAGCGGCGTACGGGTTACTCGCCTGGGTCGCGGCTTGCCTATGGGCGGAGACCTGGAATACGCCGATGCAGTGACGCTTACCCGCGCCCTGGAATCAAGGCAGGAGCTCTAACGTGACCGAATGGCATCTGGATGGCCGTTGGGGCCAGATCTTGGGGATTATTTTCGCGGCAGCGCTGATTATCCTGGTGATTGTGATGTTGGGATTGGCAATTGTCAACCCCATCTCTATCCTCACTTTCATTTTGGGGCTTGGTGCGTTGGCTGCCTTGGCTTGTGCCGGCTTTCTGGCCTATTGGACCTGGGGGCTTAGCCATGCCATCTACACGCTGGATCGGAACGCGGTCATCATCCAGTGGGGGGCTTATGAACGGCAGGTGCCGCTGAGCGCCATTCAAAACGTGCTCACCGCCTCCGAGATTAAGGGATTGAGTCTGCGCGGTGTGCTGCGTTGGCCTGGTCTATGGGTTGGCTTGGGAAGGGCCGAAGGACTGGGACCTGTATACTTCTACGCTTCGAAACCCCCAGGCGATATGGTCTTTATTCAGACCGCTGTGCGTGTTTATGCGATTTCGCCTGTGAACAAAGAGGACTTCATCGCTGCATTGCGCGAGCGGCAGGAGATGGGACCCACGCAGGAAGTAGAGGAATCCGAACGCCATCCCGCGATCTTTGATTGGGAGAGCTGGCGCGACCCCATGATTTGGGGATTGCTTGGCAGCAGCGTTTTGTTATGGGTATTGCTCTTAGGCTTATTGGCCTGGCGTTTCCCCTCATTACCCCCTGAGATTGTCTTACAGACCGATGCACAGGGCTTGCCCTTATTAGTCGCCAATGCTAACCGCATTTTCTACCTGGCGCTTCTTGGGGCGATTTTCCTGGTGTTCAACGGTGGTGCTGGCATTATCTTCTATCGCCGCGAACGTATGCTCGCCCGTGTCCTCTGGTTGGGCCTGTTATTGCTGCAATCCAGCCTCTGGATCGCGGCGTTGAGCATTCTGTTGGCTGCGGCTTGAGGCCTTAGGCGCACGCGTAAGGGATTTGCGATATGATACGATTGGCTGCTTTTGATTTGGATGGCACGGTGATGGGACCTGATCAGCGCATCACCCCACGCGTGCGTGAGGCGATGGCTGCGGCGCAGGCGCGTGGGGTGATGGTGACGCTGGCGACCGGTCGTATGTTCTCGTCAATGTTGCCCTATGCACTTGACTTGAATCTTGACGCACCGCTTCTCGCCTGTCAGGGCGGGTGGATTCAGTGGACCCATGCCGATGAGCCTCTACTGCGGATTCCCCTGCCTGTGGAGATTGCCCGCGATGCAATTGCGCTCGCGGAGCAACAGGGTTGGCACACGGTTCTCTACGCGGATGGTGGAATTTTCCTGCGGGAGTTGCGTGAGGTACCCAGCTTCTATGAAGCGCTGTTGGGATTGGAGAATGCGCTTATCCCGGATTGGGAGCTGGTTTTCGAGGGTCATGTTCCCGATAAGGTGTTGTTTGTGGCTGAGGCCGAGCAAATTCCGGCGATGGGAGAGTTGTTGCGCGCTACCTTTGCAGGGCGTGCGCAGGTTTTTCGCTCGCATGCTCGCTTTATCGAGGTTGTCCCCTTGGGCGTGGATAAGGGTACAGGGTTAGCGTGGCTGGCGCAGCACCTCGGAATTTCGCGGGAGCACGTCATGGCGGTGGGCGATCAGGAGAATGATGTGCCCATGATCCAGTGGGCGGCGGTTGGTGTGGCGATGGGCAATGCAATCGCGCATTTGCAGTCGGCTGCGGATTGGATTGCGCCCTCTTTGGAAGAGGATGGCGCGGCAGTAGCTTTGGAGCGCTTTGTATTGTAGGAGGCGCTGGCATGAGTGTGCCTTGCCTTTCAATTCAGCAGCCTGAAGCCATTGCCCAAGCGCTGGCGGACTTGCGCGCTGGCAAACTTGTCATCGTCCCTACCGATACCGTCTATGGCGTAGCCGTCATCCCTGATGCGTTGGATGTGATGATTCGCACGCTTTATGAAGGACGGCAGACCGCTCCCTGGCCTGCTCTGCCGCTGTTGCTCGATTCTGTCCCAAATGCCGGACGTTTGGCGCGGCTTACGCCGGTTGCAGAACGCCTGATGCGCACTTTTTGGCCCGGCGTGGTGACGTTGATTTTGCCGGCGGCGCCGGATTTCCCTTTCCCCTTGTCGGCGCCACGCATTGCTTTACGTGTCCCCAATTCCACCCCACTGCGAGGATTGTTGCAAGCCATGGGGGGCTATCTGATTGTCGGGCGTGCCGCCCGCTCGGGTTACCCTTCTTGTATCACCGCGGCTGAGGCTGTGGAGCAGCTGGGGGATCTTGTGTCGCTGGTGCTCGATGGCGGACCTGCCCCCTACGGTGTGATTTCCACGGTGGTGGACTGCATCACTGTGCCGCCGGCTGTGGTGCAGCGCGGGGCTGTCCCCGAAGAACGCATTCTGGCTGTACTTGCCTCTGCTGCGGCGGAGCTACGTCGTTAACCGTGGACCGCAAGTTGCTGCGCTCCCGCTCGTTGACTTTGGCTTTGCTGCTGCTTGTCCTGCTATTAGGCGCGACCCTGCGCTTCTACCGCCTGGATGCACAATCTCTCTGGAACGATGAGGGCAATACGGCGCGCTTGGTGGAACGCTCGCTGCGGCTGATCATCGAGGGTGCGGCGGGTGATATTCATCCTCCCGGTTATTATCTCCTTTTGGCTGGTTGGCGCATCTTGGCTGGTGGATCGGAATTTGCGCTGCGAGCTTTCTCCGCGCTGTGCGGCGTGCTCACGGTGGCGGTTGCAGCTGCCCTCGGGCGACGCGCCGGTGGTCACACCGTAGCGGTCGGCGCGGCATTCTTTGCCGCTGCACACCCTCTGGCTGTGTACTACGGGCAAGAGGCTCGTATGTATGCCCTGCTGGCTCTTGCAGGTGCGCTGACGCTGCTGGCAGCAACGGCGTTCTTTCCTGCCAAAGCCAGACCTGCCAAAGCCAGGCCTCTTCGCGCTGGAAACGCACTTGCTCTGGCAGGTTGCATCATCCTGGGCCTGTACACGCAGTATACCTACGCGCTTTTCTTGTTGGGAGTAGAGTTGGCTTTTGGCCTGGCGTGGCTTGCTGAACGACCTTATGCCTGGCGCAAGCTGCGTTGGTGGATTGCCGCGCATATTCTCGCCGTCCTGGGCTTTTTGCCATGGCTGCGCCCCGCGCTCAAAGTAATCTCATGGAGTCCTCCTGACCTGAACTCTGGACATGCACTCCTGGAACTGGTGCATACGCTGCTGGCGGGCATCACATTGCCGGTATCTGCCGGCGCCCTGGCGTTGTTGAGCGCAGCGCTGTTGGGCCTGCTGCTGGTGCTACGCCAACCGCGAGCGCGCTTTCTAACTCTGGCGCTTCTATTAACCGCCTGGTTGCCCCTGGTGTTGATTGCAGTCCTGGGTATCTATCGCCCGGCGTATCTCAAATTCCTCACGATCTCCATCGTACCGCTCGCAGTGACCCTGGCGTTACCATTGCGCTCTCGCCAGCATCGGGAAGCTCTGCCCGGGAATCTGATTCGGATTTCGCGCTGGGCGGCTTTGGTGGCGGGAGCGTTCCTCGTGTTGGTGTGGGGCGCTTCGTTGCGGAACCTCTACGTTAATCCCACCTATGCGCGCGCGGATTATCGGGGCATTGCTGCGCGCATTGTTGCCGAAGGCGGCGCTGATGCCACGGTTTTGCTGAGTGCGCCCAATCAATGGGAAGTGTTCACCTATTATTTCCCCGGTGAGTACGTTCTGCCTGCTCCCTATCATCCCACGGAGGAGGTTGCCGCCGCCTGGGTCGAGGGCATTCTCGAAGCAGACCCGCCGCGCCTGTTCGTGCTCTATTGGGGGGATGCCGAATCTGACCCGCAGCAGCGCATCGAGAGACAACTGGCACAGCGGGCTTACAAAGCGCGCGAAACCTGGATTGGCGATGTCCGGTTATCGGAGTATGGCTTGGGGCCCCTCGAAGCGGAACCGCGCACGCAAATGCAGGTTCGCGTGGGGGACTGGGCGCAGCTTGAGGGGGTTGCTATACCGGAGGCGGTTTTCCATCCCGGGGATATTATCCCGGTGACGTTATTCTGGCAAGCGCTTGAACCGCCGCCAGAGCAGGTTAAGGTTTTCATCCATGTGATGAATGCTGCAGGCGTGTTGGTCGCGCAGAATGATGCTGAACCGGGGCAGGGTTTTCTGCCCACCACGGCTTGGGCTGTAGGTGAGACGCTACCCGATCGCTACGGATTATGGCTGCCGCCGGGATTGCCGCCGGGGGAGGTCACGCTGCAGGTGGGGTTGTATCGTTTTTCGGGCGAGCGGTTGCCCGTCGCTACCGGCGGCGATGTCGTGGTATTAGGGCAAATCACGGTCCAACCGTGATGACCGACGGCACCGCTGTGAAGGAGTCAATCTGAACTTCTCGCAGCTCCCCTGCCACCCACAACCCGGTGGATGTGCCCCCATCCAGATTGAGTGCGATATCAATCTCGAGGTCTGAATCTGTGAGCCATACTGCCAGGGCGTGCAGGCTCAGATAGCCACGCGGCGCACTGATAAAAAGCAGTCGCCCTTGCCGGTCTTGTGCAATAACGCTGCGCCGCGCGATACGTCCATCGTCGGCGTCCGCGGGGAATCCCATCACCCCACCCGGTTTGACCAGTACCGGGAAGGATTGCAGGGCTTCTTGCAGTGCCTCATTGGGGTCGTAGGGCCACTCGCGTAACCATCGTAGACTCACCACCCCATCCTTAATGGCGAACATGCCTGCGAAATCTCCATAACTGACGCCGTAACGCTGCCCCTGGCTTACAATGAGACCGGTGGTGAGCAGTTCCTCGGTAAAATAACCGCCATTGATGACGACTTGTGCCTGGGTTTGGCGCGCCCATTCACTCACTAACCGGGCAGAGCCTGGGGTATAGGCAACGTGGAAGGTGAATGCTTGTGGTGCGAGGCGCACCAACGTCAGGCGCTCGACGCCGACCTCGGCGGCAACAGAGATGTTACGTACCTCGATCCCATTGGGGAACATTTGCCACCCGGTATCAGGGGGTTCTGCTATGGCAGTGGGGACGGGTGGCAGCGGAGTCAGCGTGGCTGTGGAGGTAGGCGTTCCAATCGGCGGTGCAACGCAGGCGAAAAGCGGCGCCAGACACAGAAGCATGGCGATCAACAGTCTTGGGTTGTGTATCGGCTTGGTTTTCATCATCGCTGTGGCAGTATACCCTATCCTTCGCGCCGGGCAACTCAATGGTAGGGCGGGCATTCGTAGCAGGTGAAAGGGCTTCTGCGTCCCCTGTGAGGTTGATACGTCAACCCCGGTACGAATGCCGCCCCTCTTCCCGTTCCCTTGACCGTGTGGCCAAACGCATTACAATGCATCACATTAAGGTTGTGAGGTGAAACCATGCCCATTTACGAGTATACTTGCCAGGATTGTCAGTTCCATTTTGACGCGCGGCGCTCCATCGCTGATGCTGATATGCCCATTGCCTGCCCTAAATGCGGTGGGATGTTTGCGAGGCGGGAGCTCTCCCGTTTCATGGTCATGGGGGGGCGGAAATCCGGCGGCGCCGACTCTGGGGCCAGTGGTGGGGGCTGCAGCGGGTGCAGCGGCGGCTCGTGTGGCAGCTGCGGGCACTGAGCTTCTCATAAGATAAGCCGCCATCCTCACGGATGGCGGCTTTGCTTTGGGTCTGCTTCCGGGGCACAGAGCGTCACGAGCGATTGGTGCTCAGATGCCAGGCCCTGTTACATCTTCTCCGCAACCGCATGAGCCACATCTAGCGTGGTGTTCTTGCCGCCCATATCGTAGGTGCGGATTTTGCCCTCGGCGATGACGGCGGCGATAGCGGTCTCGAGCGCTTTGGCGCTCTCGAATTCGCCCAGCCAATCCAGCATGAGTTTAACCGTTAGCAGCATCGCCATCGGGTTGACCTTGTACTGCCCGGCGTACTTGGGCGCCGAGCCATGCGTCGGCTCGAAGACGGCGAAGGTATCGCTCATATTGCCGCTCGAGGCAAAGCCCAAGCCTCCCACCAGTTGCGCCGCCAGGTCGGAGATGATATCGCCAAACATATTGCTGGAGACCATCACTCCGTAGTTCTGGGGATTCTTGACCAGCCACATCGCCATGGCATCCACATTGGTCTCCCATAGCTCGATGCCGGGATACTCCGCTGCCACCTTGCGCGCCTCGCGCACCATAAGCCCGGAGGTCTCGCGGATGACGTTGGGTTTCTCGACCAGTGTGACGGTGGGATAATTGAATTTCTTGGCGTATTCGAATGCAGCACGTACGATGCGGCGGCAGCCTTCCCGGGTGAGAATACGGCACGAGACCGCGATATCCTCTGATGCTGTGCCCTTGAAGGCTTTCATATTGGGGCTGTGCTCTTCCAGTTTGGCGCGGAGGTCTTCCGGCAGCGGGTGGAATTCGACGCCTGCATACAAATCCTGCGTGTTCTCCCGGAAGATGACGAGGTCAATATCGTCCCGGTAATTGAGCGGATTGCCGGCATAGGCTTTGCAGGGGCGTAGGTTCATGTAGAGGTCGAAGGTCTGACGCAGGCGCACGATGGGGCTGCGATAAACCAGCCCCTTCCCCTGTAATTCGGGGAGGAGCTCTGCCTCGGCTTCTTCTTTGGGCATTGAGGTGATGGCTCCGAATAGCGCGCAGGTGCAAGTCTTGAGCAAATCAACCGTGCGCTGCGGTAGCGCCTCCCCTTCCTGGCGCCAGAACTCCCAACCGATATCGGTGGGGATATACTCTGCATCAAGGCCGACTTTATCCAAAACGATTTTTGCCGCGTCCATGACATCGTTGCCGATACCATCACCGGGCATGAGTGCGATACGATACTTAGGCATACGAAATCTCCTTTCAATAATCGCTAGTCAATGTTTTGAGAGAAAAGCTCTCGCCTTTTCGCTTTTTTCGTTCACTTGCCAAGCTGTTTGCGCACGTGCGGAATCAGCCCTCCATCCTCGATGATTTCGAGCACTTCTGCCGGCAGGGGCGGGAAGGTAAAGGTGCCGCGTGGCGTTGTCACCGTGCCCGCTGCGAAATCAACCATGATTTCATCGCCGTTTTCGACGCCATCCACCGCATTGCAGGTGACGATAGGCAGTGCTTGATTGATGGCGTTGCGGAAATAGATACGCGCAAAACTGCGCGCCACAATAGCGCCGACGCCGGCTTCCTTGAGACAGACGACGGCTTGCTCTCGTGAACTGCCGCAGCCCCAATTCTTCCCCGCGACGAGAATATCGCCGGGGCGCACTGCCGCAACGAAGCCGGTGTCGAGGTCTTCCAGGGCATGTAATGCCATTTCCTTGGGGTCAGAGATACTGTAGGTGTACTTGCCGGGGAAAATCACATCCGTATTCACGTCATCCCCGTATTTCCAGACGCGCCCAGTGAGCTGTGTTTTCATGCTTTCATACCTCCCGCGGATCCGTGATGACACCGGTGAGCGCTGTTGCTGCTGCTGTAGCCGGGCTGCCCAGGTAAATGGTGGCGTCCTTCGACCCCATGCGCCCCTTGAAATTGCGGTTGGAGGTGGAAAGCGTTGTCTCACCCGGCGCCATACAGCCTTGATGTGCCCCCAGGCACGGACCGCAGCCCGGATTGAGCAGCGTTGCTCCGGCAGCGACGAGGTCAGCGATGATGCCTTCTGCCAGGGCGGCTTGTAGAACTTCACGCGAGGCGGGCAAGATGAGCAACCGCACGCTCCGCGCGATGTGCTTGCCGCGCAGAATCTCTGCCGCCGCCCGAAGGTCTTCCAACCTGCCGTTGGTGCAGGTGCCGATGACGACCTGATCTACCCGTTTGCCCGCGACTTCAGCGACGGGCGCGACGTTATCCACGGTGTGGGGACAGGCGACCTGTGGCGCCAGTGTGGCTGTGTCCAGTTCGATGACGCGTGCGTAGGTGGCGTCGGCGTCAGCATATACCGGTGTGAACGGCTGTGACACGCGCCCCGCTAGCCAGGCTAGAGTCTTCTCATCTGGCTCTACCACGGCATTTTTCGCGCCCATCTCGGCAGACATATTCGTCAGCGTCATCCGTTCGCCCACGCTCATGGCGCTAATCGCTTCCCCGGCGAATTCCACAGAACAATAATCGGCGCCATCCGCCCGCAGCAACCCGATGAGGAACAGGCTCACATCTTTGGCGGAGACGCGCGCTGGCAGTATCCCATGGAGCTGCACACGGATGGATTCCGGAACGCGGAGCCAGATTTCTCCCGTAGCCATTACCGCAGCGGCTTCGGTTCGCCCAATGCCCGCGGCGAAGGCCCCAAAGGCGCCCGCAGTTGGGGTGTGCGAATCGCTGCCCACAATCACCGCGCCGGGCCAGGCATGTCCCTTTTCGGGCAGCACCTGGTGACAGATTCCCTCGCCGATATCATAAAACGCTGTGATTCCCTGTTCCACGACGAACGCGCGCGTCGCCTGGTGACTGGTCGCATAGGTTTCATCTGCCGCCGGCGTCACGTGATCTAGGACGATGACGTTCATAGAGGGATCGGCGACCCGCGCCACGCCGATTTTGCGGAACGTTGCGGCGATGGCAGAGGTATTATCGTGCGTCAACAGGCGATCCGGTTTGACGGTCACAATCTGCCCCGCCGTGGTCTGTTCCAATCCGGCTTTTTGTGCCAATACTTTTTCTGCAAATGTCTTTCCCATTTTTTAGTCTCTGGACCTCACCTTCTATTTTTCAGCTACCTTGCCATACTCGAATAGATTCCCTGCCTCATAAATTGCCAATTGCACTTTTGAAAACGGCTGCGCCTTGAAGAGTTCCGCGCTGTTGCGCAACACCTCGCCTGTGACGAAATTGACTGTTAGATTGTCGCCGGTTTGGAACTGCACCCCGTATTGCGAAAGCTGCGGTAGGGCGATGAGGGGCAAGCCGCTGTTGATGGCGTTGCGCTTGTAGATGGCGCCAAAGCTCTCCGCGATGATCGCGGCAATGCCCAATGCGCGGAAACAATCTACTGCCTGCTGCCGCGAGGAGCCTGACCCAAAGTTGCGACCCGCCATGATCAAATCCCCTGCTTGAACGCGGTGGGCGAAATCCTCCCAACCCTTGAGATTGTCCAGGGTGTATTGCCCCATCTGCGCCAGCGCTGTGATGTGCAGATAGCGATTGTGAAAGATCATATCGGTATCTATGTCGTTGTACAGCGCTCCCTCTACATCTCGAAGCACCCATAGTCGTCCGCTAATCTGCGTGGCTTTCATGCTTTCACCTCCGGCAGGGTGATTTCTCCTGCGAGTGCGCTCCATGCTGCCGTGACTGGGCTTGCCAGGTAGGTTTGCCCTGCGCCCTGTTTGCCCGGGAAGTTGCGGTTGCTAGTGCTGATTTGCACCTCACCCTTGCCCGTCATGCCCAGGTGTCCCGAGGCGCAACCGCCACAGCCTGGATTGCTGACGATGAAACCGGCATCGAAGAGCGTCTCCAGCACGCCGGAGGCGAGCAGCTGCGCATACACTCGCCGGGTCGCCGGCACGGCGGTCGCCATGACGTGTGCCGCGATGCGTTTGCCTTTCACAATCTCCGCTACCGCTGCGAAATCCTCGAAACGCCCGTTGGTGCAGGAACCTAAGAAGATGCTATCTATGCGCTTCCCCGCTACTTCACGCACCGGGTGAACGTTGGCGGGATTGGGGGGACACGCGATGAGCGGTTCCAGGTTGCTGACATCCAGGTCGAGCGTTTCGATATAGTCTGCGTCAGGGTCGGGCAGTAAGGCTGGATTGAGTGGCGGGCGCGCCGTTGGGCTGATTGGGAAGCCGATGATGCCTCCCATCTCCGTGACCTGGCTAGCCAGGGTGATGCGTCCGGCGAGGTCGAGTGCTTCGATGGCAGGACCATAGAATTCTATCGCGCGGCCCAGCGCGCCATCGGAGCCGAGGCGCTGCAAAACGGCGAGCGTAAGGTCGCGAGCGGTGCAGGGCTTGCGCGGCGTTCCATGAAGGATCACTTTCATCGTGGGTGGCACCTCGAACCAGGTGCGTCCGGTTTTGAAAGCAAAGGCGATATCCTGATCGCCCATTCCCTGCCCAAAGGCGCCGATTGCCCCGAGGATGTTGAGATGGCTATCGGTGCCGACAAAAGTATCGCCTGGGTTTACCAGGCTCTCTTCGATGGCGACATGGGAACCGATGCCCGCGTTCACATCGTAGACCTTGACCCCCTGGGTGCGCGCCCACTCGCGACAGATTTGCTGGTTGTTGGCATAAGGAATGTTGCTCGGCGGCACTACCAGATCGAACGTGAAGAAAGTGCGCGCGGGGTCGGCGACGGGAGCATCGCCATAGTGTTCACGGTAGTTCTGCACCACATTTGCCCCGCCGAAATCCCGTGCGGTGCGCACATCCAGATCGAGCCAGATAATATCACCCGGTTCGACCGGCGCGCCAGGCTCGGTGCGCGCGGCAAAGAGTTTCTGAATCATCGTTTTGCCCATAAATGCCTCCGCTGGGTTCCGGATCCTCTTCTGTAGCTATTTCGCATGTTCTGTACCCTGCGTTGCCCTCTATTGGCTCATGACATGTGACTTCTACCCACCTGCCTGTCGCAACAGGCTGTGGAAGTGCATGAAATCGGCATGATTGATCAGGGTGGCTTCGGTGCTTCGGTGCCCCTTATCGCCTTCGCCTGCATGTGTGGCGATAATGTGCTGCACCTCGATGGGTAAACCTATTCGAGCTGCCAGCGCCGCGCCACTGAAGGGGTGGCGCAGTAGCTTGCCGCCATAGCTCTGGACGATTTTACCTTCGGCATTGCGGGTGTATTCCAGCAGCTTGCCGATATCGTGCAGCAGCCCGCCGGCAATGAGGATATCCCGTTGCACCGGCAAGCGTTCACCGTAAATCAGTTCGAAAACTTCGGCGGCGCGCAGAGCGGTCAACGTGACCCCGCGCACATGCTCGATAAAATTCGCCGGGCAAGGGTTGATGAGCAGGGTGAAGGGCATTTCGAGCAGCGCTTCTGGCGCCCATCCACCTTCCGTTAGCGCCAGCTCCCAGCATTGTAGCGTCTTTTCCCGCAATTCGGCGTCTTCAAGCAGGTCAAATTCGGGCATTAGTTTCAACAATTCGTCACGCATGAGTTCTCCTTCAAGGTAATGCTGCGCAATGTATCCTGAACCGGAGCGTTGCCTCTGGCTCTTCCGTTCTTTAGTCTTCCAGAGACCGTTCCTCCGGTCCCTTGTAGTCCGAGACGGGCTCAATGGCGCGCATGGGGCGTTGTCGGGTGAGCTCGTCGAAGACGTGGGCGGTCAGCCCCACGGTGCGGGCGATGGCGAAGAAGCCATTCCCCATCTCCGGCGGGAAATCCAGCTCGCAGAGCACCGCGGCGATAGCGCCATCCACGTTGAGCGGCAGCGCTTTGCCCGAAGCCTCGGCGATGGCTTCAGCGATAGCCTGTGCCAGGCGCACATAGTCCCCTGTAAGCCCTTCCGCGGCGACGAGCGCAAGTAACCGCGCCGTTCGAGGGTCGGCGGTGTGAAGCCGGTGCCCGTAGCCCGGTAGGCGCTTTCCTGAGGCGCGGGCTTCCGCGACGATCGCTCGCGCGACCTCTACCGCCGGAAGGTCCGTTTCGCGTTGGCGGGTCACGCCGTCGAGCAAGACTCGTATACAACCCTCAATGGCGCCGCCGTGATGGCGGTTGATCGTCATGATGCCCGCCGCGACCGCCGTAGTGAGCGGCGCCCCACCCGAAGCCACCGTCCGTGCTGCCAGCGCTGAGGGGGGCGTTGCCCCATGATCCACGCTCGAGACGAGCAGGGCATCCATAATGCGTCCTTGAGCCTCAGTGGGCATTTCGCCTTTGAGCACCAGGTAAACGACATGGGCGAACGGCACGCGCCCCATCAATTCCTCGATGCGGTATCCCCGCACCGCGATGGTATTCGGCGCGATTTTTGTAATGGGTTGTGACCAGTTTGCTTCAGGCATAGTCCCTCCGGTAACACTCAACTGATTTTTGCCAGTATGTCCTTCGTCGCCCGTGGCAGTTCCATGAACGACTCCACCACGGTTGCCCCGACCTCGCGCAGTCTTTCGACTTTGCCCTCGTAGGTGCCGCGTCCGCCCTCGACAATCGCGCCGGCATGCGAGAAACGCGTGCCCTGTTTGGCAGCTTTGCCGCCGATATAGGCGATGAGCGGCTTGGTGAAGGCGCCTGCCTCAATGAGGTCGGCGACGCGTTCTTCCTGACTCGTGCCAATCTCCCCGAACATGACCACGGCTTTGGTTTCTGGATCGCGTTCGAATTCCAGCATGACCTCGGGATGGGGCACCCCCACCACCGCATCGCCGCCCACGTGCACGAGCGTCGTCGCTCCAATACCCTCACGGGCGAGATAATAGGCTATGGAGGAGGTGATGCCGCCGCTGCGTGAAGAGATGCCCACAGGTCCGGGGATGAACCACGACTTGGCAGAAGCGGCCCGTCCGCCCATCATACCCAGAACGGCTTTGCCCGGGCTGAGCACGCCCAAGGTATTCGGCCCGATGAAACGCGCGCCGGTGGTCTTTGCCCGCGCGGCGATGCTCAACACATCGTAAATCGGCACGCGGTCTGGTACGATGACGAGCAGTTTCACACCGGCATCTATCGCCTCCAGCGCTGCGCTTCTTACCAGCGGGGCGGGGATAAAAAGCACACTCACATCAATCGGTCCGACCTGTTCCCAGGCTTCCAGCACCGTATCATAGACGGGGACGCCCTCAACATGCTCGCCGCCCCGCCCTGGGGTGACCCCTGCCACCACCTGTGTGCCGTATTCCGTCATCAATTTGGCGCGCGCCATGCCCTCACGCCCGGTAATGCCCTGCACGAGCACCCGTTTACTTTGATCAATGAGTATTGCCATAATATTGCTCCGTTTTTGAGAGTCGAATGTCGTTGTCGAGTTTCTCGGCAGCTATCCTGACTTTCAACCCTCGACTTGTTGGCTCTTGACTTACGGCTGGAGCTCTGCCAGCCCTTCGATGGGTAAATCTACCCGTCCGCCACCCGCTCCATAAAGGAGGCAATCTACCTCACAACCGAGGCATTCGACGCAGCGTCCCCTCTTTGCCTCCTCCGGCGTGATGTTGAGCACGGGCAATCCTTCGGCGTTGAGCGAGAGGATGTGCCGCGCACACGCTTCGATGCAGGCCTTGCTCGTGCAGGTCGCGCAGATGGCGTGATTCAACGTCACCGTCCCTGTGGGACTACCAAAAGTGTAGAGCGCTTCGGGATTTGGACCAGCATCTCCATCTGCTGCTCGCCGGTGAGGCGCCTCGCCTTCTCGCTTTTCCGCCTTCTCGCTAATCAACGTCGCAAGCCGCTGGGCGCAAAAATCGGGCGAATCATCTTTCTTGTAACCCTCTACGGGCGCTGGGATGCGCCCGTTTAACCCTTCCAGGATTTCGACGGCGCGATACTCGCCGTTGCCGCCGAGCCGTACCACGATGGGCACATCCAGCTGCGCTTCCAGGAAGGCTTTGAACAGACCTCGCGCCGAATAGAATTGTTCCTGGCTAGCAACGCCTGAACCGGAACCGAAGTAGCCGTCTATGGGTCCCACCGCGAGGACAATCTTTGCCGCGCGATAGACCTTGCTCGCGGGCGGATTGCCGCTGGTGTCCACAAACGTGGCAACTTTGAAGCCCTGGCGCAGCAGCGCATCCATGCTCATCATTGAGCCGCCGCCGCCCGCGCCGTGAAAGCCGATGTACCCTTCGCCATGCGCGAAATCCTCTGCCATCTGGATGAAATAGAAGGTGCCACGATAATCCTGGGCTTCGATGGCGTAGGCGATTTTCTCCAACACCGTCGGCGGGCGGTCGTACTCGCGGGCGATTTCGATACCCAGCTCCGGGTGACGAAAGACGGCATAATCATCCACGGTGATGCGGCAATCCGCTGCAACCAGGTTCCCTTCGGCTGTAAGCACCAGCGGGTTGATCTCTGCCGAGCGTGCTTCACAAGTGCGGGCCACTTGATAGAGTTTGACGAGCAGCTCGCCTACCTCGCCCTGAAGTTTCCCGTTGATGCCCGTGCGGCGGACGAGGTCGCGCGCCTGATAATCCAGCAATCCCCGCTCGATATCCACGTAGCTACGCGAGACTTTATCGGGATGGGTGACAGCAATTTCCTCGATGCCGGTTCCGCCAACGCTAGAGAAGATGACCAGGGGCGCCTGCGCCCGGTCATCCACGATAACCCCGGCATAAAACTCGCGGACAATCTGGACTTGCTCCTCGACAAGCACTTCGGTCACGGTGAGATTCTTAATCCGTTGACCGAGCAGCGCCTCGGCGGCAAGGGTTGCTTCCTCCGCGGTCGCGGCTTTCCGAATGGCGCCAATGCCGGCGCGTCCGGTGACCCAGACCTGCGCCTTTACCATGACCGGGCGCCCGATTTCGGCGGCGATAGCATGTGCGGCTTCGGTTGTGCTTGCCGCAGCGCCGCGCGGAATCATAATGCCGCCTTGTGACAGTTGTTGTTTCCCTTGATACTCGTGCAATCGTGCCATGAGATGCCTCGTAACCATCAGTTTTGCGGGCTTTAGGGAGCGATGTTGCAGTGCCGCCCCCCAAAGGTGCTTTGATTAGTCTCTTTCTGGCGGCGCGGCCGTCGGGAAGAGGATACAGTGACTCGCATTATTATAGACGTGTCTTGTCTGCGTCGGGAAGTGACAATCCGCCAGATTCCGCGGGAAGCCAAGCCCCTTAGTCTTTCTCCCTTATTGAAAGACTGCATGGCGCTGAATGCTGACCTCGCTCTATAAAAAGCGTGAGGCACGGAAAGTCTTTCCATGCCTCACGCCTTGTGCTTCAGAGCTTTACAGCATCACTTTGGGTTGATATTCTCCCCAGACCCGGCGCAAGACCCCGCAGATTTCTCCCAGGGTGCAGTTGGCTTCAACTGCCTCGATGAAGAGTGGCATGAGAGTGACATCCGCTGCTTTGGCAGCTGTCTCGATGCGGTCCAGGGCACTTGCTGCCTGGGCGTTATCGCGCGCCGCGCGCACGTTGGCGAGGTGCGCGCGCTGCTGGCTTTCAATAGCTGGATCTACACGGAGCTGCGCTAACCCCGCGCTCGCTTCTTCCGCCTGGAATTTGTTGACCCCCACGATGACTTGCTCGCCCTTTTCCACGGCCTGTTGCGCGTGATAAGCGGCATCCGCGATCTCGGCCTGCATGTAGCCTTGTTCGATGGCCGAAGTTGCACCGCCCATCTCGTCAATGGCCTGGATATATGCCATGGCGCGCTGCTCAATTTCTGTCGTCAGGTATTCCACATGATATGACCCTGCGAGCGGGTCTATGGTGTCGGCGACACCGGACTCGCTGGCGATAATTTGCTGCGTGCGCAATGCCACGCGTACACTCTCCTCCGTGGGTAACCAGAGCGCCTCATCCATGGAGTTGGTGTGCAACGATTGGGTGCCGCCCAATACTGCTGCCAGGGCTTGCAGCGTCACCCTCACGACATTGTTCATCGGTTGCTGTGCCGTGAGTGTGGAACCGGCGGTCTGTGTGTGGAAGCGTAGCATCCAGGACTTCGGATCCTGCGCGCCGAAGCGTTCGCGCATGATGCGCGCCCACAATCGCCGTGCGGCGCGGAACTTGGCGACCTCCTCCAGGAAATTGTTGTGTGCGTTGAAGAAGAAAGAGAGCCGCGGCGCAAAGTCGTCTATGGCTAAACCGGCATCCAGCGCCGCTTGCACATAAGCGATGCCATCCGCCAGGGTAAAGGCAATCTCTTGCACGGCGGTGCTGCCGGCTTCACGGATATGATAGCCGCTGATGCTGATGAGGTTCCACTTGGGTACCTCCGCCGCGCCAAAGCGGAACGTATCCGTGATTAAGTGCATCGAAGGGCGCGGCGGGAAGATATACGTGCCGCGTGCAACGTATTCTTTCAGAATGTCGTTCTGGATGGTACCGTTGAGTTGCTTGGGGTCAACGCCCTGCTCCTTGCCTACCGCGATATACATGGCCCAGAGCACGGCAGCTGGAGCGTTGATCGTCATAGAGGTGCTGACCTTCTCCAGCGGAATCTCGCGGAACAACGTGCGCATATCCTCCAGACAGCTGATGGAGACGCCGACCTTACCGACTTCGCCGAGCGCCATATCATCATCGGCGTCGTAGCCGAGTTGGGTCGGCAGGTCAAAAGCTACGGAGAGTCCGGTCTGTCCTTGCTCCAGCAGATAGCGGTAGCGGGCGTTGGATTCTTCCGCGCTGGCGAAGCCCGCGTACTGGCGCATGGTCCAGAAGCGCCCCCGGTACATGGTGGGCTGAATGCCTCGCGTGAAGGGATACTCGCCGGGAAAGCCCAAGTCGTTCAGATAATCCGTGGGAGCATCCAGCGGGGTCAGCGCCGGTTCGATGGGAATACCCGATGAAGTGGCGAAGCCTGGTTGGCGTTCTGGGAAACGTTTGGTCACTTTCTGATAACCGTTTTCCTGCCAACGCTGTTTTTCGGCCTGTAGTTGCTCCATTTCAGCCCCTATCGTCGTCATCGTCATCGCTCCTTCTTGATGAAATACCCTGTTATGCCAGACGCTCGAGCTCGTCGAGCATCTCTGCCATTACATCGAAGCCGCCCTGCCAGAAATCCTCAGAAGCCATGTCGAATCCGGCTTCGCTGAGAATGTGTTGGGGATTTGCCGATCCGCCATACGCCAGAATGCGCAGGTATTGTGGCTCAAAGGCATCACGTCCGATCGCCTTGTATTTGCGATAGAGCGCCAATACGAGTAATTGCCCGAACGAATAAGCGTAGCAATAGAAGGGTGTATGGTAGATATGCGGGATGCTCAGCCATTCCAACCGGAATTCTTCGCTGACCTCCACGGCGGAGGTCGCCGCATCACCAAATTGCTCGCGCAGATTCTCCAGGTATGCCGCATGGAGGGCATCGGGAGTGGCGCCAGCTTTGAGCATTTCGTGCGCCTGATTCTCGAAGAGCACGAAGTAAGCCTGCCGCATCACAGTGGCATAGGCGCCGGAAAGGAACGTGTTCAGCAGGGTTCGCCGTACTGCAACATTCACTTCCTCATGCAGCATCTTGTCCGTCAGCAGCATCTCGCCAAACACCGAAGCGGTCTCCGCCATCGGCAGCGCGGAGTGGAAGGTGAGTGGTGAATGCTCTGCCGCCATCAAGGCGTGTACGGAGTGCCCCAGCTCATGCGCCAGGGTGGAGACATCGTTGATGGTGCCGGCATAGTTCACGAGTACCCAGGGTGTCAGCCCTGGCAATACGCCATAGCAAAAGGCCCCATCCAGCTTGCGCGGGCGGATTTCGCTATCGAGATGTTGCTCGTGAAGCGCTTGCATCGCCAAATCTGCCAACCTGGGCGAGAAAGCCCGATAGGCGCTATCAACCATGCGGACGGCTTCGTCAAAGCTATAAGTTTTATCGGCGTCGTTTAACGGTGCATAGATATCGTAGCGGCGCAGTTGCCGCAATCCTAGCGCCGCCGCCTTGAAGCGGAAATAACGTTGGAACAGGGGCGCGTTCCTGCGGATAACCCGCAGCAGTGTCTCGGTGACCGGGTCGGGAATATCGTTTGCTAGATTCCGAACACTGATAGGGCTGGCAAAATGGCGTAACCGGACATTTTCCTCGTGCCAGTCGCGCACCCGTGAGGCATAGACTTGCGCCAGGACGTCGGCGTTCGCTTCATAGTGACGGTAGAGCTCCTGATAGGCGGCTTTGCGCAGGTCGGGGTCTGAGCTATAGGCATAGGCCATGAGCTGTCCACGGGTAAGCTCCTTGCTTTCGCCCTCTATGGTCAGTTGATACGTGAACCGGGTCGTGATCATATCATAGAGCGTAGTCAAGGCCTCAACCCCGTTCACATCCTTGATGTTGATTACCCGCTCTTCTGGTTCCGAGAGAGTGTGCGGCGTGAACAGGCGCAATGATTCCAGGTGATAACGGCAATCACCGCTGACCGCTAGCAGGCGGTCGGCGACCTCTGCATCCAGGGCTTTCCACCACAGGGAGAAGAATAGCGTGCGATTGGTGATATCTGCCACCATCTGTTGGACTTTGGCGCGGAAGACCAGCGCTTCTTGCTGCGCAGTATCTTCGGAGAACCACAGATAAGCATAGGCATACAGGGCGGAAAGGTCGGCGTGCAGCTGCTCGTAGTGCCGCAATACCTCCGCGAAGCTGGCTTCTGTCAGGTCACTGCCGAGGCGTTCACGCCAGCTTTCCAGTTCTTGTGTTTGCGTCTCAATCCGTTCCAAGAAGGCTTCAGCCTCAGGAGAGCCAGGGTGTGCCATCAAATCATCCAATATCCAACGCTTTGCTTCGAAAGTCATCCAATACCTCCTACATTCATAGCGATCTCTATTTAAAGAACCGGGTCCTCTATGACGTGATCCGGCTTAACTTTGACCAGGAGCGCCACGACCACGAGAAATACGGCGCTCAATATCAAATCGCGCCCCCATAGCGAGCGGGCATAACTGGCGCGATATGTGCTCAGGTTCAGAATCCACAGGCTGACCTGATACCCTGCTGCTAGTAGGAGCGCCCAACGCAGGGGCTTGCCTTGTGGTAACGCTTTGAGTGTGGCCCACGTCGCGCCGGTAAAAGCCAACCCCCAGACCAGATAGAACGCAGCTGCGGTATAGGGCGAAAGTGAGAGCATCCAGGATGCCAGCGTGGGGGCAACATGGATTCCCATCGCGGCCCTGACCAGATTGGCTGCTCCGACCGCAAAGAAGAGCAGCGCCAGGATACGTCTGCGTTTCACCCCTGTATTGTACTTCAAAGCCCATAATCCGAGAAGTGATAATCGGGATTGCCGTTGCGTGAAAAGTAACTGCTGTGAATCACGGAATCTCTGTCTTGGGCTTACGTGCCACGAAGAAGAGATAGGCGCCCTCGGCGGGCAGCACTTCTTGATCGAATCGCCGGAGCAGCGCTGCCGTGAGCGCCAGATTCCAGCGCGCCGGAACCAGTAACCACCGTCCGGTGAGCGCTTTTGCCAGCACGCAGGGCAGCCCCAGTGGATGTCCCCATTCGAGTGCAGCCGTTGCGCCGGGTGAGAAATACGACCACCAGCGTTCCAGCGTCAGGCCCGTTGCTTCGAGCCGGTGCTGCCAGCCTTCTGGTCCGTCGTAAGTGTGATGCCGCGAGATGCGGTCGAAGAGGCGCCGGTAGGCTTCGGCAAGCCCTTTGAGGCGCAGCGCATCCAATAGCCGCGCGACCGAGAGAAAGCGCCGGAAGTTCGGCCCCGGCACGCAGAAGTAGAAACTGCCCCCCGGCTGAAGCACGCGCGCCACCTCGTGCAGCACAGGGTTAACCTCGGGGATGTGCTCCAAAACGGAATTGCTGACCACCGTGGCAAAACTCGCGGCAGCAAAAGGCATCGCCGCGCCCAGCGCGTGTGTGAGTTGCCGGTAGCCTCCTCGTGTGCGCGCTTCCTGCAACGGTCCCCACCATGGATCGAGGCCTACCTCTAGCCCGGTGGGGAAAGCGGCTGATGCAAAGTGCCCATCACCACAGCCCAGGTCGAGCACCGGGCGGCGGAGTGGCAGGTCGGCGTAGAAACGGGCTTCCGCAGCGCGCAATAGCGCCCTAAAGGCGGGGAGCTCCTGCAATTGTTGTTCGAGACTTCCGTGCGCTACGGGAGTGTGAGCGGACATAATTCTTCTGTTGTATAGGTAGGATTAGCATAGCCAAAGCTATTAAGAAATTCTAACACGGCGGCAGCTTCTGGCGCTGCGACCGCCTCCGCACAGGCTTCCGGCAGCAATCCCAAACGTTGATATGCCTCCCAGAAGCGCGTCGCCAGCTGCGCCACGGGATAACCCGCCGAACCGGCAGCGAAATCAGCTTGCAAGAGTTGGTAGTCACTCTCGGCATCGGGGAAATTGCCCTGGCTGACTCCCAATAGGACGAGGCGCCAACGCGCCAGCGCCGTGAACCAGAGACGCTCTTCCGGCGCGCCATAGTAGCCTGCCCACGGCTCCAGGTTATCATCATTGATGACTCGCACATAGGCGTCGAGCGCCTCTGCATAACGCCCGGCGCGGAATGCTTCGTCACCGTCACGGAAGGCGTGATAGCGATATTGCGCCGGTCCAAGCTGTGTGGCTGTGCGCGTGATGACACTGCCATCCCAGCTCCAGGTTTCGGTGTAGACGCGTTGGGGACCTGCTCCCACCGAACCAACGCCAACACTGCTTGCCAGAATGGCATCTTGGGTGAGCGTAAATGTGGGATAGGGCAGCGAAGGATCGCCTGCCATCTGCTCGCGGAAGGTACTGCCGTCCCACGACCAGACGTGCAAGGTGTGCCAGCAGGTATGGGCGCCGCAGGTCACGTCGGCGAAAACGAGCTCAGCTGTGCCGTTGCCGTTGAGATCCTCGCCCCCCACCAGGGCGATATTGGTCCACTCTCCTGGTGCGTAGGAATAGAGGGTTTCGTAAGCTCCATTTTGACAGGAGAAGATGGCGAGCATCCCCTCGGGCGGAAAACTTTCGGCCAGCGGATTGATGAAGCCGGTAACGACTTCAGGGCTTCCATCGCCGGTGAAATCCTGCTGCAGGGGCATGCCGCCATCTGGAGGAAGCGCCTCCCAGGCGTGTAGCAGTTCTCCCAGGGTAGCGGGGTTGCCGCCGGCAGAGAGATACTCGCGCAATGCGTAGATATAGCTATCACCGAAATCTGTGGGGCGTTCAGGGAAGGCAACTGCGGTCACGGCGGGGCATGGATTGGGGGTAGCTGTGGGCGGCACCGTGGCGGTGGCTGCGGTCGTCGCCGCGACCGTCGGCGTGGCGGTAGCTGACGGCGTGAGTTCTAGTCCCTTATCAGCAGTTGGGATGGCGGGTGTAGCCGTCTGACTAGCGAAGGCGCAGCCCAATGTGATGAGCAAGAGCCCTACAGGTAAAAGGTTACGAAGCATTCGCAGCATTCTGGTCTCCTTAATCGCACGATGGTTGGTTTACAATCGTATTCAGCCAGTATAAACCCAGGTCTTAAGATGACAACTACTTGACTATTCTCTGGGTGTATTTCATGCCGGGGGCGGCAATCTCAAATGCCCCTACAGGGCGTGCTAGAAAAGTGGTTTTTTGCGGCGTGGCGCAGCCACGCCGCAAAAAACCATAAAAATGATCCTCTTCGCCTGTTTGCAGAACCTCTTCTGGTTTCCCCCAATAATCTGTCGCATGCCCCTTGAATTGCCTGGTTTTGAAAAACGCACTATAATGTTTCATAGAAGTTCTATTCAGGAGACGCAGCCATGAAACCAGCCACAGACCTTGGATCACACTCCGAGCAGGATATGCTGAGCGCGATGCTCGACGCCTATACTCCCCCTGCTCCCTGTCGGCGCGGTGACGTTGTCAAAGGCGTTATCGTGCGGGTTAACCCTAAAATGATTCTCATTGACATCGGGAGCAAATGCGATGCCATCGTGCACCCGCGGGAAATGGAGTTATTGCAACCTGAAGACCTGGAGCGGCTAAAACCTGGTCAGGTGGTTCATGTGTATGTACTCGATTCCAATGAAAGCGAGAATGTCATTTTGGTCTCATTGAACAAAGCGGATCAAGAGAGCGATTGGGTGCGTGCGCAGGAGCTGCTGGAAAGCGGTGAAACTGTCGAACTGGAAGTAGTAGATTCCAATAAGGGCGGCGTGATTGTGCACCTGGGGCATCTACGTGGCTTTGTGCCTGCATCGCAGTTGCAGCCCACCTGGCGCTCGCTTCAGAATGCCGACGATACCGAAAACCGCTGGCAGGCGTTAATGGGGAAGGCCCTCACCCTTAAGGTGATTGAGGTAACCTCTAGCCGTAATCGCCTTATCTTTTCGGAACGTGGGACAGGGGGCGAAAGACCTCGCCGTCACAATATTCTGGAAGAGCTGGAGGTCGGCTCTGTGCAGCGTGGTGTGGTCAGCAACATCGTGGACTTCGGCGCCTTTGTCAACGTCAAGGGTATTGATGGGCTGTTGCACATCTCGGAAATTTCCTGGCAACGCGTCAATCATCCTTCGCAGGTGTTGCAGGTGGGGCAGGAGCTGGAGGTCTACATTTTCGATGTGGACCTGGAGCGCCACCGCCTCAGTCTCAGCCTCAAACGCCTGACTCCCGATCCCTGGGAACTGATGGGCGAGCGTTATAGTGAGGGGCAGCAGCTTGAGGTGAAGATTGTCAATCTTGTGTCGTTTGGCGCTTTCGCCTGCCCGGTGGATATTCCTGAGGTCGAGGGCCTGATCCATCTTTCTGAGCTTTCTGAGCAACCCGTGCTGCGGGCTGATGAGGTGGTGCAGGTCGGTATGACTCTCCCGGCGCGCATCCTTTCGCTGCGCCCTAAAAACCGGCGTGTGGCTTTCAGTTTGAAAGTTGCTTCTACCACATCCGAGGCGCCCAAAATGGAAACCTCTGAATCGGTGCCGGAAGAGGATGAAGCTGTGATACCTGCTGACGCATAAAACTCGGTGAGCTTAAGATCACAGGTGTCGGGCTTGAGTTGTAAGGTCAGGGCTGATTTTACACGGTAGCCTTTCTAGTTGGCAATGTTAGCCCTGGCTATTTGGCCGGGGCTTTTTGTTTGAGGAGTGCTGGAGGCGGGTATGTCATCTGCGCCATGTTTGAGCCGTACTCTCTCAGGGGGAAAACTGCAATGCCGGGTGTGCGAGCACTTTTGTGTGCTGGCGCCTGGTGATTGGGGAAAATGCGGTGTCCGGGTTCATCGTGAGGGACGACTACAGCTAGCCGTCTATGGTGAGGCAGTGGCGTTGCACGTTGATCCCATTGAGAAGAAGCCGCTTTACCATTTTCTCCCTGGATCAACTGCGCTTTCTGTAGGCACCTATGGCTGTAATTTGCACTGTGAATGGTGCCAGAACTGGCAGATGTCGCAGGTGCGGCGCATCACGCCCGAGATGGCGGTGCCGGTCATCGCCCCGGAGGCTCTGGTCTCCCTGGCGCGCCAGGAGCATAGCGCTTCTATCGCCTATACCTATAACGAACCCACTGTCTTCTTCGAATATGCCTACGATACGGCTGTCCTGGCGCATGCACAGGGCACCAAAAATGTCTTTGTCTCCAATGGTTTTATGTCTGCTGAGATGTTGGAGTCCATCACTCCCTGGCTTGATGGCATCAATGTAGATTTGAAGGGCTTCACTGAGGATCTCTATAGCACTTACACGGGCGCGCGATTGGAACCGGTAAAGCGCAATATTGCGGAGATTGCGCGCGGCGGGCGAACCTGGATCGAGGTGACAACCCTGGTCATTCCGGGGTTGAATGATTCTGATGCCGAACTGCGTGCAGTTGCGGAGTGGTTGGCGCAGATTGACCCCAATATCCCCTGGCATGTTTCCGCATTCTATCCCGCCTATCACCTGCAAGATCGCCCGCGAACTCCGCCGGAGACATTGGCGCGCGCTCACACTTTGGGGAAAGCCGCCGGGTTGAACTTCGTCTATGTGGGTAATATCTACGACCCTGGTCGTGAGGGAACTTATTGCCCGCAATGTAACACATTGTTGATCTCGCGCTCGGCCTATCGCGTGCGTACGCATTGGCAAACCCCCGGGGTGTGTCATCATTGTGGCGCGAACATTCCAGGTGTCTGGCAGTAAGAGGTGATGTAACTATGGAAAATGAAACGCGTTTATCTCCTAGCATTCGCCGTCCGTCGGTCGCCGGCATGTTCTATCCGGACGATCCTGCTGTTTTGCGGCAGGCAGTGGCTGATTTCCTGACGGCGGCGACACCGGCGCCTCTCGCCGAAGTCCGCGCGATCATTGTGCCCCATGCTGGTTATGTGTATTCGGCCCCCGTAGCCGCTTTCGCTTACCGGTTGTTAGCGGAGCTGCCCGTACCTCCGCCGCGGGTCTATCTCATGGGTCCGGCGCACCGCGCCTGGTTTCAGGGGGTGGCATTAGGTGATTTCGACGGTTTTGCGACACCGCTCGGGGTCATCCCTGTGGATGTCGCTGCAGCGTCTCGGTTGATCGAGCGTGACCCGTGGTTCCAGCCCTTAGGACAGGCGCATCAGGGTGAGCACTGCCTCGAGGTGCAGCTGCCCTTCTTGCAACATTTGTGGGCGCAGGTGCCGATCGTCCCCTTGCTCTTTGGTGATGTGAACCCAGAAGTGGTCGCCCATGTTCTTGATGCGATGCTGGAACCGGCAGACCTTATCGTGGTCAGCTCTGATCTCAGCCACTACCACACTTACAGCGATGCGGCGCGCCGTGACACCACCTTGATCGAGGCTATTCTTCAAGGTGACCAGATAGCCGTCGCCCATGGTGAGGCTTGTGGGCAGGCGCCCATCCTCTCTGTAATGGCTCTCGCCGCACAGCGGGGGTGGCGCGCCCATCTGCTGGATTATCGCAACTCGGGTGATACTGCCGGTGACCGGCGCCAGGTAGTCGGTTATGCGGCGATTGCTTATACTGGCGCCGTTTTGTGATTCGTCCCTTTGGTCCTGTAACTCGCAACACGTTTAGGAGCGATTTTATGGATACCCAACCCTTGACTGCGGAAGAAAAACAGACTCTGTTACGCCTTGCTCGTGAAGCCATCCGCGAAGCCTTGAGTGACGCCTCGATGCCTGAGATTGCGTTGGAGACGTTGCCGCTGCGCCTACGCGAGAACGGCGCAGCCTTTGTGACGCTCACGCTCGATGGGCAGCTGCGGGGTTGCATTGGATCGTTATCGGCGCATCGTCCGCTGGTGTTGGATGTGCAGCGCCATGCTGTGGACGCTGCTTTCGATGACCCGCGTTTCCCGCCGCTGACGGATCTTGAGTTTGCGCCGCTTCGGATTGAGATATCCGTGCTTTCAGAACCACAACCGTTGCTCTACGCCGACCCCGATGATCTGCTGCGAAAACTGCGTCCGGGAATAGATGGCGTGATTTTGGAACGGGGCTGGAACCGGGGGACCTTTTTGCCCCAAGTATGGGAACAATTGCCGGAACCGGAGATATTTTTGAGCCACCTGTGCCAGAAAGCAGGCTTGCCAACCAATGCCTGGAAATGGCCCGATATCCGTATTAGCCTGTATCAAGTGGAGAAGTTTATGGAGGAAAAGCCGTAGAGGCAGTGGGTGTGGAATTCGGCGCAACCTTTAACTGGTCTTCACGTATTATCAGGTAGAATCCTGAAAAATGAGATCATGTTAAAGGAGTTGAACAATGGATACTGAAAGTGAAGTTCGTGAAGTACCGGTTCCTGCTGCGAATTCGGCGCCGGTGGCGCCCTCGGTGCAGCCTCCTGCTCCGCTCTCTCCGGCAGATGAGCGCTTATGGGCAATGTTGGCGCATCTAAGCGTGCTGCTGAACCTGGTGACCGGTTTTCTGGGTGTGGGCGCCGCGCTCATCATCTACCTGGCTTATCGTGGGCGCTCGCGCTACGTGGCTTATCAGGCTCTGCAAGCGCTGATTTTCCAGCTGATTTTCTGGGGCGGCGGCGGGCTGTTAATTGGATTGGTCTGGGCGGTAACGGGTTTGCTCATCCCTGTTTTGGTTGGCCTGTTACTGATTCCCTTCGCCCTCATTGCCACGCTGGTGTTGGCGGCATTCCCAGTCATTGCGGTGGTCTACGGCGTGATCGGCGGGATTCAATGCAACGGTGGCGAGGATTTCCGTTACTGGCTTATCGGCGATTGGGCGCTCAATCTGCTCAATTAACGGTTGCTTACTTGCGCGGCACGCGGTTCAGCCCCGCGCGGTTCAACACAATAACAACGTGATCCCCGTGCCGGGGATCACGTTGTCGTTTCTGTAGGTTGCCAAACAAGGAGGGGGCTTATGAAACCCGCGAACTCTTTCCGTTGGCTTTGGATCGGACTGGCGTTAGCTCTCACAGCCTGCGGTGTAGCCGGCGGCATTGCTGAGCCTCCCACGCTAATAGCGACCAACACGGTGGCTCAAGCGCCCAGCACTGCTACACCAACGATAGCCGCTACTCCTGTGGTTATCTCACCTGCACCCACCTCAACATTAGCGCCCACTCCAACTCCGGTCGAGGCTACTCCTGCTGAAGCCATCATTCTTACCTCAACGCTCACCATCACGCCGGAGACTTACCTGCCTACCGTCATGAAGAATTGGGACCTTGCCGTTTATGAGACGCAGATAACGTTGACCAGCTATGGTTGGGAACAGGCTCTTCGGCCCTCCGATCCCGGAGCGCCTTACTATCCCTATCACAGCCTGGATATGGGGGCTGTGGGTCCGCCCGAACCGCGCACCTACACCGTGGTGATTCTGGAAAATACCTACACCCGCATCACGGTCTTGCCCTATTTGGGCGGGCGCATTTTGCGCTGGGAGGATCGTCTCACCGGGCAGAAGCTCACTTATGAGAATCCTGTCATCATGCCCGTCAACGCGAATTGGGGCTATCGTGGCTGGTGGTTGGGCACGGGCGGTGTGGAATGGGCTTTCCCCGTGGATGAACACGGTCTCAATGAGTACCTTCCTTGGGAGTACCAGCTGCTCTCGGGGGATAACTGGCGCGGCGTGCGCGTCTGGCATACCGATTGGCGTACGGGGATGCTGATCGAGATTACGCTGCAGCTCTACGGTGGTGATAACAGTCTGGTGATTACGCCGCGCATCAACAACCCCACCGCCGAGGCGCAACCGTTGATGTTTTGGATCAATGCCATGCTCACATTGTCCGGGAATAATGCTCCTTCGCACACTTTGCGCTTTTGGGTGCCCACTGATAGGATGCAGATACATTCTACCAGCGACGAGCTCTTGCCCGACCCACGCAGCCATATCAGCTGGCCCGTGTTTTCCGGTCGGAACTTCAGTTTCTACTATGAATGGCAGCACTACCTGGGGATTTTCGCGACGCAGGCGCAGGGGGCGATGGGCGCCTACGATGCGGGCAGCGATTTGGGAATTGTGCGGACCTATCCACCCGCGACGCCACAAGGGGTTAAGCTCTTCTGTCTGGGCGAATTACCCTCGGATATCTTCACGGTTGATGGAAGCCGCTATTTTGAACTTTGGGGCGGCTACAACCGCAGTTTCTTCCCGGAGGATTATGTAAGTCTACCATCTGGGCAGACGCTCACCTGGAGTGAGCGCTGGTACGCTGTTCATGGCATTGGCAGTTTGGCTTGGGCCAACGCAGATCTGGCAGCAGCTTTCAAACAGACACCGCAGGGTCTTCTGGTCGGGCTTTATGCCCCATATCTGCAAACGGTTGACCTGGTTATCAAACAGAACACTACCATAAAAGGCGTATTCCCGGCGCAAGTAGGTCCCGATACACCCTTCCGTGAGCTTGTCGCCGGAGCTGGCGAGGGATGGCTTTTAGAGGTGTGGCAGGATGGCGTACGCCTGGCGGAGATTCTGCCATATTGATTCATGCGTGTTGTGTGCCAAGGGCACAGAGATAGCCTCTGTGCCCTTGCTGTTGTTCAAATCTCGCCGTTACCGGCGTTACCGGTCCGGCGCTCATCCCCCCAGATGCAACAACCGCCGTAACCAGGAGCCTTTCTTGTCCGGTTCGCAAACAGTATCAATTCCCTCATGGGGGTGTTCACGTTGTGTTTCTTTGGCTTGCTGTGCCGCGGAAGCCACGTGATGAACCTCATCTTCCAGAAGTTTCTTGAGCGCTTTCTCCACCGCCGGCGAGCCATCATCCAATAAGCACAGCGCCTGTGAGAGCGCAGCGCGAACGTAGGCATTGGTGTCCTTCGCCAGCGGCACGAGATTCTCGATGACGCGCGGGTCGCCGATCAGACCTAGCGCCTCTACTGCGACCGGTCGCACCAGCGGACTGGGGTCCTCGCGCGCCATCTCGAGCAATTTCGGAATGGAGTCGTGGTCGTGAAGGTGCCCTAGCGTGATGGTCGCCACACGCCGCAGGCGCGGATCACCTGAGGTCAGGAACTCGCGGACGACCGGTGCGGTTCCTGGACAGGCTAACCGCCCCAGGCTACGGAGCGCCGCCAGGCGCAGGCTGGCGCTGGGATCAGCCAGCGCTTCGACCAATACCGGGCACGCCTGTGTATCACCGATTTGACCCAATGCCGCCGCTGCCAATGAGCGAGCGCCTACATAGCCGCGCACGACTGCGATCAACACCGGGATTGCTTCTCTTGCCTGCAAGTCACCCAGGGCGATAACCAGCGTCTTAACCACGGGTAGGTCCCGGGACCCAGGTTCGTTCATATATCCTTCGAGCATTTCTACCATGGTGGCAATAGCATCGCGGGTTTTGAGCCTGCGCAATGCAGTGATGATGGTGCGTCGCATGCGGGGATCGCCGGTATCCAGGCGGGAAAGTAAGACTTTGCCCAGATCATGGATGCCTAGCTTGCCGATAGCATTGATGGCGGCGCGCCGGACATAGAGATTGGGGTCATCCAGGGCATGGATAAGGGCTACCTGTGCCTCCTTGGCTTCCAGTTGTCCTAAAGCGATAGCTGCGGCGCGCCGGACAAAAGAACTCGAATCCCGCATGGCATCCACCAGCGGAAAAGTGGCTTGGGGATCGCCGATGTGCCCCAACGCCTCGGCGGCGGCAGTGCGGACGTAGGTATTGATATCGGTATTGAGGGCTTGGATTAGAGCGGGAACGGCTTCGACGGCGTGATGCTCCCCTAGTTCTCCTGCGGCTTGAGAACGTTGGCGGGGGTTGGGGCTTTCCAGGTTTTCGATGCAGCGACGAACAACAGGCGATACAGGCGGTGAGGATCCATTTTGACTCACTTCCCAATCCTTTCTCACATTATTGTGCCTCGATTCTTGATCGAGTAATTCAAGTATAGCACAACGCGGGCGAATTACCAACGGAATTTTGGGAAATTACGGCGGGTTTTCACCCACGCTGCAACGCGACGCGGTTTATATTGCCGGTAAAACCTGACAGGAAGCCCAGGCGAGAGCATTGCTTTCGCCTGGGCGACGGAAAATCTGAGAGGAGGCGCGCTTTTTAGGAGCGGGTGGCGCGCTTCAGCGGTGCTGCCATAACGACTGAAAGTGCGATGAGCGCAGCCAGAATACCGGCGGGGAAAGCGACCAGTGCCGTCTCGGAATGCTGCACAGCGATGCCGATATAGGCCCAAATAAAGACCATGGCGTAAGCGATGTTGCGATGCCGGAGCACCATGGCGATAGCAATCGCCGCCGCAATAATCAGCATGATTAGCGCCCAGATTTCGGGCGCGATGCCCCAACCGCCCCACTTGAGATAGTACAGGAGCTGGGTAGCGTTGGCGACCGTCGCGACACTGATCCATCCCAGGTAGATGTTGAAGGGCAGGAAGATGGCCCAACGGTCCGCGGAACGTTGTTCACTGCGACCTTGCCAGAGGCGCAGGAAGATGAAAATCAAGCTTCCCAGTAGCGCCAGCATGGGGATGAGCGTCAGGGCAAAGACCTCATAGTGCCAGAAGAAAATCCAGATGATGTTCGCGATACCGCTTATGGCATAAGCGTAGCCGATACGCGCCACATGGGGGTTATTGCGCTGTGCCGGCAATGCTTGATAGATGGCGAAGGCAATCAAGCCCAGGTAGATTACACCCCAGATTGAGAAAACGTAACCCGCGGGCACAAAGTAGATTTCGAAGCGGTCGGAGATTTCCCCGGTGTTGAGTCCATTGAGAGGAAGCGCATTAGCAAGAACGTTGATGACGATGACGGCGATGGTGGTGATCACGTTGATGATTTGACGCACAGTGGCTTTGTTCATAGATCCTCCTTGAGCGATGCTTTTCAAATACAGCCATACTATACCATATTCCCAAAGGGATTTCAATATTCCACCCACTTGGGGTTGGTGCGACCCCCAAAATGCGGTACACTGCGTGTATGAATTCACAAGGAGGCAGATTGTTCCCATGTTGGATCTTCTTGAAATCACACCGGCTGAAGCCACACGCCTGATTCTGGTGCGACATGGTCGCACCGCTCACAACGCTCAGGGTCGCATTCAAGGTCGCACCGAAATTCCCCTGGATGCTCAGGGGCGCGAGCAGGCGCACCGGGCGGGAGAATGGCTGCGGGAGCACTACGCTGTTCACGTGCTTTACTCCAGCCCCCTGAGCCGGGCTTATGAAACCGCAACCATCATCGGTGCTGCTATCGGCTTGTCGCCGCGGGTCAGTGCGGATCTCATCGAGTTCGATTTTGGCGCTGTTTCCGACCGTGACGCGGCTGAACTCGCGCAACTGGATCCTGCTCTCCATCAGGAATTGCGGGACTGGCTCACCGTAACCTGGGATTCCCCCATGCTTCGCCCTCGAATCCCCGGCATGGAGGACGAAGAGGTTTTTCGCGCTCGCATTGTCGCGTTTTGGGATACCATTCAGCGCGTGCATCTGGGACAGACGGTCGCCGCGGTCACACATGGCGGCGTGATTAAGGGGATGTTGACCCTTGTCGCCGGCGGCGACCTGCGCCGGCATATGCCTTTCTGGGCGGATAATGCCTCGGTTTCCGTCATTGATTTTCACAGAGGGGGCGCCACGATTTGTCTCTTCAATGAACGCAGCCATCTGGGGGAGCCTCTCAAACACCGGCGTTATATCATTCTCTAAGGGCGTCTTCGCCTGCCCGCGGTGCTTTGCCTTGGGGCAAGAGTAAGACGGCTATCATGCAAAAGCCTTTCCTTTGGGTGATTTTTTGCGGCGTGGCGCAGCCACGCCGCAAAGAATCACGGGGCGTTTGAGATTGCCACCCCCGGAATGAAACGCACCCCACCTCTGTTACAACTTCTGATAGAGAAAATCCGTATTACAATAGGGGTAGTCGGTCCCGCACAGTGATCTGCATGTGAGCGATTTTTGCAGGAGAGATTTCTATGGATAGGATCAGGCGTTCTCTAGTGTTATTATCCCTGTGGTTGGTTTTGCTATTGGGAGGGGTGTTGCCCGTTCATGCTGCCGAACCGCCACAACTCCTCAAAGCAGAATCCCAGGTGGCGCTTCGGAGTGATGGCACTCTCGATATCAAATATCGTCTGACCTTTCATGAGGTAGATGTTCGCAGTGGTATTACCACCATTGGTCCCTTTGACATGGGGCATACAATTCTGGATTCGACGATCGAGGAAGGTGGCGCCACGCGCCCGGTGCAGCTGCGCAGTCAGGGCGGTAATCTGTACGGTGTGGACTTCGGCTTCAGCACGGAGCCTGGACGGGATTATACCGTGTTGATTCACTATTCGGCGCCGGCGCGACTGGATCAGACGACCTACAAGGGTGAGGCTTATCGTGTTCTTGCCTGGGCGCCCTTTGAATGGGCACTGCCCATCGAGGAGCAAATCGTCACCTTTATCCTGCCTATTGAATTGCCTGCCGATATCACCCAACCGGAGCAAGTGACCGGCGATTTGGTGAGTGCGACCGGGTTAACCGTGAACTCTAGCATTGTGGAGCGCTTTGATCGCTGGGTTTACTATCCCACCCCGGATGAGACAACTGGCAAGGTCTGGCTCTCGCTCTATATTTCCAAGGAAAACCTCAGCCCACAGGCGGATTTTACGCCCTCGATCTATATTCCTGAGCGCCACTTGACCCTGGCGCCGGCAGGTGCGCAGGAGCTTGTTCCCGGTGGTGGGACCATCTCCACGCCTGAACCGGCGCAGCCCACTGCCAGAGATTGGGCGATCACTGGACTTTGCTTCGGCTGTCCTGGTTTGGCGATCGTGGGCTTGATCGGTTTCCTGGCTTTCCGATGGACGCGTCCCAAGCAGCCCAAGCCTGTGTACCAGGCGCCCGCTATCGAAATCGAGACCTATGAACAACCGGGGAAGGTGCCGGACTTGAGCATGATTGAGGCGGCGCTCTATATTGGCGACACTACCAAGGTGCTGACGTTGATTTTGATGCAATTAGCGGCGCGTGACGTAATTACGATTCTGAACCATAAGCCGCTGCAGGTAGAGGTCAATTCCACCGATGCGCCGCTGGAAGATTATGAGAAGGCATTGATAGACGGCATTGCGGATGATGGAACGTTGAGCCAATCGGCGGTGGATCATGTCCTGCAACTGCTCACGGCGCATCTACAGTCCAAACTTTGGAATGCAGATAGCCAGGAGACCCGCAAGGCTTATGAGCAGAAAGCCGATTCTGCTTTGAGCGAGTGGGAGCGGATGCTTGGGGAGGATACGTCCACCCGTCCCGTCATCATGACCGATCCTTTATGGGGTTGGTCCATGCTCTCGCGGAACTATCGCCCCATGCCCATTGAGTCTGGCGGCAAAGTCGTAGGGGGCAAAGCCTCATCCGGTGAGTCGCGTTCGTTGTGGGAAAGTGTCCGCGAATCCACTCCCGTGCGTACCGCGGGTATGATGGCGGGGCTGATGGAGGGAGTCGCGGGTGACCTCAGTCGCAAAGCGGAAGGTTTGGCTGCGTCTGCCGCTCAGGTTGTGGATCAGATTACGGGTAAGGCGCCTGCTGGCTACGATGCCTGCCATAGTGCGTGCCACTCCGCCTGTGTTCATGACGCCTGCCACTCGGCTTGCGTCCACGATGCCTGCCACAGTGCGTGTCACTCCGCCTGTGTTCACGACGCTTGCCACAGCGCGTGTCACTCCGCCTGTGTGAGTAAGTTCTAGGCTGTACCCACCATGCCCGATAATGTGACATGGGCCATTGTTTACCATTGATGGATGTTTGATGGACCAGACTTTCCTTGACGCTACGACTTCCTTCATCGCGGCGACGCGCGATTTGATCTTTGTGCGCCCCGAAGATGATGTGTTGATTTTGCGCCCGAACCGCGTGCAATACCTCAATGCCACGGCGGCGGAGGTGCTCGACGCACTCTATCGCCCGGCAACTGTGGATGTGGCGGCGGTAGTTAAGGCGCTCGCGACGCGTTATGCTGTGCCCGAAGAGCAAATTGTTTCCGATATCAGGGCTTTGCTGCGCACGCTTGAGACGTTGTTACAGAACCGTCCTGGCGAGACGCCTGCGATCCAACGCACCGGATTCGGTGTTCACCAGCGCAAGCTGCCGGTGATTTCCGAAATCGCGCTGACTTACCGTTGCCAGAACCGCTGTTTTTTCTGCTATGCCAGCGCGCCTGATAGAGGACGCCAGACACCGGAGATGAGCACCGGCGAGGTCAAGCGCATTATTGACAAGATCATGGATCAGGCGCGCGTGCCGATGGTCTCCTTCACTGGGGGCGAACCGACCTTGCGTGCCGACCTGCCTGAATTCATCACCCATGCGCGCGGGCGCGACATGCGCACCAATCTCATCACCAACGGTATTCGCTGCGGCGACCCCGCTTATGTGGCGGAGCTGGCAGCGGAGGGCTTGCACTCCGCACAGGTGAGCCTGGAGGCAGGTGATGCGGCGACGCACGATGCGGTGGTGGGGCATCCTGGAGCTTTCGAGAAAACCGTGCGCGCGGTGGAGAACCTTAAGGCGGCAGGAATTCACACGCACACGAATACTACCGTCAACCGGCAAAACCTCGCGGCGCTGCCGGCTATGATTGACTTGCTCGCGGATATGGGACAGGAATACCTTTCGATGAACATGCTCATCCGCACAGGGGATTCGGTGGGCGTGCCGGATATCAGCTACACTGAAATTGGCCCGATTGTTCTGGATTTGAAACGACGTACCGAGGCGCGGGGTATGCGCTTTGTCTGGTATTCTCCGACGCCAATGTGTCTCTTCAATCCTGCGGCGCATGGCTTGGGTGGTAAATCTTGCGCCGCCGCTGATGGCTTGCTCTCCGTGGCGCCCAATGGTGATGTGCTGCCGTGTTCTAGTTTTGAGCAAGGAATTGGAAATCTGCTGCGCGAGGATTTTGATGTGATCTGGAACCGCCGTGCCGCCCGGTACTGGCGCGAGAAGAAATTCTTGCCGCCTGGGTGTCGGGAGTGCGAACATGCTGACCTGTGCTGCGGCGCCTGTCCGCTGTATTGGGATGAGCAGGGTGGCTTTAAGGAACTCGCGGAGCACCAACGAAATAGTGCGCTCACACGGTTTGTCTGGCGCGTTAGGCGCCGTTATGAGGGACGCGTGCAGGGTGTGGGGGTGAAGTGATGGCAACAGTTGCAAGTTTGAAGGACCTGGACACAACACTGACCGAGCGGTTGGCGGACATCAAGGCCACACTGCCGGCGTTCCAGATGCTGAAGACGGCTTATGCGAAAGTCTATGGCGAGCATGACCTGCGTTATCAGACTACTATAGGTCCGGCTGTGGATCAGTTGATGGCGGTGGATAGCGCCGCCGGACCGGAGTTGCACCGCGAGGTGCTGGCGTTGTTGCCCATGGAAGAGGAACGGGCTGAGACGCGCTACACCGAATTGCGCGAGAAGGTGTTGCCGGATCTGGCGGCAGAGATTGCTGTGCTGTTGCGGCGCAGTCAGGTGGCGCGCGAGGGTCATCACGCGGCGAATCTTGTGGCTGCAGAGCGAGAGCGCACACTGCAAGCCGATATTGCCGCCGGCGAGGCGGAACTGGCGCGCCTCAATGCCGCCGTAAAAGAAAAGGCCCGTTGGCTTGGCGCCATTTGGCGCTTTTTTGCGGTGAACAAACTGGTGCGCCAGCGGAACAAGACCTTCAAAATGGTAACGGCATTGCAGCAACAGTTGGAGCGGCACCGTAAGGATTGGCAGACGGTGCGTCAGCAGGAATCGGAGACCCAAGAGCGCTACCGCCAGGATGTTCAAGCGAAGCTGCTGGAGCAGGCGCGGTTGCAAGCGGAATTCGATTACCTGGATGATGAAGAGCGTCGCGCGTTTCTGGCGCACCAACGTACCGCGCGCGCCGTGATTGACGGGCTACGGGAACCTCCTCCGTGTCTTCTGCCGGATTTGGCGACAGCGTTGGCGGAATTGGCGGAGTTGAATGTGTTGCGCGACCGCTATCAAGAGGGCTTGACCAAGGCAGCGCATCTGGATGGCCTCTTCAACGGTCTGACGCAGGGCTTGGACGGTTTCCGCGGCGGCGTGCGCAAGATGCTTCAGCAGCAGGCGGAGTACAGTTCATATCTCAAACCGTTGCGGATTACAGTCCCGCAGGAGAGCCTGGATTTCTTTAAGACTTTGACCGCTGCCAAAAAAGCTTTTGGTTCGGCGAGTGGTTTTGCTGAGGACCCGGTGCGCTTTGCGCAACAAGCGCAGGGCTTTGTCGCGGCTCTGGATGATGATACCATCCGTGTGGCTTTTGAATCGCTGGGTGCGGCGCTCACCGAGGCCACTGAGAAGCAGTGGAAATAGCCATTTCTAATCGCGCTTGATTGGTAACTCACAACTTGTGTGGAGGTGACTTATGAAGAAATTCTTGCCGCTGGCGATGGTGATTGTAGGTGGGCTGATGCTCGCCCCGGGGCTGCTCTTCCTGTGCGCTGCTGTTCAGGAGCCTAAGCGCTTATTGCTGAGCTTATTGCTATTGGCGGGCGGTGGGGCGCTGGCTTTCTTTGGTGGACGGCAATTGGCGCGCGAGCGCGCGCTCAGCCCGGCGCAGCTCGCCGGGCGCATTACCGAACTGGCGCGCACCTCGGATGCCGAGACAACTGTAGCGCAGGCGGTGGCTAATCTGGGTGCGCCGCACGCATCCGTGCTGGCAGCCTTTGATTTGCTTCAGGAACGTGGCGAGGCTTATCGCGAGAAACGTGAGGACCGGGAAGTCTACGTCTTCCCAGGCTTGATGCCATCCAAAGTGGTGCGGCGCTGTGCCTATTGTGGCAACAGTTTCAGCGTCAAAACCCCGGTTCACAAATGCCCCTATTGTGGTGGCGTGGTGGAAGTCGAACGGCAGTGAGGTGAAGGGAAGCCACTCGCCATTGCATGTAGAAGCCCCCCTCGATGCGCGATTCCTGCGCTGGAGGGGGGGTTTTTGTAAGTGCACAACTCTCGCCTGCTGTTGCCGGTTTGCCGCGATTCTGTCGTTGCTCTATTGTGCCACCCTTGCCAGAAAATCCTCGATTGCCGTCATGACCGCTTCAGGCGTCTCCTCGTGCGCTACATGTCCGGAATCTGGGATGACAACCAGCTCCGCGCCTGGAATTTCGCCTGCCAACCGCACACTATCCGCAGTCGGCACGATGCGGTCATCATCGCCAGTGATGATGAGCACCGGCATCTGCAGTGTTTCCAGTCTGGAGATGAGATCGGGGTAATCCGCGGAGACCGTCATCTCCCACAGGCCTTTATCCCAATTCTCCGCTCGCAGAGGTCTGGTGTAACCCTCCTGCAATTCTGGTGTGATCTTGGAGGGGTCGTGCCAGGCGCTATCGAGCAGAGAGGCGCCTTCCCCCAGAAATTCGCGCACCAACAGCGGCCCAATTCGGCGGAGCTGTGGTGTCCGTAGCAGGGGTCGCACAAACCCCGGCGCGCCGCCACCCGTGTAGACTGCGGGGGAAATCAGAATCAACGCTTCTACGCGCTCCGGATAGAGCAATGCCAGATGGAGCGCCAGCGTGCCACCCGCCGAATTGCCTACGAGGATTGCCCGCTCTTTGCCTAAATGTTCCAATAAGTCGAGCGCGATGCGGGGTTGAGTTGCGGTGCTATAGGGGTTTTCGCCCTCCCAGGTCAGGGGGCGTTCCGTCAACCCAAAACCGGGACGATCGTAGGCAATCGCTGTGCCGAGCGCGCTCAGCGGTTCCATGATACGATCCCAGGAGGTCGTGTTCGCGCCGAAACCATGCAATAGCAGGAACGCAGGCTCGCCCTCGCCGCCGGTCTTGTAATGGATGTTGGCGCCTTCGAGCCTCACGAACTGGCTATCGGCATCTGCCAGCTGTTCCGGCGGCAGAGTCCCCTCTAGCGGCGGAACCGGTACGAGCAACGGAACGATCATGGCGAGCGCTAATACGCTCGCCATGACGATGTTTGCCCTTTTCAATAGTTTGACAGCCATACTGCTGAATTTCATCATTTCACTCCCGGGCTTCACCCATCATTCTGTGCTTCTATACTGGCGCCAGAGTCCCGGCGAAAATCTGCCATGCCAGGGCGGTTTTTGCCAGCAAGCTAAGAATAATGTAAACCCGTTCACCGAAGAGATAGTCCTTCCAGCGGCCCACCTTCTTATATTGTAACACCATGTTTACGGCGAAGATGTTGAAGAAAATGAAGATTGAGGCGATGATGCCATAAACAAAGGCTGGAGGTCGCGCATCGCTGGACTGGAGCGCCGTTACGAAGTAGATGCCCATGGCGACCCAGGGCATGATGCCCGCGAAAACGCCATAGAAGAAGGAGGTCCAATTGACTCTCTCGGTGTACTGGTTGTGGTATTCCATCATGATTCCGAAGAGATTCATGGTGGCATTCACTGAGAAGAGTAGCACCAGACTTGGAATATCCCACATGCCCACCAGCATAGCGATCAAGACAATCATCCATGAGGAACTGAGCGCGTATTCGTAGAAGCGAATAGGATTCATGCCTTTCTTGAGATTTTCGACATAGCGTTTGTAGCCAATCGTGGAGAGATAGAAGTGTGCGATGGCGGAAAGCAGCAGGAAGATGGCAACCGCTGGTCCAAACAACAATTCGCCTGAGTTCTTCACATCGGGCACCAATTGCCGGAGCACAGGGTCAAATCTCGGGAAGGTCGTGGTTAAGGGATACGTGGTGTCGTTGCTGATGACAATCATCAGAACACCTTGAATCAGATGTAGAAAGCCCATGATCAGGTTAAAGCGACGTAGGCCCTTGAATTTAACTGCTGAGGTGATGTCGAACGTGTTCTTTTTCATGGTTATATATGTCCTTCAATTTGGAAGTGGTATCTGTCGAACGGATTCTGTATCAGGCGTTTTGATCTACACCATGAGGAGAGTCGGATATTCCGACTCTCCTCATGGGATTCATTTCAATTTAACGCTTGCGCAGTTTCAGCACCGCGCCGCCGCTCAGGAGCGAGAGGCCTGCCAGGCCCATCAAGATGGG
>JAPKMR010000159.1 GCA_026645815.1 Anaerolineae bacterium | reverse complement strand
ACCTGCCCTACCTGACGGTGCTGATCAACGGCATTTTCTGGACCGCGCGCTATCCCAGACTTGTCACCAAGGCGGGACTGCGGGCGCTCTTCGAAGCACAAGCCTCACCCCGCCTGCAGGTGATTGGAGATATCAGCTGCGATACCGAGGGCGCCATCGAATGTACGGTCCACGCCACGACTCCGGGCAATCCGGTCTATGTCTACGATCCCATCAGCTGTGAGCCACAGGCAGCAGGCGCCGATATGGCAGCCTGCACCGGCAGAGGGGTGGTCATCCTTGCCGTAGATAACCTGCCCTGCGAGCTACCTCGCGAGTCCTCAACGCATTTCAGCAGCACGCTCAAGCCCTTCATCGCTGCCATCGCCAATGCGGATTACGAGGTCGCCTTCGAGGATACCGACCTGCCGCCCATACTCAAGAACGCCGTCATTCTATGGCATGGCGAGCTGACCCCCGCTTTCCGTTATCTGGAAAGCCATCTAGAGCCTTAAGCCGCAAGAGGAGCAAGACCACCCATGAAAACCGTTCTCGTGCTCGGGACAGGCATGGTCGCCAGCCCCGCCATCACCTATCTGCTCAGTTTATCCGAGGTCCAGGTACGGGTTGCCAGCCTGGAAATCGAACGCGCGCAGGCGCTGCTCCAGGGACATCCGCGCGGCGCCGCGCAGACTCTGGATGTGCAGGAGCGCCCGGCGCTTGAGGCGGCGATTGCCGCGCCGGAAGTGAGCGTGGTCATCAGTTTGCTGCCCTACATCTACCATGTGCAGGTCGCCGAGCTCTGCCTGGCGCACGGCAAACACCTGGTCACCACCTCTTATGTCAGCCCGGGGATGCAAGCGCTCGATGCGCCCGCCAAAGCAGCGGGCCTCACGCTGCTGAACGAGGTGGGCGCGGACCCGGGCATTGATCACATGTCCGCCATGCGCGTCATCCGCCGCATTCAAGCCAATGGCGGCGAGGTAACGCACTTCCGCTCCTGGTGTGGGGGTCTGCCCGCCCCGGAAGCGAACACGAACCCGCTCGGCTACAAGTTCTCGTGGAGCCCGCGAGGCGTGCTGCTGGCGGGACGAAATCCCGCCCACTATCTGGAAGAGGGACAGGAAATCACAATTCCGGCAGGCGAGCTCTTCGAGCACTATTGGGGCGTGAGCATTCCAGGGCTGCCGCCGCTCGAAGGCTACCCGAACCGCGACTCGCTGCCCTACGCGGAACGCTACGGCATTCCGACCGCCAAAACCGTGTTCCGTGGCACGCTGCGCAATCCAGGCTGGTGCGAGGTCCTGAATATTCTGCTCAAGCTGGGTTTCCTGGAGCTGGAAGCACAGACCTGGACCCAGAACACCCTCGGGGCGTGGACGGCGGCGGTGCTCGGCTGCGAGGCGGAAAGCCCGGAAGCGCTGCGCGGGTGCATCGCGGCGCGCATGGGGCTGGCGCCCAACTCGGCGCCGCTGGAGGCGCTGGCGTGGTTGGGGCTGTTCTCCGCGGAGCCGTTACCCATACAGCACGGCGGGGCGATTGATGTGGTGACCGCGTGTATGCTGGCGCGCATGGGCTATGGCGAGAACGAGCGGGATATGCTGATACTACGGCATGAGTTCGGCGCGCGCTATCCCGAGCGCAGCGAGGCGCTCACCACGACGCTGCTGGCTTATGGCATCCCCGGCGGGGATAGCGCCATGGCGCGCACGGTGGGCTTGCCGGCGGCTATCGCGGCGCGGCTGTTGCTCGAAGGCACGCTGCAGCGCCGCGGGGTACTGATTCCGATTTTACCGGAGGTCTTCGAGCCGGTGCTGACCGAGCTCGAGCGGCATGGGATTCGATTTGAGGAAGATTGCCGGTAGGGAAGCTAAAGCGAATTTGGGGTATAATAGTCAAGAGTGCATGGCTAGACATCTGGGAAGTCGGAAAATAGCGTGAGCAGCGACCAGGAAGGACACAAACACCAAGCCGATGAGGTTGCCCGTGCAGAGGCGCCTGTGCCGCTGACGGCGCAGGTGCATACGCTGGAAGCGGTGGTTGCGGTCCTGGATGAGGAGCACCGCCAACAGGTCGCGGCGGTATGGGATGAATTACGCGAGAAATTCGGCGTCGCCGATGTTTTCGAAACCCCCATCCCGCACTTTTCCTATCATGTGGCGGAAAAATACGATGGCGAGGCGCTCGACGCGGTGTTGCGCCAGGTTGCACGTGAGACGCCGCCTTTCACCATCACAACCGCAGGGTTGGGCGTCTTCACGGGACCGCAACCGGTGCTATACGTTCCGGTCGCGCGCGATGCGACTCTGTGCGCGTTGCAGGCGGGTCTGGTCGAGCGGCTACAGCCGATTGCCGTGCACCCCGTCTGTCATTATCTGCCGGAGAACTGGTTCCCCCATATCACTCTGGCTTTGGGAACACTGGAAGCGGATAAACTGGCGGCGATTATGGCGCATTTAGCCCCGCGCAGTTTTCACTGGCACGTTCGAATCAACAATCTCGCCGTCATCTGCGATAATTGCGGGGTATACGGCGTGAGTAGCCAATATGCGCTTAAGGGATAATGCCAATACGCAATTTGGAAATCACGGTTACCCCGCACAGCACCTTGTGAAGAAATCCATGTTTTGAAGGAGATAGTAATGAAGCAAACCACATTACCCCATTGGGATATGACCCCGATTTTTCCCGGGCTGGATTCGCCCGAGTTCGAGGCGGGATTCCAGGCGGGTGTAGCCGCCCTGGATACTCTGACAACCGCCTTCGATGCCAATGGCATCATGTTACGCGAGACGCCCTTGCCCATCAATACCGGCACCGTGGCCCTCTTCGAGAGCATCCTGCAGCAAATCAACGCCCTGGGCGACCAGCTGCACATGCTCGATGCCTACATCACCGCCTTCACCACCACCGATTCGCGCAACGCGCTGGCACAGGCTAGCAGCAGCAGGCTGGAGCAGCAAATGCTACGCTTCTCCGTGCTCAACACCCGCTTCACGGCCTGGTTGGGGGGCATGGATATCGAAGCGCTGATTGCAGCCTCGCCGGTGGCAACAGCGCACGCTTATGCGCTGGAGAAAATCGCGATTCAGGCGCGTCACTTGATGTCGCCTGAGGAGGAAGCCCTGGCGGCGCAGCTGCGTCTGACGAGCTCCAATGCCTGGTACAAGCTTTATGAGAATTTCAGCTCGCAAATCATGATCGAGCTCGAGGTCAAGGGAGCAGCGAAGACCCTGCCGATGACGGCGGTGCGCAACCTGGCTTATGATGCCGACCGGGGCACGCGCAAGGCAGCATACGAAGCCGAGCTCGCCGGTTGGAAGCGCAACGCCGTGCCGATTGCCGCCGCCATCAACAGCCTGAAGGGGGAGATGCTGACGCTCAGCGAAAAACGAGGCTGGGCATCGCCGCTCGAGGTGGCGCTCGACAACAACAATATTGACCAGGGCACGCTCGATGCGATGCTGAATACCGCGCGGGAGGCTTTCCCGGAGCTGCGCCGGTATCTGTACGCCAAAGCGCGCGCGCTGGGCATCCCCACCCTGGCATGGTACGACCTCTTTGCGCCGCTCTACGCGGATTCGCGCCCGTGGGATTTCGGCGAGGCGCGGGATTTTGTGCTGGAGCAATTCGGCGCGTATTCGCCCAAAATGGCGGGGCTGGCGCGGCGCGCCTTCGAAGAAGGCTGGATTGACGCCGAACCGCGCGCGGGCAAGCGCGGCGGAGCCTTCTGCATGTGGGTGCGCGAGGGCGAATCGCGGGTGCTCTCCAATTTCCAGCCCGCCTACGCCGGCATGGCGACGCTGGCGCACGAGCTGGGGCACGCTTATCACAACCTGCAGCGCTCTCCCTGCACCTTCACGCAGCGCCGCACGCCGATGACGCTCGCCGAAACCGCGAGCACGTTCTGCGAGACCGTGGTCCGCGAGGCAGCTCTGGCGCACGCCGACCGCCGCGAGCAAATCGCCATCCTCGAAGCCTCGTTGCAGCATTCGATCCAGGTGATTGTGGATATCACCAGCCGCTTCCTGTTCGAGCAGGGGCTGTTTGCGCAACGCACGGCGCGCGAGATCTCGGTCGAAGAACTCTGCACGCTGATGAGCGACGCCCAAAAGCAGACGTATGGCGATGGCCTCGATCCCGAGGCGCTGCATCCGTTCATGTGGGCCGCAAAGCCGCATTATTACAGCTCCACTTTCTACAATTTCCCCTATATGTTCGGGCATCTGTTCAGCCTGGGATTGTACGCCCGCTACCAACAAGACCCGGATGCTTTCCGCGAGAACTACGATGCGCTGTTGACAGCAACAGGCATGGCGGATGCGGCGACGCTCGCCGGGCGTTTTGGCATTGACATTCGCACGCCGGAATTCTGGCATGGCAGCCTCAAGCTGATCTTTGAAGATATCAACCGCTTCGAAGCGCTGATTGCAGAAGGAGAGTAAGTCACTATGGCCAAACAAGCCCTGAAAACCACGAGAACTGGAGGCAGCAAGGCGGGCAAGAGCAGCTCGAGCAGCGGCCTTAGATCATCGCTGCGCCCGCGCACGTCGGGCAGTCGCTCGAGCACGTCAGTGAAGACCACGCCCAGTTCCAGCGGCAAGGCAGTACACAAGCGCTCGAGCTCTTGGGGCAGCAAACAGCCCCTCGAAAGCTCGGGTTGGGATAAAAGGGATAAAGGTGAGGGGATGCCTTCCAGCACCCCGATCTATCGCCGGCGCGGGTGCCTGAGTGGGGCAGTGCTGGGGCTGCTCGCCGCGCTGGGGTATTTCATCTGGAAGTGGATTGCCGGGTAGGATATCCATGCCCTGCAGCACTGCTTATCCGCGGCCAATGCTCACGGTAGATGTAGCCGCAGCACGTCCCGGCGCCGCGGGACCCGAGGTGCTGTTGATCGAGCGCGGGCACCCGCCTTTCGAGGGTTGCTGGGCGTTGCCGGGCGGCTTTGTGGAGGAAGGGGAAACCCTGGAGCAAGCTGCGCGGCGCGAGCTTGCGGAAGAGACGGGATTGACGGGCCTCACGCTGGCACAACTGGCGACTTTTGGGGATCCGGGACGCGACCCGCGAGGGTGGACGGTCTCGGTGGTCTTTTGGAGCTGGTTGGGACCGGAGATGGGCGAGGGGATTGCCGCCGGAGATGATGCGGCGGCGGCGAGATGGTGGGCGCTGGAAGCGCTGCCGCCGCTGGCTTTCGATCATGCGGAGATTCTGGCGGCGTTTGTGGACCGGTTAGGATGTGAGGGGATGGTGGTGTAAGA
>JAPKMR010000158.1 GCA_026645815.1 Anaerolineae bacterium | reverse complement strand
CGAGGGCGCACACACAGGTGGCGAGGGCGCACACATAGGTGGCGAGGGCGCACACATAGGTGGCGAGGGCGCACACATAGGTGGCGAGGGCGCACACATAGGTGGCGAGGGCGCACACACAGGTGGCGAGGGCGCACACACAGGTGGCGAGGGCGCACACATAGGTGCGCCCCTACCGCAACTTGCCGCCCCCCAGATACGCCGCCTTGACGTGCTCGTTCTCCCGAAGCTGGGCTGCGGCGTCATGCAGCGCGATTCTGCCCGTCTCCAAAATATAGCCATAATCCGCAAGGCCCAGGGCTTTGCGGGCGTTCTGTTCCACCAGCAGAATGGTGACCCCTTCCTCCGCATGGATTTTCCGAATCACGCTGAAGATTTCGGACACCAAAATCGGCGCCAGCCCGAGCGAAGGCTCATCCAGGAGCAGAATTCGAGGGCGCGAGACCAGTCCTCTGCCAATCGCCAGCATCTGCTGTTCACCGCCCGAAAGCGTTCCGGCTAATTGCTTCTTGCGGTCCTTCAAAATCGGGAAGAGCTGATATACCCAATCCAGGTTTTTCTGGAGTTCTTGGGGTGCAATCTTGCCGCGCACGCTCCAGGCGCCCAGGTTGAGATTTTCCTCGACGGAGAGTGTCGCGAAGACCCGGCGCCCTTCCGGAATGTGCATAATCCCCATTTCCGCCAGGCGAAACGCCGGGTATTGGCTCAGGTCTGCCCCCTTTAGGGTGATGGACCCGGTTTTGATGGGCACCAACCCGGAAATGGCTTTGAGCAGGGTGGTTTTGCCGGCGCCGTTGGCGCCCAGAACCGCTACCACATCCCCGTCCTGTATTTCAAGGGAGACGTTTTTGAGCGCTTCGACGGCGCCATAAGCCACGGTGAGATTCTCGATGGCGAGCAGCGTGCTCATCTCACTCCTCCTTCCCCAGATAGGCCTCAATGACCTTGGGGTTGTTGTAGATATTCTGCGGGAGGTCCTCGGCAATCTTGCTGCCCATGTCCATCACGGTCACCCGGTCCGAGATGCCCATCACCACATTCATATCGTGTTCGATGAGGAGGATGGTGAAGCCTTCGTGGACCAGGCGCGTGAGGAATTCCATCAGCTCCTCAGTCTCTTTGTCGTTCAACCCCGAGGATGGCTCATCCAGAATCAGCAGCTGGGGGTCGGAAGCCAGTGCGCGCGCGATTTCCAGCATCTTTTGCTTGCCATAGGGCAGGTTCCGCGCCAGTTCATTGCGGTATTCCCACAGGCCCGCCTGGTGCAAACGGCGCGCCGCGGCTTCCAGAATGGCGCGCTCCTCTTTCTGCTGCCCGGCGAAGTGGAAGAGCGCCGGAAGGACGCCATGATGGGCGTGGCAGTGCGGTCCCGACATGACGTTTTCGATGCAGGTCAGCGACGGGAACAGGCGGATGTTCTGAAAGGTCCGCGCGATGCCCTTCGCGATAATGCGGTGTGGCTTAAGAGGGGTGATATCCTCGCCCATGAACAGCACTTTGCCGGAGTAGGGGTGGTAAATCCCGGTAATGACGTTGAAGAGCGTCGTCTTCCCGGCGCCGTTGGGACCAATCAGCGCCGTAATCTGCCCCTTTCTGACCTTGAGGTCGAACTGGTTCACCGCCATCAGCCCGCCGAACTGCATCGTTATCCGCTGCGTTTCCAGCACGATGCGGCGCCCCAGCTCGCCGTCGTCCTCGGTGGGCTGCGGGGGCTGCACCCCCGGCGTTGCGCCAGGGGCAGCGTTCAGCGCCGCTTGCAGGAAGGCATTCTCGTCCTCAGGCAACCTGGCGATGCCCAGGCCCCGGAAACCGGCTCTCTCCCTCTTGCGCGGCAGAATGCCGCCGGGTCGAAAGACCATCATCGCCACCAGCGCCGCCCCAAAGAAGAGCAGGCGATAACTGGCGAACTGCCTGAACACCTCGGGGAAGACCACGATAATCGCCGCTCCCAGGAGATTTCCGGGAATCGAGCCTAGCCCGCCCAGCAGGACGATGACGAAGATGAGGCAGGATTCCATAAAGGTAAAGTTGCTCGGGGAAACAATCATCATCTTGGAGCCGTAGATATTGCCGGCGACACCCGCGAGCGCTGTGCCGATGACGAAGGCTAACAGCTTGTAGTGGCGCACGTTGATGCCGCTGGCTTCCGCCGCGATTTCATCTTCCCGAATGTAGTTCCACGCCCGTCCCACTCTCGATTTTTGCAGGTTAATCAGCCCAATAATGACCAGCGCGATAATGACCCAGATGTAGTAATAAAACTGGGTGGGGGACTGAATGGCGAACAGCCCAAAATCGGGATTTCCCACCCCCGTAATCCCGTTGGCGCCCTTGGTCAGATCAAACGGATTGTTCAGCGCCGTGATGCGGATGATTTCCCCAATGCCGATGGTGACGATGCACAGATAATCGCCCCGCAGGTGGATGATGGGCGAGGTCACGATATAGGCGAAGCCGCCCGCAATCAGCGCGCTCAACGGCAGCAGCAGCAGAATGGGGACCTTGAGTTGCGTATAGAGGATGGCGGTGGTATAGGCGCCAATCGCATAGAAGGCGGCGTGGCCCAGGTTGAACAGCCCCACCTCTCCCAGGATGATGTTCAGGCTCAGTCCCAGCAGGACGTAAATCCCGACGAAAAAGGCCACATCAATCCAGTAGTTGTTCACAAAGGGCAGAAAGGGGTAGGCGATGAGCGCCGCGATCAGCAACGCCATGAAGATTTTGGAGTTCCGGCTTTTGCCGGGTCCCTCTTGCCGGACCAGGGATTGCAGCAGGCGCTGAAAGCCGTTTGGAGTTGGCGCGCTCATGGCTAGACCTTCTCGGCGATTTTCTCACCGATCAGCCCGGTGGGCCTGACGATGAGAATGACGATGAGGATGATGAAGACGAAGACGTTCTTCCAGGCGCCGGACACAAAACCCTCGAAGAGCGCTTCCATCAGCCCGAGCATGATCCCGCCGAGCATCGCGCCGGGAATGTTCCCGATACCCCCCAGAATGACGGCGGTGAACGCCTTCAACCCGTAGCCCCAGCCCAGGTTGAAGATGATGCGGGTATAGTTCAGCCCGGCGAAGACCCCCGCCAGGGCGCCCAGCGCCGGACCCACAAAAAAGACGAAGAGGATGATTTTCCGAAAATCAATGCCCATCAACGTCGCCGTCTCGCGATCCAGCGCCGTCGCGCGGACCGCGGCGCCGAACAGGGTCTTTTCAACGATGAAGTAGATGAGCGCCATCAGGGCGAAGGCCACCAGAATGGTCACGAGCTTGAGGATGGTAATCCTGAAATCTCCAAAGAGCAGAATGCTGCCGGAGGGAATGCTGGTGGCGGGATAAGCCTGGAAACGCGGGCTCCAGACCGCCATGATGCCATTTGAGATGAAGATCGAGGCGCCCAGAGCTGAGACCACCAGCGGCAAGCGTCCCGCCTTGTAGACGGGCGCATAAGCCACCCGTTCGAGCAGCAGTCCGGCAATGCCAATGCTCAGCATGGAGCCTAGTACCGCGACGACCACGCCGCCCCAAACGCCAAAGGTGGTCGTGACCCAACCGCCGCCAATGACCAGCAGCGTATAGCCCAGATAACTGCCCAGCGTAAAGAGGTCGCCGTGAGCGAAATTGATGAGTTTCATGACGCCATAGACCATCGAGTAGCCCATGGCGACGAGGGCATAGAACGTGCCGATGGTGAGGCCATTCACTAATTGCTCGAGAAACATCTGCATAAGAACTCTCCTCTCTCGTGGTCCCACCGGGAGCGCCCGCGCACTTGCCTTTCGGGGTGCTGGCGGGCGTCCCCGATGGGTCAGCCGGTTTTACGGCCCGTTGCGTCTTATCTATTGGCCGCTGTAGAGCTCTAATACACCCTGAGCGTTGTAGATGTAAGCATAATAGGGAATGTCTTTTCTGTCGCCGCGCTCGGTGAACAGCAAGGGACCGGTGATGCCCTTGGCGTCGGTCATCGTGCGCATGGCAGCGGCCACTTGATCCGGGTCGGTGCTGCCGGCCTTTTCAATCGCCGCCACGAGCGCATTGAGCGCATCCGCAGCATACACGGCCCAGATGGAGCCGGGCAGCTCGTTGTACTTCGCTTTGTAGGCGTTGAGGAACTCATCCGACTCGGGGAAGCTCAGGAATTGCGGCATCGGCTCATTCAGGTGAATGGACCCGGCGATGGCGTTCACGCCCGCAATTTTCTCGAACTCCGGGGTCGGCACCGAGTTGTTGCCCACAAAAATGGTGGTCAGGCCCGCTTCGCGCGCCTGCTTGAGCAGCAGCGCCGCTTCGGCATAGTAGGCGGTGAAGAACCAGACATCCGGGTCGAGCTCCTTGAGCTGGCTGATGACCGCGGAATAATCGCTTTCACCTGGGGTGATGGCGTCGAAGTAGACGACCTCGACCTGCCCGGAATCAACGTAGGGCTGCATAAAGCGCATGGCGTCATCCGCCACGCCCTTGCCGTAGTCCTGGTTATCGTGCATGATGGCGATGCGCTTCGCTTTGAGCACCTCGGTGGCGAATTTGACGAAGAATTCGGATTGGGTGTCATCGCGCCCGGCGGTGCGGAAGAAATAGGGCCGTTGCTTGTCCATCGTCAAGCGGACGGCGGTACAGCCGTAGCCCACCGACACGACCTTATTCGCATCGTACAGGTCCGCCGCGGGCGCCGTTACCGATGAGCCGTAGGAGCCAATCACCTGCTGCAAGCCCTGCGCAATGACCTTTTGCGCGGCGAGAGCGCTGTCTTTGGGGTTGGAAGCGTCGTCTACCACGACGATTTCGATTTGCTTCCCTAAGACGCCGCCACTGTCGTTGATGAGCTGCGCTGCCACCTCGACACTCTGCTGCGCCCATTGCCCTTCGGCAGCATAATCGCCGGTGAGGGGCGCCTGAAGCCCGATTTTGATCGTATCCGACCCGCCCTGCCCGCCACAGCCGGCAAACAGGACCGCCAGGGTGACAACCAGGGTTACACTCGCGAACATCCGCCTGTTCATGATTCTCTCCTCCTTGATTGTGTGAATGATAATTTGAGCCTGCATTTGAAGGGATTTTCTCGATGGCGCCTCCTTCCAGGAACGTATGCCCAGGGATGGCGGGGAAACCACCAGCGGCTAATCTCGAAGGTTCCCCTGCTGCGTGGGTATTCATCAATACTTTGGATGATACTACTTCAATTATTATACAATCTTTGAGCTAACTTACAACTGCAATGCCTTTCTCCAGGTGTTTTTCGCGGCGGGGGCGCGCTTGTGCTCCCTGGGAGCGCCAGGCTCCAGCCTGGCATCTTCGCGCCACCGGTGGGTTGCACCTCCGCAC
>JAPKMR010000157.1 GCA_026645815.1 Anaerolineae bacterium | reverse complement strand
GACGCATGTCGCACCGGGCAGCGGCGTAGCGGGGGGCACGGTCACGCTCCACGGCGCGAATTTCGGCGAAATGGCCCGCGTGTATCTCCCGCTAATCGTGCGTTTCGATTAGTTGGGGTCCACGGTAGGGGCGCACGTTGGGGCGCACGTTGGGGCGCACGTTGGGGCGCACCTATGTGTGCGCCCTCTCCCCCGGCGTGCGCCCTTTCCCACACAGAAGGGCGCACGTTGGGGCGCACCTTGTGTGCGCCCTCTCCCACACCGAAGGGCGGACACACAGGTCCGCCCCTACGGATTCCGCAACACCAACGGCAAATATAACCGCGCTTTGGCCATCTCCACGCGGCTCACGGTATTGCTATCCCGGCTAGCCACATAGAACTCGCCCCAGCGCGTGCTCGCTACCGCCCCGGTAGGACCCGCCCCCACGGTCAGCTCCTGCCGCACCGTATCGGTCGCAGTATCCAGGATCAACACCTCATCCGTGTTCCAGCTAGGCGCATACAGATACCGGCCATCGGCGCACACCGAAAGATCGGTGAACCAATCGCCCGTACAAGAATTTGAGAACAAACAACTATTTCAGCACCTTGCCCTTTCCGCCAAGCTAGCCTATACTTGAGCTAATTTCGGCGCCCCAACACGGCGCGAGGAGAATTTAATCATTGGGAATCTCAATCTTACCTGGAATCCTGCGTGCCCTTCTGGGTTAAAAAGGCTCTTCCCAACAAGGAACGCACATGAACCAATACCCCACACACACCCGCCGCCCGTGGTTGCAGCGCCTGCCCGGTTGGACCGGCGCCGCTTTGATGCTGGCGCTGCTCGGCGGGGTGACGTATTGGTGCTTCGGCGAAATGTACCACGAGGGCTGGTGGGGTCCCTTCTACATTCGCCTGGTCTATCTCATCCCCTTCGCGCTGATGCTCGCGCTGACGCTGACCGCTTTCGCGCGCCCGCGCCTGGGCGGATGGCTGCTGCTCGCCGCGGGCCTCGTGCTCGCGCTCCTGCTTATGGAGCCACGGCTCGAAAGCGGGCGCCTGGTGATAGACCACGACTTCAGCGGGCTGGTCATCGCCGGGAGCATCGCGCTCTTCGGCGCGCTCTTCCTCTGGGAGGCACGCTCGCGGCGGCGCTGGCTTCAGCAGCACGGACCCGCACCGCAGCCCGGCAGCTGGCTCCGGCGCCATCTCCCCACGGTGCTCGCGCTCGGCATCCCGGCGCTCATCATCGCCAGTATCTCCGCGGTGATGCTGCCCGTGGTGCTCACCCGCGTGGATGATGGCGACCGAGGCGCACGGCTTATCGAAGGCAACGGCGTCACCCTCATCTGGGCGCCTGAGGGACCCGGCTGGAACTGGAAGCAATCCTGGGGCGGCTATCCATCGTGGGCTGCGGTAGCGCTCTACGGGGTAGCGCCGGCGGGCATGGAGCCTAAAGCGGGCTACCGGCGCACCGATGGCAGCTGGGAGCAGCTCCCCACCGCCGCCGAGATGGCCCGCACCGACCTCTGCCGCTACCTCAGCGCCGATGGGCTGGTGCTGCTCGACGAAGCCCAGAACATCTGGCGCATGCCCACCGTGGATGAACTCGTGCGCTCGCTGGGGCAGCACGGCGCCAACGCGGGTTGCACCTGGGAAGGTCAGGCGATTCCCGCACAAGCCGTTTGCGCCCTGCGACCGGATAAGGAGACGCCGCTCTGGGCGCCGGATCTCTCGCCAGTCTACTACTGGGCGGCGGATGAATACGACGCGCGCCGCGCCTATTTCGTCGCCTATAACGGCATGGTCAATGCCACGCAGAAGAATGGCGGCAATCCGCGTCACTCCTACCGCTGCGTGCGTGAGCCATGAACCGGCGCGCAACCCAACGCTAAAGGAAGGCTTATGTCCACATTCGTGCTCATGCTCATCGCCGCCGGCGGCTCAATCCTGCTCGGATTGCCGTACCTGGTCCACGCCTTTGGTCCCACCGAGGCGGAGGTCGTCTCCTGGGGGCAGGTCGCGATTGCCACCGGCGCCGTTTTGGCGGGGCTGGTGCTGCTCCTGTGGCGGCAGCGCCACCGGTGGGCGCAAATCGTGTTGAGTGTGGGCTACGGTTGGTTGGCGCTGCTCCAGGTGCTGCCCATCGTGCTGTGGCTGCTCTTCCACGGCACGGGCATCTCCGATGGCTCGCCGCCCAGCCCCTTTACCGCCCACTGGGCTTTTGCGCTGCCGCACCTCGCGCTCTTCGTGCTCAGCGCCTTCATCCTGCGCCAGCTGCCCCGCAACTGAGGGGCAAGATGACCACCAAGGACACAAAGGATAAAAAGGATACAAAATGAAAACCGGATCTTCTCCCCAAGCTCCCCAATCCCAAAACGCACTCATCGCCGGCATCCGCAAACGGCTCAACGAAGTCTGGGACGCCGTGCGCAACACGCCGCAAGCCTTCCGCCTGGTGTGGGCGGCCAGTCGCCCCGCCGCGCTCGTGGGCGTGGGGCTTACCCTCGTCGCCGCCTTCCTGCCCGCGGGGCAAGCCTGGGCGGGCAAGCTCATCATTGATACCATCATCAACTCCACCAAGCAAGGGCTCACCGCCGAGCAGGGCTTGCGCCAAGTGCTCCCCTTCCTCGGGCTGGAGCTCGCGCTCGTGCTCATCAGCTCGCTCACCAGTTCCGCGCGCTCCCTCTCCGACCGCGTGCTGCAATCGCAGCTCAGCAACCACATCAACAGCCTCGTCATGCGCAAAGCCATCGCCCTCGACCTGGCTTTTTTCGAGAACCCGCTCTTCTACGATACCCTGCAGAACGCGCGGCGCCAGGCGGATAGCAGCGCGCTCAACATCGTCAAATCAAGCCTGCAACTGGTGCAGCAGCTCATCACCCTGATCTCCCTCATCGTGCTGCTCGTGCGCTTCAGCCCGTGGCTCGCGCTCATCGTCTTCGTCTCCGCCATCCCCTCCTTCCTCGCCCAATCCCAATACGCCGAGCGCGCCTTCCGCGCCGTCAGCCGTCGCGCCCCCGAATCCCGCCTGCTCAACTACCTGGAGACGCTGCTCACCGGCAACGAGACCGTCAAAGAGGTCAAACTCTTCGGGCTGGGCGAGACCCTGCTGGCGCGCTACCAGGAACTCTTCATCAAATTCTACCTGGAGGACCGCGCCATCGCCGAGCGCCGCACACTCGCCAGCCTCGGTTGGGGGCTGCTCTCCGACCTCGCCTACTACGGCAGCTACGCCTGGATCGTCTGGCGCACCATCCTCGGCGTGATCACCCTGGGCGATATGTCCATGTTCCTCTCCATCTTCCGCCAATCGCAGCACTCCATCCGCTCGCTGCTGGATAACGTAAGCCGCCTCTACGAGAGCAACCTCTTCCTGGATAACCTGATGACCTACCTGGAGCTCGTGCCGGTGCTCACCTCGCCCGAAAACGGCCTGCCCGCGCCCGCGCCCATCCGGCAGGGCATCGAGTTCCGCAACGTCTCCTTCAGCTATCCCGGCGCCAGCAAGCTGGTGCTGCGCAACATCAACCTGCACATTCGCCCCGGCGAACGCATGGCGCTCGTCGGCCTCAACGGCGCGGGCAAAACCACGCTCATCAAACTCCTCGCCCGCCTCTACGACCCCACCGAGGGGCAGATTCTCATTGATGGCATAGACCTGCGCGATATGGACCTGGCAAGCCTGCACCAGCGCTTCGGCGTCATCTTCCAGGATTACGTGCGCTACCAGTTCAGCGTGCGGGAGAACATCGGCTTTGGGCAGGTAGAGGCGCTTGAGGACTTCGAGCGCATTCAAGACGCCGCGGAGCGTGGCGGCGCCACAACCGTTATCGAGGGCTTGCCGCAGGGCTATGATACGGTTCTGGGACGCCGCTGGGAAAAGGGCGCGGAGCTCTCCGGCGGGCAGTGGCAGAAGATCGCGCTGGCGCGCGCCTTCATGCGCAAAGCCGAAGTCATGGTGCTCGATGAACCGACCTCCGCCCTGGATGCCCAGGCGGAATACGAGGTCTTCCAGCGCTTTGGCGAGCTCATGGAGGGGCGCATCGCCGTCCTCATCTCGCACCGCTTCTCCACCGTGCGCATGGCGGACCGCATCGTCGTACTCGGGGATGGGGAAATTCGCGAGCTCGGCACGCACGCCGAGCTGATGGCTAACGATGACGCCTACGCGCGGCTCTTCAACCTCCAGGCGGAGGGCTACCGGTAGGGGAAACACTTAGGACGCAGATAAACGCAGATCAATACAGAATTGGTGGGTTGCACCTGCACATCAATCCGGCTAGCGATCAACCCGGCTTGCATAAGCCCTCCGCGCCGCACCTCCCTGGGTGCGACCCACCTCTGCCCTATCTGAATTTATCTGCGTCCCTTCAAGTTCTGCGTTTAATCCTGCGGCGTGACCACGTCCTCAATCAATACCTTACCCGCCGCGACCTCATCAATCGAATGCACCGCGCCGCCGTTGCTCTCGATGATCGCAATCACCGCCTCAAACGAAACCGCGCGCCCCTCGATGGTCACCTTCGCATTCTCCACGCGGCGATCAATCTCGTAGATCGAGATATTCACGCCATCCACACCCTCCAGGTCCGCCAACTCCTGCGAGAGCTCCACAATACTCGGCTCCATCGGCTTCAACACATCCAAGACCACCCGTCGCAAATTCGCCATCACACTATCCTTTTGTTGATGTTAGTACAGCCGCTATAGCGGCGGCAAGAATCGAGGTTTTTGGCGCCACGGCTGTGCCGCGGCGCGCGCAGCGCGTGCCAAAAAACCACCAAGGGAGAGGTCGCCTACTGCAAGAGCAGCGTCAACCCCATACACACCAGCCCTGCCACCGCCGTCTTCAAACCGTAGGCCAGGCGATTCTCCCCGGAGACCGTCGCGAGATACGTCCCCAGGCAAAAGAGCGCCAGCAGCGCCATGCCCAGCGACGCATAATACGCATAGCGGATATCCGGCAGCAACCCCACAAACAAGAACGGAATCACCACCAGAAACGCCGCGACAAAAGGCGAAAGGCCATCCACTGCCGCCACCTGGAACACCGCCAGGCGCGCAGCCCTGCCAATCTTCGAGTTGCGCAAGTCGGAAAGCGTGGTCTGCTGCAGCTCCTCCAGCTCCTTGCGGCGCTCGGCGGATTCCGCCAGATACGCGCCCCACCCACCGGAGATACCGATCGCCAGCGCGGTGGAAAGCCCCGTGACCAGAATCACCCGCGCCTCCTCCACCCCGACCACATAGCTGCCCATCACCACACCGAGCATGGTCAGCACACCATCGAAAGAGTTGTTGGCAAACGCCCGCCGCGCAATCGCGCCCGCCCCGGAGATGCGGGAATACTCCCCCCACCGCCGCAACGTCCTGCGCATTGGCGCCGAGAACC
>JAPKMR010000156.1 GCA_026645815.1 Anaerolineae bacterium | reverse complement strand
CGCAGCGAGTTTCTGGCGGCGTCCGGGCAAAGCGCAGGGCATCTCGGCTACGTGGAACTACGAGGGCAGTGGGTTCTTCTACTGCTTCTCGACCAACGCGCCGCCGCTGGAGCCGGAGCGGTCGTACACGGCTTTCGGGCTGCTGGCGGCGCTGGACTACGGCGGGGACTTCCGCGCTGCGGCGCGGGCCCTGCAGCAAGAGGGTTATGGCGAGAGGAGGTGAGACTCGAGGCACAGGCCGTTGCAGCAATGCAGCGGCCTGTGTGGGTGTGGGGGGGGAAGTGCTGGCAGAAAACGTCCAGAGAACCTGGATATTACGCAGATTTCACGCCAGCACTAACAACACACCGTCCTCCCGCTGCACTTGCATTGGGAGGACGGCCAACCTGGTATCCTGGGGCGCTAGCGTAGTTTTGAACTTCTGCGCCCGTTCCAGATTGAGAAAGTGATTGCCAATGCCCCCGTGAGCATCAACGTCAGAGTTAGCAGCGAACTCTGGTTGGTCGCCGCACCAAAAGCCGTCACACGCACCGTGGTCACCCCCGATGCCGTCGCGCTCACCGGTCCGTGGAACGTGCTCACGCCGCTCACGTCCACATCCTCCAGACGATAATACACCGCCTCACCGGGCGTCACGTCGGTATCTAACCATTCATAGGTTGCACCGAAGACCGCGCCGGGATTCTGCGCCGGGATCAGGGTGGTGTTCAGCTGTGTCCACGGGCCCGCTGGGGAGGTGCTGCGGTAAAGGTTGAAGCCCAGGTTGTCCAATTCCGAAGCCGTCTCCCATGTGACGAGGATCGCGGCGTTCTGCGGGGTGGCGGTGAAGGAAGCCAGCGTAACGGCGGTGGGTACATCGTTTCCCACTGTCCAATCTGAGAACGCCGAGATTCCATTGCGCCACACGGTTGTGGTGGTAGAGCCTGTCTGGGCGCAATCCCAGGTTGAACCCGTATATCGACACACCGAGGCTTTGGTGTGATCTGCAAGGTTGTGGGGCAGAGTCAGGTTGACTTCAAAACCGGTGGCGTCGGTTATCTTATCGCTTTGCAGGCCGCGTATGAGCCAGTAGCGCCCAGTCATCGTACCATTGCCAGGCGCACCCGTGGCATGGGCGTGATTGGCGCCCATCTCGTCCACATACAGGCAACCGAGTTCGTCTCCGAGCGTGGCAACTTCGATTGTGACGCCGGGATGATTGGTGAAGGTGTGTACGCCTAAGCCAACACTGCACACCATCGTACCGGCCTCGTAGGCTCCCATGTCGCAGGTGGCGGTGCCGCTCGCGTCTCCGTCGTTGGGACGCGGCAGACCGTCCAGATCAGTGGCAGGGCAGTCGGTGTTGGTGCCCGCGTCAATGGCGGGTGAGCCGTAGCGCAAGCGGTAGTCCCCCGACGCTGTTGGCGCTTCATAAGATGAGTAAGGCGCTACGAACAGTGGGTCAGCGTCCACGTTACCCTCCCCTGCGTAGCCGCTTCGAACGATGCTGTAGCTAACACTGATGGCCCCGCTACGACGTTCAATCTCGGGTCCGTAGCCAGATGTGTTATCCCAAAGGATGCTGTTCACCACCGTCACTGAACTACTGGTGCCAGTGCTGTATATGCCACCACCGGAACCAGGTGCCCGGTTGCTTCCAAAGGTCACGCCGTTCAAAGTTGGGCTGCCGAAGGAGTTGAACAAACCCCCGCCAGAGGAAGAGGCCAGGTTGCCGCTAAGGGCTACGTTGGTCAGCATAGGGTTGCCGTTGGCGTTGTAGATCCCCCCTCCTTGACTGGCTTGGTTGCCCCGAAAGTCGACGTTCGTGAGTACCGCCTGACTGTAACTGGCGTACATCCCCCCGCCGTTAGCCGCCGCTACGTTGCTCTGAAAAGTCACATTATAAAGCTGAGGGTTACTTTCCCTGTTATACATTCCCCCGCCATTGCCGGCTGCCAGATTCCCTATCACGATCAGGTTTCGCAGCAGTGGACTCAGGCGTAGGTTTTCTTCCGGCGCGCTCTGTACATATAGGCCAGCGCCATGGTCATGGTCTTCTCCGCCGTTTGCTTTTCCACCCGTGACCACAAAGCCGTCCAATACGCCGGTGGTAGTGATGGCCGTAACGACATGGAATACATTGTCGTCACCCAAGATGTTAGCGGTATCCCTGATAATGCCGTTGGCATCGGTGATATCATCACCGGTCAGGTCGCCACTGAGCACGGTCACGTTCGTGAGCCAGTCACGTTGGTTACGCGCTGTCTCAATGCCCATGAAGCCGCCAAAGATATAAACATCCATAGGTAAACTGAACGTTGCCTGGCGCGAAGTTCCAGTAGTAGGTTTGTAGACACCTTGAGCAACCCAGATTTCGTCACCCCAATTCGCTGTACCAATGGCAGATTGCAGCGACGTATAAGCATCAGCCCAGGAGGTGCCATCATTAGCGCCACTGGCGTTATGTTTAACATAGATAATGTTGCTATCGGCTACTGCTTGTTGCGTACCATTCGCGAATGAAAACCCTATCATTGATAGCAATATCACCAAACATACGAGCGATGCCACACGCAATATTCCTATCCGGTTCTTACGTTCATGCAAGATGGTCACAATTGGTTCCTTTCATAGAGAAATAGTTTTGTGGGTGCCTCTGACAATCCTTGCGGTTTTTCATTTGGGATCATGTAGGGCTGTCAGTATGTGTCGTATTGTGTTGTGGTTTGTAAACGGACTTGGACAATCAAAGCAACCTCCTTGGAGGGACATCTGAATTTGAAGATTGGGAGCAAGGCTAAGTTGGTAGAGGTAAACGCAGGTAGGCAAATGAGCGTATGAAGCGTACCAGGTATGGTAGCTAGACGCTATCATGCCGGTTCAGGGTGGACCTCGCTTGCACAATCGAAGGTGTGGCCGAAAACGCAACGATTTTGGCTGCAATTTCATCAGCTATCCCTCGATTTTGAACACTAAACAGAAGTTTTTGAGCGTTGAATCAACAAAAGTAGGATAACCCGAATTGAAAAATATGTCAAGCACAAATTGTTGAGGCGCCCAAACAAGAGGAATTTGCATAACAGCAAACATGGAATGCTGCAAGAGCAGAATGTGCCTACCCGAACGGCATAGTTGAGGATGTACAGTTTAGCTTGCGGAGTTATAGGTGCAAGCCGCATCGAAGTATTGTAGCCTGTGTGGTTGTGGGCTAGCTACCGCAACCCCGCCACCGCCGCGGCCTTATCCCCCTCGCTCGGTTGCGTGTAAATCTGCGTCGTCGCGATGCTCGAATGCCCCAAGAGCGCCGCAACCGTCACCAGGTCCACCTTCGCCTCCCGCAAGAGCCGCGTGGCGAACGTGTGCCGCAGCACATGCGGCGTCACCTGCTCCAATTCCGCTGCCTCCGCCAGCGCCGCGATGCGGAACTGCATCCCCCGCGCGCCCAACGCCCCCCGCTGCCCGAGGAACAGCGCCTCGCCCCGATCGGTGGGCCGCACCGCCAGATAGGCTTCGACGGCCTTCCGCGCTTCCTTGTGGAGCGGAATCTCCCGGTACTTGCGGCCCTTCCCCGCGCGGACGATGACGCGGGGGTCTTTGCCGTTGAGCACCACATCCGCCACGCGCAAATCCGCGCATTCCGAGACGCGCAAGCCCGTGTAGAGGAGCAGGTTGAGCAGCGCCTCGTCCCGGAGCGCATCTACCAGGGTGGGGGAGACATCATCACCTGCCTTAGCCTGCGCCAGCTGCCGTTGCGCTGCCGCCTCCCGTTGCAGGCGATACACCTCCTGCGCCGTGAGCGCCTTTGGTGAGCGTGCGTCTTGCTTGACGCCCCTGACGCTCTGCACGGGGTTGGCGCTGGCGTGTCCGGCGGCGATCGCCCAGGCGAAGAACGCGCGTAGTGCTGCCAGACGGCGGTTCACCCCGGCGGGCTTGCGGTCCGCATCCTCCAGGGCGTCGCGGTACTTCTGGACGTCGAAGGTGGTCACCTCAACGGGCGCCACCGCTTTGCCCAGTTGCGCCTCCAGCCAGGCGAGGAACGCGACCACGTCGCTCTGATACGCCGCGATGGTGTGCGCGCTGCGGTCTTGCGCACGCAGGTGGGTCACGAAATCGGCCAGATAGTCGGTCATGGGTGCCTCCGGGAAAGGGTGTCTCTATGGCCCATTGTACCGGCAGATTGCTGAAAAGTCAACGCATAATATGGAGGCGCAAGCAATAAATCACAGTATAACAGGAGAGACCGCATCTCCTGTTGTTGTGCTGCGATAGCTGCAGGAATAGTCTAGATACTCGGAGGTGCATTATCTGCACACGATGCTTCAGACAACCTGTTTTCGGCCTTGTAATGCACAACTGACCAAACTGCGATCATCGTGTGGCTGCAAAGCAGTCTTGCGGATAGTGGTTTTGCGTGACCCGAGAGTGCACATTATTCTGCATCCATCTGGTAGATACCAGATTATGAAACCGTTTGTAGTTACTCGGTTATCTTCAATACGCATACTCCGACACCAGATTCCCCTCGGCATCCCGCAAATACGCCGTGTCGCCGCCATTGTTCCAGATCGCCGTGCCGCTGCCCCAATACAAGTCAGTAGCGGTGTTCGTGCCGCTCTTGGTCCACACGCGCACCGTGCCGCCCGCAGGCAGCGTGAAATCGGGGAACGTAAACGTCTTGCCAACCAGGTCGCGGAGCGTCCAGCCCGTCAGCGCTTGCGGCGCGCCACCGAGATTCTCCAGTTGCACGTACTCATTCAGGCCTTTCACGGGCTGGAGGAAGTCGTCATCCCGGTCACCACGGTGCTGGTGATGATGATGCTATTGTTGGCGTTGAGCGTGATGCAGTTATCGGTCAGTAATCAGCGGTTCACATCGGAAAACCAGATACAGTACCCAGACGATCAGTCCGATATGTAGGACATCGTTAGCATTGAACCAGATGCCGGCAGCCCAGAGCCTTTCGGCGATGCCAGAAACCAGAAAGCCGAAATAGGCCGCGGTGACCAGCGCCATCAATACCCAGGCCAGCAACAAGCGCAACTCCAAAGGGTCTTTGCGCCGCACATACCCCGTGAGATTGATGGCGAACAAGAGCAGGAATGTCGGTAAGATGAACAGAACCATACATTCAAACGAGGCCATGAACTGTTGGGGCAGCAGCGCGCCGGTGAAGAGCACCCCTTCGTAAGCCAGGGTCATCAGGGCCAGATAGATTAGCAAGGGCTTGCGGGCCTGGCGGGTCAGGCTGGAAAAGGCCACCGCCGCGGCGCACAGGTTCATACTGAGCACATAGAGCGCTAGATACCAGATCTCCCACCAACTGGTCCAGCTACAGAGTTCTTTTCCGGCGCACTTGATTTCGTAACTGAAAGCCTGATAGCTGGTGCCGGCACTGAACGTTGAGACAGCCCAGATAAGCAGACCCAGTGCCCATAGCTGGCCGGAGCGTGAGTCCTTTTTGTGTCGGTAAAAGCGCCACGCGGCCCACAGCAGCACCAGGCCCAGCCCATAGACCAAAACCGTTGAACTGGGTTCGGCAAACACAAAGTTCAACGGCCCGGCTTGAACCAGGACGTGGGAATGGGTGTCCAAC
>JAPKMR010000155.1 GCA_026645815.1 Anaerolineae bacterium | reverse complement strand
AACCATGCGTGCGCATCCTTTTGCGCTTTTTTGGTTGATAAGTGCGTTTTGTAGCCATGCTTTATGCTCTCCTTACAGCAATTCTCAAAAGTTCAAGACCCTGGGCGGCACACATTAATGCGGTATGTTTACACACACAAAACCGCGCGGTTGCCCGCTGCGGTTTCAACCTCCCAAGACTGCGTCATTATACCGTAAGCGACAACTAAGTCAACCTCAATTCAAACGCCTTCTCGCCTTGTCTCCGGCATACACTATGGTACACTGATACCGTATCCATGAACCATTCAGGATCGTCTATGAGCCTACCCGACTACGAAGCACAGGTCATCAAAGCACAGAGCGGCTTCTATGCGCTGCGCACCCACGACGGCAGCACCATCACTGCGCGCGTGCGCGGCAAACTCAAACACAAACCCAAAGATAGCACCATCGTCGCCGTAGGTGACCGCGTCCGGTGGGAACCCTGCCCCGAAGGCGGCTTTTCCATTGTCGAGGTCTTGCCCCGCGAGCGCGCCCTGTGCCGCCTCAAACCCCTCGCCTCCGGGCGCGGAACCCGGCGCTGGGACCGTCAGGGCTACCTCCGCGAGAAAGAACAGGTCATCATCGCCAACCCCGATCAGGTCGTCTTTGTCCTGGCTTGCGCGCAACCCGAACCGCGCCTGCGGCTCCTCGACCGGCTCCTGGTGGGCGCCGAGCGCCAGAATATCCCGGCGCTCATCTGTGTCAACAAAATTGATCTGCTATCCGAAGCCGAAGTACGGCAGCGCTTTGCGGTCTACACAGACATTGGCTACCAGGTGCTCACCACCAGCGCACGCAGTGGCGCCGGCGTCGAAATCCTGCGCACCCACCTCAAAGACAAGCTCACCGCCCTGGTCGGGCCTTCCGGCGCGGGCAAAACCAGCCTGCTCAATGCCCTCGAGCCGGGATTGGGGCGCCGGGTCAAATCGGTGAGCGACGCTACCGGCAAAGGGCGGCACACCACCACCGTCACCGAAATGATCCCGCTGGCGGTCGGGGGCTGGGTCGCCGACACACCCGGCATCCGCGCGCTTGCGCTCTTCGACCTTGAACCTGAGGAAATTGACGCCTACTTCCCGGATATCGTCCCCTACGTGCCCCACTGCGCCTTCTCCGATTGCCGCCACCACGCCGAACCGGGCTGTGCAGTCCTGGCGGCGCTGGAAGAAGGGCGCATCAACCAGCACCGCTACGAGAGCTATATCCGGCTCCACGAAGAGCACCAAAAACTCGCCGACATGTATTGGTGGGGCATAGACGAAGAATGAGACCTGCCCCCTTCGCGCTATAACAAAAAGTTGCGCGGGCCGAACGGCCAACCCACCACGCTCAAGGAGGGCGGTAATGAACAAGATGCACAAGGTCTCCATCCTATTGGCGCTGGCCGTGCTGACGGCGCTGGGGGTGAGTCTGATGCGCGGGTGGCCGCCGCTGGCAATCGCCGCCGTACAGGCACAGCCCCGCGCAAGTGCGCCTGCGCAGGCAGGCGCCATGCTGTTCTTCGTCAGTGGCTCACAGCCAAGCATCCAACGGGTGGCGGCGAGCGAACCAAGACGGCTGGCGGAGCAAGCTGCATCAGCAGCCGCTGAAAGCATCCAGATTGACGCCGCGATGTGCGACATCTTCGGCTTGCACGCCTCCCCCAACGGTCGCTGGATTGCCGTGGACGTCGGCTGTGCGACAAATTCGCACGCGCTGCTGCTCGAAGTCGCCACGGGCCAGACGCGCCCGGCGGAGCCAGAACCGTGGCGCGAGAGCTTCTTCCTCAACTGGGCACCGGATGGCGACTCGTTTCTGCTACGCGTAGACCCCATCGGCGCCGATCTCATCCTGCTGGTGAACGCGCAGAGCAGTCGGTTCGAGCAAATGGACACGCCGCCGTTCACCTACGACGTCGCGTTCTCGCCAGATGGCAAGCGGGTGGTGTACGCCATCAGCCGGGGGCTGGGCTTTGGCAGCGAGGTATGGACGATGGATCAGAACGGGCGCAACAGAGAACAAATCATCGACGACCCGGCGCACATCATCGCCTACCCGCGCTGGTCGCCGACGGGCGATGCGCTGGCCTACATTCGGATGGCCGATAGCAATGTGCCGTTCACCATTGGCGAGTTGGTGTTGGCCGATGGAAACGGGCACAACGAGCGGGTGGTTGCCCCGGCGGACGCGGGGCACGGTTATCCGCCGGTCTGGTCGCCGGACGGGCGGCAGGTAGCTTTCGTAGTGCGGGAAAACCCGGAAGACAGCGCCGCCGACATTGCCGCGCCGTATCTAGAGAGTAACATCTACCTGGCCGACGCGGCGTCGAGCAGCGTGCGGGCGGTGACGCGGTTCGAAGGGGCGCTGACCGACGGGCCGGCCTGGTCGCCGGATGGGGCGTGGCTGGCATTCAGTAGCGACGTCGGCAACGTAACCGACGTGTGGCTGGTGGAGGTCGCCAGTGGCGAGGTGCAGCAGGTGACGCAGAATACCAACGCGCGTTGCCCGGTGTGGGTGGCGGGTGGAAAGCGATAGGAGGACGAGAGATGAAACAGATTAACATCTTGACAGTGCTTGCGTTGGTGTTCGTGCTTGGGCTGGCGGCGTGTGATTCACGAGCTGGCACGACTTCCGTGGTGCCCACGCCTGTATCCGTTATACCAACGGCAACTCCACAACCTACCCCCACACGGACCCCAACTGCAACACCACCGCCCCCTACTACGCTGCCTGTAACACCGCTTCCCTTTAACGGGGCTCCCGAACTGGTATGGCTGCGCTATTCCTATGGCACATCTTCCGAATTTCCCAATGTGCTCTCTGTACGAGATGGCATACCAGCCTATGAGCTGTCCCCTATACACATTGCTCGCTTTTGGGGCTATGGCAGGTGGTCTGGACGCCTGGCGTTTTCTGCACAAAGAGACTTGTGGGTATATGACTATACGACTGGCAAAGTGGAAATGTGGTTTCCCAATTCTGTAAACGGTGCCGCTTGGTCGCCTGTGCCCGATCCAGACACGGGGAAAGAGCTCCTGGCCATCGCAATATTCAATCCCAATTACAGTGAGTGCAGTAACTGTTATTTTGACATAGAGGTTCTATCTGGGCCAGATCAACTCATAGGAATTATCCCCAAGGCTTCCCCTCATTTTACCTGGTCACCAGAGGGGCAATGGGTAGCTTTCTTCAGAAGGCCGAGTTCAGAGGGAGATGCGGGTGTTTATGTTGCCCGAGCGAGAGGGGGGGAACCGACTAAAATCGCCCCCTTAAACTGGATTGATTCGATCTATGATCGTCCAATTTGGGCCTGGGAACACGGAGCAGTTTTTTATCCCCGAGGTGGTATTCACGTCGCATTAATTGACGGTTCGGATAGTTTTCCGCTCCTTATGCCCGATTCCAAGCCGGTGTTTGTAGAAGCGCAGTATACAATGCTCTGGTCCTCCCTCAGGCGACTGTTAATCCTAGCCGGTGAAGGCGGTATGGAGACTCCACCTCAAGTGGTTGCATACGAGCTTTCTGAGGACCTCCACACAGTCGTTGACACCTACATCATCGGTGAAGACGCAACTCTGGTAGGATGGCTGGTGCCAGATGAAACGGTAATTCTGATTCACTACGGTCAAATTGTAATCTGGTCTTTGGAAAATAGAGCCCCGGTGGCATCTACCCCGTAAACACCAACTGTCAGACTTTTTTGCGAAAAGATACAGCGATGTTCAGGAGAACAAACTTTAATACCACTCTGGTAGTGCTTGTTGCTCTATCGATTCTGAGCATAGCGGGTTCAGCTGCTCAAGTTGTTGCCTCTCCTGTTCTTCAACAAGCAGTGCGCTTCTTGTCACCCCCTTTCTATGGAACGACAAGCGTTACCTCGGTTTTTGATCACGACCTCCCCCTGATCTCGACTCAAGCCAACCCTAATCCGGATGGAAATGACTGGACGACGCATTACGATGGTGTCCGAGACGGCCCAAGCGCTCGCAGCAGTTACGATCAACATCGTGGCATAGATTACGCGCTTCGATATGATTTGGTTCGCGCTGCTGCACCTGGTACAGTTGCCCAGGCTGGGTGGGCCTCGACAAATCACCGGGCCAGCTACGGCCTCCATGTGCGTATTGATCACGCCGATGGATTCCGCACCATCTACGGCCATATGAGCGTCTTGCACGTTGAGACCGGCGACCCTGTTTCTGAGTCTGACGAGTTTCAGCGCATCTTGGGCCGCAGCGGCAATACCGGCTGGTGCGCCGGATGGGAAGGGACCGGCCCCGATGGTCGCTGCACGGATAACGATCCACCTACCTGTGGGGCGCACCTCCACTTTCAGCTAGAGCACAACGAGAGAGTCGTAAATCCCTACGGGTGGATTGGCAATGTTGCGGATCCCTGGTCCCAGCGCGCCGACGGTGCAACCAGCGTTGATCGGTGGGTGCGCTATCCCAGTATCACCAACAGCGATGTGTTCACCTCCGGCGCTCCGCTATTGGCTCCGCCTATGGACTTGGGTGAGCCGAGCTATTTCATCGTTGACGACGGCGATACGGACTTCCACGAGACCGCCGGGTGCTGGACAGCGGACAATACGGCCGGGTGGAACAACGATTATCGCCGTCGGGATATCCCCGGCGGCAACTGCACTGCTACCTGGAACTTTGCGCCGACGCGGGCGGGTGGGCGTTATAATGTCTTTGTTCACATCCCCAACGACAATGTAGCTCCCGGCAATTGGCGGGCCACCGTGGACGCTGCGCGCTATACGATTCGCCATACGCCAGCCTCCTCTCAGCCATGGAACAAACAAACGCAAATCGTCGTGGTAGACCAGTGGGTCTATCCGAACAACGCACACGAATCCCGTTGGGTATACCTCGGCGCGTATTACTTCGATACGAACCAATATGGCGCGGATTATGTGCGCCTGGAGTCGGATACAATGGACTCCCGCGCTGGCATCATGGCAGCGGACGCCGTGCGGTTTGCGCCCGTGAGGTATCGCGTCTATCTGCCGCTGGTGATGAAACGTTGGCCGCCGATTCCCGATATCCCGGTGCTGAACCCCATCAACAACTCCAACGGCAGTTCCGGTTACACGGTGAGCTGGCAAGCGGCCTACCTTGCCAGCACCTACACTTTGCAGGAAGCCACCAACGTCGAGTTCACCGGGGCGGTGACGCGCTACACCGGGACGGGCACTTCGTGGACGGCCAGCGGCAAAGCGCCGGGGACGTATTACTATCGCGTGAAGGCGACCAACTCGTGGGGCGATAGCGGCTGGAGCAACATCCAACAGACGCTGGTGTGGCCGATCACAACGACGTTCTACTCTGTGGCCGATTCGACAGTGCAATCCGGGTATCCAACCGCAAACAATGGCAGCAGCACGGTTATGTTAGCCGGTTGCTACGGCGGTGCCCAAGTGATGCGAGGGTTAGTGCGGTTTGATTTGTCCGGAATTCCATCCGGTACCCCCATCAGTCAGGCCCAGCTATGGTTGTATTTGAGCAGTTCTCGTGAACCAACGCAGAGCACTGCCCGCACCATTGCTACATATCGTGTTGCCTCGGCGTGGACAGAGAGTAGCGTGACGTGGAACACGCGTCCAAGTTTTGGTAGCATGTATAATTGGATTTCGATCCCTCATAATGCCTTCAGTTGGTATTCGG
>JAPKMR010000154.1 GCA_026645815.1 Anaerolineae bacterium | reverse complement strand
CGCCCCAAAAACATAAGAAAAGTAAATCCTCTTCCCCCCCAAAAGGTTGCGCAATCAACCGACTGTGCTATAATGCCGCAAGTTTGGAGAGGTAGCGTAGTCTGGCCTAACGCGCGCGCCTGGAAAGCGCGTGTACCGCAAGGTACCGCGGGTTCAAATCCCGCCCTCTCCGCCACAAGAAGCGGGGCACTCCCTAGGGAGTGCCCCGCTTCTTGTATCAACGCAATGCCCGCATCGCAAGCACTATTTTGTGCGCCCGAGAAAATCCAGACTCAGGCTCACAACCGTCTCCCATTCCACATCAATCGTAGTGCAATGCCCCGAGAGCGGTAGCCAGTGCATCTCAGTCTCAGCACTCCGCACCGTGCGGCATAAGTACTCCGGTCCCTTCGCCGCAACCGCCCGATCCAGGCGCCCCTGCACCACCATCAACGGCTGTGTGATCTCCTCAAGGCGCCCCCGTACCACCTTCTGGAACCGCAAAAGCTCCCGGACACCCGCCAGCGCATTGACCCGGTAGCCCTGCCAGAAAGCGTCGGCACGGCTCGGGCGACCTACGGGCTTTTCCGCAAACGGACGCCAGCGCCAGAACAACCTGACCTGCAGTGCGGATTTCGTGGAATACAGCCACAAAGCCGGGGAAAAAGCCAGCACGCCCGCTATCTCGGGATGCACACTTGCCAGATACAACGCGAGAAGACCGCCCAGCGATTCACCACCCACAAAGACCCGCTCACACGTCGCAGCCAACCGTTGGTAGACCTCCTCCGCGCCGGCAACCCAATCCTCCCAGCGGCAGCGGTTCAATTCGAACGGCGTGCTGCCATGACCCGGAAGCAATGGCCCGGCTACACTGTAGCCCTGAGCCTGCAAGCGCTGCGCCAACGGGACCATCAACGCGGGAGTTGCCGTAAAACCATGACTGAGGAAAACCCCCACAGATCCCGCACGCCAGAAAAACGGCGCGCCCGGCAATTCAGGATTCTTGAGCCACGCGGCTGATAAGGAAGCGGAAGCGGATGCTGGCATAGAATCACCTCACCCAAAATACCATAGCGCAATCTCTATACCCCATAACATCGTTATGGCGGCGCCCAATACCAGAAAAGGTCCATACGGGAAAAAGGAGCGCAGCGAACCTCTGCGCGAGAGCAGCAAGAGTACCGCGCCGATAAAGCCACCCATGAAAGTCAAAACCAGCGCCTCGATAATCAGCGGGAAACCCACCACCAACCCGATATAGGTCGCAAGCTTCACATCCCCATAACCGAGCGCGCCCTCGCCCCAAACCAGAGTCCCCAACACCACCAACACCCAAAACACGCCCAGGCCCACCGCACCCCCGGCGAGGCTCTGCCACCAGGTCCACGAAGCCACGCCCGGAACGGCAGGTCCCACGAGAATCCCCAGCACCGCCATCGCTCCGATAGCCGGAAACATGATGCGATTCGGAATCAGGCGCGTTTCCAGATCGGTGACCAGCACCATAGCCAGAGGCACACCCGCCAGCATAGCCAGCGCGACCCGCCAGCTCAGCCCATAACGCGCCACCAACACACCCCATAAGGCCGCTAACAGCAGCTCACCCGCAAGCCGTTGCCAGCGCAGGGGCTGCCCACACCGGTCACAGGTCCGTCGTCCGCTCAAAAAGGAAAGCACCGCGCTCCAGCGCACCGGCGAATACGGCTCCTGACAATAAGGGCACAAGGGGAATCCCCATTTGCGCCGCGCCATAATGATCTCAGCGGCAAGTGAGGCGCCCGCGCCCACCACCAACGCTGCCAGCACTGCCAGTATCACCATCGCCTACCTCTCTGCTCGCCCTCTTGAAGGCCTTCGTTCGAAGGCCTTCGTTCGAAGGCCTTCGCCCAACTCAGGCCTTCCAGATACGATACTTCTCCACCAAATGATCGGGATAATACGACTCTTTGGCCCGGCGTAAGCCTTCCTCGCCCATATCCTGTTCGCGGTTCACCCAGGTAACGTTTTCCACGCTATGTTTTACAAACTCTTGGTTGACCAACGGATACAATCCGCGAATGTCGGGATCGGCTTTCTCAATGTGGACCACAAAAGTATCCGTATTGAGCATCTCACCGATCGTAAACGCCTCTACCAACCCATCTACGCGCAGCACACCGCCCACCACGCCGAGCGCCTCAAAGTGCGTCAGTGCGGCAAAGACCGCATCGCGCTCCTCCAGCAAACTCATATCATCTTCACAGCGATGCTTCTCGCACCAGATGCAGGCGACCCTCAAACACTCTTTCAGATTCTCAGGCGTCATCGCTTCATAGACGTACTGATGCTCGCGCACAAAACTGTTGATGTGGTTGCGCTTAGCGCTATACTTGCGCCCGGCTAACGTGGCAAGCGCCTCACGCGAATACACATAATCAAAATGCTCCCGTGTCGGCTCGATAACCAGCCCCTCTACACCGTGCAGTTCCTCCACCAGTAACGCATCCGCGCGCTCGATGCGCGCCGCCTCCCCGGGCTGAGTTTCCCGCAGCCACTGAAGCGCAGTTTGCACAATCCCGGCGCGTGACCCCGCCCCCATCGGCGGCAGGAAGTAAAAGCGCTCGCCCGAATCCTGCACCAAAAACAACAAATGGTCTTCCAAAACTGACCACGTCGTGTGATAAATCTCTTGCCAGATGAAGAGATTCGTGAAGGTCATCTCCGAAACCAGTGGTTGATAAGCCCACAGACGCGCGGTAATAAAGTCACGATCCCCCAGCGTCAACGAGCGGAAATCAGGAAAACGCGGAATAGCATACACGCAACGAACCTCCTCAAGCAGGGAATATCCGGGCAGCGCCCGGATTACTTCGACAAATACAAGACACCTATCGTACCCGGACCACAATGGCTGGAGACCACAGCGCCGGCACGCGTGCTGATAATCTCCTGAACCGGGGCCTGTTTCGCCAACTCGGTGATCAGATAAGCCGCATCGGCGTCGCTGTCCGTATGGGTGACAAAGACCCGGCGCACATCAACCTCATTCCGGTGCACGTGAAAATCATGCACCATGGAATCCAACGCGCGCGTACGCGACCCACGCACTTTATCCTTGACCCCCAAAGTGCCATCGGGGCGGGCGAAAATCACCGGACGAATGTGCAACAGCCCACCCATCAAACTCTGCAGAGCCGTGCAGCGCCCACCCATATAAAGATACTTCATCGTATCAATCACAAAAGATGTGTGTACTTTGGGCAAAGCCTCCAGCACACCGCGCTCGATCTCATCAGCCGTAGCCCCCTCGGCGCGCAGGTCAGCTGCATGTAACACCAGCAACCCCAGCCCCGTAGAGAGGTTGAGCGAATCAATGACGCGCACCTTCCCTGCCGGAAAGGTTTCGGCAGCCAAACGCGCATTGGCCACGCTCGCCGATAACCTCGAGGAGATCCCGATGTAGATCACCTCACCGGGGAGATCAAAAGCCGCGATAAACTCACCCACTGAAGGCGCCGCCGTTTTGGGCAACACGCCGCTCTCTTCCACCAACGCGAATAATTCCGGGCCGGCAATAGAGAAATCGTCCAGAAAGGTCTTTTCGGCCAGATGAACCGCTAATGGCACAACCCCAAGGTTGTGGCGCGCGACCAGTTCCGGACCCAGATCCGAGGTACTGTCCGTGATAATGTGAATCATGAGACTCCTATAAGATCAAAAAAGATGGTCAGCGGCGCTTGATAAAATGGATAAAACGCCATCTGTAACCCTAAGGATACTCGACTCCCCGCTAAGCACAAGCCCCAGGCAGGAGCCCTCCAACCCCTACCCGCGCCAGATTCAGTAACTTGAAAGGCACAGGTCCGACAGGCACATCGAGTTCGGATTTGTCGCACACCGTCGAGGTATTCGCCGCATCAATGCGCGGTTTGAGTCTCAACAGCGCCTCCTCCAGCGCCTCTGGAGAAAGCGCCGCCATCAGGCTCTCAATCTCAGCCATCAGCGCGCGCGCCTGTCCGATCCGCGCCTCAGTCTCGGCAGCTTTTTCAGCGCTGATCAGGTTGAACTCCCGCTTCAAACGATTGAGCCGGAAACCCGCCTCATACGTGACATCCGCAATCGCGTCGCGGCTCATCCACCGCGTCTCATAGGAAAGGACGTGCTTCCATGTGGGCTGTAGCAACAGCCGGCGATGATCCTCCAAAGTCTGCGCGTGGCGGATGTAGCCAAACTGCTCCGCGTGTTCATACGCCAGGCTGCCGGGATCCAGAAAGGGCGCCAACGGCGAGGTAAAGAGTGCCAACCGCCCCTCATCGAAACGTTGCAACAACGTCCGGCAATAATCCACGGTAGCCAGCGCAGAGTCCGGCGTCTGCTGTGAGAGGCCGATCATAAAAAAGAGATCGAAACGCCGGGCGCCCGTCCCCATGCAGGCAGCAATGGTCTCCTCAATTTCCGCATTGGAATAGGCCTTTCCCGAAGCCCGCCGCACCGCCGGATCGTGCGACTCGGGCGAAAACTCCACGAAGAAATCCGGCAACGCCGCTGCAAACTCTTCCATATAGGCGCGGTCAACGGGCCGAAAGAACTCAACAATCACCGGACCGCGATGTCCCTGCACGGCGCGCAGAAAGCGCCGCGCATAATCCATCCCCGCCTGCCGCAAATCCCCGAGCAGGAACACCGGTCCCCGGCTCAAGGCGCCGATACGGCGTACATCCTCAGCCAGGCGCTCAGGCGAACGATACGCCGGGCGCTGCCGGTTCGAAAGATTGCGCCCCGCAAAGGCCGAACCGCCACAGATGGTGCAATGCTCGGTACAGCCCTTGACCGTCAGGGATGCCATAATGGGATAATCCAGCCAGTGGCTGAAAGGTGCATAATTCAGCAAATCACGGTCGCGCACCACAGAGCGTACCAGCGGATGATAATCCATCGTGAGGTGATCCAGCGTATCCGGGACGTAGGTCTGCGGGTTGACGCGCACCGTGCCATCGGGCAGCTTCCAGGTAAGATTGGGCACGTTATCCGGCGCCGTGTTGGAGCGCAGACATTCCAACAACAGCCGTAATGCCTCCTCCGTAGAATCGCCCCGCAGAATATAATCCACGAACGGCAACCGAATCAGCTCCTCGTGGAAATACGTCGCCGAATACCCCCCAAAGATGATAGGCGTTCCCGGATGCAGCCGCTTGAGCCGCTGCGCCACCTCTAGGGCGCCGTGCGCATGGGGCAACCAGTGCAAATCAATACCAAAAGCCCGGGGCGCCTCCAGCTTTGCCAACGCCCGGTCAGGGTCGAATCGAGCCGAGCGCACCATCCGCCCCGCCAGATTCATGATTCGCGCTTGAAAACCATGTTGCTGGATATACGCCAGCATCGTAGCGAAACCGATGGGATACATATCAAACACCGGCGTCGAGGGCACCAGGTCCGAAATAGGTCCCCAAAGCGTCGCCCGTTCGCGAAAATCATACACACTTGGAGCATGAAGAAAAATCAGATCAACCATAACCCCATCTCTTTTTTAGGCATCCTACCACGGCGTCCTGCCGCGCGTTCCCGCATCGTAGCCGCGCTCTCCCCGCCCCCGTCCCGTAGGGACGTCTGAAAGCAGGCCGGCACTTATGAACTTTCAAATTTTACTTCGGTATATCTTCGGGTTCATCCTCATCCTTCAAGCCCGTCACCCTGAGCGGAGCGGAACGAAGCGAAGCGCAGTGGAGCGG
>JAPKMR010000153.1 GCA_026645815.1 Anaerolineae bacterium | reverse complement strand
CCGCCTCCATTTCGGCCATCAGGGTGCGTGCAATTCCCTGGCGCCGGCAGCACTGGGTGACAAAGAGCTCCGATATCTCCGCATAAGGGACATCTTCACCCAGGTAGGGCAATAGCCGCAGACTGGCGAAGCCCACAACTGTGCCCTCCAATTCGGCTATGAACGGGTGTTCAATGCCACGGCTACGTTGCAGGCGGGCCCGCATTTGTTCGGGCGTTGCCAGCAGTCCGGTAAATTCGGCGGCGAGCGTCGCCAATGGGGTAGCATCGGCTTCTTGAGCCGGTCTTATCACAATCATGGATGGCTCCTGTTCGGCGCCTGGATTCGAGCTCAGCGGCGTGGTTTGGAATTGATGAAGGCGCGCGCCTGGGCGTATTGCTGAAAGCGGCGTTCGGCGGCGCGGAATTCAGGCGGATGAACGTTGCGCCGTCCATTATTGATCGTCACGCCCATCTGTTTGTGCAGCAACTCGTGGTACATGACATAATCTACGACATATTCGGGCACATCGGGCGCATCGAGCGTGATGCTGACCATCACGACATCACGGAACAGGTCGTAGTGCCCCATGCGTGAGGTAGTGAGCACACGGTTCCACATCAGTTTAGGGCGCGCCATTTTCCCGCCAAAGTAAGTTGTATTTACACGATGGAAGACCTTTTCCAAATCATAGGTTTGCCCCCGTGTGAAGTCCTCAATCGAGGTTGTGGTCAGCTCCAGTGCGGTGACCACTTCCAAAAAATCATCGCTTAGGCCGTAATCGCGGATGAGATTTTGATAGTCTGGAGATTTTTTCTGAACGACCATGCACACCACGGCGCGCACTACCTCGGGAGGGGCGTTGATCAAGCCCTCGTGCAGGGAGACCTTTAGCCCGGTTTCTGCTCTCACGGCGCGATAGAGGTGTGTGCCATAGGTGAACTCCACCTCTGCCGGCAAAGCGGGGCGGGGTGTCAGGCGGGTGGGGCAGCGGGGTTGGTGGAATTCGTGCATCACGGCGCGCAAGGTTTCCAGGTGTGTAACCAGTGTTGGCGGATCGCTGAGGAATTTGAGCCACTGATAGGCGCGTAGCGAGCGCGTGGGCAGGTGCCCCGGCGTGCCGCCTTGCTCTTTTGCCAGGCGTTCAATCTCGAGTGTGTGCCTCAGTATCTCGAGCGTGAACTCGAGCACTTTGGAATGCCGCGCATCCAGAGCCTCGGTTTTGTGTTTCGGGTCCATCACCCATTCGAAGAAAGCAGCGTTCATATCATTCTGGACGGCGACGACATTTGTGATGTGTACGGTCTGGCGTTTTTCGGGCGCCTTTCCTTTCGCGACGGGCAACGCATCAAGGGGGATCTCTTTGAGAAAGCAATAGGCGCGATAGGAGGGCGTGGGCAGGTCCTGGGGTTGCACGTGGTGTTCCTTGCAAATGGCTTCCACCTGCGTCAGCGTGGCGTTCACTCGCTTGCGGAACGCCGGTACGTCCTGCGCTGCGATTCCGGTGGATAGCGCCTCGCGCGCCCAATTTGCTGCTCTGACCAGCCCGGTGATACGAATCTTCGCTTTCGTCATGAACGCTCCCTGTACGGTGATTTTTACGCGGAATTCAGCGGTAGGGTGAAAGTGAAGCGTGAACCCACTCCCCCGGATCCTGGCTCAACCCAAATCTTGCCGCCATGCGTTTCGATAGCGAGTTTGCAAAAAGCAAGTCCCAACCCGAAACCGCGCCTGCGGGCGGCATGATCACCTTGGACTTGCGCGAAGCGCTCAAAGATGCGTTGGCGTTCGGCTTCTGGAATGCCCGGTCCGGTGTCGGTCACGCTGACCTGCACTTGTGAGGCTTCCAATGTTGCGCTGATGCAGATTTCGCCGCTCTGCGGCGTATACTTGAGCGCATTGTCCATCAGGTTTGCCAGGACCCGTTCTATTTTCGCCTCATCGAGCGCTATCAAGGGCAGGGGGTGGGGAATAGTGGTGTGTAAGTGGATCTGGCGGCGATGGGCGTTCAGCTGCGAGAACCTCACGACCCGTTCGAGAAGCTGGGCAAGGTTGGTCGGCTTGATGTTGAGGGCTGTTATACCACCCTCCATTCGCGCCACATCCAACATCGAATCTATCAGGCGTTTCATGCGGTCGCGGGCATCTTCTGCAATGTTCAGTAATTCCTGATTGGCGTTCAGCACATCCTCAGGCAAGACCATTTTCAGCACGTCCAGGACCCCGTAGATCACTCCGAGAGGGTTTCGTAGATCATGCACGATAAGGTCGCTGGTTTCCTGCCGAATACGTTGCACCTCTAGCAGGTGCTCCTTCTCCGTATACAGCTGGCTGACCCGTTGCGTGAGCTGCCTGCCCGTTTGCGTGCTGCTATCGAGGGCATTGCCGGTATTGCGCAGCCTTGCGCTGAGCACCGCCATGATCTTTCTGCCGATGCCGGGTCTGTTGTTGAGCAGCACCTGGAAATCTTCATGGTTGATGCGGAGCAGCCTCAGGTTTTCTATTGCGATCACGGAGGCGGAGCGGGGCGCGTTTTCCAGCAACGCCATTTCGCCAATAATCTCTCCCGGTCCACGATAGCCCAATACGGTTGGCGCATCGAGGCTGCCCTTGATCACTACAACTTGCCCGGCAAGGATAACGTACATGGCATTACCAGGGTCGCCCTCGCGGAAAAGGATATCACCGGCAGAACAACTACACTCTTGGAGCAACGTCTGGAGCAAGGGGCGCTCAATGCTGGCTAGTTCCCGCAGGATGGCAGAGTCCTCTCCTCCGGATTCTGGAAAGGGGGTATTTTCGCGCAATTGCTGCAATCGCGTCAGGTGTAACGTCGTCAGTTGGTCTTGGTCATCCATGCTTTGCTCCTTTGAGATTTCAGTTTCATGCCAAACACAGTACAGAGGACGTCCGGCGCCTATTATGCTCCATGGGATTTCGTAGCAGGTCGCTGACCGAAACCGCGCTACGCCCTGCACACTGTCTTTGAAGCGCAAGCAAGGCATTCGTACCAAGGTCGCGCAGCAACCCGTTGATGCAGCAACCAACTCGCACAGCGAGCCTCACAGGGTACGCAGAAGCACGCTGAACTGCTACGAATGCCCTCCATCCGAGCACCTTGACAGCAGATATATTCAGAAGCCTATCACGTGTTTTGAGATCAGGGTTCTCAATGTAGTGAAGTATAGCCGGACTTCGACAGACTTCAACCCCCGATTTTGAGAGTGTTTTTTGCTGCCGTGCTACACGCGGCAACGAGGAACACTTCTCCTAGTGGATTTCGACGTGAAAGCTGTGCCTTGCAGTAGAAATCTGAACGGTCACGGCTCGAGCGTGATTGGACAATTTTCAAAAGACGTGTATTACACACTCTGAAAAACTCGAAATCTCGGCGATGCCTGTAACCGCTATCAGGAGCGATTTCATGAATGCAGCACCAGATGATCCCATGCCAGATCGGCACCGACCACGCTATCATTTTTTGCCCCCAGCCAATTGGATGAACGACCCCAATGGCCTGATTCACTGGCAAGGGGACTATCATCTCTTCTATCAGTATAACCCCAACGGGCCTTTTCACGGGACCATTCACTGGGGGCATGCACGGAGCGCTGATCTGTGCCACTGGGAGCATCTGCCGGTCGCCCTGGCGCCGGCGCCCGGTGATCTGGATGCCGAGGGGTGTTGGTCGGGCTGCGCGGTGGATGCTGGTGGTGTGCCTCTGCTCTTCTATACCGGGGTTAGCCCGCAACGGCAGCTTCTGGCGACGGGTTCTCCCGATCTGTTACATTGGCACAAGCACCCAGAGCCTCTCATCGCTGCGCCTCCGCCCGATATTGATGCCGGACCGCATCAGGATTTCCGCGATCCTTACGTGTGGCGCGCTGATGATGGTTGGTATATGGTGATTGGCTCTCAGGATGTGGGCAAGGGCGGGGTGGTGCTGCTCTACCGCTCGCCTGACCTTCTGCATTGGGAATACCTGCATCCCTTGTTGCGTGCATCTGAGGTCCGCGATTTTCCGATCTGGACCGGCTCAATGTGGGAATGCCCTAATTTCTTTCCTCTGAATGGGGGGCATGTTCTCATGCTTTCGGTGTGGGACCAGCAAGTGACTTATTATCCGGTTGCCTTTATGGGCGACTATGCTGCGCAGCATTTCGCGCCGCGCCTTCAGAGCCGCGTGGATTGGGGCGGATGCTTCTACGCGCCGCAAGTGCTGCGTGATGCGGACCATCGCGCGTTGATGTGGGGCTGGCTCTGGGAAAGACGCACGCAGGCTGCACAACTTGCCGCCGGTTGGGCGGGCGTGATGTCGTTGCCGCGGTTGCTCTCTCTGGCTCCGGATGGCGGTCTTTTGCAAGCTCCTGCGCCTGAATTATCCCGGCTGCGTTGTAAGAACGTCTGCGCTGGGGTCGAACTCGATCTTCCCGCGGCAGCGCGGGTGCTTGCGCCCGTGCGCGGTGAGCGCCTGGAGCTGTGGGTCGAATTTGATCCGCTATCTGCAGCGGAGATTGGGCTGGATGTTTGTGTCGCGCCTGATGCGGAGGAATTCACCCGTATTGCTTACGATGCCGCGCGCGGATTGTTTGCCGTGGATACCACCCACGCGAGCTTGAGCGCCGAGGCTTTCCATGAAGTCGTCACCGCCCCCTTTAGCCCACAGCCTGGCGGCCCTGTGCAACTGCGCGTTTTCGTGGATCATTCCGTTGTTGAGGTCTTTGTGGATGAGCGTGTGTGTTTTGCGGTGCGCATCTACCCCACGCGTCCCGATAGTCTGGGGGTGCGTCCTTTCGCGCGCGGCGGGGAACCACGCTTTCACCGTCTTGAGGTGTGGGAACTTGAGGCGGCAATCTGAAGATGCCGTACCGGCTTTTTGTCACGCTCGTTGAAGGTGGGTACACATAACCGTTTGGGAGGTCCGTATGTCACTGTATGGCGCTATTGAGGCAGGTGGGACGAAGTTTGTCTGTGCGGTGGGAACAGGCCCGGATGATTTGCGCGCCGAGGCGCGTTTCCCGACAACTACGCCGGTGGAAACCCTCGACCGGACGATTTCTTTCTTCAAGGAACAACAGCTGCGTCTGGGTGAGTCTTTGGCAGCCTTGGGGGTTGGCTCATTCGGCCCGGTGGATCCCAATCCAGCCTCACCCACCTTCGGTTTTGTCACTACTACACCCAAACCAGGCTGGGCGAATACGGATGTGGTGGGCGCTTTGCGCAAAGTTTTTCAGATTCCGGTCGGTTTTGACACCGATGTCAACGCGGCGGCATTGGGCGAACACCGGTGGGGCGCGGCGCAGGGGCTGGATACCTTCATCTACCTGACGATTGGTACCGGTCTAGGCGGCGGCGGCATGGTCGGCGGGCGGCTGATTCATGGTCTGGTGCATCCAGAGATGGGCCACATTCGCATTCCACATGATTGGGCGGCTGATCCTTTTCCCGGCGCGTGTCCTTATCACGGCGATTGTTTTGAGGGATTGGCTGCAGGTCCCGCTTTGGAGCAGCGTCTACAGCAGCGCGGTGAAACTCTGCCGGAAAATCATCCGGTTTGGGCGCTCGAGGCGCACTATATTGCCTTGGGCCTGGTAAATTTCATCCTGACGCTTTCGCCCGAGCGACTTATTTTGGGCGGTGGTGTGATGCAGCAGGCACATCTATTCCCTCTTGTCCGCCGTGAGGTGTTGGTTTTGCTGGCGGGCTATGTACAGGCGGCTGAAATTTTGAATCACTGTGACACCTATATTGTTCCTCCAGGATTGGGCGGTCGTTCTGGTGTGTTGGGGGCGCTGGCGCTGGCTCAGATGGCAGCTCTGGGATA
>JAPKMR010000152.1 GCA_026645815.1 Anaerolineae bacterium | reverse complement strand
AACAGCGAGTGGTCCAGAGAAAAGTCTGTCTGCTGGGGGCTTTTGCTGTGGGCAAGACGAGCCTGATTCGGAAGTATGTCGAGGGCTGTTTTGACGACAAGTATCTGAGCACGATTGGTGTGAAAATCAGCCGCAAGGCGGTGCAGTTGGAGGGCGGCGCACTCACTTTGATTCTGTGGGACCTGGCGGGCAGCGAGGAATACAACGGAGTGCAGATGAGTTACTTGCAGGGGGCTGCGGGCGGCATCATCGTCTGTGATGTGACGCGCGCCGAAACTTTGGAGGAATGGCGGCGCTACACGCTGCGGTTGCGCCAGAGTAATCCCCAGGCGCGCATCGTGCTTGTGGCGAACAAAGCCGACTTGACCGCATCGCGGGTGCTTTCGGATGCGGATTTGCACGCAGCTGCGGTCGCGTGCGCCGCTGATGGCGCGGTCCCCGAGTATCTGTTGACCAGCGCCAAGACGGGGGAAAATGTCGAAGCCGCCTTCTTGCATCTGGCGCAGCAGCTGCTGTGAGCGCCGCCGGCGCTGCGGACTGTTTATCCGTGGTGGCAGATTTGTGGATCGAGGTGAGATCGAGTGAAAACATGGCATGATCCATCACTGGCTAATTCCCTGTTGGAGTTGATGTTTGACCGGCAATCCATGAGTTTTGCGTGTGTGGATGAGGAGCTGGTTATTCGATTGGTTGGTCCGCGTCTGGAAACGTTTGTGGAGGGCGCGCCGCCGGCGATTGAAGGTGAGTTCTTATCCGATGTCTTTATCGAATTCTTTGGTTCCGAGGAAAGCCTTTACGCAGTTCTCGATGGATGCAGCCAAACGTTTCATTTGTCGCCGGTGGCGCGCCAGACGCCAACCGGTGATGTGCGCTATTTGTCGTTCGAGTTTATCCGCAGCCCCGAACGCGACTGTCAGGGTCTGCTGCTGGTGGGCGATATCACTGCCAGCAGTGTTCTGGAACAGAGCTTGATTCAGCAGCGCAATGAGTTGCGGCTGTTGCGCGCCGAGCTGACCCGTACCAACGCGGAGCTGCAGCGCCTGAGCCAGTTCAAATCGGCTTTGCTCTCGATGGCGGCGCATGATTTGCGCTCGCCGCTGGCAGCGTTGATGTTGCAGATAGACCTTCTGCTCAAAGACGTCGAGCGCGGACAACAGACGGTTCCGTGGGAAAAGACGCTGCAATGGATGTGGGCTGCGGCTGCAAGCTTGAATACGTTGATCTCTGGTCTGCTCGACCGCGAGCAAGTGGAGCAGGGGCGGTTGGTGCTCCGGCTTTCCCATTGCGACCTGGTATCGGTGCTGCGCGATGTCATCCGGATATCGTCGCTCGATCCCACCGAGCGCGTTAGATTGCAGGCGCCCGAGGCGGGTCTATCGCTCGTTGCTGATAGAGAACGCCTGCAACAGATGTTCTCGAATTTGCTTGACAATGCGCTGAAATATACGCCGCGAAACAAGCAGGTTTTGATATCGGTGGAGCAGCGCGATGGATGGGCGGTGGTGATGGTGCGCGATCATGGCAATGGCATGACGCGCGAGCAGTTGCAACAGTTGTTCAGGATGTACTACCGCACGGAGGATGCTCAAGAGAGCGGGGTCATGGGTACGGGATTAGGGTTGTTTATCGTCAAGGCCCTGGCTGAAGCTCATGGCGGCAGCATTACGGTTGAGAGCACTATGGGGCAAGGGACTACGTTTATGGTCTTCTTGCCGCTGGCGGAGTCGCTAGATGGAATCCTCTACTGAGCTTGAACTGCTGCGCTTTATCTTGCAGCAGCAGGGTATTGAATATGTTGTATGCGATAGGGACTGGCGCATTGAGGCTTACAGTCCCGGATTTCCCCTTCTTGTAGGAAGCCAGCAATCGCTTTTGGGGCGATGCCCGGGCGAGATTTTCGATGAGTTTGAGGGCGTCGCTGCGGAGCTGGAAGCCGTTGCGCAGCGTGCTGTGGCGCAGTTTCAGATTCCGCACATTTGTCACGAGTGCTCAGATGGCAGTTTGGTGTATCTGACGTTCACCGCAGTGGCGGCAGAGCGGGGGGGGCTGTTGTTGATTATCACGGATACGACGCAGGAGGTGCAGCTCATGCAGCGCTTGATGCAAGAGCGCAATGAGGTCATCCTGCTGCAGCAACGGCTCGAAGCTGCCAACGGGCGTGAGGGCGGGGCGCCGGATTCGGCGCCGCGTTCTGAAGGTACTGAAAAAGGCATTTTTAGACAGGATTCACAGGATTACCAGGATTGACAGAATGATTCCCAATCTGTAGCGATCAACTCTCTGTACCTTCTTTCTGCAGGAGTGATTTTTGGCGTGGGGCAAAGCCCCCGCCGCGAAAAATCACTTTTTTATGTCTCCTGTAGGGACGCCTGAGATGTTCGCCCCGTTTTGAAACGCACCCAACCCTGCGGGTGTGTTTCAACTTTGGGGTAAAAGCAAGACGACCATCATACAAACGCTTTTCTTTGATTGATTTTTGGCGGCGGGGCTTTGCCCCGCCGCCAAAAATCAATTTTCTACTGCGCTCTGTAGGGGCGCCTGAGATGATCACCCTCGTTTTGAAACGTACCTCGCGCCCGGAGTATTGCAGGCGGTAGAAAGCTACTATATAATGAAAGGTGAGGGCTTATGGCGTGTTTAGGGCGCAGGGCGTGCGCCCAAGGCGTTTTGTGAGCGTTAGAGAGGAGGGCTAAGATGTGCGAGGGGGCGGCTAAGGCGAAGTGGACGTTCATGGTGTATATTGCCGGAGACGACAATCTCTCCAGCGCGGGCGCGGAAGATTTGCGCGAGATGCGTGAGGTGGGTTCTACGGCGGATGTGAATGTGCTGGTGCAATTCGATAACGCCGGGACTGAGGGCACGCGACGCTTTCGAGTGTTGAAGGGCGGCAACGACCTGGTGGAAACGCTGGGCGAGACGGATTCCGGCGACCCGAATGTGCTGCTGGATTTTGTGAAGTGGGCGCAAGCTGGCTATCCGGCAGAGCGCTACGCGCTGATTCTGTGGAATCACGGCGGGGGGTGGGAGCCACTGGCGATTGATACGATTGCGCAAGAGGTGCGCTCACCCGGCTACTCGGACCGGGAGGGCGCGGAGCGCGCGGCTTCGACGCTGCGCCGGGCCTTCTTCCGCCCGACGTTGGAGGCGATTCTGAGCCTGGAGACGCCGCAAGACCGCGCGATTTGCGTGGATGACGGCAGCGGGCACGCGCTCGATACGATTGAGCTGGGCAAGGTGCTGGATAAGACGGTCGCGGTTCTGGGTCAAAAGCTGGACCTGCTGGGCATGGATGCCTGCTTGATGAGCAATCTGGAGGTAGCTTATCAGGCGCAGCCGTATGTGAACTACGTGGTCGCCTCGGAGGAATCGGAGCCGAATGAGGGTTGGCCCTATGAGCTGATTCTGGCGGAGCTGGTGGCGGCGCCGGATATGCCGACGGCGGAGCTGGCGCGCGCGATTGTGGCGGCGTATGTTCAGTCGTACAAGGCTATGGGCTATTCCGGTGATGTGACGCAGGCAGCGCTGGACCTTTCGCAGCTGGAGGCGCTGAACGGCGCGCTCGATACTTTTGCGGACGCGCTGCTGGCGCGGATGCCCAACAATATCAGCGCTCAAATTTGGAAGGCGCAGCGGAAGACGAAGCGCTTCTGGCACAATACGCTGGCGGATGTGGGCCATTTTGGCAAGGAGATGCGGCGGGCGACCCGGCACAAGCCGATTCGGGCAGCGGCGGATGCAGTGATGGACGCGCTGGAGCAGGGACCGGGTCACCTGGTGCTCGCGGAGGAGCACAATGGCTCGGGGGTGCGGGATTGCACCGGTGTGACGCTGTATATGCCGTCGCCGCTGGTGGGGCTGAGCCGCTTCTACGGAGACCTGGACTTCGCGAAGCACCGGCGGTGGTTGGAATTGCTGAAGGCGTATTTGGAAGCGTGAGCTGAGCGGGGAAGAACCACAAAAATACGAAGGACATCAAGGGGCGGCCGGTGGCCGGTAGCCGGTAGCCGGCGGCCGGCGACTGATGGTTGTGCAGACTCGCCTTCTCGCTGCAGGGGGTTGTTATGGTAGCTGAATTCCAGATTCGCGCGTGGCAGGGCGATGCGCGGCATATTCAGGTGCTGGTCCACAGTTCTCCCGCGGGGGATATCCGCAAACCGCTCACGGTTGCCTGCGACCCGCAGCAGCTGGAGGCGGCGCGCGCGGTGTTTCGCCCCGGTTGGTACGTGGAGCCGGATATCGAGCGCACGCTGGCGGAGATGGGACGCGGTTTGGCGGAGCTGCTCTTGCCGCGTCCGGTCTATGCGCTGTTGTTGAGCAGCCTGCAGAGCCTGGCGCCCGGCGCGATGCTGCGGTTGCGGCTCTGTCTGGATGCGGCGCTGGTGGATTTGCCGTGGGAATTTCTCTACCGCCCCGATGTGGAGCCTACGGCTTCGGTGACGGGCTTTCTGCTCTTCGATCACCGGATTTCGCTGGTGCGCGAGGCCCCCGCTTTTGAGCGGGACCCTGCCTTCGGGCGGGGCCCCGCCCCGGGACAGGCGCCTGCCGCGCTTGCCGGGCGGCAGCGGATTCTCTATGCCGGCGCCCGGTGGTTCGATGAAGGGGGCGTGCGGGATCAGTGGGGCGTCCAGGCGGAGTATCAGAAGCTGGCGGAATCGCTGGCGGGTGTGGGGGATTTCCTCGAATTCGAGTTCGTGCCGATGGAGGGGGATATCGAGCGTGCGCTCAGCCAACCGGCGGTGATTTTCCATTACAGTGGGCACACGGATGTGGATAAGAGCGCCGGTTATCTGGTGCGCGAGGTGCGGTTGGCTCAGGGCCGTACGCAATCGGTGGGGAAGCTCTACAGCTTTGAGCTGGCAAATCTCTTGCAGCGGGCGGAGACGCGCCTGGCGGTCTTCAGCGCCTGCAACAGCGGACGCTGGGAATTCGTCGAACCGCTGCTGCGTGCGGGCTTGCCGGCGTTGATCGGCACGCAGGGGGAGCTGACGGTGCAGGGCGCGCAGATTTTCTGCGAGGCGCTGTACGCTCGGCTGGCGGTGGGCCTGTCGCTGGATGAGGCGCTGACCGCCGCCCGCTTCCAGCTGTTGAATGAGGGCGGCTTCCACGGGCGCGCAAGCGTGGAGTGGGGCAGCTTCATGGCGTACATGCCGGCGACCGAGGCAGTGCTGCTGCCGCGCCCGCCGGAGCAAGCCGGTGTCGCGGCGTCGCAGGAACTGGCGCGGCGCAGCTCGCAGGCTACGTTCGCCGAGGTCAGCGGGCGCATCGGTCCGGCGCCGGAAGCGGGAGCAGCCGTCAACCTGAGCGACCTACGGCGGGCCATCGTGAGAAGCTTCTCGCTGGATGAGGAGGCGCTGCTGTGCGCCGATATCCGGCAGGCGCTGGCGGATGATGGCGTGGACCTGATGCTCGACCTGGACGCGCTGGGCGGTCGTGAGCAGGGCGAAGAGGCGCTGGTGCTGGCGCTGATCGAGTATTTGAATCGCCGCGGCTATTTGAGCTATCTGGTGGAGGCGGTGCGGCGGGAGCGTCCGGGGAGTGTTTGAGAGAGGGAGATTTTAACGCAGAGGCGCAGAGGGAGAGGGGGAGAGAGGGAGAGGGGGAGATTTTAACGCAGAGGCGCGGAGGCGCGGAGAGCGCAGAGGGAGAGAGAACCACAAAGGATACGAAGGACACGAGGGATACGAAGGACACGAAGGATACGAAGGACACAAAGGATATAAAGGATACAAGGGGCACGAAGGATAGGCAGGCAGGGGATGGGTGACTGCCGGCGGTTGATGGCGGACGGTGGATCACGGACGATTGATTGAGGATGGGAGAACTGATGGCGGAAGTGCGAGCTTATGCGGATAGTGTACGGGCGTATGCAGAGGGCGTGCGGGCGTTTTTCGCGCCGGGGCTGATGCCC
>JAPKMR010000151.1 GCA_026645815.1 Anaerolineae bacterium | reverse complement strand
CCGCGTGAGGACCGCCGCGCAAGCTTGCTGCCATCTCGCGGAGGCGGCTGATGGAGTAGAAGCGCGCGTAAGCTTGACCGCCGACCACGGACCGCGGACCGCCGTCGAATGCTTGACCGCTGACCGCCGACCACGGACCGCCGTTAAGAATCGGCTCGCCGTCTGCCGTCTGCGGTCTGCCGTCTGCCGTCGGCGGTCGCACCAATAACAGCTCCCGCTCCTCCGCCACCAGCAGGAAAATCAGCCGGTAGACCACGCGCAGCAGCTGGCGGTAAAAATCTTGCGTGCTCAGCGCGCCCGATTTGAGCCGCGCGCGCAAGGTCGCGTTGGCGCGGTGCGCCAGAAAGCCCCGTCCCAGCGCGGCGATGGCTTCCTGCACCCCATCGCGCAGCGCCTCCAGCGCCCGCACGCCCTGCTCCGCCGCCGTCTGCGACCAGCGTTCCAGCCAGAAGCGGGTCGGGTCGCCGTTCTCCACGCGGCTCTGGTGACACAGCAGCCACAGCGCCGTGAAATCCGCGTAGTGCTCGCCCGTGAACAGCGCTTCCAGGTCGAACTCCACAAAAGCCGCGCGGGTGAGGCTCACGTTATCGCGCAACACCCGCAGGCGCAGCCCGTTGCTCACGATTCCCCAAAGATAATCATCGGAGCGGTTGAGGAATTCCTGCATCAGGCTGTGCGGGGAGCGTCCACCGCCCTGAATCGCATCGCGGTCCGCGGTCTGCGGTCTGCCGTCGAGTGCTTGACCGCCGACCGCCGACGACCGACCGCCGGTGGAGGCGCTCTCGCGGTCCGCGGTCTGCGGTCTGCGGTCGAGGTCTTGGCGGAACGAGACCAAATGCAACGGCATCTTGCCCCATAAATGGCTGATGGGATAAGTGGGTGAGGGGGTGACAAGGTGAGGGGGTGACGAGGTGATCGTGAGCGGGAGGTTGCCGGCGTATTGGAGGCGGCCATAACCAAGCTCCTGGAAGAGGACCAGCAACCAGCGCTCGCGGGTGAGGGTGGTGCCCCGGTCGGTTTCCGGTAGGCGCGCGCGCTGCGCATCGAAAGCCTGCCACGCGCCCAGACAGCGGTTCCACGCCCGGTTGATGGCTTCATTCAGCCGCTCCCCTGCGAACAGGTGATAGTCCTCCGGGCGCAAGCCTTCCAGGTCGCGTCCTTCGGTGATGCGCTGCAGCAGGTCGGCAGGAAGTATCCCACCCTCGGTCTTGACCGTGGTGAATGTCGTGCGCGCGATAGTTTTCATGAATGCCTATGCTCCTGGGTTAAGGACCGCCGACCGCAGACGGCGGATGACAAGCCCGCTTTCAGCGGCAGCCAATGCCTCGACGGCGGTCAGCGGTCGGTCGTCGGCGGTCAGCCTTCCAACGGCGGTCGTCCGTCGGCGCTCATCCATCAGCGGTCAGCGGTCCGTCTTCCATCGGGGGTTGGTCGTCAGCGGTCTGCGGTCGTCCGTCCGCCGTCATGTCAATATCCTTCACCGCACTATATTCCCGGATCGTCTCATCAAAGCGCAGCATCAGCGTAGCGTATTGGCGAAACAGTTCGACGATTTGCTGGCGCACACTTTCCAAATATGACTCTGCCGCCTGACGCTCTGCCGCGCACGTCTGAAGGTCACGGCGGATAAAATGACGATGGCCTTCGGAGACAGTATGACCCGCTGCCCGCGTTCGTTCGAGTAGCGTCTGATTCAAGGCCGCGTAGCCGTCTCGAACTCGTACATAGAACTGCGGTGGGGCGCCAGGTTCAAGGGCATGCGCAGCGCTAAAAGAGTAGACCCCCATATACACTACGGCCCATTCTTTTGGGTTGAGCCAATGGATGTTGTAGATATAGATTTGGTTCTTGTAGCGCCTGAATTGCCAGTCCTCATCCCACCAATCCTCAGCCTCTAGATCGGTTTGAATTGAGAATAGCATTTCGGTTAGCTCTCGATCCAGCGCATCTTTGGCGCGGATGATATCCTGAATCGTGTTCCAGTGCTCTGCAACGAGCAAACTCTCCGGTGATAATCCCGTCATCATCATCCTCCTCCAGGTTCCGGCAAAGCCGATGACTGTATCCAGCCAATCCTGCACCAGGTAGCGTGTCTTGGCTTCCGTGATCTCAGGCAAAAGCGCATCGAAAGCCGCACCCAACTCACGGTACGCGAGATGGCGCCAGTGGGCGGCAGAATCTCCAGCTGCCCAACGGCCCTGCGGCGTCAGATAGATCGCATAGCGCGCTTCGGGCGGCACGTCCAGAGTCTGCCCCAGGCGGTTGAGGTCCCGAAACTCGCGGTCGTGCTGATCGGGCATGTGTGGGCTGACCGTCTTGTTCTCGATGTAGATCACGAAAACCCCAGCCTCGTAGATCACGATATCCACGATGGATTCCACACCGGCAAATTCGGTCTGCACGTGGACCTGTTCCGGCAACACCAGGTCGATGGGCGGGCGGCACGTCGCCAGCAGCGCCTCGAGAAACAAATCGCCCTGCCCGTGACCGGCGCTTGGGTCGAGCAGCCACGCGAGAAACGCGCTATGCCGCACCTCATCCGTCCCCACATTCAACAGCGCAAAGGTGTTGAATCCCACAATCGCGCTTCGCTGGACGCGCAGCGCCGCGAAAGCCTCCAGCGCCCTCCGCATGGCGGCTACACCCTCGGATCGCCGTTCCCGATTCAGCATATCAAAAGCCTCAATTACTGCCAGCATTGAATCGAGCGCAGTCTCTGTCACCTTGTCACCCCGTCACCATGTCACCTTGTCATCCCATCACCCTCTCACCCCGTCACCCTGTCGCTGCAACACCCACGTCTCAGGATGCGTGATCATGCCCAAAATCGTGCCCAATATCTCATCGTAAGCTCTGTAAAGCGGCGCTGCCGTATCCCGATCCAAATACCCGCATTTCACGGCAAATTCCAGCCACACTTGCGTTTCCGCCGCTTCAGCCTCACAATCCGCGAGCTTACTGGTGAAAGCGCGCTCATAACGCCGCTTGCGCCACGCCTCGGCCAGATTCGCGCACACCGAGCGCGACGAACGGCGCACCTGGTCGGTCAGGGAATACGTCTCCTCTTTCGGGAAGCGCTTGGTGAGCTCAAAAATCTCCATCGCCGCCGCAAACGCCTTCTGGTAAACTTCCAGCTCCGTATGCACGCTGATCTTCTTGCCCATGCCAGTCACCCCCTCACCTTGTCACCAGGTCACCTTGTCACCCCGCCACCTTGTCACCTTGTCACCTTGTCACCTTGTCACCCTGTCACTCCCCACCGTCGTCGAATTTCCTCGAAATAGGCGCGGAACTCAGTTGGAATAATATCGGTCTGGATCGCAGACGGCAATACCGCCTCGAAATCGCGTTCCAGTTCTGCCCATTCGATTAGCCCTTGCCTTAGCAGAAATTCAACGTCCTCAAGATCCGACTCAAATCCACGGGCGATCTTGCTCAATGCAATACTGTACAAGTCGAAAACGTACACATCCAGTTGCCCATAACGCCCGATCGACCTTCGACGGTCCCGCGCTTGTGGCGGCAATGGAATGAACTCAGCCAATGGCACGACTTCCAGGTCGAGATGCATCTCGGCGGCCAGCCCATCTACCACATTTTGAAAGGTTTGGGCCGTTTCTGGTTCTAACTCGACCCAATAATCTACATCTTGAGTGGCGCGCGGATTTCCCAACAGGCATAAGGCGCAACCGCCTAGAAGATAGAGCGCCCCCGGTTGGGTGTAACGCTCTCCTAGTTTTTGTAGAAAAGCCTGGAGCGTATTCACAGTGATGTCTTCCATTGTTCCTCCAATTCCCAATGGTGCAATAGATGACGAACGACATTTTCGTAAGTGCCAGACCAATTCACCGCCGTTTGTGTCCAACGGCGCTGTGCCTGACCAAGCGCTGCGAGTTTTTCACGGGAACTGCCCACGGATGGCAGTGTCCACGCGCCGGTTGTTTCTGGTAAGGGCAGCAACCAACGCCATCGCGTGACGACAAAGTGCTGCAATCGTTCGGCATATTCTCTTTGCAACAACATCGCCGCAGTGTAGAAAAATTCCAATAACAACCGTTCTTGAAGTGACAAGCGTTGCAAAGCTGCTGGGACTGCTGCCGCATATTCAGGATGTGCTAGTAAGACTGCAATAACGGCTGTGCGCACCCGCGCGCTTGGTTGGCGTATCAAATCGGCCAACAACGCATCGGGCGGGCGCGTCTGCGTCACCCGCAAGGCTGTCTGCCGTGAGAGATAGCGAATCTCCAGGCACTCAAGTTCCGCGACGAGCGTTTCTTCCTCGTTCATTTTCATTGTCCTGCCGGTAACAACACGTATACCCCTAGCACATCCGGGGGCAAGTGAGGACGGACATCTACGCGCACACCCTTGATGCGGGCCGCCGTCCGCACGCGCTGATGTGCTTCCAGCAGCGCCTGCCCACGCGCTTGCGCTGTTTCTTCCAGGTGAGGACGCAAAGCATCAAAACCGTCCAGCACCCGCTGCAAGAACTGCGTCGCCTGTGGCGCCGCGATATTGCCCGCGGGTTCAGCGTTCAGTAGTGCCTCCACTGCTTCCGGCGCCAACCACTGCGCCGCTTCCGGCGCACCGGTGAAACCCACCGTCTGGCAATCCTCCGCCAGCAATTCCACCGTCTGCTCGCCCTGCATCGTCACCAGGTGATAGCGCAAACGCAGAAGCAACAACGTCGTGCGCGTGCTTACCGCCCGCGTGCGGATCACACCGCTGCGCCGCGCCACACCCTCCAACAATGGGTCGAGCGCCGCGTCCATCACATAAGCCGCCAAGCCCTCCACTGCCGGATGGGTGCGCGTGAGATAATGCGTCCCCTCCGGCGCAGGCAGCTCAAAGCAGGCTGCCAGGCGTTCGCCATCGCCAGCGTTGGCGCGCAACAGCGCTTCCCGCAGCGCCGCGTGGTTGGGTAGCGCGAGCTCAACATGGCGCCGTTTTTGCGCCGCCGTGCCCCCGTGCAGGCGCACCACCATCTCCACAAAGCGCTGCACATCCACCCCCGCCCCGATAGCCGCCCGCACTTCCTCCCACTCGCGCGCCACGTCCTCCACCCGGAGCGTCCGCTGGGCGAAGAGCGTGCGCGATTGCTTTTCCCGCGCCGTCACATTATCCCACTGAGCGTGAAGGCTCTTGTAGATATCCGCACTCACATCGAACAGCGACAATTGCCGTCCATCCATCGCTGCCTGCCCGCCGCGCAATAGGAGCGCGTGCATGAGCGCCTGTACCACCTCGCCGGTATTTGCCGGAATCGGCACCGAAATCCCCAGCGAGCTGCGGATGGTCTTGTGCTTGCGCAGCAACACATCCAGCACCAAGCCGTCAATCTGATTATCCGTGCCGTAATACGTGATCGTCCGCACGGTCGGGCTGGCTTGCCCGTAGCGGTCCACGCGGCCCTCGCGCTGCTCGTGGCGGGTGGGATTCCACGAAAGGTCGTAGTGAATCACCGCCGTGAAGTGCTCCTGCAGGTTGATACCCTCGCTCAGACAGTCGGTGGCGACCAGCACCCGTTGCGGATAGCCGCCCAGCTGCGCCACACGCTGCTCACGCTCGGCGGGCGGCAGCATCCCTGTCACCGCAGCCACCTCAACGGCTTTGGGCAGCGCCGCGCGCAATTCCTCCGCCACATACTCGGCGGTGGGGATGAAGCGGCAGAACAAAATCGGCTGGTAGCCATCCTTGAGCAAGCCCTTGACCAACTCAATCGCCTGGCGCAATTTCGCGTCATGCGTCGGACCTTTGAGTTCCTCCGCCCGCCGCGCCATACGGAGCAACCTCTCTCGTTGCCCGCCTGCCACTCCTTCGGCTGCGCTCAGGACAGGTCCGTCACCCTGTCCTCCTGTCACCCCCTCACCTTGTCCCCCTGTCACCCCGTCACCCTCATCCGCCCCCGGCGCCACATCCAGCAT
>JAPKMR010000150.1 GCA_026645815.1 Anaerolineae bacterium | reverse complement strand
CTACGGTTCCAGCCCGAAGAGGGTTGGGCGAACGGGGTTGGTTGCTCGACAAGAATGCGAACTGAAGTTCGCGGTACGTTCGCGGCAACTGAGGTTGCGACAGGAAGAGTCGGTCGCACGTCAAATGTGCGAAATGATAAGTTTTCGGAATTTGATCCAGGGATAGGGTGGCACGAGCTTTTTCAGACGTCCCTACGGGACGTGACTTGCGGTCTGCGTGGCTGTACAGGCGTTAAAACGCCTGCCTACTTTCAGACGTCCCGTAGGGACGTCTGTGTGTGCTCCCCCTCATCACTTCGGCGTGATCTGCAATGTGAGCGTCGAGGATAGCGCGTGCGGCATCAGCTTCACCGACCAGCTAGCGCTCTCCAGCAGCACGTGCACGATCTCGTCGTCATCATTGATCAGACGCTCCGCCTCCTCGAAGCCTAGCGCGGACAGGGTCTGCATGTAATCCTCGAGCCGCGCATCCACCTCGGGCAGGTCGCACGCGATTTGATAGCCGCCGTAGCTCAGGTTGGCGATGTTGCGCACCGCACAGCCTTCCGGCGGGGGCACGTTCAGGTCCGCGGGCCACGGCATGGGGGTAGGGCTCGGCTGCGGTTCGGTCGAGGCAATGCGAATATCCAGCGTCGCCAGGTCGCTGCCGTGCTCCAGGCGCATGAAGATGTGGTCTTTGGCGAAATCCACCGCATCGAAGTCGCCCTTCTTCAGCCGCTCCTCCGAATCGTCCGGGAAGCCCGGTTCCACATAGACGATGTATTCGACGGTGAAGCCGTTCTGCTCGCACAAAGCCACGTAGTCCTCCACCTCGCGGGCGCTGAGCGGCTCGAGGAAGAGCCGCAGGTTGCTATCCGGCGTGCCCATCACCCGCGTGATGCGGGCATCGAGGACGGGGATATCCGCGGGCAGGTCCGCGGGCCATTGCGCGTTCGACGCGGCGCCCGGCAGATTGGGCAGCGGCGCGCCGCTTTCCTCCGCAGGCGCCGTAGCGGATTCCGGCGCACGCGCAAGCCCCTCACAGCCCAGCGTAATCCCCAACAACACCACCACCGCCGCCAGCAACCATGAACGCCTTACCATGGCAACCTCCTTAGCGTGGACACATGAGCACCTGATAATGGAATGATACCACCCCGCCAACACCCTCAGTCTAGCACAAGTCGCGGAAACGCGGTAGTAGCCGCGGTGGTGTCATTTGTGTAATTCGTAAAATTCGTGGCTTGCCTTTTCTCCCACGTTCCCACGTCTTGACACGCCCACCAAGCTGTGCTTAAATAGAATTATCCTCTTCGCATCTAGACACTTTAGCGCGCCCAAGAAACTCAGAGGAAGGTTTTTTTTGTGATTTTCGTGGACGGGGGAAACCCTTCGGGTTTCCCCCGTCCACGAAAATCACGCCTGCAGAAAGAAAATGCGGATTTCGTCACCCCCGGTGACCTCTACAAAACCCAAAGCCTTCTCCTGCTCGGCAAAATCGAAACCCAAGGAGTTTGACCATGTTCAACCTGCACGTCCTGCAAGCCCGTTATGGCGACTCTCTGCTGCTGGAATACGGCACAGCTGGAGCGCCGCGCTACACGCTGATTGACGGAGGTCCCAAGAGCGTCTACGCCAACACCCTTCGGCACGTTCTGGGAGCGCTCCCCGCGTCCCAGACCACGCTCAACCTGGACCTCGTCGTCCTCAGCCACATTGATGAGGACCACGTTCAGGGGCTGCTCGATCTCTACGAGGACCTGGGCTACCAGCGCCTTCACGCAGAAGGCGAGCGCATTCACATTCAGGAGCTGTGGCACAATGCCTTCAATGAGGTGGTTGGCGCCGATGTCGCCGGCAGGTTGGCGCGAATGCTCGACCGCGCCGGGATCGCGCGCTCCGGCGCGTCACTCACTGCCCGCGCCACCCGCAGCATCGAGCAGGGAGAGCAGCTCACGGAGTTCAACCGGCGCCTGGGCGTGGCCCGCAACCTGAGCGTGATGCCCGCCGAGTTCGTCGCGCTCGAGCAGGGCGCGAACCCCGTGCACCTGGATAACCTCACGCTGCGCATCGTGGGTCCCACCGCCAAAAGCCTGGCAGCGCTCCGCACGGCGTGGCGCGACTGGCTGGAAGAGCAGGAGCGCCGCCTTCTCACGGGTGAGCCCCCCGCCCCAGGCGTCGCGCGCGGGCTGGATACGAGCATCCCCAACCTCAGCAGCATTATGCTGCTGGCGGAGGCGGACGGCAAGCGCATTCTGCTCACCGGGGATGGGCGCAGCGATGACCTGGAGCTGGGGCTGGAGGAGGCGGGCGCGCTCGCGCCAGGGGGGACGCTGCATGTGGATATCCTCAAGCTGCCGCATCACGGCAGCCGGCACAATATCACGGCGGATTTCCTGCGGCGGGTGACCGCGGATACGTACGTCATCTCGGCGAGCGGCTATCACGGGCATCCCGCCTTCGATACCCTCAAATGGATCGTCACCGCCGCACACGAGCAGCAGCGCCCCATCACGCTCGCCGCCACCAACGAGACGAGCGCCATCCGTAAGCTGCTCGAAACCTACGACCCCGCCACCTACGGCTACCGCCTGGAACTCCTGCCGGCGGGGCAGCGCGAGCTCGTGCTCAGCCTGTGACCCAATTCATGGGAACCACGGAACACTTTAATGGTCAGCTTGATCTTGAACACCCAATCCTGTAAATCCTGTGAATCCTGTCTAAAAATGCCTTTCAAAGCCACATTGCAGGCTGTACTGTTGTACCCAACGGGCTGTACCCAGCCCCTCAACGCCTCAGCGCATTTGTGTCCCTTAATCGTCGTCGTCGGCGTCGGGGTAGGCCTCGGCCACGAGGTTCTCCAGATCCTCGAGGCTATCGCTCTGATAGGCCCACGTGACCAGCTCGCGCCCCTTGATGGCAGGTCCCTCGCCGGGCAGGTCCTCGTAGCCCACGCCGAGTTGCTCGGAAATCTCGCGCAGGCGCCCCTCATCCGCCCGCCGCGCCAGCGTCGCCGCCAGGCTATCCTTGAGGCGCACCCGCTCCGCCAGCGCCCGGGCTTCTTCCTCGAGCGCGCGCGCCTCGCCGGTGCGCCCCTGCTGCTCCGCCACCCGCGCCAGCGCGCTCAGGTCCTCCGCCACCCGGGATTGGACGCCGAGCTTGCGGTTGAGCTCCAGGCTCTCGTTCAGATGCGCCCGCGCCTCGGCAAAGTCCCCGCGCGCCAGCGCCAGCGCGCCGAGCTGGTGCAGGCTGCGCGCCATCCCCGCCCGGTCGCGGATGCTCTTGCGCAGCTCCAGGCTGTCTGAGAAATACCCCTCCGCTGCCTCCAACGCGCCGCGATCCTGCGCCACCAGCCCCAGCTGCTCCAGCGCCGCCGCGATGCCCACCTTATCGCCCACACCATCCCGGATCTCCAGGCACTGCCGCAGCAGCGCCTCCGCCTCATCATATTGCCCCCCGAGCCGCAACACCGTCCCCAAATCGTACAGGGCGCGCGCGTGGCTCGCCCGATCGCCGGCGGCGCGGTAAATCTCCAGCGACTTTCTGAGTGCATCTTCCGCGGCGGGATAATTCTGCGTCAGCTGGCGCAGCGAAGCCAAACTGTCCAGCGTCGCCGCATACGCCAGGCGGCTATGCTCCGGCAAGCCCTTGTAAATCTTCAAGGCCCGCTCCAACAATTCCTCGGCTTCCTCCGTCTTGCCCTGCAGGCCCACCACCAGCGCCAGCTCCCGCAGCGTCTGCGCCACATAGGGATGCCGCCGCCCCAGGCTGCGCTCGTAAATCTCCAGCACCTGCCGCAGATAGCGCTCCGCGTCATGGTAATTCCCCAGCGTCTGGCGCAACATTGCCAGGTTGTTGAGGCTCTGCGCCACATCCGGGTGGCTCTCGCCCAGGGCGGCGCGGCGAATCTGCAACGCCTCCTGGAACAATTCCTCGGCCTGCGCATAATCGCCCACCGTCTCGTGGAACAGGGCCAGGTTGTTGAGGCTCTGCGCCACATCGGGATGCTTCTCACCGAGCGTGCGCCGGCGAATCTCCAACGCCTCGCCCAATAGCGATTCGGCAGCCTCATAATCCCCCAGGTCGGCATAGACCAGCGCCAGATTGTTGAGCGTCTGCGCCGTCTGCGGGCGCTCCTCGCCCAACGCGTCCTCCTGAATCTCCAGCGCCTCCTGCAACAGGGGCAGCGCGGCCTTGGGATTGCCCGCCGCATAGTGCAGGCTGCCCAGATTGCTCAGACTCGAGGCGACGACCGGGTCCTCCGGTCCCAGAATCCGCTGCCGGAGTTCCAGCGCCTGCCGGTAGAGCGGTTCCGCCGCCGCATAGCGCCCCATCGCAAAATACAGGCCCCCCAGGTCGTTCTGCACATCCGCGTAGCCCAGGTCGCCCTCCCTGGAACTCGCGGCATAGGCCTCCAGCGCCTTGTGATAATAGCTTTCCGCCTCCACATAGGCGCCGCGCTCCTGAGCCGCGACGCCCATCCGGTGCAAGACTTCAGGCTGCGTGGGTTCGGGTTGCGGAGCGCCGCAGTTAGGACAGAAGCGCACCCCCTCGGGCAAATCGGCATGACATTTTTCACATCGCATGGCGTTCACTCCTCGCCTTGAGCTACACAGTGCCCAGCGCCGCGCCGCACGACCCGCAGAAACGGGCCGCAGGCGATACCTCGGCGCCGCAGTGCGGGCAGAGCTTCAGCCCGCACTGCTCGCAGAACTTATTTCCCGCCTTCACCGGCGCGCCGCAGCGCGGGCAGACAGCGCCATGGCTGCCGGCGACCGAAGACGTCACCCCAATATCCTGCCGCGGCGGCGCAATCTGAGCCGGTTGCGCCAACCGCTGGAAAATCACCGCCTCGGTCTCCTCCACCCGCATCCGCAGATAAAGCACCGGCACGCCCCAATCGCGCTCGTCCGGGTCGCCGGGCTTGTTGTGAATCGCCAACCGCGCGCGGTTCATCGCCCAATCCACGGATTCGCCCAGCGCCAGCGCGTGGTAGAAGTGCTCGCTGAACGTCGTCGCATTGGCGTTGCGGATCGCGTACTGCATTCCAATCACCGCCGGGATGCCAATCTGCGCCAGCGCCGGTCCGATGCCGGTCCAGGCGTTGGCGCCATCCCGGCGCGCCGATTCACACGCGCCCAACACGGCCAGGCGCACGCCGCAGCCCTGCAAGTTAGCCACCAGCTTCTCCACGGGGAATTCGTGCGCGCCCTGCGCCTCATCCAGCAGCACCAGATAGCCCTTGCCCTCGAAGCTGCGGAACTCCTCGCCCTCGGTCTTCTCGAATTTACCGTGCCCGGCAAAGTGCAAAATATGCGGGCGCTGCGCCAGCGCCTTGTTCAGCGCATCCACCGTCGTCCGCGGTTGAATATCCGCCGCCAGGCCATTCACTTTGGAGAGGACTTCCCGAATTTTGGCTTCTTCCACATCCAGGTGCAACGCGCCGTACTCCGCAGAGCCCTGCGGATCGGCCAAAAGCGCCGCCAGGCGCACTGCATCCTCGCCCAGGGGCAGCAAATCGCTCTTGACGCCTGAAAGCTGCTCGTAGCGCACCAGGGAGATGCGCCCATTGAGCGCCAGAAAACCCACCGGTTGCAGCTGCGCCAGCCAGACGTATTCCCACGGCAGGTCCGCCAGCACAAAATCATCCAGCTTCAACCGAATGCGCAAGCCCTGCTCGTTGCCGATGGCGTTCAAATTGCCGGTCACCGCATCCGCCAGGGGTGCTGGGAATAGCAGGCTGCCGAGAGTCTTGCCCAGATCCTCAATCTCGGCGGCGGTCAGGCTGCGCCCCTCGAGCGCGCGGAGCCGGGCGCGGAAACCTCGCGGAATCCGCACCTCCACCGCCTCGCTGATCTTCATATCGAGCGTGGGCGAAGACTCCACGCGCACTCGGAAGCGCTCGACGTTGCGCTTCTTCGAGTACTCAAAAAGCTCCATATCCATGTTACGGTAATCCATGGCATCCCTCACTCAGGCCGGTGGATTGCACCTGCGCCCTCAACCCCAATCCGCGACAACAACCCCCTGCACAACCCAACCCCGCCTGCAACCACTTCCCT
>JAPKMR010000014.1 GCA_026645815.1 Anaerolineae bacterium | reverse complement strand
CTATCCCTCCCGGTAAGCTAGACTATGGCGTAAGTGTACCACATTATTGGCTCGCTTTAATTCTTGGAACGGCCTTACTTTCGCTCCGCTGGCGCTGGTGGCGAGGCTTGCCGAACCCAGATGGTCACCATGCAGAACCATGAGCACCCCGCCTTGCCGCATCGCGACGCGCTGGTTGCCAAGATAGTAGTATTTGGTCACCGTCGGTCCCGCAAGACTCACGTCATCCACTGCCCCCAACCGTCGGTCATAGTGTCGAACAGCTCCACGTGCACCATTGAAGCAGTTGGCTACGGAGCCACAATTATCCACCCGACTAACCCTGCTTCCTGGGGCAGGCTAAGGGGAATGGTGGTATCCCATAATCCTACTTGCGCCAACCAAATTCCCTGTTTGATGAATGTTTCTGTTTTGCCTTACGCACAAGGGAAAGGGCTGCAGCAGTCAAAACCACGCCTAAATATGCCAGAATCACCTCGAATTTATCGGCTACCACAAGGAACGCAACTACAAAACAGGCCGACACTACTAGATAGGATGCTGTTTTCGAAAGTTTTGGGGTTCGGTTAAACATTGTTGTACCCTTCTTTATGGTGACACTCTTACTCTCATGCCAAGCGCATATACAATTATATCAAAGAAATTTGCAGTCATCCCATATCCACCAGGGAAAGCACTAACAATTGCTAGGCTATCATCACTTGTAAAAGTAGGGCCGTGTCTTTTAGGATCGACCAGCTTGGAAAAAGCTCGACATTGCCCGGTGAATGGCCCATCCGTCGGCGACCCAAGGCTGCGCCATGGGCACGCCCCCGCTCCGCGTCCCACCGTAGGAGAGATGCGCCTGAAAGACAGGCGTGCGCTGCTCGGCGATCGTCACGCGAGTGATTCCATGGTAAGGCTAACGCTGTCAGCCATGCATACTATGGCCGTGGTTGTTGAGATTAGATGAACACGGGTATAGTTGCCACCTGCACGCATATAGCGAGGCATTGGCTGCAGTGTACGCATAAGACCAACCAAGGTGGAGGATCAACTGCGTAACTCCAAAATGAGAGTCACCACCGCTGCTAATATTAACAAAATGCAAAGTCCTCCTGCATACAAATCAACACGCTGTTGATGATTTGTCGTTATGAGAGCCAACAACAGACTCCACACTATGATGACAAGTCCCATGATCTGCACCGCGAAACTACGCACGTAAAGCATCTTTTCCTGCTTATTCCAATTGGAGAGTGCGGCCCATACGGGTTTTGAAATGTGTAACTTTTGAACGTTGCGTTTGCCCAACCCAAACGAGATCAATCCAAGGAGCGACATAAACATCCAATCCAGAAACAAATCGCTGTTTAGGAAATTAAACAACCATTCTCCTAATCGATGAAAGTTCATGTGCAATACCTACCTTATCGTCACCGAATAAAATCTAGGTTGTTGACAATTTCACTGATCGATGACCGAAACAAGTTTTCAGCAGCCAATAAGCCCTCTATTTGCAATCCTTCGTCTGCCCAGGTTGCTTGATTTGCTGTCCACTGCTGTCCAGCACCGTAGCTTTATGGACCGGGTTGGACATTGAAAGGTCCGCTAATTAGCCCTCCTGTCAATGCTCCTATGCCGACGTTCACTGCGGCTCCGCCCCACGTTACTGAATCCTGATTCGACCATTGCGTCAACCCACACTGAGTTACATTGGCTGTTACGCCTAATTTTGAAGCCTTTCACTAAAACTACCGTTTTCCTGTGCCATTTGTGCAATTAGTGCCCCCCCCCACGCTAAAAATCCCCCAACCGTCCCACTAATGAGGCGGCGTCAAGCGTGTGCGGGAATCGTAGCCCAGCGTTGCTGCACCGCCGCCTGCCCCACTTGCTGTGCCTGGGATGATGCTATCTGCTTGCAAGAAGCGCACCAGGGCCAAGCGGCGTCTGCACCGCCGTCGAGTTGCCGCGCCACGTGGTCGTAAAATCCCAAACTGCTCTCCTTACACTAACTCGCTTTTCGTTGCCGCCACAGCAACACCCCCGCCACCACCATCAATATCAGCCCAACCAGGTCGAAAATCACCCCGGTAATGCGCAACCCCACCACCCGTTGCTCGAAGTGCCACAGTAACGCCTGCCGGTCGCCGCCGAAGACCCGGTTGGGCATGATTCCGGCAGCGGTAGTAGTGCCCACTACCGTGAGATGATCCCCGGCTTTGAAACCGATATGGCGAAGCGTGCCTTCGATAATGTCATCCACCTTCCGGCCCTGCTCCGGAATGTAGAGACGACTTTCATGCAAAGTTCCGTCTATCGCGATCTCACCGGTATAGCGTAGCGTCACGCTACCACCGGTCAGCGTGAGCGTAGTGGTGGGCATAGCGCGATACACCGTTTCCCAGGCGCCCTCCCACCCTTCGTCCTCGCTCTCTTCGATAGCCCACGCTTGCTCCAGATAGATGATGAGGCCTTCAGCATCGGCACGGTCCCCATTGGGCTCCAGAATGCCAGTTACGGCAACCAGCGTATCGGACGCCAGGCTGTGCAGGGCTGGCGCATCCAGTTCCGGCAGGTTTTCGATCAGGCGCGCTTCACGCAAGGTACGGGCGACCTGAGCGACTCCGGCAAAGATGCCGATAGCCACAAAAGCCACGCCCAAAACCGCCAGCACGATCAACCCCACACGCGACCCATGTTTGTCCATCATAACCTCCGTTTGCCGTGGTTGATGAAAGCCGCCTGATGCACGCGAGCGCGCTCGCGTATTGCCATGCATCTGTGTCACGGTGTGGCGATGGGGTTCCGCAGACAGCCGATGCTTTCGAGCTCCACCTCGACCACGTCGCCGGGGTAAAGGCGACTGACGCCCGCCGGTGTGCCGGTGAGCACCACGTCGCCGGGTTCGAGCGTCATCACCTGCGTAATGTAAGCGATAATCTCCGCCGGGGTGAAGACCATCTCGCCGGTGCGCCCCATCTGCCGCACCTCCCCGTTGACACGACAGGTGATGGCAACATCGGCGACGTCTGCAGCAGTCACACCGGTGACCAACCACGGTCCCAACGGGCAGAAGGTATCGAATCCCTTGCCGCGCGTCCACAGTTTGTCGCTGCGTTGGATGTCCCGCGCGGTCACATCATTGGCGCAGGTGACGCCGAGCACGTAATCCCACGCCCGCTCTGCGGCAACAGCGTGGCAACGTCGCCCGATGACAATTGCCAGCTCCGCCTCGTGCTCTACCTGCCGCGAGAGCGCCGGATAGAGGATAGGCGCGCCTGGTCCAATCACGCTACTCGGCGGCTTGAGAAAGAGCAGCGGCTCTGTAGGCACTTCTGCATTGTGCTCGGCGGCATGGGCAGCATAGTTGCGACCCACACAGACAATCTTGGATGGCGTTGCCGGGGCTAACAAGGTCAGTGCGTTAAGAGATCCCAGCACCTCGGCGCGTTCCCACACCCCATAAGGCGCACCGGAAACGCGAACTACGCTTTCGCCTTCCAGAAGACCCCACACTGGGCTGCCCTCCAGGGCAACCCGTACCCAACGTTTCAGGTTTTGTGTCATTCCTTCAGCCTCCAGTTCCAATTCGATAACCGCAGGTCCGTCACCAGTTCTCGATGTCCTCTACAATCTGCACCGCGCCTCCCACGTTCAGCAAACACAGCACCGCCTGCGGGCGCACCCCCAACAGCTGTTCCGCTGCCCGTACATAGCGCCCAACTTGAGCAATGTAGTCTTTCTGTCCCAGCAGTTTCGGCAAGGTTGCGCTGCTGCCAAAAGCATCGGTTTTGAATTCCACCAGCGTCCAACCGGCGGGGGTCTCAAAGAGCGCATCAATAATGCCCTGTTCCAGCCCGGCAGGCGTGAGCAAACTGTAGGGCGCCTCGTGAAGCCTCCGCAACGCTCCTGACATTCTCTCATAAAGTGGGGTGACCTGAAAACGGATGAGCATCCGCGCGGCGCGGCGAATGGCATTTGCCAGTTCTGCCTCATCCATGATGCCGCAGCTGCGCGCCTCCGCCTCTGCCCAACGGCTAAAGGCTCCGGCATCAGGATCTTCAGGGAAATGCCAAAGCTCCAGCGCCCGGTGCACCACCTGCCCCACAACCCAGGCAGGCGCCACCGCACGATCGTGCACCGGCACCACACGCCAGGTACGCGGCGGCGGGTCCTGAAGCGCGGCTTCTGCTTCCGCATCAACCAGCTGAGATTGAATGCGAAGCGGCGCCAGGAGCGGCAATGTGTCCGGCAAGGTTGCAGAAGGCGTCGCTAACGGGGTAGCTTTCAGCAATGGCAGGTCACAATCCTCGGCATAACTGTAGCAAGCGATAGACACGCCCCCCACATCGAGGAGCACTGGCTCCGGTTTAGTTGGGTCACAAGCCGGTTCGGGCAACGTCAGGGGTAAGCGCGCCAGCCAATTTGTCTTGCCCCGACTGGTGACACCGCTAAGCAACAACGCCTCCTGCGCCCGGGTCGCCGCTACATAGAGCAACCGGTCGGATTCCGCTGCCTCCTGATCGGCGGCGCGCGCTTGCGCCAGCGCATAGACCGCTGATTTCGCTGTTTGCCCATCACGCTCGCCTGAGACCGGCGGAACAATGCCCAATTGGGGATCGAGCAGCAGTCCTCGGGTACCTGGAGGCTCACGAGTGACATCGCCTAAAACGACCACTGGGAATTCCAGGCCCTTGGCAGCGTGGATGGTGAGCAATTGCACCGCGCCGCGCGCCACACTGCGAGCTTCGCCTTCCCGAGTGCCCGCATCCCGTAATTGTTGCACGTATTCCAAGAAGGTTTCCACGCTCACGATTTGGCTGGCATGAGCATCTGCCAGGAGCTTGGCGAGATTGCCCGCGCCGCGTCCCTGCCCGGCGCGCAACAGAGCGGCACGGTAATCTGTGGCATCCAAAAACGCCTTGAGGACATCGGCGACCAGCACCCGCCCCGCCATGCGGTTCAGATGAGCAATCAGATTCCGCACGGCAACCGCGCGGGGCGCCGCCTCGTCAAGAGGCGCCGCCTCGTCAAGAGGCGCCGCCTCGTCAAAAGGCGGCACCTCAAGAAACGCCAGGTCCTCCACGTTCAGAGCCGCCCAGAGTGAGGGCAAACCGGTTTCCTTCTGCATCTGGCGCAAACGGTAGAGCGCCATATCGGATAGCCCGCCCACCGGTGAGCGCAGCAAGCCCGCCAATGCCAGGTCATCCACCGGAGTGGCAATCGCCTGCAGCGCGTTGAGCACATCGCGCACCTCAGGACGCTCATAGAAGCCCCGACCCGCGACTGTGAGAAAGGGCACCCCCGCCGCTTCCAGGGCGTTCTCGTAATCCGCGAACGAACTCGATGCCCGGCAAAGAATAACCACATCGCCATAATCCAGGCGGCGCTGTTGCCGGCAGCCCGTCTCGGGGTCGCTTTCCTCAATCAGAATGTCACTGGCAATCAGGGTTTGCAACCGGTTGACGAGAACCTGCGCCGCACGCCGCAGCGCGCCATCGCCCTTGGCGCCAGCTACCAGATGCACTTCAACAAAGGGTGCGTGTAAGCCCGCCAGCGACGCTTCGCGGTAAGGTCTCAGGGGAGCAAAAGGTTCAACGTAGGGGCGCGCAGGATCCGCCTCTCCCAGAACCGGTTGCAGCAACGCATTGAGGCTCTCGATCAGCGCCGTATGCGCCCGGTAGGAAGTTTCCAGAGCCAGCGTTTGCCCACGTTGGGCAATCTCTTCCCATACCCCACGGAAGACGGTGACATCGGCGCCCCGAAAGCGGTAGATGGATTGTTTGCCATCACCGACGACAAAGACTTTGCCCGCGCCCCCATTCAACGCTTCAAGCAAGTCACGCTGGCGGGCGTTGGTGTCCTGGAACTCATCCACCAGCAGTGCCGTAATTTCGCTTTGCCAATAGGCGCGCACGTCAGAGTACTCTTGCAGCAGCCCGAGCGCTCCGGACTCGAGATCGTCGAAGTCCAGAGCGCGACGTGCGGCTTTAGCCTGAGTATAGATTGCCTGAGCGATATCATAGAGCGCCAGGAGTGCGGGAAGAACCTCACGCGCAACTTCGCGATCCAACCCCAGGTCGAAGGGATGCTTCCCCCACCCCTCCAGGCAGGTATCAAAACGACTCTGGAGTGTCTTGACCGTCGGTCTGGGGTCTCCGGGAGCCCAATGCACTTTTTTGCCGACTTGCTTCAGCGCCGTGCGCAGGGGATGGAGCTGTTGAGAGATGGTAACCCAATCTCCGGCGGCTTGCGCGGCTTGAATGGTCGTCCAGCAGGCGAGGATTTGCGGCAAAAGCGGAGCAAAAGCATCGCCGGCAGCCAAAGCCTGTGCCAGCAACCCGCCATCAACCAGGCTTTGCAGGTCAGTGAAGGCGAGCTGTACTTCGGAATCCATCACAAAAGCACGGATGGAGGGGGTCACCTGCGCCTCCCAAAGCGACCACAAATCGGCAGGGATCTCCCGCCTTACTTTTTCCACATCCAGGCGTTGCTGCAATAGCGCGCGCAACACTTTCTGGAGCTCCGACTCGCCAAAATCGCTAAAGAGCCGCACAGTTCGCGGATCATCGGTTGCCCGGCCCAGAGCAGCCTCCACTGCCTGCCGCTGCAACAGCGCCTGCTGCCCCTCATCGAGCAACTCGAAACGAGGGTCAATCGCGGCTTCTGCCGGATGGTGGCGCAGGATTTCGGCGCAGAGACTGTGGATGGTACCGATACGCGCGGCATCCAACCCTGTAGCAAGCCCTTGCCAGTAGCCGCGCTCAGCCGCTGAGAGGGCGGGTGCCTCCAGGTAACGCCGCACGGCTTCACGGATGCGATTGCGCATCTCGCGAGCAGCTTTCCGGGTAAAGGTGATGGCAACCACGCTGTGGAGTGGTGCGCCTTCAGCCAGGAGCGCCAGGTAGCGCGCGACCAGCGTGCGCGTCTTGCCAGCACCGGCCCCTGCAGTAACCGCGATATCGGAACCACGAGCTAGCACCGCGGGCAGCTGCTCCGCGCCAGGGTGCATTTGGATGACAATAGGGTGCAAGTCTTGCTCCATGGCGCTCCTCCTACCAGGCACGCGGCACATAGCGCCAACAACAGCTTGCCGCCGGACAATAAGCCGGACAACCGCCCGCCGGCGCTTCAGGCGCAAAGGCTCCCGCGCGCGCGCCCTGCACTGCTTCCCAGGCAAAGTGCACCGCGGTTTCGATAGCGCTCGCAGGTCCCCCACCAAAGCCCGCCAGTGTGAAATCGCTGTGTTCGGCCTGTTGAATGTGCCAGTAAAAGCCGTCCACAACCGTGCCCAAACCCAAGGCTTCCTGAGCGGCAAGCGCGTAAAGCGGCAACTGTAATTTCTTGCCCTCTGCAATCGCCCGGTTGTTGAAGCCGGATTTCCCGGCAGTCTTGTAGTCAATAATGCGCACGCGGTCTCCAGGAGCGCGCTCGACACGATCAATCAAGCCGCGCAGCAAGAAGGCATCGCCGCTGGAATCTTCAACTCGAAGGGGCGGTCTGCCGCGCAAACCAAAGGGCGCCTCATGCTGAACGGAGATAAAGCCCTCAGCCAATTCGGTCAAAGCCGCTAACGAACGCCGGGCGTGCGCCGTGATTTCGGCCCGCGTCTGTTCCCACCAGGCGGTGGGACGGAATTGCTCCCGGCGCGGGGCGGCGTCCAAAATCTCCGCGGCAACCTCGGGCAACGCTGCCAGGAGTGCCTCCAAATCGGGGAGCGCAGCGATACGATTGTACACCGCCTCAAAGATGTGATGGTAGATATTGCCCAATTGCCGGGCACCCAAACCCTCGGCTGGAATCTGGCGCGGTTCCAACCGGAGCACCTGGCTGATGAAGAAGAAAAATGGGCAGGTGCGATATGTTTCCAGACGGCTGGCGCTCCAGGTATAGTCCGGGCCAAAGCGCCGGGCAAAGGTCGGCGCCCAGGCGCTCAGGTCGCCATCATAGGGCGAGGTCACTGCGACCTGGACGCGATGGCGCAGGATACTGGCGGCGTGCTCCAGGCGGGCGCCGCGTTCCGGGCGTAATTGCTGCGCTTGTGTCCACAGCGCCGGCGTTGCCGCCAGGCTCAACCACAGCTCTGGTTCTGAAGCGGCAGCTTCTGGCGGCGGTTGCTGTGCGCCGGTGAGCAGTTGAGCATCCACCCGAATCCGCCGGCGCACCTCCTCCCAATAGGGCGAGGCTTGCCAGAGAGCACCGTTATCGGCAATACGGGGACGGGTGAGCAACAGCGCCTGAGAGGCGCGGGTGAAGGCTTCATAAGCGTATTCGGCTTCAGCGCTATCGGTGGAAAGTTCCACCGCCAGGTTGAAATCATCGCGCAAACGCTGCCGGTCGGCGTCACGCAGCAGCGGGTCCTCAGTGAGTGTTGCCGGAAATTCACCTTCCGCCAGCCCGAGCACCGCTACGGCGCGGAAAGCCAGCCCGCGCGCCTGAGCCACATCGGCAACTAACAGGTTTTGTGCTGCTGCGGGCAACGGCAAATGGTAAGTTGCCGCTTCCAGCGCGCCAGTCAGGTCCGTGAAGAAATCGTCAAAGGAAGTCGGGGCGCAGGCAACAACCTCCTCAGCCCAGACCAGACCTCGCAGGATATCCTTGAACGCATTCAGCGCGGCTAAATCCCGCAGCGCCAGATCGGGAGGTCCCGCAAGAATGCTGCGCACCAGACCGGCGTCAACCGGCAGGGGCGCCTCATCGGCGGGAAGAGAATCTGTCGTGAGCTCTCCCATCAAAGCCTCTACCCAGGCGACGAAGGTCCGGCAGGGCTGTGGACCAGCAGGCGGGGTGATGCGCGCAACAAAGCGCTTGAATTGCTCATGCAGTGCAGCGGCAGCAGCACCGACAGGCAAACCCGCGGGAGGCGCCAGCCCAACATCTGCCAACGTGCTCAACACGGGGTCTTCAGCCTCGCCACTGGCTTCGAGGAGCGTGAAAGCCTGGTCCCACTGCTTCAAACCCTGAATCACACTTCCCCAACGCGCCACCTGTTCCAGCAGCTCCGCAGTCTGTGCGGTGATGGCGAGTGGCGTGCCGGTTAACACACAACGTTCCCAATCGAAATAGGGCGAGCGCCACGTGGTAACCGTAGGCCGCCAGGGAAATGGGGCTTCAGGCAAAGTCAGGCGTAACAGGTCTAGCAGGGCGTTCACGGCAGGGTTCTGCCGCAGCGGCAACCCGGCAGCAATGACCAATGGAATTCCAAATTCCTCGGCAATTTGGATGATGAACGGCCGATAAGGCGAGCAATTGCGCGCCAGCAAGGCCACTTCGCCCAGGCGCAAATCCTCGTGGATGCAGCGCTGCTTGAGCCAGCGCAGGGCCGCGCGCACTTCCCCTTCCCTATCAGGGGCGGCGATGCAGGTGAGCGCATTCTGGGCAACCACAGGCGGCAGCTCCCCTCCCGTGAGGAAAGTGGCTTCCAGGTGCGCCAATGCCGCTGCCCTGCCGGAAAAGTCAGCAGCTGGCAACGGCTGTGCGCTCACGCCCAGGTCGGATTCCAACACCTGGCGGGTGCGGTGAAAACGCTTGTGGACGGCATCGCGCACTTCGCCAGCCGGAGCGCCCGTTAGCGTCAACGTGAGTTCGGCGATGCGGGGCGCCAACAGGTGCAGGACCCGCCGCTGCACCGTGCTAAGATCATCAAAACCATCCACAAACAGCACTGCCCAATGGGTCCCTATCTCAGGATGTTCTTCGAGCGCTTCTGCCGCCAGCCAACCAATACCCGCAAAATCCGCCCAACCGTGCTGTTGGAGCTGCCGCTGATAGGCGGTATAGAGCCATGCCAGGTCTGCAAGGCGCGGCTCATTGCCCAGGGCGGCAATCGCTCCGGCAAAGGCTTCAGGCGCAACACCGCCAGCCTTCAATTCGCGAATCAGGTCTTGAACGGCCTGAACGAAACCCGGCATGGCGCGCAAAGGCCGGTAGCATTCGAGAGGCGCCTCGGCGATGAGGGAACGCAGCAAGCGGTACTGGATGGGTTCGCTGAGGCGGATGATGGTCTTGTCCGCAGCATCGAGGATGTCGCGGTAGAGGGTATCGAAAGTCCCAATGTGGACGCCCAACACGCCTCCAGCTTCGGCAAGGCGCTGCTTCCAGGCGCGCGCCTGGAGCTGGGTCGGGACGATGACACGTGGGGTAGCGCTTAAGCCTTGCGCCAGGGCACGGGCGCGGTTCACCAGAAATGCCGTTTTGCCACCCGCGGCGGGAGCCAGATAGAGTGTAACAGACATGGTTCACCCCTTAGAGAACCGAGGGCATCCTTTCATTGAGATTTCGTAGCAGGTCGCTGACCGAAACCGCGCTGCGCCACGCACAACGCCTTTGAAGCGCGAGCAAGGCATTCGTCCGAGGTTAATGATGCAATCATATTTCACAGTGAGCCTTACCGGGGGCGCCGAAGCCCGCCGAACTGCTACGAATGCCCTCATTGCGAAAGCCCTTGCAGCACCAACGGCAAAAAGACTTGGGCGTAGACAGGACCTTCCCAACCGGCAAGGCGCGCCATCAGCCACCAGAAAGCGTTGCCCTTCAATTTGCAGAAGAGCGCATCCTCGGGGTTTGTGTCAGAGTGTGAACAGCTCGAGGGAAGATTGGTGCAATACTCCGCATGTAAGCGGCAGAACTCTACACACCAGGTACAATTGCCATCCCCGTTGTTGTTATACGGCCCACCCCCCAAAGGATCGTAGGTCTCGATATCGGCGAAGTCAAACAAGACCATGGCATTCTCGATGGCGTATTGGCGCACCATCGCGTTATTGCGCGCGAGCGTGGCACTCCCGCCATCGGTGTGCCCGGTCATCAGGATAAAGCGCATCTGTGGATAAGCAACCTCGAGTCCTGCTATGGCGTCGAGATAGGCTTGCACAGTCGCCTCTGAATTGCTAGACTGCTGCCCACACCACGACCACATGGAGAAACCGAACAGACCGGTATCCGCCACCGCGCGAGTTCGCGACAGCCCATCTGCGGTGCTCCAATAATCCTCAGGATTGATGTAGGTCTCAGGCGGATTGCCGTCATAAAGGCACAATGATCCTGCCTCACACGCTAACGAGGCAGGAGGCAGGGATCCAGCGTAAAAAGCCGAGAAGGGGTAGGTTGGGCTATCCAGACGGGCTAACCCCGAGACAATCTGAGAGCCGTGAGAGGTGTGTGCATAGTGGATAGCCATCTTTCTGGCTTCGTTGATCCAATAAGGCGGAATGGCGCTCAGATCGGTGCAAGTGTGGTCAATGATGATCGCCCCCTGCGCTGATGAAAATGTCATTGCCACAGGGAGGGGGGCGCCAGAACTGAGCGCAGTGGTGGCGCCAGTTGGCCTTAACGGTTGCAGCAGCTGGCAAAGCAGCAACACAGCGGATAAAACAAGGAGTCGTTTCAGGCGCAGGAAATTCAGAATGTTTCTCATTGCCATCTCTCAGTAGCGATCAATAGCTCAGGGATAGGAACAGGCTCATCGGCGAATGCGTCACGCGTACAGTTGGCAAGGCAAGGTTTGCCAGCGCAATGCAAGCAGGCATGCGGGGTGGCGGAGGTCTCCCGCAGGCGTTTCTGAGCGCCCTCGAGGTTATCCGCCTCCAGGCGCCGCAGGATACCTCGAATATCAATACCTGCAGGACACACAGCGACGCACGGCGCTTGCTCGCACCATTGGCACTGGGCTGCCGGATAAAAGACCTTCGAACGCGGCAAGTTGCCCCGCGTTCCCCGTGGAATAATCCGCACATATTGCTTCTCCATGGGACGATTGCGATATTCAGGCATCCCCCGCGCGCGCAGCACTACATCGGCGGCGCTGATGCCGGAAATGGTCACTGCAGGTGTACCCGTACCCATCACGGTGGATTCGCCGCAGGCGTATAGCCCCGGCAGGAAAGTGACCGCAGCCTGGCGCTGCATGAGTTCCTGCCCCATGCACTGTTTGGGACCAGCAACGGCGCCCCCATTCTTGAGCAAGTAACGCTCGACGGTTGTGGGAGTCCCGAGCTCGCTGTAGCGCAAGCCCGCCCGGAAACCGGGGAAACGCCGTTCTACCAAAGCCAGCATACGTTCCGTCTCAGTAACCTTCAATTCCTGGTACGCCTGGCTTTGGTAGGCTTCGCTCCAAGGTGAGGGCCAGGGTGTCGAAGAAGGACCGATGAGCATAAAGACATGCGTCCCCGGCTCAGCGAGGCTCGGGTCCTCGAGGGAGGAGAAATAGAGAGTGATATCATTCTCGTCAATAGCGTTGGGATTACCGATCAGCATCTCGACAGGGTGCGCATCCGACGGCACGGCTGAAGCATCCACGATGCCGACCAGAACCGAGCTCGGGAAAGTGGGCGCCAGGTCCTCGACCTTATCGAGCAAACCCGCCGGCAGCAATTCACGCGGCAAGAGCTTGCCGTAGAGATTCCACACAGTGCCGGAAAAGATAACCTCGCGGGCACCAATGCGTTCTCCCGACTCCATTTCGACGCCAGCGACCCTACCATCCGCCGCCAAGATTCTGGCCACGGTCTCACCGTAGCGCAGGTCGCCACCGAATTTCTCGATTGCCTTCTCAAGTTTGGCAACGAGCATCATCGGTGAGCCTGCCGGGTAATACGTGCCCCCCACGTGATTCTCGACAAACATCGTCGCAACCAGGAGCGCAGGCGTCTCATCTATGGTCGTATAGGTGTAAGTGGAGGTGAGCTTGTTGAAGAAGCGGTAGATCGCCGGGTCCTTGACCCAGCGACGCATGAGATCGCGGGCGCTTTTCCTGAGCAGACGCAGAAGCCGTAACTGATTTATGGGATGCTTGAGCAAGCCCGTCAGGAGCTCCTTCTGCGGTGTTTCCGTCGGTGAAAGGAAGGCCGAATTGGCCGTGACAATCGTTTCGTGGAGTTTTTCCAGCCGTTGGTAGAGCTGTTCCAGCTCGCCGATAGAATCCGGGAAGAGCCGGCGCATCTCGGCAAAAAAGCGCTCTTTCTCGGGCCAAAAGATGACCGGGTGGTCACCGTAATGGAGGCGGTACATGGCTTCGTGGCAATAGACGTCAAGCGCTTCCTCCAACTCGTTCATCACAAAGCGGTGCGGGTTGTAGCCGCGCTCGCCAAAACCAAAGAGCATCGCCGCGCCGAGGTCAAAGGTAAAGCCATTGCGCCTGAAAGCTCCACAGGAACCACCCGGCTGAATATTGCGCTCAAGGACCAGCACCGAAAGCCCGCGTTTGGCGAGCAACCCGGCTGCTGTAAGCCCTGAAAGACCCGCTCCAATCACGATAACGTCGTATGACGCGTCGTAGTATTTCTCCATTTTCGCCCTCGATAGTCAATAATGGTGTGCCAGACAGCCCTGGCGGCTTATTACAATCGCATTATCGAATAGTGGCTTTCAACGAAAAGGTGAAGGGCAACTTCCCTGCATACTCCGGGTAGAGCCACCCGCCGCTTTCATTGCGCAGCTGCCCTTCAGCCGAAAGCCTGAAGTAAGCCCAGTCGAATTCATGGAACCACTCAATGTGCAGTCCTGCGTCGCTCAACGCCGTGACGATTTCACCCACCGTATACATCCAACCATAGTTGACCGCGGGTTTGCCTTCGCTCGCGTAGCCCCCTATCCACCCATCCTGATCGGCGTTTTTGGAGAAGTAGGGATACTTCAAGCGCAGTTCGGGCAAGCATTCTTCATCCCATAGCATGAAAAATGGGTGTCCATCCATGACGTACAGGAATCCATCATCTTTCAAAAGCTGCCGGATGTTGCGCGCCCAGAGATACAGATCCGGCAACCAGCATAACACGCCCTCGGTGGTGAATACAATATCGTATTTCTCGTCGTGATGCTCCATAATTTCCAGCACATTCGACGCGATGAATCGTGCATCCTGAATGCCGAAATCAGCCGCAAGCTGGCGAGCATAGGCAACGTTCTCCGGGACCAGATCCACGCCCGTGACCCTGGCGCCCATGCGCGCCAGCGATACAGTATCCGCACCGGTATTACACTGCAGGTGGATCAACGTCTTTCCCGAGATATCCCCCAGTTCGTCTATCTGGGTGGCATTCAGTGTTGATGGTTGCTGAGAGAGAATTTGCTTGAAAGCCAGATAATGTTCGTGTGCGATCATCGCCCACGCACGTTGGTTTGCTTCGATATGTGAATCCATTGAATGTATCCCTCCTGATTTTAGCCCCCGCAGCCCTTGTGGCGAGTGCGTGATACCAGGGCGCTGCTCTGCTCAGAATTGTACTCCAAACTTCGAATGCAAGCCAATGGAAGACCACAACAGGTGCGTTTCAAAACGGGGGTGGAAATCTCAGGCGCCCCTACAGGGCGCAGGAGAAGATTGATTTTTGGCGCCGGGGCAAAGCCCCGGCGCCAAAAATCAATCAAAGGAAAAGCATTTGTATAATAGTAATCTCGCTTTTACCCCAAAGGTGAGAGGGCTTCTGCGTACCCTGCAAGACGCACTGTGCGGGTGGGCTGCTCCAATAATTTCCCCTATACCCCCACAACTGGAGGCAGGGCCGGAAGAGTCTGCTTTTTTGGTATCAGAACCAGTTATATTGCTGAGATTTCGAAATTTGACATTTATCCTGAACAAGACTACAATGTTAGCAATTGCGTTAGGGATACAGCGACACTTGCCCGTCAAGTTCACGCTGACTTCCTATCGCAAGTTTTTGACCGGCTCCATTTCAAAAGTTGCGTTTCAAGTCCGGCAGCAGCGTTATGCTACTCCGAGACGATATCCATTTCAGGAGGTGAAAGGAAAGATGCCGAAATTCGAGCGTGAAATCGAGATTGATGCTACCGTCGAGAAAGTGTGGCAGGTGATGACTGACCCCGCCAAGTGGCCCCAATGGTTCCCCGGTGTTGATGCTATCACAATGGCTCCCCCGGTTAGCGAGGGCGCCGTTTTTGAGTGGACGACCGAGGGCAAAGTCGGGCGCAGCGCCATCGTGAAGATGCTGCCCCTCAAACGCCTGGAAATCATGACCCAGGTGGATGATGACAAGGACATGCATGTCTTCGAACTGCGACCGAGCGGTGGCTTCTTTGGGTTGAACGCCGATGAGTGCAAGGTGGAATACACTTTGGACACACTCATGGGCGGCGGTATCCTGGGCAACTTTGTTGCCGGCGGTAACCCCAAGGATGCCTTGCGGGTCAAGAAAGCAGTACACCTGTTGAGAAGACTGGTCGAGAGCCTGTAGACGTGGTCTGCCTGCCGCTGTGAGCTGTGCAGTCTCAGCCAGCTCTGGCTAAGATCAATAGCAGGCAGTTGCATATCTCTCATCTCAACCAGTTTCGAATCAATCACCAACTTCCTAGGAGGAAAAATCATGGGTTTGCTTGCAACAATTGTGGTGGGTTTAATCGCGGGTGGAGTAGCTTCCTATTTAATGAAAGCCAAGACCGGGTGGGTCGTTGACCTGATTCTGGGTGTGGTTGGCAGCGTGGTAGGTGGCTGGATCACCAGCTTGCTCTTGGGCGTTGATCTGGTGAGTGGTTTCAATCTCACGAGCCTCATCGTCGCATTGATCGGCGCAATTGTCGTGATCTTTGTGTATCGCCTCATCAAGAAAGGGCGCTAACTAGCCAGCCCTGTCAGATTTCTGGCTTACCCTAGCCATGTTCTGTCTTAGGAGGACAGCCTTCACGTAAGGCTGTCCTCCTCATATTATGGGGACTTTCCCGAGTGCTAAAGTAGATCCAAGAACCGGTCAATTTCTGCTTCGGTATTGAAGAAATTTGGGCTGACGCGGAGTCGCCCATCGCGTGGAGCTACAATGACACCATTGGCAGTGAGCTTTCTATAAAGCTCCTGATTGGCTTCCCTGGTCTCCAACGTGAACGATATAATTGCCGACCGTTCACTGGCTTTCTCGACTGGCGAGGCAATGCTGATCCGTTTGGCGCGCAAACCGGCGATGATTCTGTCGGTAAGCGCCAGCACCCGCGCGTGGATCTGGGGAATCCCGACCTCTTGGAGCAATTTCAGACCTGCGATCCACGCATGGAAGAACGCGTAGGCAATCGTGCCGGTTTCATAGCGCCGCGCATCGGGAAAGTAATGAAGTTCACGGGTGTCATCTTCGGCTGCGAACATCCCCGGCAATACAGGCTTGATCTTTTCCTGCGCTTTTGCGTTGACATATAAGAAGCCGGTTCCCGGAAGTCCTAGAAGCCATTTGAAGCCGGCGCTTGCCAGGATATCAATGCCATCTTCTTGTACATGGATGGGGAAGACACCCAAGCCCTGAATGCCATCCACCATCAACAAAGCCCCCTGCGCGTGCGCGATGGCGCTCAACGCTTTCAGATCGGCGCGAAAACCGGTATTGAAACGCACCGCAGCTGTCGCAAGAATGCGCGTGCGTTGGTCCACTTGTGCGGCGATGGCTTCCGGGCTGACCCGTTGTTCCCTATCCACAGGAACCAAACGCACCTCTACACCACGCTCCTGTAGTGCCAACCATGGAAAGGTATTGTTCCAATGCTCATCAGCGGGGAGAACGATATTGTCTCCAGGGCGCCAGGGATAGCCTGCTGCCACAATCCCGACGCCGACCCCCGTGCTGGTCACGAGTGCAATCTCGTCGGGCATACTGCCCACTAGCCCGGCAAGCTCGGTGCGTACTGCGGTCCGCACCGAGGGCTTTTGGTGTGGGGCGTTGCTGGCTAAAAGCAGGTACTCATCAAGCCTTTGGCGTACTCGGAGATTCAGCGGTGATTCAGCTGCGTTGTTCAAGAAAACGCAGTTCTCTGTGACCGGAAACAATTGACGAAGTGCGGTAACATCCATAACGGTCTCCTTGATCTTGATTTTGGTGGGGCTTGGCTCGCGCGGCACCCGTGTTTTGTGGTCGAGAGCGTTCCTTCTTATAACATCTGTCGCCGAACCAGCTCCTCAAACAGACCCCGCTGCCGGATTAATTCGGTATAGGTCCCACTCTGAACTATCCGCCCCTCATCCATCACAAAGATACGGTCGGCGTTGATGATCGTGCTCAGGCGATGGGCTACCACGATGCGCGTGGCTTGCAAGCGCTCCAGGCTCGCGCTGACCAACGCCTGAGAGCGGTTATCCAGAGCGCTGGTCGCTTCGTCGAAGAACAAAATGCGCGGTTTACTGACAATGGCACGCGCAATCAACAATCGCTGCCGTTGCCCCCCAGATAGCGTGCTGCTGCTATTACCCACCAGCGTGTGCATTCCCATGGGCATCTCGGCGATATCCTCATCAAGCCCTACCAGGCGCGCCGCCTCCCAGGCGTCTTCAATGCTGAGGGGCAGCGAACCGATGATATTGGAGAGGATATTGCCGGTGAGCAATTGACTGCTTTGCAGAACCACGCCAATCTGGCGCCGCACCCGCTCCACATCCAACCCCAGAAGGTCTTGCCCATCATAGTAGAGCGCGCCAGAAGAGGGATGCTCGAAGCCTAGCAGCAGACGCATCAGGGTGGATTTACCGCAACCGGAAGGTCCTACCAGGGCGACAAATTCGCCGGGTTGCACCTGTAGAGAGATATCCTTCAACACCGGCGGTTCTTCAGCTCGATAGCGGAAGACCACATGGCTGACCTCAATCTCGCCGCGGAGCTCGCCCGGGTCTGCCTGCAGGGATGCCACTTCAGGCAGTTCCTGCAGAATGGGGCGGGCGCGCTCGTAGAGCGGAATCACATGCAACGTTGCGAGCAACGCCGCGCTCAAAGTCAAGCCGGTGAACAGGAACTGCCCAAATGCCGCATTGAAAGCCACGAAATCGCCGGCAGAGAGGCGCGCGCCCTGTGGATTACCCCAGGCAATCACGGCAAAGATCGCCAAGGTAGCCAGCAGCGGATAAGCAGCGTTGAAGACCACCAGCCCATTAGCCGCGTTGCGAGAGCGGAAAGCCAGCGTACGTTGCTCGCTGAAAGCCTGCGCCCAACGCGCAAAGGCACGCGCTTCGGCGCCCGCCACACGCAGTTTGGCGATACCGGTGGCAAATTCCAGCACCAGCCCGGCGATACGGCCCTGCTGCTCGGTCAGTTGCCGTTCGTAGCGTAGCCCCATCTGCCAGGTCACCAGCGTCGCCGCGCCCAAGAGCAACGCCAGGCCTATGGAAATCCACGCGGCTCGACTGTCATAATGGAAAAGCAGCCCCAAGCTGAAGAGAGCGGTGGGGGTGGCAAGGAGCGCGGAGATCGTAGCACCCGAAAGGCTACGCCGGATGACGTCTAAGCCCATGGCGCGTTCAGCCAGATCGCCGGATGAGCCGCGACGGAAAAACGCAGGCGGCAAGCGCAGCAGACGATCCCAGAGCGCCGGCAAGACGGCGCTATCCCACTTGCCCTCCAGACGCAATAGTGTGATATTTTGGGTCAGGAGAAACAGGGCAGAGCTCAGTACACAGGCGAGGAGCACCAGCCCTAACTGTCCCAATTGCCCCCGCGCCGCGCTCGGAATGATGGTATTAAACAGCACGCCAATCATCAGCGGAGTCACCAGGCCAAGGACCCCTATCGCGGCGCCCGAAAGCGCCACGGTCAGCAATTCGGCGCGCGCGGTCTGAAAGCCCAGGCGAAACAGATCCGGCGCTGTCAGTGCCCGTTCTGGCAGGGGGCGGTAAAAGACGTGCGCAACCGGCGCCAGATCTGCTGCAATTTCCGGCGTTACCGGCAGGCGCGCAGCAGTCCGTGGGTCTAGCAAATCGTAGCCACCCGCAACGGCAAAGCCCCTAGGGCGGCGGGGTAACAGGGCAACCGGGGTTCCATCCGACCGATAAGCCAGTAGAGGACCACTCTGGGTATGCTGCCACTGCTGTGGCAGGACGACCTGTCGCACACGCAACCGTGATGCACGCGCAATATCGGCGAGGAGATCCGCGTTTGCTGTGCGGGTCTCCGTGCCCGCAGGTGCGGTAGCAGGTAGGGCGGTTCCAGTCACGGCATATGCCGCCGCAGCATCATCCAGATTAAGGGGCGGGAGCTGCATCGTCACTCGCAACGCTCGCCCAACCAGCTGACAAGCAGAAAACAGCTCTCGGCTGGCATCCATAGTCCTGCCAGGCGCTGACACCGGCGTCGCAGGCTCCATCACACCGGCCAACTGGGTAAGGGCTTGAGCGACTTTTTCGCGGTTCAGGTCCACCCGTTCTTGCAAGCGCTGGTCATCGGCTTGTGCGATTTGCTCGAGGCGCAGCGCCATTGCCGCCCGCACTGTATCATGGAAATGTTCCACTCCGCTCCAGGCAAGATCGTGCGTGCAGAAATCAGCGGTATCCACCGCGCGCAATTGCCCGGATTCTGAGGCACGCAACCACAGCGGACCGGCTAGCGGAGAAAAGCCGGTCGCCGGCACAGGCAGGGCCGCTGCACCCAACCAGCTAAAAACGCCACCTTGGGGCTCGACCCAGATGACGCCCCGCAGGGCGCGCGCCGGACGCTGTGCCTCAAGGGTATTGTCACCGGGCTGTACCTGGTAGCTCTCCTTTGGAGGGAGATTGACGGCGAGGGCCTGAGCCAATCCCTGCACCCAGTCCTCGAGCATCCTGATGACGTGCGCACTGAATTCCGGTTCCTGCGCCAGTTCTTCGAGACGCACGCGCGGCACCTGTACGATTCGGGTCTCGGGTCCGCCCACCGCCACGAAGGCAACCGGCGGAGAGTGAGACTCGTCGCCAGCGGGAGGCTCACTTTCAGCGCCTAATCCCAGGACGACCTGACCGGCCTCTGCGCGCAAGAGATGCCGGCGAACGCCTGCTACCTTCCCCTGCTCAAGCGGCACGGCGAAAACATCCAGGCGCCCTGTGTAGACCACCCACGCAGTCTGCGGATCGGTGAGGGAGATGGGCTGGCGCCCTTCCACATTGATCAGACGCCCCGACTTGTAGCGCAGTTTCAGCAGGAAGAGCTCGTCGTTGGCGCTTAGGGACTCACTCCCAACCGGCGCTGTCGTTGAAGCAGGGGAAGGGTTGCGATGGTGTTTCATAGGTCGGCCAACCGCTCCAACGGGCTGCTTTGCTTTTTGGGCGCCTGGGCTTCAATCAACTGTGCGTAAAGCCCCTCTCTCTCCCGGATCAGGGTTTCATGAGTGCCGCGTTGCACCACACGTCCTCGGTCGAGGACAATGATCTCATCGCAATCGCGGATTGTGCTCAAACGGTGAGCCACAATCAGGCAAGTACACCCCCGCCGGCGCAGATGATCATCAACAAGTTGTTCGGTTCGGGCATCCAAAGCGCTGGTGGCCTCATCCAGCACCAGAATGGTGGGATTATTGACCAGGGCGCGGGCGAGCTCGAGCCTCTGCCGCTCGCCGCCGCTCAGATTCCGCCCTCCCTCTTGCACGCGATAGTCATAGCCGCCGGGCTTGGCCGAAATCTCGCCGTGGATCAGAGCATCTCGAGCAGCTTTGACCATCGCCAGGTCTGGCACGGTATGATCCCACAGGCTCAGGTTATCGCGAATAGACCCTTCGAAAAGGAGGATATCCTGATCTACCAACCCCAAAGACGCGTTGACCACATCGCGTGGTAGTTCCGAGCGCGGATGCCCATCGAAGAGAATTTCGCCGCTCCAGGGCTGGAAAATTCCGGCAACCAATTTGGCAAGAGTGGATTTGCCGCTGCCACTTTTGCCCACCAGCGCTACCCGCGCGCCGGGGGTCAGGGTAAGATTGAAATTCTCAATCAGTGGAGCTTCGAGAGGGCTAAAACCAAAGGTGAGATTGCGCAGTTCCATGTGACCGGAAAGCTTACTCCCAGTCGCCACCGGGGTGCCCAACGTCTCAATCTGCGGATCAGGAGCGTGGCTGAGGACATCGTCCAGCCGTTTGAGATTGCCCTGCACCTCCTGCACCGAGCTGCCCAGGCTCACTAATTGATTGATGGGGGTCATGAAACTGGCGACCAGGGTTTGGAAGGCCACCAATTCGCCCATGCTCAGACGCCCGCTCATGATGCGCAAACCGCCAACGAGCAAAATCACCAGGGTGTTGAGAGCCCCCAATAAAGGCGGTAAGACCGTCAGAAGCTGCGAAAGGCGCCCCAGGCGCTGCTCCACGTTCACAAATCCGGCGTGATGCCCGGCCCAACGTGCGAAGAAATCAGACTCCCGCCCGGTGGCTTTGAGCGTCTCGATAGCCTGCAAGCCACTCAGTGCCGCCCCCATCAGTTTGCCCCCCTCATTGAGGAGTTGTTGGTGGGCATCGGCGCGCTTACGGGAGATAGTGCGCAGTCCTATCAGATTGAGAATGGCAATGAGCAAGCTGAGCAACGTCAAGCCGACATCGTATTGAAACATGAGCAGCACATAGAACAGCACGAGCACGGCGTTGACGATGGCGGATGCCAGCTCGCCGGAGAGCAATTGCGCGACACGATCATTGAGGGCGACCCGCGCGCCCACCTCGCCACCGTAGCGTTGGGCGAAAAAGGAAACCGGCAGGCGCAGAATGTGCCATAGAAAACGGCTCGATGTGGTCAGCGCCAGTTTGGTTTCCAGGCGGAGCAAGTAGCGCGTCTGCAACCAGGTCAGCACCGCGCGCAGCAATGCGGTTAGCGCCAACCCCAGCAGCAGCGGGGCGACCCAGTGCTGCAGCCCTTGCACCAGATAGAAATCCACAAAAATACGGCTAAAAGTGGGGATCAGCAGCCCTGAAGCGACCAACGCCAGACCGGTCAAGGCCACGTAAACCAGCGCGCTCACCGAACCGGACAGGCGCCGTTGAAGCCCCCGGATTGTGCTGGGCTTCTCCCCACCGGCTTCAAATGCCGACCCCGGCTCAAAAGTGAGCACAACGCCGGTAAAAGACCGGTCGAATTCCGCGGCGGAAACCACACGTGGGCCGCTGGCAAGGTCATTGAGGTAGACCCGCTCCTTGCCGAAGCCCTCTACCACCACAAAATGGTTGAAGTTCCAGAAGATAATAAATGGCAGAGGAAGCTGGCGTAGCGCCGCAGGTTCCTGACGCAAGCCACGCGCCTGTAAGCCGTATTGCCGGGCAGCTTTAACGATATTGCTGGCTTTGCTACCATCGCGGGAAATGCCACAGGTCACGCGCAATTCTTCAAGTGGCACATAGCGCCCATGATAACCTAAGATAATCGCCAGGGCCGCTGCGCCACACTCCGCCGCCTCCATCTGGAGCACCGTGGGGGTTCGCACGCGCCGGGTGGCGCGCGAGGGGAAGATGCGGTCGAGGTGAGCGCTCATCTGCGTCTTCCTGGCATTTCAGGGGAAAAGCAAACTGATGGGGCGCTTGACGCTGGTCTCAATCCATGCCGTGCAGAGGGTGCCGCTGCTCAGCGGGATGGCTGGACCCTGCACCGAAGTCCAGGCATAACCGTTCGATGTCTGTGGGTCACGGCGCAATGCTACCCGCACCTCGATAGTTGTGCCATCACCCGTGAGCGCCGTTACCAGTTCTTCGCTGCCCAACACCCGCAGCATTCCGCGCCGGCTCGTAGGAAAGTCGCCAACCGAGACCACCTGCCCGAGCAAGCGTCCGTGCTCCTCCTGCTTGACCGAGGCAGGCGCGAGCAACACCTGCATGCCAGGCTGGATTTTATTTCCCTCAGCAGCAGGAATATAGACGACCGCCTCCAGACTTGCCCCATCCGCGGCTTCGAGGTTCAGCAGCGCGTCACCGCGCTCGACCACGCCACCTGGTATCGCCTGAAGTTCCAGGACCCGCCCCGCATAGGGGCTGATCACGTCAATGGGGGTGGCTTGTCCCGGCTCAATAAGGCGCGCCACCACCTGTCCCGGCGCGATGGCATCGCCTACAGCAACATCGAGTGACAGAAGCTGCCCAGCGCTCAGCGAGACGACTTCGCGCACACCGCCCGGCGCCAGCAAGACCCCCTGCCCGGTAACCGTGATAGGAAGGCTGCCGAACACCCCCCATAAGAACGCCGCCACCAACAACAAGGCACAAGCTAACAACGCCAGCCATCCGGCAGGACGTGTAACCTGGAGCAATTGATCCAGAGCATCTGGAGAGCTCAATTGCTCCAGGGCAGCAGAGCGAAATAGAGGCTTATTGGGCAAATGCAAACCCTCGGTTTACTGCGGCGGATAACGGATGATACCCGCCCCCCCGCCAGCGACCTGATCCAGATCCTCATCGCTCAGCTCTTGCCCAACCAGGGCGGCTTCAGCTTCGGCTACAGAGAGCGTCAACCCAGCTTGTGCCAGCACCGCAGCTTTGGCTTCTAGGGACTCTGCCCCCACGAAAGCGGCTTGAAATTCGGGATCGGTCATTTTCTCCAGGAACAACTCAATTGCACTCATATCATCGTCTCCTTTATCTGTGTTTTCACCAACAATCCAATGAATTTAGAAAACATGGGCTATATATGGTCTCCCATGTACAGCGACCAAAACGAGAAGTTGAAGGTTGTGGAGTTGAGGACGTATCCTTAACTCCACAACCTAAGTGTACACCTGTTACGAATTTATCCTACTGACTTGTTACTGCGCCACTGAGGATTTTAACACCAGGGGCAGGAAAATGGTAGTGGTATCGGAGGGCAATTGCGGCGATTCTGAAGGCTCTGTTGCCCCTCCCAGGGTGTAGGGTGTGCTCAAAGTGAGCGGATGCGCCGGGCGCTCTTTCTCAGCCAGGGTTAGGTGCATGCTCTTCCAGGAATCCAGATTCTGGGTGATATCGGCCATTAACGTATCCTGTTGCTGGAGTAAAGCCCAGTCGCCCTCGGTCAGGCTCGCCCAGGCGGTATTGACCTGGGTCTCGGCTAGTGTTCCAGCGGTGTCCAGTGCACCGGCGGAAATCAAGCGATAATAAGCGTCAGTCGCCGCCTGCACTTCCATCACATACATGCCATCTTCTGGCGCCCAGAAGCCTACGGTGTCTAACGATAGACCCGAAGCCGCCGGTCCTGCATTGCTGTAATAGTGTGGCATGAATCCAGCGCGTGGTTTCCAGATGTAGAGGTCGGCATCGCCACTCAGGCTGACCAGGTTGAACAGCGTCAGATTGCCGGCATCCAGCGGGATTCGGTATTGCACACGCTCACCAGCTGGCAAGAGATGCCCACTGGCGGATACAAGATTGGTGTAGAACAGGTTGCCTTCGTTCAGGTTGCTGATTTGCCCTTCGGCATCCACGACCCAAACACCCAGGTACTTGACGCCATCGCCTTCGGAGAGCGTCCATGCATAGTGGCCATATTTGCCACTGGCATCCTGGAAGACTTCCAGTCCCGGGGCGGGCTCGAAAGGCACCCAACCACTTCCGCCAGTGAGATTCCACGCGTTAAGAGCAGCATCCCATACCCACTCCTTGACATATAGAGCGCGGGCGCTCTGTGTGGCATTCACGAGCAGGGTTACCTGGGGCGAACTGACGAGAGCGCCTTCTACCACCGAGGCATTCAGCACACGCGGCGCGGTTGAGGCTGGAGTGCTGGCTACCGCCGGCGCCTGCCCCGGCAGGATCACCACCGATGTCGTGGTTGAGTAATAGTGTCGCTCTGGTTCAGGCGGCACACCAGGCAAGGGTTCCCAGGGCCAATACGCCATGAGGTTTGACTGATTTTCTATCGTGATAGGAACCGTGGTGGCATCGGCCGTGGCATTGAAGGTGAGGTAGCGCATCTGACCGGGCCACAGAGCGTCCAGCGTCCAGGCAACCACGCGCGTGGAGGGATTGTAAGACCCTTGATCGCTGATGGAACCCGGCACGACGGTCAGCCCGGCAGGCACCGTATTGGTGATGAGCAGTTGCGCCTCCTGATAACCGGAGTTGCGCGCGCCGACAGTGAAAGCGACCACATCGCCAGGATAAGCCTGCCGTGGTGAGGCGCTGACCTGGCTTTCGAGCAGTTCCGGCGCATCATCCGGTTCCCACCAGAAAACGCCGTGAATCCAGGGATCCTCGTAGTTGCCGGCGGCATCCACACCGCGCCCCCACAACGGATACACACCGCGCACGTTGAAGGTGGGCGTGTAAATCCACTGAAGCGTGGAAATCGTCGTGGAGAACTCGTTACCCGGGAGCATCGGGAAATTCCCCGTCGCGTTGACGGTATGCCAAAGCCCGATATTCCCCGCCTTCATCTCCACCTGCAAGTTGCCGGAGAGAGCATCGCCAAGCTGCCCGCCCAGCACCAGTTGCGCGTTGCCCACCTCATCGGTGATGATGCTGGCGTAGCTCAAGCCATAGCCATCCTCATCGTAAGTGGAGGGCGCCGCCTGGTCTATTCTGATGGTGGTCGAAACCGGTTCTGAGGTATGCCCCACGGTATCGGTTGCCCGCGCCCACAGGGTTACGCCGGGGGTATCCGTAGCAAAGGGAACCGACTCGGTATAGGGCAACCAGGTATTGCCATCAAGGCTGGTCTCGATACCGGTCACCCCGGAGCCAACCGTATCGGTAGCCACCACGTTAACCGCGACTGGCGAGACAAACCACCCATTGTAGCCGTTGACCCACAGCGGGTCCGTCAGGAACTCGACCTGTGGGGCAGTGTTATCCACCAGAACCCGGCGATGCACCACCGGGCTACGATCGGGGCCATTCCCCTCCGCTCGCAGGTGCAGGTAATAAACCCCATCAGCGAGATTATTGAAGGTGGTTGTGGTGGTCATGCGGGCAGCGGCGGTGGGTGTGAAGACCGCAATCTGGTTCAGGTCCCATTTATAGCCGGTGACCACACCAGGGTCGCCAGCGGGTTGCGCCCAGTCAAACACGACCGTATTGCCCGCATACCAGGTTTCCGGGTCAGGATGTGTGGAACTGGTCACAATGGGAGCTTGCGGGGGCGTGCCTGTCAGCCCAGCTTCCATAGCAGAAGCCGCAGGCGCTCGTCCCAATTCATTCCTGCTATTGGTGAGCCAGGGAGCGTAGGTGAGGTAGTAATCCTGCTCCAGGTAGGGATAGCGTGCCCCGCCCAGGGTCACCGCTTGCGCGCGATAGACAAAAGGCGCAATCGTGTACGTCTGGCAGAAGCTACAGCCTGTGGGATAGTTGTACACCTCACCACTGAAGCCCAAACCATTGCTCCAGGTGACGCTGCTATTCCACTCATTGCCGAACCCCACCGTCAGGCTGCGCTCAACGGTAAACCCGGCAACCCCCACGCCCGAACTTTGGGTAATGCTGGTCTCGAAGCCATAGTGTTCGGTAGTGCCCACCGAACTTTCACGCTGGATTTCCCAGGTCTGCCCGCTGCCGGTAGGATCGGTCGAAGCCTTCACATCCTTACGCAGGTCCCAACCATCCCACCAAACCAGGTAAGGATCAACGGGCGGCTGAGTGCGACCATTGGCATCAGGATTCGGGGGCGCGTAGTTACCCTCGATGCTCAGGTCAAGTGTATTGGTGATTTGCCCCTGAACGAGAAGGCGGTGTCCCACAGGCGCCCACGAATCACCGGCTACAGGACGGGTCAGTTGATACCAGTCGCTCAGCGGTTCGCACACTTGAACCGCCTGCCCCCCCAACGACCGGGTGGGGCAAGCCATTGCCGAGCTGGTCACGCCGGTGTCAGGGTCGGTGACATCGTAGGCGTAGCAGGTGTACCCGGTTTGGGTATAACAAACCACGCCGTTGGCTTGCTCGCCATCATACGAACCTCCGCTCAACGTGGCTTGTGATTCTTCGTGCGTGTTGCCTGCACCAACACTGCCCATCAATTCAACACTCACGGAACTGGAAATGCTCGCCAGTTTAACGATAAAGCTGACGTCCTGCTCAAAACCAACCGTGACCGAACCACCAAACGAAGTTTCCCAGGCGTACTCATCGCCTTCTGTTTCGGTGTTGGTATTGAACACTGCACCTTCGTTGTTCCGGGCACTGGTGGACCATTGTGGCTGTGAGTTCGCCACGGTCACCACCTGCACCTCTTTGAACTCGCTACAGCCCTTATAGCTGCCCACCATAGAGTCGCCATCAATATCCGCCAGCAGTGGCACGCCAGTCAAAGACACGCCTGGCAGTTGGATGAAGGACTGGTTGTCACCAAGTTTGGAGTTCCTAAAAATGCGAGTCTCCGAGGATGTGAGCACCACTTCAGCCAATCCATCCATATTGATGTCACCTACCGCCAGTGAACGAATATAACTTGCTGGAACTGTTGCCACACTGCCGCTGGGATAGGTAATGATTAAGTGCGAGCCGGAGTAAATCACTTCTTCCAAACCGTCGCTATCCACATCCCCGCTAGCCATAGCGCTCGTGTAAGGTCCGGCGCCAAAATCCATCATGGGCAACGTTGCCACATCCACATCCGAGACGAGTGTAGTTCCGCTCAGACGATAGCGGTAGAGCGATGCAAAAGTGACGCCCTGCACACCGAAGATGATTTTCTCGGTCGCTGTGCCATCAATCTGCGCGATGGTCATTTCAAGGTCTCTATACGGTCCATTGACATCCAGAGTCTGGCTTGCCAGCGGACTCAGGCTGCTGCCAGTGAAACGATAGACACCCACCCGCACCTGGCTGTAGCCGATGCGGAAAGCAGTCACCGCAATTTCATCCGCCACACCCGTACTGCTGCTGTTGGACAGATTGCCCACGGCTACATTGATATCCGCCAACGTCGAACCGCTCAACGCAAAAGAAGTGGTAGCTTTGGAGGTGATACCGGTCACCGCGCCAGTGCTATTCACTACCAGTTGGAAGACGCTCACCTGAGCGGCAGAGCCGTCTGCCTTGAGTGTTGCCACCACAATCTCATCGTCGCCGTCGCGATTCATGTCAGCTGCCGCCACAGAGACTTTGTTAGTGGCAACGTCAGCATTGGGGTGGGAGCTCAGCTGGAGTGTGTAGCCGGTCCAGGTCTCGGTGCTCTTGGCTGCCAGATACCATTTGCCATCGGTATCGCTGCGATAGGCGCTGGCCCAGTAGGTGCGTGCGTCGAACGTAGCGACAACCTGACTACGCGGCGTGCCATAGAGTGAGTTCGCTAACGAAGTCACAACAGGGGCTGGATTAGTCGCCAGATACGATTTCACCTGTAGGCGGTTGCTGGAGTTCCGTCCGAACACTACCAGTTCCCGTACACGCGGGGCAACGCCCACTGGAGCCGGTGCGCCGCTCGCCCAACTAGATTCACCGGCGCTCCAGCCTCCCCACGCACCATCTCGGGTCCATTTCTTGGTGTAATAATTCCCAGAGCTGTTGACGCCAAAGAGGAACATCTCTTCAGTGCTGGTTGCAGCCAGGCTGAGCGTATTGAGAGTGCCATCCAACTTGGTAGGGGTGCTCCACCCTTCGGTAGTCGCAGATGCAGTCCATTCCAGGTACCAGATTTCACTCGTGGAGCTCAACACACCCACGCCGATATGGGTGCGGTGCCGCGACGCAACCGCCGGCGGCGTAGCTTTGGCGGAGAAACTGCCGGTGCTTGTCAACGCCCTCCAGGTAGTGTCGTGCCAATCTGAAGCATTGGCGATGGACCACTCCTTCACGTAAACCCGGCTATCCACCACCACAAACACCGCCATGTGGTTCTCATCCCGCACCACAGCCACCGGGTCCACGGTGAGCGCGGTGCTGCTAGGGCGTCCCAGCGAGATGGGGGTCTGTCGCCAGCCATAGCCTGATTGCCACTCGTTGTACTTGATATCGCCGCCGCTGGTGCGGTAGAAAAGGGTCAGCTGATGAGGTCCGAGCGTAACCATAGCCGGCGACCCCACGGCATCGGTGACAGGAATCGTTTGCTGGATATCGGGGTCGTAGCCCCCCGGCACATCCTGCCAAACCATACTGAAGCCATTCGCATCGCCATGCATCACTTTGAGCGCAGTACCAGAGCGCGCCACCACACTGTAGGTCTCTGGCGTACGGGATACTGCTGCAGGGGCGTCACCCACCACCAGGTTCAGGTCAACGAGGGGACCCCATGTGCTTGTGGGTTTCCAGGTCTGCGCCACCAACCTGTTGTTGCCGGTGCGCATCACCACCTGCATCGCGTCGGTGCCCAAGGGAACCGCCGCAATACCGTAGGCGTGCGGCGCCAACGTTACCTTCGCCGATGTGACCGTGTCGTTGCCGATATCATTGCCAATGCCAATGTTCGAGTCGTTGCCGGTGAAAGTCTCACAGATACCGCCATAATCCTTATCCCGACACAACAGAAGATCCACATTGGCGCCGACTTTGACCGAGGTAAGTTCGTCGTTGCCGACGCCGATGTTGCTACTCGAGGGATACTTACCGATTTCAAGCATCTTGCAAGTACCGCCATAGTTCATATCCTTGTAGAAGAACACCTGCTCGGGACCGGGACTGGTCCCCACACAATTGACGGCAGTCATGGTGCCGGTAATCCATGTGGATTGGCGGGTTGAGGCCCAGGAGGGCGTCAACGTGACACTCTGAGCCGTGAAATTGTTAGCGGTGTTGAGCGGTCCCAATGTAAGTTCCAGATCGCGCCCAAAAGGAATGGTGGCGGGGGCACTGCAAGACATCAACGCCTGCCCACCCTCTGGTGTTGCCGGTGCGGAATCAACCGGCGGCGTTTGCACCTCCTGCGCCACTGGCGCCGCAGGCGCTTCAGGTGGCACGACGTCAGGCAACGTCATGCGTAACGCCCCTTCGGAAGGCGCCACAGCAGGACCGGGGGGTTCCGGCACTTGCGCCAGGGTGGGCTTAGCAGGAAGCCCCGTGCCCAACAACAGGGCAGCTAACAAAAGCAGATTTAGCCATCTGGATAGATATCGCTTATTCATAACACAACTCCTCCTGAAAATTAGCAAATGGCGGGATAACTCAGAACAACTACCCGAAATAAGATCAAAATGTCTTCAAGCCTCCTTGATTTGTGCGGGGAAAGGGCCTACCCCCTCGCGAGGGACTCTATATACAACATTAGTCGTTTACGAGGATTGATTAGCGCCTTCTTGCTTCAGCAGGTTTTATACTGCCCTCCTACGACTCAACCGGCGCGTTTGGGCAGTCGTTGGCGCTGGTTACATCCGCAAGCAATGTGGGAATTTCATGCATCGCCAGTTTGACTTTTCTCTATCTGTACAGTATCTTTGAAATACTCTACACCGGACAACAGCAACGACGCTTGAGTTTCGGCTTCGAGGAACGCAAACAACGCTGCCAGATCAGTGAAGGCCAAGTGCTCTCCGGTGCGAGCACATTCCAAAGTAGCACGCCAGGGAGTACTCGAACCATCACACCACAGACGCAGCACGTAAACTAAATATGGAGCATGTTGTTGTGTTGACATTTCCTCCATTGTACAATACGACTATCAAAAAACTATCAAATAGGAGCAGTGAGAATAGCGCACTTAGCCATTTCGTTATTGGGGCAGTTTGAAGTTACTCTGGACGGCAAAGCTTTAACGCGGTTGGGAACAGATAAGGCACGCGCTTTGCTGGCATATCTGGCTGTGGAAATGGAACACCCACACCACCGCGAAATGCTAGCCGGATTATTGTGGCCCGAATATCCAGAAGCGGCTGCGCACCACAACTTGAGCCAGGCGCTCCTGCTATTGCGCAGGGCTTTTGGGGAAAAGGCGGCATCATTGCCAGAGGCGACGCCGCCTTTTCTGTTGGCAACTGGAAAAACATTGCAGCTCAACCCGCTGAGCAATATCACGCTAGATGTCGCCGTGTTTCAGGCAGGCGTGGCGCTGTGTACTGATTATAGCCCGGAACAACTCAGTCAAGCCAATGCACAGATACTGACCCAGGCAATAGCGCATTATCGAGGAGGATTCCTGAGCACCCCCTTGCAAGTGAACAGTGTGGCTTTTGAGGAATGGTTGCTCTCCAAAGGAACCCAACTTCACCTTCTTGCAGTGGATGCGCTCGGTTATCTGGTGCAATATCACGAGTTGCGGGGTGAACTCGATCTGGCTATCGGTTATGCGCGGCAGCAAATTGCGCTCGAACCGTTGCGCGAACAAGCACACCGGCAGTTGATGCAGGTGTTGGCGCTGGCTGAACGTCGTCCTGAGGCTCTGGCGCATTATGGCGTGTGTCAGGAGCTGTTGGCACAGGAACTAGGGATTGCTCCCGCCCCTGAGACTACAGCGCTTGCGGGAATGATTCGCAATGAGCATCTGGAAGCGCCCAAACTGACGAGTTTGCCAGAGCCAAAATTCACACCGGTGCGACAGCGGATCTCTGCAACGCCTTTTGTGGGACGAGTTCAGGAACTGGCGCGATTGGATACTTACCTGGCAGCAGCGCTAGAGGGTCAGGGACAGGTCGTTTTTGTCACCGGTGAGGCAGGCAGCGGAAAAACCGCTTTACTCACCGCCTTTGCCCGACGCGCGCTGATGATGCATCCCCAGCTGCTGGTGGTCAGTAGCAGCGGTAACGCCTATACAGGTTTGGGAGAGCCTTATTGGCTTTTCATTGAAATCCTGCGACAGTTGAGCGCCGGTGGAGACAATACGACGATACTAACCTCCCTGCAAGCGCAGCGTCTGAAGACGGCTCGCACAACCCTTTTCCCAGGCCTGGCGCAGGCCCTCCCGCATCTGGAATACCTTATCTCCAGGGGGCAACAGCAGCTCGACAATGCCTCTGAAATCGAGCCTACCGGCGTACTTGATCAAATCGCCCAGGCATTTCAGGTGATAACAACGCAGCATCCGCTGGTAATCCTCCTGGATGACCTGCAATGGGCCGATCAAAACTCGCTCAACCTGCTGTTTCACCTGTGCCGGCGGTTCCCCCAACAGCAAATGTTAATCCTGGGAGCGTTTCGTCCTGATGTTTTCAAGCAGGGTTACGCACCCTTGACCTATTTGCACGAGCAAGATGTAGAGCAACGCCATCCACTGATCACACTCGTCAATGAATTGCAGCGCTATCTGGGCGATATTCGGATTGATCTGACACAGACCGAAGGTCGAGCGTTCATTGCAGCGTTGGTGGATAGTGAACCCAATCACTTGGGAGCCGAGTTTAGAGAGACCCTTTACCATCACACCGGGGGACATGCGCTTTTCACTACAGAATTACTCCTGGGGATGAAGGCGCGCGGCGACCTGGTACGTGATGCTCAAGGATATTGGGTTGAGGGTGAACAAATTGCGTGGAATGCACTTCCGGCGCGGGTAGAAGCCGTCATCGCGGAGCGCGTGGGGCAACTGCTACCGGCATTGCAGGCGATGCTGGCGCTTGCGAGCGTCGAGGGCGAGGAATTCACCGTCCAGGTAATGGCGCAGGTACATAACTTATCTGAGGCCGAAATAAGTCGCCGGCTTAGTGAGGGGTTGACTCGACGCCAGCATTTGGTCGTGCCACTGGGAGTCTACACTGTGGGAACGCACAACCTGGCGCGGTATCGCTTCCGGCACCTTTTGTTCCAGAGGTACCTTTACAGCCAGCTCGACCCGGTGGAACGCGCGCAGACGCATCTGGCTGTGGCACGGGCGTTGGAAAGCTTGTATAGCGCAAATGTCGCTGAGATTAGCTTACCTCTGGCGCGGCACTTTGAATTGGGTGGAGAATACCACAAAGCCATTGCCTATTTGCTTGAGGCGGGTCAACGCGCTATCCGTCTGGCAGCTTCCGAAGAAGCGCTGCGACTGCTGATGCATGGGCTGGCTTTGCTCAACCGGCTAGAGCCGACGCCAGAACGAGCGCAACAGGAAGCAGACCTGCAATTAGCTCTTGGCATCGCCTTGCTCTCCAAAGGCTGGAGCCCACCAGAACGGGCACAGGCTTTCCAGCGCGCCTACGAACTCTACTGGCGTGCAGGTGCAACTGAGCAGTTGACGCGCAGCCTGCTGTTGTTAGCAGATATCGCACTAGGGCGGGGGCAGCTCGACCAGGTCATGGTGATTGGGGAGCGTTTGCGCGACCTGTCGCAATCCATACAAGATTCTCAAGTCACACTGTTTATGGAGTATACTCTGGGGTCAAGGCATTTTGCCATGGGACAGTTGCCGCCCGCTCGCCAACACCTGGAACACGCCATTGCACTGTGTGAACGCGACCCCCGCCTTTCCACTGCGCTACCGGAAATCAATATCAACGTGCGCAGTCGGCTCTGGTTGACCGAGGTTCTGTGGATGCTTGGGTATGCAGACCAGGCCCTGACATGCAGCCAACAGGCTGTCGCCGAGGCGCGCGCTATGAATCATACGATTTCTTTAGGCTTAGCCCTGAGCATTGGGGAACTGACGGTACGTCAACTCCGTCGTGAGCCTCAAGCCATGCGCACACTCTTGCAACAGCTGGAGACTTTGGGAAATGACGCCAGCTTGAGCGTTTCCCAAATCTGGGCGAGGCTTTCTCAGGGGTGGCTATCCGCCGTTGAGGAGCACGATGCTACTGGCGTGTCTCGCATTCAGGAAGTCCTCAACTGGTGGGAATCTACTGACACACTGGGAGGGAGCGTCTATGGCTACGTGCTTCTAGGGGAGGCTTATCTCGCTCTTGGTCAGGGCGGGCATGCACTCGAAATTCTGGAACAGTCTCTCACTCAGAAAATTGCTAAAGCTAGCCTCCATCTTTTCGAGGCTGAAGTTCTGCGTCTGATGGGCGAGGCGCTGCAAATGCTAGGGCAACCGCTTGAAGCGGAAACCTGTTTCCTGCGCGCAACTACGGTGGCGCAGGAGCAGAGCGCCAAAGCTTGGGAATTACGCGCCTTGCTAAGCCTATGCCACCTGCGACAAGCCGAAGGTTCGCTTGCGGAGTTCGAAACGGCGCGGCAGCAATTGGCGAATCTCTACGCCTGGTTTAGAGAGGGCCTGGACACGCACGATTTACGCGCGGCGGCAGCGCTGATTCGGGGGCATCAGCCGTAGACATCGCCTGAGTACCGAAACGCTCCATCGTGTTTTGAAACCCAAGTCCTGAGAAAAATCATGGGCCACAGCAGATTGCTGTGGCCCGTGACCGTTTGTAACCCTGGAGAATCTACAGATTACTATTACGCCGGTTGCCCTGCCCCGACCATGCCGGGCGTCCCGAGGCATCGCGCAGGGTAATAGTGGCGCCGGTGGTCAGGTCCTCAACGGTGACAGCCTTGAATTCGCCATCCTCGTAGAAGCCAACCACGCTCACCTCATCACCCACAGCAACGGTGAAACCGGCTTGTTCGCGATACCAGGCCTGCCCCAGAACCACCAGCACCTCTTCGCCTTCGGCGGTGCGCACAAGGATTTCGCTGTCGCTGGAGATAACAACACCCTGAATAGTTTCCATTTCGGCCACGGCGTGTTCAACGGCTATGTTGGCATTGCGTGAGAGTGTCGCGGCGCCAGCATTGGCCTGCCCGTACCCGCCACCACGGGCGGCAACCTGACTGCTCTCGGCGCCGGCAAGGTTCTGCCCCTGCCCATAGCCACCGCCACGGGTGGTATTGGCGAGAGAGTGCTCAGTCCCGGCAGCAGCTTGTCTCTGTCCATAAGCACCGCCGCGCTCAACGACAGTTGTATTTGCCTGGGTCACATGACTCTGTCCACCACCGCGCGCCGTAGCGGTCTCCGGGCGCAAGATGATATAGCCCATACCTGCCACCAAAGCCACTGCCAAAACAACCACCAATGCAATTGTAATTTTCGACATCATTTCCTTATCTCCTTATTATTGAACAATTATACTATGCCGGGCATTTCTCTTCGCGTACAACACGAGGCTGCGGCGCGGGAAAGACCTGCCGGGTCACGCAAACAATCCACTTCCAGTGCAAAACCACATGGAGCAGTACCCCACTGATCATGATCAGGCTTGCCCAGGTGTGAAGGTCGCTCCAAACCCAGCGGCTCAAGCCCAGAAATGCGCTGCCATACGCAGTATTTGCGCCGCCCTGGTATCCCCCAGAACCCAAAAACAGGAATAGAACTCCGGTACCTGCTGAGATCAAGAATGCCAGGCCAATCAGTGCATCCAGAACGTAATTCAATTTCGCTTTCATATTTATTCCTCCATCTTGTGAGACTATAACCCTTAACAACTATTTGAATGATAACGGGGTTGTGTGAAGGCTTGATGAAGGAATAATGAAAGATTAGTGGGGATTGATCAGCAAGAGAGAGGTTCTCAGCGCTGCACGGCGCCGAAAACCTCTCTCAAAGGCGGACTTCAGTCCGAGATTTGTAACCGGTAATGGAAACTAAAGCCGTTATCCAGGCAACCAGAAAGCCACAGTAAGCCCGCCACCCGGGGTGGCAACCGCCCATATGCGACCCTCGTGCGCCTCGATGATACGCCGCGCAATGGCTAAACCCAGGCCCGAGCCGCCGGTATCACGGCTGCGTGAGGGGTCGCCACGCCAGAAACGCTCGAACAATCGGGGCAAGTCCGCCTCGGGCACACCGGGACCGTTATCAGCGATTTGCACCAGCACGCCATGTTGTTCCACACGCGCGCTCACCCGTACCTCTCCACCTGCCGGGACGTGATGCACAGCATTGGCAAGGAGATTATTCAGCACCTGCGCCAACCGGTCGCTGTCAGCGTAGACCTCAGGCAGTGTCGCGGGCAGGGAACAGGTGAGGTCCAGCCCTTGTTCTTGCATAGGAACACGATGGGCATCAACCTCTCGGGCGAGCAGTGCCGCCAGGTCCAGCGGTTGGCGCTCCAGGCGCAGCTCGCCCGCATCTGCCAGCGCCAACACGCGCAAATCTTCGACGAGACGGGTGAGAGTCTGCACTTGTGCCAGCGCCGGATCAAGGTTTTCCGGTGTAGGCATATAAACGCCATCGGCGATGGCTTCCAGCGTTCCACGCAGCACCGCCAGGGGATTGCGCAACTCGTGCGCGATATCGGCGGTTTGCGCCTGACGCGCCGCCTGCGAGTGCGCCAGGTTTTCGGCCATGGCATTGAAAGCACGTCCCAGCTGACCAATCTCATCGCGGGCAGAGACGGCAGCGCGCGCTTCCAGATCGCCTTGGGCGATGGTTTCAGCAGCATGCGTCAACCGCTTTACCGGCGCGACAATGCCGCGCATCAGCACGCCCCCCACAAGCAGGGCGGCGACGAAAGCCACGGCAGCGCCAGTCCATAATGTCGTGCGAATCTGCTGCAGGTACTGCTGCTCAAGCCCGCCAAGCACGAGAGTGTGGGCACTGGCGGCATCGGGGAGCAAATAGCCTATCGTTTCTCCATTCAAACTAAGGGGGAGCGCCTGCGCCATTTCCGTTCGACTGATTGTGCCCTGTACATCACCCTCGAGATGTGCCACGACCCTGCCCTCCGCATCAGCCACACGGAAGTCCCAGAGCTCAGTGCTGCCCGTCGCTCCCCATTGCCCGCTGCCGCGACCTGCCCCGCGCCCACCCTGTCCTTGTTGCGTGCCGGCGCCGGCTGAGAGAGTGGGCAAAGTGCCTTGCAACCCATCCCAGGAGTTGTGTGTCGCATAATAGGAGCTCAGTGCGGTTCCGAGGTTCTGAGTGCGACCACTGTAGAGCAGTGTGTACTGCCGGAATTTGCCTTCAGCCTGACGGCTCACCAGCAAAAACACGGTCGCTATGGCGATCAGGATCACCAGAGCAAAAGCCAGCACGCCCTTACGATAGAGGCTCATGATGTTTCAGGGAGCTCCAACCGGTAGCCTGCGCCACGTACCGTCACAATGAATTGTGGATCGGCAGGATCAACCTCGAGTTTGCGCCGCAGGTTTTTGATATGCGCATCTATGGTGCGTTCGTAGGCTTCGAAAGCCACACCCTGCACCGCCTCAAGCAGCGCCGCACGAGAGAATACGCGCTGCGGCGCCGCCATGAAAACCGCCAGCAGGTCAAATTCCGTGGGCGTTAATTCGATTGGCGCGTCGCGCAGCCGTACCTCACGCCGGTCGTGGTCCAGCACCAGGTCGCCTACGCGCAAGACTGCCGGCGCCGCTTGTGTTTGCCCTCGTCGCAATACGGCACGCACGCGCGCGACCACCTCACGCGGGCTGAAAGGTTTAGTGACGTAGTCATCGGCGCCCAACTCCAGGCCCACGATGCGGTCCATCTCCTCAACCCGCGCGGTGAGCATCAGGATGGCGAGGTTGGGTTGCTCGGCGCGAATACGGCGGGTGAACTCCAGCCCGTCAATCTTGGGCATCTGCAAGTCCAGAATGACCAGGTCGGGGCGCTCCTGTCGGGCAATATAGAGCGCTTCCTCACCATTGTAGGCGACTACCACGCGATAACCCGCCTGCTCCAGGTAGCCCCGCAAAACGCGCACAATTTGGATTTCATCATCTACAACAAGAATAGTCTGGCTCATAGGTGTCACACTTAAGGATAGTATAGATAGGCATTATTATAGCCCCAGTTGCTTTTTTGTCGGCTTTTGCCAGCTCGATCAAGTTAGCAACCAAACATCTCTGGTGTGCGGGGCTTCCCGCACACCAGAGATGTTCCTGTGGTACTCCCGGGCACTTCGCTCAGGGTTGCAACAGTGTACAATCACCGGTATTGCCCCGCCCGACACCTTGCGCGCCCACAGCGCTCCGTCCTCGAGTCCCGGCATTCCCGCCGCGATAACCACTGCCATCCTGCGGTTGTGCCCCAGCGAGGGCGGCGCCGTTCGTCGCACCCCGGGCTTCCCAGGGCGCATTCAGCTGCGCCAACAAATCAGTAGCCATGGTCGCCAGCATTGTATCAGCCTGCTCCTGGGTGAGGCGTCCTGTGCTTACGGCCTGTGCCAACGCTTCAGCACGGACCTCGAGCACCACATCCACAATGGCCTGTGGGGTCACACCGGCTTCAGCCGCGATATCGGCATAGGTCTGCCCCCCCTGCAACGCAGCGATGACTTCAGCGACCGTCAAACCGGTGGCTTGCGCAGTTGCGTCCACCAGGGAGACGCCACCCGTGAGCCAACCGCCGCGCTGTGCGCCGCGCATTGCCGCACCACTCATCGTCGCCTGCGCCGCACGAGGCGCGGTAGCGGGGGGCTGCCCGCCCTGCGCCGCGACCATCAATGGGAAAGACAACGCCAACAGACCAACGACCAACAACACCGGTAAACTCTTCTTCAACATAGCGAACCTCCTTAGTTCTGAATTCTGAGCATAGTATAAGCGGCGTTTATGAAGGTATGATGAAGAATGCGTGGGGATTCAACGAAGACAGAAGCAAATCCAGGATTGGGGTTACCGGGGTGAGAGTGGTTGCGATACGGAACTATATAAAAAATACAAAACTACATCTCCATCTCGGGCCACAGGCTCTGCTGGCGCCAGCACAGCCCTTCCTCATCCAACCAGGTCCAAATCGTGGAATCCGATAAATAGACCCCCTCCAGGTCCATAAAGGCGCGTTGCAAACCCTTGAGGGGCCAAAAATCATACGGATAGCCCAAATCCCCTGGCTTCTGCAACGCCAGGGTGATGAGCGCGCGCCTGACCTCAGGGCTATGAACAGGCGCGCGACCAGAGCGTTCGCGATCCTCTAGGCCTGCTATGCCCTCAGCGTTGAAACGCCGAACCCAAATCGGTCCCATTTGAGGGCTTCGGAATCCGGCGCGCAATCCAGCCTCAGAAGCGGTCAGGTGAGGATCAACGTGCATCGCCGCAATCACTTTAGCTCGACGTGCCACAATATCGGATTCGACCTCAGCATCGGCCAGGGTTTTGATAGCAACTAGCTCATCATCGCTCAAGGGCCTCAATTTTAACTGCCGAGGCATGAGTTATTCGCACCATGATAATATCTCAACGACTTAGCGAGAAAATAATTATTGACAATGCCCTTTCAATGCATTAGTATTGTATTACAAAAGCATTACTTTTGTGTTACGGAAACATTAATACATTCTTAGAAAACGCTCCCACGCTTAACCAAAACGTTAACACAACATTATCACATAAATACACCAGGATCAAAAATTAAAAAAGAATCATATCAAGAGAAGTTGTTGGTCTCCCAGCTATGCCAGGCAACCCACTTCACCGGTGAAAGGACGGTATCAGCATGTCAATCGCGAATTTACAAATAGGGATTTCTGTGAGTTTGTTTTTGTTGGGACTGAGCGCATGTATCGCGGGTCTGTGGACCATTCTGTCGCATCGCTATCGGCAGATGCTACAACAAGTATCGGCGCAATCTACTGTGGCGACCAGCAAAGCACTCACCAACGTGGCGCTGGCGCCATTGGTGGAGTCGCTTACCGGATTGGTCAACGCAATCAATGAACTTATTCGTACCTCGGTTGGTGTAGGAATCTTCCTCTGGCTGTTTGGAATTGGCTTGTGCGTTGCGGCGTACTGGCTGCTCTCGCTGATGTGAGGCGTGTGATGCCTGGATCACAAACGCAAATGGAGCATGGTGTCACGGGTCAAAGCACACGACCCCTGACACCGTCATTGCTGTGCGAATACCTGCAAGCCCTGGAGGCAGAGGCTGCTTTTGCCAGCACAATCCAGAACACCATGCCACTAGAGGTGCGGGTCGAGAGCACCTCAGAGAGCAAAACCCTTCTGGAAGCATTGCAGACAACGGCAAAAACGCTCCTTCTGGGAAAATTGGGCAGCGGCAAAACCATGACCCTGCGGTATCTGGCATGGTATCACGCGCAACAGGGCCGTACCATGAGCGACTCCGGTGATATAGTCGTTCCCGTTTTCCTGGACCTGCGTGGGGTCACAGCCGATACGCCCGTCCCTGCCTTTCTTGCGCACGCGATTAAGGCTCTGCTACCCGGAGCAGTCCCTGAAGACATCGCCTCCTTGCTCCAGAACGAGAAGCTGCTCTATCTACTCGACAACCTCAACACCCTGCAAGCGCCAGCTCGAGAGCGCCTGTGGCATTGGATAACCCAGGAACGCCAGGCGCATCCTGATAGGCGGTTCATCATTGCCAGCCGGCCCGAAGTGGAGATGTCAACAGATGCATTTCTAGCCCAATGGGAGACCCTGCAGCTCTTACCGTTGCGCGATGGCGACGTAGATGCTTGCATCGAAGCGCACGCAACGGCGCAGGCTGTTCACAGCCCGGCTGTAAACAGCCCGGATGTAGACAGCCCGACTGCGACAATGATTCAGAGGCAGCTGCGTGAAGACCCGCAACTATGGGACCTTGTGCATACGCCCCTCTTCCTCCAGACAGCCTTACAGCTCGCCAATCATTGGCGCGCGGACCAGGAAGAGGCTACCGCGCCCTGGTGGAGCCGCTGCGCTATCATCTCAGAGGCGCTGCGAGTAGCGCAAGGCCTGCCCGATATTCCAACCTGGACATCATGGCTGGCGACCGCCGGACAAGCCATCACAGACCTGGCCTTCATCCTACAACAGGCTCAGAGCACGCAAGTTGAGCAAAAACGGCTTGCGGAAGTTTCCAAAATGGCGCCAGTATCGCTGGCGGATGCCTATAGGAGGGGCCTACTCCTGCCGCAGAACAAGGAACAAGGGGTTGCATTCATCCACCCGCTGATTCAAGACTTCTTCGCGGCGCTGGCATTGAAATCCAAATTTGGCGCTCGCCTATCGTTGGAGAGCCTGGCGCAGGATCACCAGACACAAGCCACATGGCAGGGAGTCTTGGTGCAACTCTATGGATTGAGCGACGAGCGCAGAGAGCTACTACACACCTGGCTATCGGCAGGGACCCAAGGCTTTGCACAGCCCGCTGTAGACAGCCCGAATGGCCTGGCACAGCTCGTCGCACAGTGCATGGTCAACAATGAACCGGCAGAACGGCTCCCCAAGAAAGCTCTGGAATTTGTGCAGTTGGCACAATCGCGACTGAATGCCTTTAGCTTTGGGCTGGCTCTGAAACGACTGGGAAAGACAGAAGCCGCCGCGATTGCCCTGAAAGAAGCGCTCACATTGGAAAGTAAGACGCACCCCAAAACCGGCACGGCGCCAACCGTAGCCACAAGCAGCACCGGCAACAACCTATCGGCGGAGGGAATGAATCGCATCCTACATCAGTTCCATCTGGGGCGGATTCAGCGAGAACTCGACCAACCGGAGCAAGCTTTAGCAGAACTGCAAAACGTGCTGGCGAGTGTGGACCGGCTTCAAGCCAGTGTCAGCTATGAAATTGGGCTGACCTTGCAACAGCAGGACAAAGAAGCTGAGGCCTTGATGGCTTTCTCGCAAGCGCAGGCACACGCTTCAGATTCGGCGCTCTATGCCTACCAGGTTGGCAGCACACTCAATCGCCTGGGAAAACCCCGCGAAGCCCTGCCCCCCCTCAACGCCGCACTCGAATGCGCTCCTGATATGATCCCGGCGTATCGCGAGCTCGCGCACGCCTACCAAAAGCAACGTTGGAGCGGTGAAGCACAGCGCATTCTGGAAAAAGCCCTGCAATTGGCGCCCGATGATGGGGAGCTCTGTTATGATATGGGTGTACTGCTGCTCCAAAGTGAGGAGACCGAGCAAGCGCAGGCTTACCTGAAACGCGCAGTGGCACTTCAACCCCATCAAGCTGCCTGGCACGATACCCTGGGCGCGCTCTATCACAAGTCTGCACCAGACGGACGTGATGCACGGCAAGAATTCGAACAGGCAGTTACGCTCGACCCGACCTGCCCCACTTACTGGCACCATCTCGGACTGGTCCTTCAGGGCGCCGGAAGCATGGAACGCGCCACCACGTGCTTACAGCGGGCAACAGAGCTCGAGCCTGATTGCGCCAAATGGCACAGCGCCCTGGCGGAGAATCTGCGAATACGCCAGCAGCATGCGGAGGCAGTGAAATCTTATCGCCGCGCCCTTCAGGCAGGCGCAAAAACGCCCGAAATCTGCTATGGTCTGGGAGATTGTCTGTACCAACAGGGCGATTCCAAAGAGGCGCTGCGGGTGCTGAAAGACGCTGTGCAACTCCGGCGCGATTTTCCACAGACCCACGCCTTGATAGGGCGCATCCACCTGGAACAAGACGCGCTCGAAGAAGCGCTCCAAGCGACTTTGATGGCTTGCGCGTTGGACCCAACACAAGCTGCCCACTATCACACACTTGGCAAAACCTACGCCAGGATGGCGGAATATGAGCAAGCGCTGCAAGCCCTCCAGCAAGCCACCGAACTGCAACCGAATCTGGATGCAGCCTACGATATGCAGGGGCAGGTTTACGAAGCATTGGCGGATGATGCACAGGCGCTGGTAGCCTACACCAAGGCCGCGCAGCTACAACCAGAGGTGGGCGAATACGCGCTCCATGCCGGTATCGTCTCCCAACGGTTGGGGCAGCACCCGGTAGCGCTCACGCTTCTGGAACAGGCGCGCCCACATCTTGGCGAAAACCCGGCAGCGCTCACGCTCCTGTTCTTCCATCTAGGGAAAGCTTATCAGCATCAGAGAGCTTTTGAAAAAGCCCTGGAAGCCTTCCGGAAGAGCGTGGCCTTGCACCCCGAGGAATCCGCCTACCACGCACAGCTCGCGGCTACCGCCTACGAACTCAAAAGGATGGATGAAGCAGAACACGCGGCGCGCAAAGCCCTAAGCCTGTGCCCCGGAGATTGCGAGCTCTATCTCCAGCTGGGCAAGGTGGTGGAAGCGAGTCACCGCTACGAAGAGGCGCTGGCTTACTATCAGGAAGCTCTCCAGGCACAATCCGAGAATGTCATCTACCGGTGGAAAGTGGCTTCAATGTATCAGCAACTACAGCGCTACGGTGAAGCAGAGACTACACTGGAAAAAGGGCTGCGCCTCACGCCCAACGCGGCGCTCCTGCATCACGGGATGGGACAACTTCACGCTGCGCGCGGGGAAACGGAGCAAGCGCTTGCCGCTTATGATCGGGCGATTTTGCTCAACCCGCAGGAATGCCGCTATCTTCTGGATAAGGCGCGCTTTCTATATCAGTGCCGTCAGCCACAAGCTGCGATTGTCACCCTCGAGCGGGCTTTGACACTGGATGCCCGGTGTGTGGATGCGCACTGGCAACTTGGGCAGGTCTATGAGGCATTACGGCAAGACGATCTGGCGATTGGCGCCTATCGCCAGGCAGCGACCTATGCCCCTGAAAACGCAGATGTCAGCTTCGATTATGCACGCATCTGTCTGCGGCTAAAAGATGTGGATCAAGCCATCAGCGAGTTACAGAGGGCCGTTGATCTGCGCCCCGAGTGGGCGGAGGCTCACTACAGCTTAGGGCAAGCTCTGGAACAGAAAGGCCTCTGGAGCACGGCGTTGGAGCACTTTGAGCGCGCGGCAGCCCTCGCGCCCCAGAACGCGCCCTATCACGCCGCTGCCGGCAATAGCCACAAGCGACTGGGGAATCTCAAGCCCGCGCTAACAGCCTTCCAGGCGGCTTCTCGCCTGGCGCCAGAGTGCATGGAATACCGTTTGCAAATTGGCGCTTTACACCGGGAAATGGGGCAATGGGAAGAAGCGCTGGCGCTGCTACAGGCCTCTCGTGACCTGGAGCCGCAGAATCCCGCGCTCTATGCAGAAATGGGACATACGCTGGTCGCCCGGGGGTCACTCACCGAAGCGCTCGGTCAATATGTAAAGGCGGCAGAACTGGCGCCGCGCGAACCGGAGACCTATCGGCGCATGGGGGTTATCTTGCACCAGCTCGGTAACCTGGAACGCGCCCTGGAAATGTTGAAAGTAGCTGTGGGGCTGGCGCCTGAGAATGCAGAAATCCATGACAACCTGGGACAGGTTTACCGGGCGCAGGGCCAAAACTCCATGGCGGTCATGGAGTTTGAGCAAGCCGTGACACATACGCCGGAGACCACCCGCTATTGGCAACACTTGTCACAGGCACTCTGCGCCCTGCAACATTACGAACCCGCCCTGGAAGCAGCACAAAAAGCCGTGAGCCTTGCCCCGGAAGCCGCGGAAAGCCACGTACAGCTGGCTTACATCTATATGGAAGAACAGCGCCACCAGGAAGCGCTCGACGAATATCGCCAGGCGGCGGAACTGGAACCTGAAAACGCTGCCCATTATTGCGGTATCGGGGGAAATCTATATGCACTTGGGCAATTGCCCGCGGCGCTCGAAGCGCTGCAAAAGGCAGTGCAACGCAATCCCGGTGCGGTTGACGCCTATCGCTGGATAGGCGCCGTTCACACGCGGCAAGAGCAGTTTTCGGAAGCCCTGACGGCGTATCAGACAGCGCTCACGCTACAACCTGAAGCCGCCATCAATCATCACAACCTGGGTATGCTCTACCGGCACCTCCATGACGCCGACAAGGCGCGCGCCGCGCTGGAGCAGGCAATCGCGCTCGATCCACGCGATGCTGAGGCGTACTTCACTTTAGGGCAATTGCATGAAGAACGCGCCGAAATCGAAGCCGCATTGGAGGCTTATCGGCAAGCCAGTTCACTGGCGCCCACAAACCTGAGTTACCAACAAGCCTATGGTATCGCGCTGCGCAAAACGCAGCACGAGGATGAGGCAACGCAAGTCTTTAGCATGATCCTGGCTCAGGATCCGGAAGATGCGGAATCGCAGTGGCAGCTAGGCTCCCTGCTCGAAGCTCGAGGGGCGTTTAGTGGAACCGGGCAGGCGCCTGGGCGAGCAGTCTGCGAGGAATCCTGGAAGGCTTATGCAAAAGCCGCCACACTCAAACCAGGAGAGACGCGTTATCAGATGAGTGCGGCAAGCGCACTCGCTCGATTCGGACGGCAATCTCTGGCACTGCGCGAAGCAGGGATTCCTACCAACCATCCCACTGCCACCGAGTACAGCAGCGCCATCACTGTCCTGCGGCAGATGTTGGCAGAAGCCCCAAACAACGCCGCCATCCACACAGTATTGGGTGAGGTTCTGACGTTGAATGGCGCCCACGCCAAAGCCATCGAGCACCTGCGCCGGGCAGTAGAGGAGGCGCCGCACAGCGCCAGCGCACATCTACAATTAGGGAGAACGCTCCGTATCAAAGGGGATGGGCCACAGAGCCTGCGCGAACTGCGCATTGCCGATGTGCTGCTGCCCGATGATCCCGAGACACAATACGAGCTCGCCTTGACCTACCAGGCGCTACACCAAGAGGAACAAGCTGCCGCTGCGCTGACTAAAGCTACAGAAGTCAGCCCCACAGAGGCGCTCTATCACTACACCCTGAGCCAAACGCTGCAACGGATGGGGCAAATTCAGGATGCCTCTGCCGTCATGGCCAAGGCGATTGATCTCAAGAGCGGCATCGCCGCATGGCATAATGCGCTGGGGAGCATTCTGAACACGCAACAACGCAATCATATCGCGATCGAACAACACCTGCGTGCCGCCGAGCTGGAACCAGACAACGCAAACTATCTGCACAACGCCGCGGTAACTTACATAGAGATGGGCAATGATAAGCAAGCCATGCCCTTGTTGGAACAAGCACTACAAATCCAGCCCGATAAAGCGACGTGGTGGGGGGAACTCGGGGATGCTTATCAGCGCCAGGCGAAGCCCCAACAGGCACGCGATGCTTACCGGCGCGCCGCAGTGCTGGCGCCAACTGAGCCGGATTACCTGCTCAAATTGGGGGGGGCGGCGGTAGCATTGGAGGAATGGGAAGAGGCGCAGGCGCAATACGAACGCGCGTTAGCCCTCAAACGAGACTATGCCCCGGCTTATCGCAGCCTGGCAACGCTCTATGAGAAAAGAACCGATTGGGGACGCGCCCTGGAAGCTTACCAGAAAGCGTTGGGACTTGAACCGGAGAATGCTGAAACCCATTACCGTCTAGGGCTGGCTTATCAAGCCACAGCCCGCCATCCAGAAGCCGTGGAACATCTGGAACAAGCCATCACGCTGAATCCCAAGACTATCGAATCCTACGCAGCTTTAGGCGCAACCTACGAAGCGCTGGAACGTTACGATGAGGCGCTCCAAGTCTATGAGCAGGCTTTGGTCGTGGCGCCCAACCGTATCGAGAATCAAATGCAAGTGGGGACACTATGCCGCCAGCTCGGGCACCTCGACAAAGCCATCGTACACTTTTTGCGCGGGCTGGACCTTGTGCCGGCACATGCAGAGGCCTATTACGAATTGGGCAAAACCTATGAATTGCAGGAGCATTACGACGCCGCACTCGATGCCTACCTGGAAGCCGCGCGGCTTGAACCCTCAGTGGCGCATTATTTCTACAGCGCCGGCATGCTCTACAAGATGCTGAAGCAATACGTGCAATCCGCGGCAATGCTGCGCGAGGCCATCAAACTTCAGCCAGATAATGCCGACATCTACAAACAGTGGGCGGCGGTCAGCGCCGTGTCCATTTTCTGTCAGCGCCAGCACAACTCTTGAGCGAAGGGCATAGAATCATGGCAAATCTGAAACCATTTCCCACAGCCGTATTCGCACCTACCAGCTCTGAGGCAACAGCTAAGGCCCTGGCAGAGGCACAATTTGAGATGGAGCAGCTGATTACCACCTTGCTGGTGGATGGCAAATCTCCCTCTCAACCCAAAACAAATCGCCCTGGAGATGTCTATCTCACCATTTCCAGCCGGCAGGGGCTGGAAAAAAGATACGGCGGTGAGGGCTTTCAGCTGGTAGATGAAGCCCTCAACCAGCTGCATCTGGCAGTTTCCGAGCATGTGAACCTTAACGCGATTCTGGTCTATGTGGATGATGCGCCATCCCTGGCAGCGTATGGATTGCAACCCGTCGAGCCGACCAATCCCTGGCAGATCAAGGTGTTGATTGAACAGCTGAACACCCAGATCAAGCTTCGCCGGCAAGAAATCCGCTATCTGCTCATTGTCGGCGGAGATACCATCATTCCCTTTCACCGCCTGCCCAATCCCATCAATGATCAGGATGCCGATGTGCCTTCCGACAACCCGTATGCCTCACAAGACACCAATTACTTCATTCCAGAAAGGGCCGTCGGACGGTTGCCCGACGGACAGGGCGAGGCTGTCACCATACTCCTGAAGCTCATTCAGGAAATCGTCACCGCGCACCGGCGCAAGACAGCCACGGATAAAGGCGCTTTTGCCGCACTATTGCACAGCTTGCGAATGGAAGGGCAGAAGGAAGACCCACGCGCGGGATTGGGCTATTCCGCCAGTATCTGGCGTAAAGCTTCCCGGCAGGTGCTGCAGACCATTGGGGAACACCATCCCCTGCGAATCTCTCCGCCGCTCACCTATCAGGAGTTCAAACGTGTAACCTACGCTCCCCTCAGCTACTTCAACCTGCACGGCATCGAAGATGGCCCCAACTGGTACGGGCAGCGTGACACCCTCTTCCCCGCTGGCTATGAACTCTTCCCGGTCGCATTGCGCCCGGAAGACTTGAACAGCGAGGATTATGCGGGGTCGGTCATTTTCACCGAAGCCTGCTATGGAGCCAATATCCTGGGAAAGAACAGCGAGACCTCACTGGCATTGAAATTCCTCGCGAGCCAGGCACGAGCGGTCATCGGTTCAACCAAGGTAGCCTACGGCACCGCTGCCCCGCCCCTGATCGGCGCGGATTTGCTGGGAAAATACTTCTGGAAAGGGCTTTTAGCCCATCTGACGATCGGTGAAGCCCTGAAATATGCCAAGGTCAATCTGGCTCGGGAAATGCAGGAACGCCAGGGATATCTCGATAGCGAAGACCAGAAAACGCTGCTCAGCTTCGTGCTCTATGGCGATCCCGCGCTGCCCGGGTTGCCGGATGGCAATATCGAACTGGTGAGCAAAGCCCTCTGCCCTCCGCTGGTTTATCAACGGCAGGCAAAGGATCACAAGAACCTGCTCCCGGAAGATCTGGTGGCGACAGTCAAAGGGCGTATCGAGGCCAGCCTGCCCCATCTGGCGCAAGCGCGCATTCACGCAGCGCCTGTTATCTTGAGCAATGAGGGATTGGAAAACTCCCATATAAAGGGGCGCGGGGCGCGACGACCTAACGCCAAATGGGCTTTCACGCTCGAGAAAGAATTCCCGGGCAACGGTGAAGGCCCCCACCACCAGGTGGTCAAAGTGATCGTTGACGAGCGCGGCGCGATTCTCAAAGCTGTCATGTCAAAGTAACAGGTACAGGTCAGCCATGTTCCTCGGCGAATTTTATTGTCAGGCAGATACACAAGGCAGCCTTACACTTCCCGGAAAGATTCGCTCCGGGCTTGAAGGTGAGCTCACCCTTACACGAGGCATCGAGCGCTGCCTGCTCATCTATCCCGCCAAAGAATGGCAGCAGTTGGCGGCAAAGATACAAGAGCAGCTGCGCTTGACGCGATCGGGAGACCGCGCTTTTGCGCGTTTGATGTTTTCGGGTGCGCTGAGCTGCATACCCGATGCGGAGGGACGCATTCCAGTGCCGGAACACCTGCGGCAATACGCGGGTATTCAGGGAGAAGCCGTTATTGTGGGATTGTGCAATCACCTGGAGGTATGGGACGCCCAACGGTGGGCGGATGTGACCGTGCAATTGGAAGCGCGAGCAGAACTGCCCTCCCAGAACGAGGATTATCCAGCCATTTGATCGTACGCTCGGTTGCGAACGCCTCGGCTGCAAACGCTATGAGTAATGAATTTATGCAACAGCAATCAAGAAGGGAGAGAGTCGGGATGAAAACCGAAGGATTCGACAAAGCAAGAATCAAGGTAATAGGCGTGGGTGGCGCCGGTTGTAACGCCGTTGACCGTATGATCCAAATTGGGATTCCCGGCGTCTCATTCGTTGCAGCCAATACGGATACCCAGGCGTTACTGCAATCAGAGGCCCCCTGCAAAATCCGCCTGGGACCGGGGCTGACACATGGACTTGGTGCGGGTGGGGACCCCGAAATCGGACGGCGTGCAGCGCAAGAGAGCGAACGGGTGTTGAACGAGCTGGTTCAGGAAACCGATATGGTTTTCATTACCGCCGGTATGGGTGGGGGAACAGGAACAGGGGCAGCTCCCATCATCGCCCATCTGGCACACGAAGCCAATGCGCTGAGCATCGCCATCGTCACGAAACCCTTTATGTTCGAAGGGCCACGACGCCTTGCCTCAGCCGAAGAAGGAATCGAACACCTGCTGGAAGAAGTGGATGCCCTGATCGTCGTAGCCAACGACAGGCTGCTCGAGGTCGTCAACAAACGCATTCCCCTGGGTATCGCCTTCCGGGTAGCAGATGAGATTCTGCGGCAGGGGGTACAGGGAGTGACCGAACTCGTTACCCAAGCTGGCTTGATCAATCTTGACTTTGCCGATGTCAAAGCGGTTGTGGGCAATGCCGGCAGGACACTGATGTCCATTGGGCACGCAGAAGGTAAGGAAAAGGCGTTGGATGCAGCGCGCATCGCCCTCGAGAACCCGTTGATGGATATCGAGATGGTGCAAGAAGCCGAAGGGTTGCTGGTGAATTTCACCGGCGGCGAAGACCTCACGCTCACCGAGATTAGTGAGGCGATGGATTACATCTCCCAAGCGGCAAAACAAGATGCACAGATTTTCTTCGGCGCGATGATTGATCCGCAGCTCAAAGGACGGGTGCAGATTACGTTGATTGCGACCGGGCTGCATTCACAAAACGGCAGAACGACAGCCCATCGCGCCGCGCCAGCTACCACGCGACGCCACACCTTGGCAGACCTGCTGGGCGAGACCTTCAGCTTCCCAGAACCTGCAGCGATTCCCACAAAGAACCAGGGGGCATATCACGTTGGCTGAACTGGCTTCTCGTCACATTGCAAATACCAAACGCAAAGTCTACTCTCAATTTCCGGAGCTTAGGGGCACCGAACCGGAAATCTCTGCGCGTCCTACAGCGGGGAAGGCAGGTCCGGGAATCTTCACCTTGACCTTTAGGGGCGAACTCCCCTTGCCCGATGGACGCAGCTTGACCCGGGTTGTGCGCGCCACCGTGAACCAGGATGGCGATATTCTGAAAATCACTTCATCCAGATAGGAGCACCTGCGGGCGTTGAGAATGGATATTCCGACAGCGCCCCCTACCTCTTTTTGGATCAGGAGCAAGCCATGACACATTGTTCTACGTGCGACGAACGAGGGCCAGAAACACGAGGGACGCTTGCCACAGCGAACGTGCTTACGCAGCCCACGAAACCGGTCACAAAATCCTTTGCTATCCCCAAGAAACTGGGGCTGCATATCACACGCGGCACACCAGACCTGCCCGCGTTGCTAGCCGCCCATCCTGACGTCATCAAGTTCTCCAGCAACTGGGAAGCAGCCAAAATGGTCCCAGATGGCACATGGGTTATCGGACAAACCCCACAAACCGACGTGAACATCCACCGGTTGCGCGGTCAACGGCTCACGCCCTACGAGGCTGCCGAGCGATTTATTGCAGCACAACATCCCATCTACCAAGCCCACAAAGCGATTAGCTATTGGGAAGGCCCTGGCGAGACGGAATGGACCGATCTCGAGGGCATGCGTTGGTTTGCTGAATTCGAAATCGAGCGGATGGCGCTGATGCAAACGCGGGGGCTTAAATGCGTTATCGGCAACTTTGCGCCAGGAACACCCGATTTGCCGCTGTGGAGCGCTTTTCTACCTGCTATTGAAGCCGGACTGCACCAGGCAGCGCTTCTGGGACTGCGGGAAAACAGTTGGCCCTGGACCTGGTGGATGACGGGCAAATACCAGATGATACCGGGGGAAGAAGATGTGGGCTGGAGCACGCTGCACTACCGCCAGGTTTACCGGCAATACCTGCTGCCCAAAGGGCTTCGAATTCCTCTCCTCATCACCGAATGCGCCCTCAGCCCGGAGGTCGGCGCGGCGAGCGCGATAACAGAGCAGCAAGAACAGAATTCTGAGTTGCGAGACTACAGCGCGCGCCAGCTGGCATGGTACGAAACGGAACTCAGCAAGGATCCTTATGTGATCGGCATGGTGACTTCCTCCTGGGAGCGCTTTCACATTGACAGCAGCAAGGCGACTGGCGCCAAATTACCCGTCGCAGGCACAGCCTACGCGGCGCTTCATCGCGACCGTGTACCTGCAGCAAAGGCAACCGGCGCCACGAATCCAGCAGTCCAAACGGATTATGTACCCCCGCGAATACCCTATCGGCGCACCTACATTTTGTTGCCACAGCTCTTAGATACCGTTGAACGCGCCGAATGGCGGATGGCAGCATCTATCGGTTCGCTCATGAACCTGCGCACCGTGGGACATTCAGCTGATGATGCTGGCGTCGGTCCTGATGAACGTGAAATCATCGCCATCAACCCGCAAGCCTGGGATGCTGACCTGCAAGCCTGGTACGAGGAGCACTACCCCGGCGCCGAGTTTGCCGCCATCGAAACCGCCAGCCCATGGGAACTGGCAGTAAGACTCATGGCGCCATTGGAAGAGGATATTGCCCTGGCGCAGACCGATCCACGCTGGGTCGAGTATAACTTCGGGGAATCCCCTCTGGATTCAGAAACGATTGGGCGCTACGGCTGTTTTCTCACGGGGTTGGCCATCATCCTGCGCAAGCACCTGCAACGAGACGTAACCCCACCGCTCCTCGATAAGATTCTGGTGGCAGCGCGCGCCGCCTACGTCCTGGATAACATCATGGTATGGCAGAAGGCCGTGCCACTGTTCCCCATTTTCGATCAAAGTATCAAGGACAATGTTCAACGCACAGCCAGGCAACTGGAGGACATGCTCAAAGAGGGTTGGGAGATTATCCTGCGGCGGGCAGATGGGGCACACTTTGTGTATCTGGAAAAGGTGGAGGGAGATACCCTGCACATCATTGACACCTGGGATGGCGAACGCAAGCGCAAAACCGCCGCAGATTTTCGGGGAGTGCGGGCGGCACGCCTGCGAAAAGGAAGCCCTCCCCAACCCACCTTTACCGAAAGGGTTGATCTGAGCAATATACCGCCGCGCGAGCCTTATCACCGCACCTATGTCCTGCTGCCACAAGTCGAGGACCCCCTCGATCTGCTGAACTGGCGCATTGCCGCCGCTATTGGCGCTGCAGACCAACTCTACACGCTGGGACATTCCGCAGATGATGCGGGTGTGGGACCGCAAGAGCGTGAGATTATCGCGATCAATCCGCAGGCTTGGGGCGATGACCTGAGAAGCTGGTACGATCAGTATTACCCTGACGCCGACTATCGCGCCATCGAGACTGACAGCCCCTGGGAGATGGCAGTGCAAGTACTACCCCGGTTGGAGGAGGATATCGCGCTGGCGCAAAAAGACCCGCGCTGGGCAGCTTACGATTTTGGCACTGAACCGGACCCGCCCTCGAACCAGGAGACGATTGGGCGCTATGGCTGCTTTCTGACCGGCTTTGCGATTATTCTCCGCAAGATTTACGGACGGGATATGACGCCGCCGTTGCTGGACAAATTGCTCGTCGCAGCAGGAACAGGCTACACCAATGATAACTTCATGGCATGGGAGACCGCCGTGCCCCTGTTCCCTACCTTCGACGGGCAATTGAAAGACAATCTCAGCCGCTCAGGTCGCGAATTGCAACGCCTTCTGGAAGATGGTTGGGAAATCATCCTGCGCCGCGCGGATGGGGGGCATTTTGTGTATCTAGAACATGTCGAGGGCAATACGCTGCACATTATTGATACGTGGGATGGGAAACGCAAGGCACACGCCTCGAGCGCCTACCGCGGGATACGCGCCGCACATGTGAAAGCGCGCAAGTGAGGCTCTGGATTTCGCTATATGGCAATTTGGACCCGCTGCTCAGCGGGAAAGGCGCCCTACCTATGACTGAGCGGACGAACCACGGAACCGCTGGGCAATTTCCTCATCCAAACCATCGCGCATGCACGCCAACGGCACGCGCTCGATGATGGGGCGCAGAAAGCCCTGCACGAGCAATTGCTCAGCATCGTAGCGCGCAATGCCGCGCGCTTGCAGATAGAAAAGCTGTTCCTCATCCAGGCGCGAGACGGTAGCACCATGACTGCAGCGCACATCGTTCGCCGCAATTTCCAGACCCGGAATTGCATGCGCGCGAGACTTGCCGAGCAACAGGTTATTATTCGCCTGATAGCCCTGCGTTCCCTGTGCCCCCGGTTCCACCCGAATCATGCCGTAGAAAACCGTCTTCGCCTGATCGCGCAGCACATTGCGAAACAACAAGTCGCTGTAGGTGTCTGGCGCCTGATGCAACTGATACGTGCTCTGGTCAATGAGTTGTTCCCTGGCAGCAAATGCCAGACCTTGCATCACGCCGCGTGCGCCGGGAGCCAACAAATCGGTACGCAGGAAATCCTTCGTCATCTGACCGCCCAGCGCCACATTGACCCATAACAAATGTGCATCGCGCGCTACCCGCGCATTCTGAACGCTGACAGAGTGACGCTGTTCGCCCCAATGTTGCAAACTGACATAACGCACCCACGCGCCTTCATCAGCGTAGATTTCCACAATCTCGGAATTCAACTCAGGTAGGAACTCCAGAGAACGGCGGTCTTGAATCAACGTCAAACGCGCTCCCTTTTCCACCACGATGAGTGTGTGGTGCAAACCGGTGCTGCCCTGATCATCGTAGCCGACCATCGCCTGGAGGGGACGCAACGCCCGTGCACCTTCCGGCACGTAGACAAAAGTGCCGCCATGCCAAAGCGCCGCGTTCAGTGCCGTGAATTTGTTGAAATCCGGGCGCGTTATGGTGCCCTGCATCCAATACCGGCGGATGAGATCACCGTGAGTGCGCAGCGCCGCGTGTAGGTCCATCACCACAATGCCCTGCTGCGCCGCCTGTGCCTCGATGTCCTGGTAAGCGACCACCCCATTCTGATGGACGACAATGCCCGAAACCTGGGGTTGCGGCGCCAACGGCGAGAGCCAGCACGCGGGCAAAGCGCGTAGCGCCTGCAACGGATTAGGGGCAACCGCAATCTGACGATTTGCCAGGGGATAACGCGCCAACGGCAGACGGCGCCAGGCTTCTTCTTTTGTGTGGGGCCAATCCATCCGTTCATAGAGCGCCCATGCGTCGCGTCGCGCCGCGCGCATCCAGGCAGGCTCATCATAATAATCGCTCAACGCTTCGACCGCAGCAGCGTTCACTTCCAGTGTCAGCATCTCCGCCTTCGCATTCATGCTTAGCCCACCGATCCTTCCATCTGTAGCGCAATCAAGCGGTTCAGCTCCACAGCATATTCCATCGGCAATTCTTTGACAAAAGGTTCCAGGAAACCGTTGACGATCATCGCGGAGGCTTCCTTCTCGCTCAAGCCACGGCTCATCAGATAGAAGAGCTGGTCCTCGCTAATCTTACTCACCGTCGCCTCGTGCTCAATCTGCGCTTCATCCTCGCTGACATCAATATAGGGATAGGTATCGGAGCGCGATTCGCGGTCCAATAGCAGCGCATCGCAGGCGACTTTCGATTGCGCGCCCACCGCGCCGGGCACCACACGTACCAGTCCCCGGAATCCAGAACGCCCCAGCCCCTTGCTGATGGACTTAGACGTGATCAGCGATGTGGTATGCGGCGCCAGATGAATCGCCTTGGCGCCGGCATCGTAATGCTGCCCATCACCGGCAAAGGCGATAGACAACACCTCGCCCCGCGCCCGAGGTCCGCGCAGCACTACTGCAGGGTACTTCATTGTGATGCCGCTACCCAAATTCCCGTCAACCCATGCCATCGAACCATCCTCTTCGACCACGGCGCGTTGGGTGACCAGATTATAGACATTGCGCGACCAGTTCTGGATGGTGGTATAGCGCGCGTGGGCGCCCTTTTTTACAAGGATTTCGATGACTCCGGTGTGCAAAGCCCAGGTGCTATACTGCGGCGCGGTACAGCCCTCAATGTAGTGAACATTGCTGCCCTCATCCGCGATGATAATGGTGCGCTCAAATTGCCCCAGGTTCTGCGCATTGATGCGGAAATACGCCTGCAGGGGAATCTCCACATCCACGCCCTTAGGTACGTAGACAAAGCTGCCCCCAGACCAAAAGGCGCTGTTCAATGCTGCGAATTTGTTATCCCCAATGGGGACAATAGTGCTAATGTGCTCCCGCACAAGGTCAGGGTACTCGCGCACGGCGGTATCCATGTCCACGAAAATAATCCCGTGCCGCTCCCATTCCTCCTTGAGCGAGCTGTACACCGATTCCGAATCCATCTGCGTTTCTACACCGGCCAAAAAACGACGTTCGGCTTCAGGAATGCCCAGGCGCTCGAAGGTGTCTTTGATGGCGTCGGGAACCTCTTCCCAGTTGCGGGCTTTGCGTTCTGTGGAACGCATGAAATAGTAGAATTCCTCAAAATCCAGCAAGCCCAAATCCACGCCCCAGGTAGGCATGGGCATTTTCATAAAGGTCTCCAGGGCTTTGAGGCGAAAATCCAGCATCCACTGCGGTTCACCCTTCAACGCCGAGATATCCCGCACGATGTCCTCACCCAAACCACGCCGGCTTTGATAGACGTAGTCAATCTCGGTGGCAAAGTCCTCTTGAACCTGATCCTTGATCTGTCGTAGATCGTCGTAGTCGTTTGCCATCGCTCAAACCCCGAATTCTGCCTGAACCCAATCGTAGCCCTGAGCTTCCAGTTTCTCCACCAGCTCCGGACCAGCAGAATGCACCACCCGCCCATTATAGAAGATGTGAACGTGCGCAGGGCGAATGTAATTCAACAGGCGCTGGTAGTGCGTGATGACCAGCAACCCCATACCCAGTTCTGCCTGCAAATGATTTACGCCTTCGGAGACGATGCGCAAGGCGTCAATATCCAAACCGGAGTCGGTCTCATCGAGGACGGCGATGCGAGGCTTGAGCAACGCCATCTGCAAAATCTCGGCGCGCTTTTTCTCACCACCGGAAAAGCCCTCATTGAGGTAGCGGCTGAGAAAAGCCTGATCCATTTTGAGTTTGGCAATCTCAGCATTGACTTCCTGGCGGAACTCACGCGCCGGGATCAAATGTGCGTGAAGGCGCTGATCACCGCTACGCCGCGCCGCCTCCCCATAACCGCGCATTGCGCTCGCCGCGGCGCGGAGAAAGGTGTAGAGGGTGACGCCAGGAACGGATACGGGATACTGCATCGCCAAAAATAACCCGCGGCGCGCGCGTTCATCAGGCGACAGCGAGAGCATACTTTCACCATTGAGCAAAATATCCCCACCGACGACTTCGTATTTGGGATGCCCCATCAGCGTATAAGAAAGCGTACTCTTGCCGGAACCATTCGGTCCCATCAATGCATGTGTCTCGCCAGGGCGCACCGTCAACGTCACGCCTTTAAGGATTTCCTTGCTCTCCACGCGCACGTGCAAATCCCGTATTTCCAAGATCTGTGCCATCCGCACCTCCACCATCTACTTGCTGTTCTGCAACTGTTCAGAGCGCTTCCGGCGCTCACGCTAGTACGCTGTTGAAGTTCTCAATCACGGACTTTAGTCCGGAACTTGACCCCGGCAAATGAAATCTGAACAATCGAACTTTGATAGCCAATTCAGTATAGTCCAATACCCCTTTTTGTCAAGAATCTTCTTTTTTATTCTCCATGATGCATGATTCATGGTTATTGCGAAAGCCCCTCACCCGACTTCTTAGATTGTGTTTTGGGATGTCGCTGCAGGTCGCTGACCGAAATCGCACGCTGTATTCAGCGCCTATGCCCCATACAATGCCACGGAAGCAGGAGCAAGGCACTCGCCCAGGTTGCACAGCAACCAATCACCCGGCGAGCCTCACAGGGGATGTAGAAGCCCTTCCACCTGCTACAAGTGCCCTTTTCGATTTGAACTGGACGCAGAGCGAAGCCGGGCTATAATGCAAGTAACACGATGCTGGCAGAAAGGGATGCCCATGCGCGCATACATCGCTATCAAATACCACGAGGACCAACACAACCGCCCACGCATCGAAGCACTCACTACCGCACTCACCGCCGCCGGTTTCAGCACGTGCTGTATTGTGCGCGATATCGAAGCCTGGGGGCAGGTCACGTTCGATGCGCCGACCCTGATGCAACGAACTTTCGCCGAAATTGACCGCAGTGATCTGGTGATCATTGATTTCACCGAAAAGGGTGTGGGTGTGGGCATCGAAGCCGGTTATGCCTATGCCAGAGGACTGCCGGTCATCGTCATTGTGCTAGAAGATATGGAACTGAGTACCACGCTCGCGGGCATCGCTACACACGTATACCGTGAAAGCAGCACAGCGCCGCTCGCCGTTCATTGCGCGGCACTTGCAGCAGAAATGAACGGTACTTGCCCAGAGCGGAAACGCAGTTAAACTACGCTTAACCAACCAGGGGAAAAACCTGCGGAGCCATACTATGCCTGAATTCGTCCACCTGCATACACATACAGAGTACTCATTGCTCGATGGATTGAGCAGCCCCAAAGCGCTAGCAGAACGCGCCGCAGAGCTGGGCATGAAGGCTCTCGCCATTACGGATCATGGCGTGATGTATGGGGCGGTAGATTTCTACAAAGCCTGCAAAGCCGCCGGCATCAAAGCCATCATCGGCATGGAAGCCTATATTGCACCCGAATCCCGCAATAGCCGTGATCGCAGTGAAGGGAAAGCCTATCACCTCATTCTGCTGGCGCAGAACCAACAAGGCTACTTGAATCTGCTCGCTTTGGCAAGCCTGGCGCAGTTAGAAGGCTTCTATTATAAACCACGCATTGATAAAGAGATCCTGCTACAATACGGCGAAGGCTTGATCGTGCTGAGTGCCTGCTTACAGGGCGAAATTCCACGCCTGTTGCTTGAAGGACAGGAAGACCAGGCGCGCCAGGCGGCGCGGTGGTATCAGGAACACTTTCCCGGGCGTTTCTACCTGGAACTGCAAACCCACGACATCCCCGAACAAAAACTCGCTAACACACAACTGATCGCTCTGGCACACGAACTCGAGCTGCCCCTCGTGGCTACGAACGATATCCATTACGCGCGCAAGGATCAATTCGAGGCCCACGACGTGCTATTGTGCATCGGCACGGGCAAGCTGGTTGCCGAACAAAGCCGGATGCGCATGAGCGATAACTCCTACTATATGCACTCCCCACAGGAGATGGCGGAACTCTATGCCCACGTTCCAGAAGCACTGGAGAATACGGTACGCATTGCGGAGCAGTGCGATGTGGAGATTGCCTTCGCCCCGCCCTATCACCTGCCCCAATTCCCTGTTCCTGAAGAATTCCCCGATTCGGCAAGCTACCTGCGCCATCTGTGCGATCGTGGCATGGTGCTCCGTTACGGCAAAGACGCCACCCGCCCAGAGTATATCGAGCGCCTGGAATACGAATTGGGCATCATTCATAAAATGGGTTTCGACGATTACTTTCTCATCGTCTGGGACCTGTGCCGGGCGGCGGAACAACGCGATATCTGGTGGAACGTGCGCGGTTCGGGCGCCGGTTCGGTGGTAGCCTACACCCTGGAGGTTACCAATGTCGAGCCTTTCAAGAACCGCCTCTTCTTCGAGCGTTTTCTCAACCCCGACCGCATCTCCATGCCGGATATTGACCTCGACTATCCCGATGACCGGCGCGACGAGCTCATCGCCTATGCCGCCGAACGCTACGGTTCCGACAAAGTCTGCGGCATCATCACTTTCGGGACGCTCGGTGCGCGAGCTGCCATTCGAGATGTGGGGCGCGCACAGGGCGTTCCAATTGGAGATGTGGATAGAGTCGCGCGCCTGGTCCCCAATGTACCCGGTAAACCCGTCAGTATCGCCGAAGCGCTGGAGACGATTCCAGAACTGAAAGACCTCTACGACACCATGCCCTACATGCGACAATTGCTCGATACCGCGCAGCAATTGGAGGGCGTCGCCCGTCACGCCAGCACGCACGCGGCGGGCGTCATCGTCTCGGACCGCCCCCTCACAGATTACCTGCCGTTGAACCGTCCTACCAAGAGCGATGGCGAAGCTTATGCCCTCGACCGGGTCTCCCAATGGCCCATGGATGTCGTTGACGCGATGGGCATGCTCAAGGTAGACTTCCTCGGTTTACGCACATTGACGCATATGCGCAAGACCTGTGAGCTCATTGAACAGGAGCACGGGCGCAGACTCAACCTCAACACAATTCCCTACGAACGGGTGCCCGATGACCCGGCCAAAGATGCCGATGTCAAAGCCGCCTACGACCTGCTCACCAGCGGCGAAACCACAGGGGTCTTCCAGGTAGAAGGCGCCGGAATGCGCCGCACGCTCCAGGAAATGCGCCCATTCCAATTCCAGCACATTATTGCCGCGATTGCGCTTTACCGCCCAGGCCCAATGGAGAATATTCCGACCTACATCAAACGGCTGCACGGTGAAGAAGCCATCACCTACCGGCATCCCGTCCTGGAAAATATCCTCGATGACACCTTCTCAGTCCTCATCTACCAGGAACAGATTATGCAAATTGCCGTGGAGATGGCAGGCTACAAACCAGGGCAGGCAGACGAGATTCGCAAAGCTGTAGCCAAGAAGAAAAAAGACTTGATGGAGAAACATCAGCGGATGTTCCGCGAGGGGGCGCAAGCCAAGGGTATCCCCGGAGAAATCGCCGACGCCGTTTGGGGGGATATCGAATTCTTCGCCCGCTACGGCTTCAACCGCGCCCACGCCACCGATTATGCCGTCATCACCGGGCAGACAGCTTATCTCAAAGCGCATTATCCCCTGGAATTCATGACGGCATTGATGACGACCGAGCGCAACAATATCGAAAAACTCGGCTTCCTCATCGCCGATGCACGCCGCACAGGGTTGACCGTGCTGGGACCCAGCCTCACGCACTCTGAAGTAGAATTCATCATTGAACACCTGCCGGATGGCGAACGCGCCATCCGTATCGGACTGAGCGCTATCAAAAACGTCGGTGAAGAAGCGATGCGCCTGATTGTGGAAGCGCGCAAAGCCGGGGGTCCTTTCAAATCGCTGGACGATCTGGCAAATCGCGTTGACTTGCGCAAGGTCAATCGCCGTGCGCTGGAATGCCTCATTCAAGCAGGCGCGTTGGATGAGTTTGGGCCACGTCCGGGATTGCTGGCAGTGCTGGATACTCTCTTGAATAGCAGCGGGCACACCCACGAAGCGCGCGATGTGGGCCAGTTCTCTCTTTTCGGCGATAGCTTTGGGCTAGCGAACGCGATTCAAATTCCCTCACATTATCCTCCGATCTCCACGCGCCAGATCTTGGAATGGGAGAAAGAGCTGCTTGGCGTCTACCTCTCCGAACATCCGCTGGCGCAACAAGAGCGTGAGTTGCTGGAACAGAGTCTCACGAATACCACGCTTGATCGCATGGGCACCGAAATGCCTGGACAGCAGCTCACGGCCCTGGGTATGATCCAGCGAATACGACGCATTACCACCAAAAAAGGCGACATGATGGCTTTTGTGACCCTTGAGAGTCCGGGAGGCGTCGCCGAGGTGGTCGTCTTTCCACGGACCTATGAGCGCTGCCGTGAATTGCTTACCGAAGGGCGCGTGCTCGTGGTCAGCGGCAAACTCGATGCGCGCCAGGACCGAGAGGACCATCCACTGATGGCGGATTGGTTCAAAGTGCCCCAAGACCTGCTACGCCCAACAGAATTCGGGCAGATGGAGAGAGAAACCCCTTATCTGGCACGTGAAGCGCCGCGGTCCTATACCACCGCCCGCCCGGTCGCAACGCCAAAGAAGTCAAGCGCAACACCACCGCAACGCCAGACCACAATTACCGAAGCGGCGCCGGCTTTGCAGGCGCCGCCGGCTTTGCAGGCGGCGCCGGCTTTGCAGGCGGCGCCGGCTTTGCAGGCGCCGCCGGCGAACGACATCATGCGCCAGACACCTGCAACAAACGTCTCCGCCATACCCGAACCGCCAGAAGAACCTCCGGCGCTGCCGGCAACGCTCTGCGTGACGCTGCACCGGAGCGTCAACTCCGAAACGGATTACCATCTGTTGCACCGCCTCTACCAGGTCATACAGGCGCAAGAAGGCGAAGATCACTTCGTCATCTATCTGCAAAACGACGCCGGCATCAGCCCCAAATTGGTGGAACTCTCATTCCCCAACGAGCACACTTGTATCACCCACGCTCTACGGCGCCAGATAGAAGAACTCATCGGGGCAGGCAACGTGCGGGTTGTGATGGCAGGCAATCTGTAGAACCGCACCGGGGAAATCACCTTTGTGCCTTTCTAATTTGAAACGTGCCCTCCTCGTACCAAGGTTGCTGAAATCAAAAAGCATGTTATAATCCCAATTGAGGGCGGTTAGCTCAGTTGGTTAGAGCGCCGCGTTGACATCGCGGAGGTCAGAGGTTCAAGTCCTCTATCGCCCACAAACCGGGTCGCAAATGCGACCCGGTTTTGCTTGGGCCTGTTGCGCTGCTTTACCCAAACTTGACAAAGCAACACAAAGATTCACAATGCTCCCGAGAAAAGTCTGGGACCTGAAAGCAGCGTCCTATTCTCAAAAAGAAATGCTAGAGTCTTTCTCAGGAGTGACAGACATGAAAACGCTTTCACACACCCGCTATCGTTGGGGACTACTGATACTGCTGGCACTGCTGGTATCCTGCGCACCGTTGCCCGCGCCGGGACCGACCCCCACGCCCACGCGCACGCCCTTTCCCACCGCCACACCGACACCCTCACCTACACCAACACCTTTGCCTACACCTACCCCGGCATTCCCCGTGACGGTAAGTTGTGCTGCCGGTGTGCCGGCTTCGGCCTGCGCCATCCTGAAATCTCGTGTTGAAGATACCCCCGCATATTTCAGGTGGATTGACGCTGCCGAAGTGGCAGAGGTGCTACTGCAAACCGGGGCTGACCCTGGTGCCTACCAGCAAGGACAGTGGACCTTTGCCCTTGCCGCGCCGTTTTTCACTCTGGATGAGGGGACCACATTGGCTGATTTACAAGCCACCTGGCAGGGCACACCGGCAGGGCTTTGGACGGCGCATCCCCTGCTCCTCACCGAGGATACCGCAAATGCGCTACGCGGGCTGCTCGGAGAGCCCGCGGCAAATGTTTATACCCTGGTAGCTCCCGATGCACTCCTGACGGAGGCCGAATCGCGCAACGCCTGGACGATCATGCCCTTCGACGAGCTGAACCCACGTTGGAAGGTACTCCGGCTAGATGACATCTCGCTGTTGGAGAAAACATCCGTCGCAGCAACCTACCCGCTTATGATTCCATTGATGCTGGATAGCGCCACCCGGCGTGAAACGCTTGAGCTGTTGGATTTGCCCGCCAAAGCCCTCGTCAACCGCGACGAAGAGGCGATGACGCTGGTAGTGATGACGGGGGTAACTGCAATGACCCGCGGTACATCGAGATTGATGGAGAACAAAGGGGTGACCTACATCGCCGAGGACGTGCGAGATTGGCTGGTCAATGCCGATATCACCCACATCAGTAACGAGCTCTCTTATCTGTCCAATCACACACCCGAACCTGGTGGCACTATGAGCCTTGCATCCCACGATAAATACATCGAAGCGCTGGAATTTGTCGGCGCGGATGTTATCGAATTGACCGGAAATCACCTGGTGGATCGAGGCATCGAGCCTTTGCGACGCACGTTGCAGATGTACCGCGACCGTGGCTGGAAATGGTTCGGCGGGGGTGAGAACTATACAGATGCGCGTCAACCCGCATTGTTCGAGAATGGACCGAACAAAATCGCGTTTATCGGTTGTAACAGCGTGGACAATCCTTATGATTGGGCCACGAATGAGCTGCCGGGTGTTTTTTCATGCCGGCAGACCGACAGAAAAGCTCTCGACCCCGAGGATTTAGCTTATCTGGAAATCACGATCGCCGATCTGCGCAGTCAGGGATACAACGTCATTTTCACGGTGCAGGAATACGAGACTGAAAGCTACACGCCTTTCGCCGGGCAGGTGAGCGATTTCCGCACCTTTGCCGACCTGGGTCCGGTTTATGTCCAAGGGAGTCAAGCGCACCAGCCACAAACCATGGAATTCTACGGCGATACCTTCATCCACTACGGGTTGGGTAATCTCTTCTTCGATCAAATGTGGAACGAGGGACGACAAGGATTTGTCAACCGTCTGGTCTTTTACAATAACCGTCTTCTCAGCATCGAACTGCTGCCGACGTGGATTGAGGAATATGGGCGGCCGCGCCCAATGATAGATGGCGATCCTATACCAGCTGCGGATCGCCGGCAATTCCTCGAGATGATCTTCGCTCTACGCCCCTAAGACAAGCGGCAAAAGAAACGACTGAAACAAAGAAAAGGCGGGTTCCCATTCGGAAACCCGCCTTATGGCCCGGGTATGTCTACGCAAACAACGCCTGGGTATCGCTTTAACCCAGGGAAACCAAATACCGCGCTACAGATTATTGCAGCGCGTTGATCTGCTTCATCAAACGGGACTTAAGCCGCGAAGCCTTGTTCTTGTGAATCACATTCTTCTTAGCGGCCTTGTCCAATTCTCGCGTTGCTCGCGGCATTAGTGCTTGCGCTTGCTCAACATCGCCCGAAGCAATCGCATTTCGTACCGACTTAATGGCGCTGCGCATCTGTCCTTTGACATGACGATTTTGCAACCATTTACGATAAGAACTGCGAATTTCTTTCTTCGCTGCCTGCGTGTTTGCCACTTGCTCCTCCAACTCAATAGATCTAGCCAATTACGAAGTGAGAGTATACTTGATTTTCGAATTTTGTCCAGTTGGACTTTATCTGAGATGCATTTCACGTGAGAGGCAATAGTTCAGCCGCACCTACAAAGTGTGGTGGAAAAATGCTTTAGGATAATAGGGTTTTACCTGCCGCCTGTAATGGTGGGCGGCGGTGATGGCTTATGTATTCAAGTATCTTTCAAAAAGTATATGTAGTCATCGTAGTAGAGCGGGGGATTGTGGGGATAACTGTCTGAGAACCCTATTTATGGGGGGGCTACGTTGTTCGAGGCATAGATACGGGGAGGCGCGTTTCTCCTGCCTGGGGATAAGTTGGGGAAAACGCATCCGGCAGCATCCAACCGGTCGGAATTCTTTTGGCACATCCTGTTGGCTCAAATGCATTTTGGTGTGCTATCCGTAGGGATTTCCGGCAAAGTGCTTACGATTTCGGGATGCAGTTTTTCCCCAGAAAGCCGTAGTTATCCACCAAAAACCGCGAGTTATCCACAGAAAAGCACCTTGTGAAAGACGGGATTGTTGTGACTGTATATAGGTACCCCCTATATCTAGGGGCTTGCTTGGGCTGCTCCCTTACTAATTGTTTTTGCTCTGCTGTGGATAATGTCGTGGGGTTTCCCCATCGAGTGATTTCTTGCGTTGCAACCACCACCGCTGCGGCGGAAATTGCCCAGCCGCAATAAAGCACCTTTCTAGCACATCCAGTAAAGGCGTTTGAGATTGCCGCCCCCATTTTGGACCCCCCCCCCTCCGCATTGCTCATGAAATGGGTTATGCTATAATGAAAGCTAGTGTAAAAAACTGCTGACGGTATCTGCGATGGTGCGGCGTAAGTTCTGCAACGTCAGTCACAGAATTTCGCCGGACCTGTACTTTTAGTTGCTATTTTTACTGGGGGTGCAAATATGCCTAACAGGCAAATTGTGGAACTGCGTAACCGAATTATCGGCGTGGCGCTCCGTAGCGCGCGTGAACGTGCTCATATGTCACATGCGGAATGCGCCGAAGTTTTAGGTTTAACCCCGGAGCAATTGGCAGCTTATGAGGCCGCTGAGACCTCGATCTCCTTGCCGGAGATGGAACTTCTGGGACGGTTTTTGGCGATTCCCCTTCACACGCTCCGGTCTGAGCGCGTGGCAGTGTCGGATGATCGCGCGCAGCTGCCACTCCCGGCGTATTTCTTACCATTGCGGCACCGCATTGTCGGCATTCGTTTGCAGCAGGCGCGCTTGGAATCGGGACGCAGTTTGGAGGAATTGGCGGCATTGCTGGAATTGCCGGCAGAGCAGCTGGCAGCTTATGAATTCGGCGAGGTCCCGATGCCTCTGGCGGAACTGGAATTGGCGGCGCGGGCTTTGGGCGTATCGCTCGATTCTTTTGGCGATCGCGATAGCCATGTGGGTCGCTGGCACACGCTGCAATCTGATTTTGAACGCTTTGCGGAATTGCCGGACGCGGTGCGTGAATTTGTGGCGCGCCCCATCAACCTAAGTTATTTGGAACTGGCGATGAAGCTGGCGCAGATGCCGGCGGGTTCATTGCGGCAAATTGCTGAAGCGTTGCTGGAAATCACTTTCTAAGGATGGGGCATTATGAATGCGGACGAACTTCAAAAAGAGGGCTTGCGGTTGTTTCAGGAGGGCCTTTACGATGAGGCCGCACAACGTTTCAGTGAAGCGTTAGAGCACTTTGCTGAAGAGGGGCGGGAAATCGAGGCTGGTGAGATGCTGAATAACATTGCGCTCATTCGGCGCAAGCAGAGTCGTTGGGAAGAAGCGGTGGCATCTCTGGAAGAGGCGCGCCGGGTTTTCGTGCGCCTTGGCGATAAATCGCGTGAGGCACAGGTTCTCGGAAATTTGGGGAGCGTGTATGCCTCGATGGGGAAGCGGGATGAAGCCATTCCCGCCTGGCAAACAGCTATCGCTACCTTTGCCGAGCTGGAAGATAACCAGCGTCAGGGCGAAACCCTTTTGGCTTTAGGGGTGGCGCTTTTCAAGAATGGGCAACGTGAGGCAGGCTTCGCTGCTTATCAAGCGGGCATTCAGCTGGTCGAGAATCCGACGCCGATGCAGAAATTCACCCGCATGTTATTTGCGCTGCAGATGCGCGTGTTTGGGGTGCGTTAGGGCTTGCTCGCGCGGTTGGCCTGTTTCACGTGAAACACTCACAGTTTTTACTTTGTGTGTGATGGTCTGTAGCATTAGTTTTGACGTGGTCTGAGGCAAATACATAGATTCCGGTCGCTGGATTGAGGGCATTTCGGAAGAGGGAGGCATCACATGCAGGTTGTGTTGAAATGCGACGTCAAGGGATTGGGTCGGGCTAACGAGGTGAAATCAGTCTCCGAAGGTTATGCGCGGAATTACTTGATTCCGCGTGGGCTGGCAATTCCGGCTACCAAAGAATCGCTCGAGATGGTGACGCGGGAGCAACAACATGCGACAACGGTTGCCGCGCAGCAGCACGCTCGCGCTGAGGCAATGGCAGCCCGGCTCAAGGATAAGCCGCTCCATTTCAAAGTAAAGGCGGGTGAGACTGGACGCATGTATGGTTCTATCACGGCGAAGGATATCGCCGAGGCCATCGGCAAGGTGCTGGGCACGGAGTTCGATAGGCGAATGATCGAGCTAGAGCACCCGATTCGGCAGACCGGTGTGCATCTGATTGAACTCAAATTGCCCGCCAATGTGACCGGGCAAGTACAGGTAGTTGTGGAAGCGGAGGATCAATGACCGAAGGTTTGGGCTTGTGGTTGCGCCGTGCGCGTGAGGCACGCCAACTCAGTCTGGAGGACATCGAGAAGGAATTGCGGATTCGGCGCCGCTATCTTCAAGCACTTGAGTTGGGAGATTATTCCGCGTTGCCGGGGCAGATTCAGGCGCGTGGTTTTCTGCGCAACTATGCGCGTTTCCTTGGCGTACCGGTGGAGGAGGCGCTTGCCCGCTACGAAGCTGAAGTTGAAGGACGTCCCCTGCAGCCCCGTGCACGTCCCATCCCCGAGGAAAAACGCAATCCTGATGTAACCCGTCCCTCGGTTTTTCCCTCTCCTCCTTCTGAGGAAGAGGAAACGCGCCCATCTTCAACTATGCCCCGAACCCTTATTCCCATTTTGCTGGGTCTGATGGGGGTGTTTCTGCTAATTGCAGTTGGCGCGTTTGTTTACCTGCAATTCATGGGCACGGAACCACAGGTCGCCGCACCAACGCCGACGCCGGGACAGCCTACGGCAGTTGCTCCCGTTGTCCCAACGCAGCAGATCTTGACCGGCGGTGATTTTGTCCCTGCTCTTGACGGTAAGGTCACGCTGCAGCTCGATCCTACCCAGCATGTCTGGGTGCGGGTGGTGGCTGATGATGCGGTGATTTTTCAGGGCATTGCCGCGCCGGGACAGCCTCTAGAGGCTTCTGCTGCTACACAGGTTCAGGTCGAGACTGGGAATGGCGGCGCGTTCACCCTCACGATCAATGGCGTGGATTGGGGGACCTTGGGCAACAACGGTCAGGTTGTGCGCCGTGCCTGGTCTCCTCAAGGCGAGATCGCGCTTCAGGTGCCCTGAGTTATGTCTGCAAAATCTACTTCCAGAACGCGTTCGATGCCGCGTTTTCATCTCCTTTCCCTCGGTTGCCCTAAGAATACGGTTGATGCTAACGGCATGGCTTTCCTTTTGCAACGCGCGGGTTATCGCCCTGTAGACCATGCGGATCAAGCCGATGTCATTATTGTCAATACCTGTGGCTTCATCGCTGATGCGCGAAGAGAATCCCTCGAAACCATGCAATCTTTGGCTGCCAACTTGCGCGAGGACCAGCGTTTGATTGCGGCAGGGTGTTGGGCGCAACGCGATCCGGAGCGCTTGATGGCGTGGGTTCCTGAACTCGATGGCGTTTTGGGAACGCGCTCCTGGGTTGCGCTGCCGGAACTGTTAGCGCAGATTAAGGCGCGCCGGCAACGCGTTGCCCGGCAACGGTTGGTGTTCACGGAGGCCCGTGCGATGGCCCTGCCCGAATCTGTGGGTGCGCCAGGCTATGCCATATCAGGACGCAGCGCCTTTCTTAAGATTGCCGATGGCTGTAGCCGCCGTTGCGCATTTTGTGCCATCCCGCTGATCAAGGGGGATATGGTCAGCCGCCCCATTGAGGCCATCGTCAAAGATGCCCAACGCTTGCGTGATAAGCGTGCCCTGGAATTCAACCTGATTGCACAGGATAGCACGACTTACGGGCGTGATTTGGGCTATACAGATGGCCTGGCGGAGTTGTTGGAGCGTCTGGTTGCCGTTTTGCCGGAATCATCCTGGCTGCGCATCTTGTATATGTTCCCCGGGCAAATTACGCCCCGTTTGATCGAGGTGATGGCAGATCATCCGCAGGTGTTGCCTTATGTGGATTTGCCGCTGCAACACGCTCACCCTGATGTCCTGCGCCGCATGAATCGCCCTTCGGATATGCAGGAGCTAAGGCGCACTCTGGTGGAATTGCGCGCGCGCCTCCCTCACGTTTGCCTGCGAACGACACTCATTGCGGGTTTTCCAGGGGAAACTGAGGCCGAGTTTCAGACCTTGCTGGATTTTGTCCAGGAGCAGCGTTTTGACCGTTTAGGCGTCTTTACGTGTTCCCATGAGGAAGGCACGCTGGCGGCGCGGTATGAGGATGACGTCCCAGAGGAAATCAAGGAAGCCCGTTTCGATGCGCTGATGACGTTACAGCAGGGTATCTCATTGGAACGGAATCGGGAGCAGGTGGGGCGCGTTCTCCCGGTATTGCTCGAGGGGACGGACGAGAATCTGACGGTAGGGCGCAGCTATCGCGATGCTCCCGAGATTGATGGTCTGGTGCTGATTGAACGTCGCGTGGCCAAGGTGGATCGCATGGTCACGGTCAAGATTACCCGGGCTTTGGAGTATGATCTGGTCGGCGAGCTGGTGGGTGAGACGGGCGAAGTCACGCCATGATCAGCGCAGCATAACGCTGTTGGGATCGAGAACTTCGCCGGCGTAGCTAAGCGCATGGCAGACCAGATCTGTGGATGGTTCTTCGACGTGCCAGCGCTGTTTGATCGCAAGTGCGACTGCCTGAATATCCTGGATTTGATCACCGGATTCCGGATCAGCTCCCGCCGGTTGAAAGCCCAATAGCAGTGTCCGCAGGATGGCGTAATCCTCTGTTGCCCACAACGTCGTGAGCGTTTTCCCCGGAAGTCCCCCAGTTGTGAACAGAATGCTGTGTAGCGCCTCTTCCCAGTCACGCAGGAATGGGGCTGCGTTTTGCCAGGGTACGGTTGCGGTCAGAGTGTGGGCCAACACCCGTTGTGCCCGTAGTTTTTGGAGTAGCAGCGCCTCTTGTGCGTAATCCGGGTCACAAAGATGCATGTCACCGCCGGCTAACTGCAGCAGCTTCTCGCGAAGCAGTTCCTCTATCTGGCGCCGGGTGCTGTTGACCTCCTCGCGCGTTCCTTCGAGATTGAGCATTAGCTGGAACTCGGTTGTGGTGCTGCCTATCAGGTTGCGCAACAATTGCCGTATCGAGGAACTCGCGGGGTTGCTGAAGAGTGAATGTTCGCGCGTGTTGATGATGCGGGCAGCGGCAAATCTGATGCCAGCATGACGCAGAATCTCCAACGCCGTCAGTGCATCTGTGATAGAGCCGCGCGTCGCGACCAGGTTGAGCTGCTCTTGGGGCGCGGAGTGTAAGCGCAGGGTGGTTTCGGTGATGATGCCCCATGCGCCGAATGCGCCTAGCATCAACTGGCGTTCATCGGCAGCGCCGGGGCGGGATGCAAGGCGTATGGGGCCAGCCGGGCACAGGGCTTTGATTGCCAGGAGATTTCTAGACAAGTCACCGTAACGCAGTGCTTTGGCGCTGAGGCTGTGAGTGGCAACGGCGCCTCCGGTTGTAGCCGTCATCCAGGGCGAATACTGCCCTGTGGTCAGTTTGTGTTCCGCCAATGACTCTTCGAGGTTGGTCCAAGTGACGCCAGCCTGTGCCCGCACCCACCGGTGTTGAGGGGAAATCTCCAATATGCGGTTCAGATGCCGCAAATCCACGACGATGTAGGGCATAGTGTTGGGGTGTTTGTGTTGATAGGGGGCGCCGCCCCCACCCCACGGCAGTATCTGTAATTCACGTTCTTCAGCCCACGTCAGCAGTTGGGCGATTTCTTGCTCGCTGTTGGGAAAGGTAATGGCTGCGGGAGCAGTGATATTGGAGTCTGGCATTCCCACTTCTGTGTGAAGGTATTGCGGTCTGTAGAGTTGGAGCGTTTCTGCATCGCAGGCGATGCGATCTGGGTCCATGATGTTCTGGAGTGATAATTGCAGCGCCTCCTCAAGAGGGTTGACCTGAGGGGGGGGAGTTTGGCTCTTTGGAGTGGGAACGACAGGCAGTTGCGGCAGCAGCTGCCGGAGCGCTGCCCAGAACTCATTAAAATCGCGTATTGCTGCCGTAGCTGGTCCGGGATGCATAATCATTCTATTGTTTCCTGCTCTAAATCGCAAACCAGTGAAAGCATCTCGCTCAGAATCATCGCCGTGGCTCCCCAGACATAGTCGTCATCGAGCACATAGCAGGGGAAAGTTAGGGACTGCCCCTTGTGTCGCAGGTTTTGCCAGCGCAAGGTCTCGCCGCGCATGAAATGCTTCAATGGTGTTTGGAAGATCTGGGCGACTTCGGTGGGCTGCGGTTTGAAATCTGGCAAGGCGTTGAGCCATCCCACAACAGGCTGCACCATGTTGTGACTGGGTTCAATGTAGAGCGGCGTCAACATTCCCAAGATTTCAACCGATTCCGGCGGGATGCCGAGCTCTTCATGCGCTTCACGCAATGCTGTGGCTATGTTGTCGGAATCTTGCGGCTCAACGGCGCCGCCAGGAAAACTGATTTCTCCTGCATGGTGGTTATGGTATTCGCGGCGTTTAATCATCACAATATGGATGGTATCCGCCACCGTATAGAGGGGGAGCAATACGGCTGATTGCCGTGGCGTCGTGCCCGGTTCGGGATCATAACGGCGGGATGTTGGTGCCATCAATTGTTGTGCTTGGCGTCCAGGAAGCGGCAATTGCAGTCCTGATTTGAGACGCGCAGCAAAACTAATCGGATCCGCTAGGATTGAAAGGCATATCACCATATCTTAATTGTAATCTTAGCCGGTATTGGCTGCAATGGGAAAAAGGTAATATGGGGAAATTGGCTTTCCGGCTTGATTCGGTATAATTCAGAGGGGGGGCTATGTGTGCCAGTATGCGCTGGCAAGCCTGTTTAAGTGAGATTACTTATTTGCTCAAAGCGAAAGAAATTGTAATTCTTTTTGTGGCGCGTTTGTGCGCTTCATGGACGACCGTGTTGCAAATGGTCGCCCTGACTTTGCTTACGCTGTGTCTTGTTCGTCCCCCGGGAGTTTTGGTCGTCTTGGGTGAACCGCAACAGGTGCAGACCACCAATCCCAAGGTAGGTGTCCATACCCGTCTGATGGATGAAGTTGAGCATTGGAAGATGCAGCGCACTCTGGTGCTGGCGCGCGAGATGGGGGCAACCTGGATTGTGGAGTATTTTCCATGGGCCTATATCGAATTTGAAGCGGGGCGTTATGATTGGAGCCACAGCGATGTGATTATTGCGCACGCTGCCAATCAGGGGCTTAATGTCGTTGCGCGTTTAGGGATGGTTCCGGATTGGGCGCGTCCTGCGCCTGAGGTTCAGGAAACTACCTTTACTTATCTGGATGAATCTGCCTATGCCAGTTTCGCCGCTTATGCCGCTGCCTTTGTCGCGCGCTACGGCGATACGGTGCCCACTATCATTATTTGGAATGAACCCAATCTTAGCTATGAATGGGGTTTCCGTCCGGTTGACCCAGAAGGTTATGTAAAGTTATTGGCAACGGTCTACCCGCTCGTACATCAAGCGCATCCACAAGTGCAGGTGTTGGCAGGGGCTTTGGCTCCGACATTGGAGCCTGAGGATAGCCCGGCGGGACTCAACGATTTGCTCTATTTGGAACGCATGTATCAGGCAGGCGGGTCTGCCGTTTTCGATGGGTTGGCAGCCCATGCTTATGGTCTGGGTTTTCCCCCAGAGGCTGAGCCTTCCCCGGAGTTGCTGAACTTCCGCCGCGTGGAATTGCTGCGTGAGATTATGGTGCGCAATGGAGATGCGGCGAAGCCTATCTTTGTGACCGAGGGGGGCTGGAATGACCACCCGCGCTGGACATGGGCGGTCAAGCCTAATCAACGTGTGAGCTATACCCTTGGCGCTTATGCCTGGGCATTGAATGAATGGCCCTGGTGTCCTGCGGTGGTCTTGTGGGTCTTTCGCACCCCTGCTCCGTTGCGCAACTATCAGGATTATTACGCCTTCGTCACCTCAGATTTCCGCGAGCGGCCTATTTACACTTTCGCGCAGCAGGAATTTACTGCTAACAGATGAGGAGCATTATGCTATGAACATCCGTCTCATGCTTACCGTGGTTGGGTTGTTGTTGCTCGCTGGTTGTACTGCGGTAAGCCCTACCCCAGAGATTACGCCTGCCACCCCGCTCCAACCCTCACCCACACCTACGACTCAGCCTCGTCCGACGCCTTTGCCGGCAAGCGATTTGACGACCTTGACCCTTTGGGTGCCAGACGTGTTGAGTGGCGAAACCCCTGGAGAGGTTCACCCCACCCTTCTGGCGCAGATCAATGCCTTTTCGCGCAGCCACTATAATATCCAGGTACAGGTACTGATGAAGAAGGCAGAGGGCGCCGGAGGTTTGTATGATCTTCTCAGCACGACATACAGTGCGGCGCCGGCAGTGTTGCCGGATTTGGTGATACTAAATCATACCGATCTGCGCACGGCAGCCGAAAATGGTTTCATCCTGGCGCTGCCGCCGGGAGAATCGGCCACAACGGCGTATGCTTTTGCTCGCGAAGCGACTGTTATCGAGGGGCGGGCGTATGGCATACCATTCTTGAGTCAAATGGCGCACACGGTCTATACCTCCTTACCGGATGTCGCGGCGCCACTTTCCTGGACCACCGTATTGACGGGCGGCTATTCTTTGCTATTTCCTTTGGCGCCGGCGTCGGGTTTTGCGGACGATTTTTTGGTCGGGGCGTATCTGGGATCCGGGGGGCAGGTGGTGGATGCCGAGGGTCGCGCGCTGCTTGATCGCCCGCATCTGGAGGAACTTTATCGCTTTGTGGGCGTGATGGCGGAGGCTGGATTGCTGGATCGTGAACGTCTGGCGACGCTGGCTGATGCGCAGGCGTGTTGGGAGATTTTCCAACAAGAGGGGACGCTTGCGGCTCAGCCGTTGTTAAGTACTGTGCCGGCGGGGTGGTACTGGAGTGCGCCCGAGCGTGTTGGGCTTGCAGCTTGGACACCTACCCGAGACGGCTACCCTTTTGCGTTGGCACAGGTTTGGTCATTGGCTATCGTGGGCAATGAACCGGCACATGAAATGGCTGCGCTGGAACTGGTGCGTTGGTTGAATGCGCGGGGGCAGGTCGCCGATTTTTCAAGGGCGGTAGGGATGCTGCCGCTCAATCGGGAGGCTTTGGCATTGTGGACTCTCTCTCCCGATGACGTGGCTTTTGTGGAACGCCTGTTGGATAGCGCTGTGCTGCCTCCGCCCAAAAATGTGGATCAGACCGTGCGGCGTGCACTACAGGCAGGTCTGGATTATATGTTGACTACGGAGGCAGCGACCCCTGAGCAGGCTGCAACCCACGCGCTGACGGTGTTACGTAAGTGAAGTGGAGCGCCGCTTACTCCAGGGTATACGCCGAATACTGGAGAAGATAAGACCACCATCTTGTAAACGACTTCCATCAGCTATCAACTCTCTGCGCCGCCGTACTCGGCGCTTCTTTCTGCGGGTGTGATTTTCGTGGATTGAGCTACGCCCCGTCCACGAAAATCATGAAACACCCTACTTCGCCCCTCTTCGGCGTACTAATGTGATAGCCTATGGGGATGAAATGGTGAATTTGTACAGGGATTTGATGTTGCTTCGCGATGCGGCGCTCCAAGCCGTTGATCCGGCTCAGGCAGTGCGTGAGCACCTGCGGGTAAGCGCGCACCGCTTATGGGTTGGCGAGACTGCGTGGGATTTGACGGAGCTGCGACAGGTGCGCGTTATTGCCGCCGGTAAGGCTGCTGTTCCCATGGCGGAGGCTGCTCACGCGTGTTTGGGGACAGCGCTAACAGCTGGTATCGTGGTGACCAAAACCGGTCATGCCGCCGATTGTGCTTTACCAGAGACTTTCCAGGTTTACGAGGCAGAGCATCCCACCCCGGGTCTTCAGGGATTGCGCGCTGCCGGTGAAGTGCTCCGTTTGCTGGAGCATCTATCTGAGGATGATTTAGTGTTGGTGTTGCTTTCGGGGGGGGCTTCGGCATTGTTGCCGGCGCCTGTGGCTGACATTTCCTTATCGGACTTGCAGGCGGTTACAACACTATTACTGCGTTCTGGGGCGCCCATTGAAGCTCTGAATACGGTGCGTAAGCATCTTTCACGCCTCGCTGGGGGGCAGTTGGCGCGATTGGCGGCGCCAGCTGCTGTGACTGCGCTCATCCTTTCCGATGTCGTGGGCGATCCATTGGACGTCATTGCTTCGGGTCCCACTACTCCGGATTCCAGTACCTATGCGGATGCATGGCAGGTGTTGGAGCAGCTTGCCTTACTTTCACGCATTCCAGCTCCGGTGCGGGAACATCTTGCGGCGGGAGTATCCGGCATGGTGAACGAGACTCCCAAACCTGGGGACCCTTGCTTCGCCCGGGTTTCCAACCGGATCATTGGCTCCAACCGTGTGGCGGCGTTGGCTGCGGCGCAAACCGCGCAACAGTTGGGATATCGCGTGCTGTTGCTGAGCACCTTCGTTGAGGGAGAATCCCGTGAGGTTGCCAGAGTGGCGGCGGCAATGATGCGCAGCGTGCGAATCAACGGTGACCCTGTGGCGCCACCGGCATGTTTGCTCTGGGGCGGCGAAACCACGGTTACGGTGCGCGGCAATGGTACCGGTGGCCGGAATCAGGAGCTGGCGTTAGCTGCGGCATTGGCTTTGGATGGCTTACCGGATGTGGCGTTATTGGCCCTGGCTACGGATGGCACAGACGGACCGACGGATGCAGCGGGCGCGGTGGTGGATGGTGCGACGGCGAGCCATGCCCGCGCGCTAGGAATTGATTTGCACGCAGCTTTGCTTAACAACGATGCGTATCCGGCGCTGGCGGCTTTGGGTGCCCTACTGCATACGGGACCTACCGGTACCAACGTCAACGACCTGTTGCTGATGTTAATTGCGTGATGCGCCTGCTTTCTGCAGGTGATTTTCGGATGGGGCTCAGCCCCATCCGAAAATCACAAAAACTCACCTCTGCATCTCGTTGGCGCGTCAAAGTGTGTAGACGCATTGTCTCACCAATTTGGTCTCTGAACTTCCCAATAATTTGTCCTATACCCCCATCTTACTCTTGCGTTTTCACTTGTGTGGGGTATTATGCCCCATACAGTGGTTTTTAACCGCCCCAGTTGTGGGTAAGAGGAGTCTTAGGATGCATGTATCAAAGCTAAGCGCGTTTTGTGATCGTTTCCTCGAGGCTGGTTGGTTGCTGGGAGTGACCATCACCCCAGTCTTCTTCAATGTCTACTCGCAACGCGTTTTTGAACCAGATAAACTCACCACCTTGCGCGCCCTGGCGACCGCCATGGCGGTTTTCTGGATGGTGCGTTTTCTCGAGGGCTGGTTGCACAAAAAGCAACCCTTGCCCTTTACCTGGCGCACACCCTTGGTGCTTGCGACGTTGGTCACGATGGCGGTCTATATTCTCACCTCGTTCTTTTCACTGGTGCGTTTTACCAGCTTTGTTGGTTCCTATCAACGACTTCAGGGCACCTACACATTTTTCAGTTATCTGGTTATTTTCTTTGCATTGTTGACCAGTTTGCGAACCCGCGCACAGCTAAGCCGCCTGATCACCGTGCTGATTCTGAACAGCCTTCCGGTGGCGCTCTACGGAATTATCCAGCGCAACGGATTGGACCCTTTGCCCTGGGCTGGAGATGTGCAGCGCCGCGTGGCGGCTAACATGGGCAACGCCATCTTTGTGGCAGCCTATTTGATCATGATTGCTCCCTTGACGGCAGCGCAAATCGTGGAAAGTTTTCGGGACATTTTGCGCTCCGAGCGGGCGCGGGTGACGGATATTCTACGCGCTTCCGGCTATATCTTTATCTTCGTGGTACAGTTGTTGACCATTGTCTATTCACAGAGCCGCGGTCCATTTCTTGGTATTGGGGTGGCGTTGCTATTATTGCCTTACCTGTTGTTCATCGTATTGCAGCGGCGGGCTGTTGCGGATGATCCTGCCACGCATCCCTGGTATCGCGACCTTTTGAGCGGATTAGGACTGGCAATCGGCTCTCTTGCTATAGCGGGGATTCTCGCCGGTTTAGGCTCGTTGCTGCCTTTTAAGGCTGCGACCTACATCGGCGCGGGGTTGGGCGTTTTAGCCTTTGGCGGGGCCTGGTTGTATATGATCGTGGAACGCAAGGGCTGGCGTTGGTTGTGGATTGGTTGGGCGAGCGTGGGCATTTTGATGGCGCTGGCATTGCTGGCGATCAATCTGCCTGGTCCTTTTCAAACCTGGGCGCGTGATAATGCCACCATCGGACGAATGACGCGCATTCTGGATTGGGAAAGTGGCTCGGGGCGTGTACGCACTCTCATCTGGGAAGGTGTGCAGGAACTGGTGTTGCCGCACGAACCGCTTCAGTACCCGGATGGAAGGCAGGATATCTGGAATTCCTTGCGCCCCCTCGTCGGTTATGGCCCAGAGTCCATGTATGTGGCCTATAATAGCTTCTACAAGGTTGAATTAGGGCATATCGAATCACGTAACGCTTCGCCTGATCGGTCGCACAATGAAACCCTGGATACCCTGGTGAATAGCGGTGTGTTGGGATTAGTTGTCTATGTGTGGGTCTTCGGCGCGGCAATTTACTGGGGCTTGCATTGGCTGGGTTTGCTCGCTGACCGCCGGCAGTTCTGGCTTTGGGTAGGGTTAATGGGCGGAATCGCTCTCGCTTTGTGGGGTGTCTTCATCTACATGGGGCGAGCTTATCTCTTTGCTGTAGCGCTGCCGATAGGCTTTGTGGCGGGAACGGGGCTTTACCTGACATGGGCAGCCTTCCGTGTAACGCTGCGCGGTAGAGCGGTAGTTGACTCCGCTTATGCGCTGCATCCCCATACCATCTTGCTGGTGGCGTTGCTGAGCGCAATCCTGGGGCATTTCGTGGAGATCAATTTCGGGATTGCGATTGCTGCAACCCGTACCACATTCTGGGCGCTCGCGGGATTGCTAGTGGTATTAGGCTTACAATGGGTTCCCGCTCTGGAAAGCGCTGCGCCGCAGATTGAACAGGGCGCGCCGAAACCCCTTGCTGCTGCACATGTTCGCGCCAAACGCCGCGTGGCTTCTGCCTCAGGGACATCTCCATGGGTGATCCCCGTTGTCGTCTTGAGCCTGGTTGCACTTTTCCTCCTGAGTACATTGGCTTATGATTTCATCAATAACCCAGCGCGTTTGGCGGATGCCGGCGACATTTTCTGGAACTCGTTGACGCAAATCTATGTCAAGCAGCAACGTGCCTTTGGCGGTTTGATGATTGTGGCTTTCACCGGAGTGCTGTTTGGCGTTATCGGTTTGGGTGAACTGGAGCGTGAGGGCTTGCTGGCGGAAAGACAAGGCACGCCGTGGCAAAAGATTGTGCTCACCTATGCGGGTATCACCGTAGTAGGTTTCCTGATCTTCGGCGGCATCCTCGCCAGCACGCAGGCGCAATTGACCCAGGCCGTAGTGCGCAACATTGAGGA
>JAPKMR010000149.1 GCA_026645815.1 Anaerolineae bacterium | reverse complement strand
CGGAGAACCGTGATGATCCTGCGCCTGCTCCTGGCAATTATCGGTTGGTGTGGTATTTTAGTGTTGCAGCTGTGCCTGATGGGCATTGCGCGCTTCTTCGAGCGCAGCTCGGATTCGCGCACCTTCTATCATTTGTACCTGATACCCATCGTCCTGACCGCGTTGGGCGCCCTGATTTACTGGATTCGCATACCGTTTGCCGAGACCGGACCGGATTTCACCGGCGACCCTCTGGCCAATGGTTTTCTATTTATTGCAGGAATTATGATATTTGTACTCAGCAGTATCCTACACGATCAGATGCTTCGAGGGGCACAGCCATGACCGAAGGCCAGATTCTCACTTCGCACCTGGCAACACCGCTCTTCGCCGGTATGATCTACGTAGGGTATCTGTTGCGCATGCTCAGCCAACGGATGGGCGCGGTAACCAAAATGCCACACTACTATCGCTGGTTCGATCTCGGGAATGCCCTGATCGCACTTGCCACACTCAGTTATGTCTTTATCAACAGTGCCGCGTTGGCGGGCAAACCACCCTATTGCCTGACACCGCAGTTCAGTCTGCTGACCTTACATCTGCCAATAGCTTTAGGCGTCATGGTCAACGGGATCACAACATTCAAGTACTGGGGTTGGCTCGCTAAACAGCTTTAGCGGGAGTGCCAGGAGCAATCACCATGGGTATAATGACACAACCGACAACCGCAAAGAGAACATTGCAAAGAGGTCCAGAAACGCAGAAATTATTGCGTGTCTGGGCACACAACCTGCCCAAGATAGACCTGCACCGGCATCTTGAAGGCTCGTTACGTTTGCAGACACTTTCCGAGATTGCCTTGGAGCACGGGATTGATCTGCCGAGCTATGACATCGAGCAGTTACGCCCGTATGTGCAAGTCACGGATGATTATCCTGATTTCCACCGCTTTCTGGAGAAATTCAAACTGTTACGCCGATTTTATACCTCCAGAGAAGCGGTACAGCGCATCACCAGAGAAGCCATCGTTGACGCCACCGAAGACAATATCCGTTACCTGGAATTGCGTTTCAATCCGGTAGCCCTCTCGCGAGCGCAGGGCTTTCCGCTCGCGGATGTGGTGGAATGGGTTGTGGAAACGGTCAAAAGCAGTCAGGCCTGGACGACAACTCGCACCTGCCTGATTCTGCAAATCGGGCGCGAGGAGCCTCTGAGGGTTGCGGAAGAGATTGTAGACCTGGCGATTGCATTCAAGGGACCGCTAGTGCGCGGGATTGACCTGGCAGGCGACGAGGTGAATTATCCAGCTCGGGCATTCAAAGCGCCCTTCCAACGCGCGCGTGCGGCAGGATTGCATATCACGGTTCATGCCGGCGAGGCTGCCGGCGCCAATAGCATCTACGACGCCATCACTATCTTGGGCGCCGACCGTATCGGGCATGGCATACGTGCCGTCGAAAACTCCGAAGTTGTGCAATTGCTGTACCGGCGCAAAATCGCCCTGGAAGTATGCCCTACCAGCAACTTCCAAACCGGAGCAGTGTTGGCGTTGACCGCACATCCGCTCAATGACCTTTTTGGGCTCCGGTTAAGAGTGACCATCAACACCGATGATCCCAGTGTGAGCGATACCACGCTCACGGATGAATACCTGGTCGCGGTGCGGGCTATCGGGTTACAGAAACGCCTGATCTTCCGCGCCTTGCATAACGCCATCGAGAGCGCCTTCATCCCGGATGAGGAACGTGACAGTTTGCGCAGTCTTTTCCGACAGGAGCTCGCCGATTATCCTGAAGCGCCGGGCGAATTTCAATGAGAACACGCCTCAAGTTTGAGAAGAAAAAGCGCGCGCTCAGGCAGTTTTTTGCGCGACAGCACAGGTTTGGGCGCACCGCAGCGCGAACTTTTTGGAGATGAATATGCCACACTTGATTGCTGTGAATTCCAGCACAGAGTGCACCAGGCCCAAAACCTCGCTCAATGCAGGGGAGTTGATTGCCGGATACGGTTTGGCCGGCGATGCACATGCGGGCTTGAGCGAACGAGAGATCAGCCTGGTAGCCATTGAAGACGTCGAAGCCGCCAACCAGCGTTATGGTATTCAGGCGGGTCCAGGCTCATTCGCCGACAATCTCACCACGGAGAGACTAGACGTCAGCTCCCTGCAACTGGGCGACCGCCTGCGTGTGGGTCCCGCACTGCTTGAAGTAGTGCAGCTCGGCAAACCGCGCTCAGCAGCGCACACCTATAATTATCAGGGCGTTTCCATCTTGCCCGACGTGGGCGTCTTCTGTCGAGTCGTTGAGGGAGGACGCGTTGTCCCTGGAGATTTGATCGAGGTCTTGCCAGCATCCAAACCCTGATCCCTGAAAAAGCACTGGCGTTTGGAATGCATCAGGCTGCCAACACGGCAGATAAACCTGGAGAGCGTGATGCCCGAATCAGCCGTACGACTTAGCGTTGGCACACATCGCCCTATCTACCTCTGGGCCGGACCTGGCACCATCCGGATGAACCGCCTCAAATTCATGGATGCCCCGGTCAACGAGGCCGTGCACGAGGAGGCCCATGCCCTGCGGGGAGCCGTGCGCGTGATCCAGGAAGCCAAATGCAGCTGGGTGTACCTCAGCTATAACTGGGGATTTCCACCGGAAACCGAGGCGCAGGATTGGGAAAGCTTTCGCCAGGCAAACCAGGTCTACCAGAGTGCCGGCGCACGAGTGTTCGGCTACATCCAGGTCTCAAATTGCGTCTTTGCCGGCAGTTACCGGGAGCGCGATTGGTACGCCCTTGATCCACGGGGACGTCCCTACCCTTACTATACCGGTCGCTATATGACGTGCTGGCAGCATCCCGAATGGCGCGAGCACCTTCACGCCATGGTGAAAGGTGTGGTTGGCGCCGGCGCGGATGGCGTGTTCTTCGACAATCCCTGGTACGGCATAACACCGCTGCACATCGCCGGCACATGGCTCGGCGGCGCAGGCTGTTATTGCGAGCGCTGCCAGACGGCCTTTCGCGCCGCGGCGGGCATTGAAATTCCACGGCATCTTGCCCCTGAAGATGACGAAGCCTCGCGCAGCTATCTGAGGTGGCGGGCTGACCAGACCACGGCGACCCTGGCGGAACTGGCAGAGCATGCCCGCACCCTCAATCCCGCCATCGTTGTCAGCGCCAACGATTTCGATGCCGTGATGCGCCCAAGTTTCGTGGCCTATGGCATTGATCTGGCAGCGCTGGCGCGGGTGCAAGACGTGGTGATGATCGAAGACTATGGCCTGGTACAATGGCGACCGCAGAGCGAGGTGTTAGCCAACAATGCCATCACCATCCGGACGGCCCTGAGCCAGACAGGCAAAACCCACCTGAGTGTGGACCCCTACGACAAGGGCATCGGTTTCGATCAGGTTTACGCGCCGCGACGTTTTCAACAAGCGATTGCCGAAGCCGCTGCCTGTGGCGCCTCCATGGTTATCAAAGGCACAGAATTCGTCGAGGCTGATGGCACTTTCACACTGCTCACGGCCGAGAAATACGGAGCACAGCGCGAGGCAATCGGGGCACTGCACCGCTGGTTGATGGAAATGGCGCCCCTGTACAACGACCGGGAGAATCTAGCCCCCGTGGGGCTGCTGCACCCACAGGACGCGCTCTGGCAGCGTTGGGATCGGGTTGCACCACTCTTTTTCGATGCCGGGATGGCGCTGCTCATGCAGCGTGTTCCCTGGCGCGTGATCACACCCGGGGATGAGCTGCATGGCCTGACGGCATTGCTGCACAGCGCCCCACTGCCCCAAGGCATTGACGTTCCGGAATCGGTACGGGTCGTTTCGCTTGCAGCCCTGCCAGGTTGGGAGCGACCAGCTCCCTCATTTATCGCGCGACATCGCAGTCTGAAGCGGCTCTATGCCGGTTTTGCCGACGCCATTTTCAGGGCCTATTTCGATGCCCGGTGGGCGCGGCGCCTGATAGACCGACTGGGAATCACCCAGAAATATTTCGTCCCAAATGATACCGTTTTCAAAATCCCTTCAGCCTCGCGACAGACAGCGTTGTTGGCTGCGTTGGGACCTCTGCCGGGACCCCGCATCTTCGCAACGGCTCCGGTATTAGTGGAGCACTGGCAACAGGGAAATACACGGCAGCTGCACCTGGTCAACTATGCCGAAATGCCCCAGGATGTTAGCGTGAACTTCGAGCGTGCGGTCAAAGCCGATGTATTCAGACCTGATGGGCAGGTTGCCACCTTCGAGGGACAAGAATTCAAGGGCGAAGTGGATGTGGCGCTGGTTTTGCGCTACACAGCATAGACCTTGGCTGAGGGTACTCAGCGGCTGAGGGTACTCAGCGGCTGAGGGTACTCAGCGGACCAAAGCATCACCAGCGAGACGCGACTCTCGCCGCAAGGGAGGAATCACAGCCATGATGCCCTTTACGCTCGAATCCACCAGCGATGCTACCCTGCGGTTATTTTTGAAGCGGGTGCGCACCCATGACCTGATGGCGTTTCTACAACGCTGCACACCCGAAGCGGTGGAGCGCGTTTTGCTACAGCTCTCAGATCGCAGCAGGGAATTTATGCGCACAGCCCACTGGGGGGCAGATGCACCAGAACGGGTGGTGCGGGCAGAAGCTCTGCTGGAACGATGCGCCGCGGGCAATGAGTCATGCATCTTCTGCGCCATTCTGGCGGGGAAGGCGCCGGCAAGCTTCATCTATCGGGACGATAGCGTTGCTGCCTTCATGGACCTGTATCCGGTGACCCCAGGGCACCTGCTCATCATTCCCACAGCGCATGCCGCATCCCTGAGCAAAGTTGATCCGACGGTTGCCGCCCATATCATGGAGCTGGCGCAACGACTTGGACGCGCCGTCAGCGCCTCGAGCCTGGGCTGTGACGGCTTCAATCTCTTTCTGGCAAATGGCGGCGCTGCCGGGCAAGACATCTTCCACGCGCATTTGCACATTCTACCGCGCTTCCACGGGGACGGTTTCGGTTTTCGCTTCCCAGGGCATTATCCCAGAGAGGCAGAACGCGAGCTGCTAGATCAACAGGCAGCGCACTTGCGAGCGCAGCTCGAAGAATAGGAGCAACCGATGACGCTATTCCTGCCGTACGGAAAGGGTCAATTACCCTTGGAACTGCCCGCACCCTGGAAAGCCGATTGGATTGCGCCCGCGCCAGCAACGGCAGCGGCGCAGCCCCTGCAAACCGTTGAAGCGGCGCTGGCAGCACCGGTTGGCGATGTCCGGTTGGAGGATTTTCGCGGCGCCAGGTCTGTGGCCATCGCCATCAATGATAAGACGCGCCCGGTGCCGCACGATGTGCTGCTTCCCCCACTCCTGGACCGGCTGGAGGCTTTGGGAATTCCCCCCACCAGCATCAAGTTGCTCATCGCTACCGGGGCACATGCGCCCATGCCGGCGGAGGAGTTTGCACGCGTGCTGCCCCCCGCCATCCTCGATCGAGCCGGCTCGCGTTATCCCGTATTCTCCCACGACTGCGACGATCAAACCAACCTGAGGTATCTGGGCCAGACACAACGCGGCACGCCGGTCTGGATCAACCGGTATTTCATGGAGGCGGACTTGCGCATCGTGGTCGGCAACGTCGAGCCACACCAGTTCCAGGGCTTCTCAGGTGGAGCCAAGAGCGCGGCGATTGGGCTGGGCGGGCGCGTTACCATCAATGCGAATCACGCGATGCTGCGCGACCCGCAGGCACAACCCTGTCGCTATGATGATAACCCGATGCGCCAGGATGTCGAAGAAATCGGGGCGCTGGCGGGAATTCACTTTGCGCTCAACGGCATCCTTACCGCTACCAAAGCGCTAACCCAGGCGGTCGCGGGAAGCCCGCGCGCGGTGATGGAGAGCGCCATCCCCCTGGCGCGCGCCATCTTCGAGACACCCATCTCCAACCGCTACGATCTGATCATTGCTGCCGCGGGGGGATATCCCAAAGATATCAACTTCTACCAGGCGCAAAAAGCGCTGGCGCACGCTTCGCTGGCGGTGAAAGAACAGGGTATGGTCGTGCTCGTCGCTGCATGTCCCGAAGGGATTGGTAGCCGCGGATACGAGCGCTGGATGCTAGAAAATGGTCCCACATCGGGCGGAACTGCCGCCGGGCGGAACGCCGCCGGGCGGAACGCCGCCGGGCGGAACGCCGCCGGGCGGAACGCCGCCGGGCGGAACGCCGCCGGGCGGAACGC
>JAPKMR010000148.1 GCA_026645815.1 Anaerolineae bacterium | reverse complement strand
AAAAATCACACTTGCTGGGGAAGGCACAGAGGTTTTTTCGAGCTATCTAGCCAGTTTTGCCACTGTAGTTTTTTTGTGATTTTCGTGAACGGGGCTGCGCCTCACCACGAAAATCACACCGGTTCTGAAACAACAACGCGGCGACCAGGACGGTCGCCGCGTGGGGACTAAATCAACTCTACTTCGACTCAGCAGGGGTCACGGGAGCAGCAGGTTGGCGCGAGCGCTTGCGCCGCCCAAACAGGCGCGAGAGCAACTTGATCACCAGGTAAATCACGCCGCCAATCACCGCCAGAACCGGCACCGCGAAGAGCAGAATCCAGATGAAGGCATCGCCCAGGAACTGCAAGGCGCTGAGCATCGCTTCGACAGCGCGCTTGGCAGTGCCCTGTGGGCGCCATCCGGCAACCTCCACGGGCTGCGAAAGGGCATCGGGCGTCAGGGTGACGGTAATCGTCGCCATGCTCGCCGAACGCTCCAGGTACTGCATCCGCCCCTTGACATGCTCGATCTCTTGCTGGGTAGCGCTGAGCTCGCGGTAGACCGCCAGGACGGCTTCGGTATCCTCAGCGTCCTCCATCAGCTCCTCCAGGCGCGCCGCCTTGGCTTCCAGGGCGCGCAGGCGCGATTCCAGATCCACGTATTCTTGCGTGACGTTCTCGCTGGAGACGCTATCGCGATTAACCTCCAACGCCATCTTCCGCAGGCGCGACATGAGCTCGTTGAATTGCGCCGCGGGCACGCGGAGTTCCATGGTGATCTTCACCGAGCCTTGCTCATAACGGTAGCTCTCCGAAGTCATCACATAGCCCTTGAACTCTTCGACCAGCTTCTGCACGTCTTCCTGAGCTTTTGCCGAATCCAGGACCACCAGGTCCAGGGAGCCATTGTAGATAATCATCGGCGTGATGTCGCCTATGGCAGCGTTCATCTCGTCGTACTCAACAGCCGACTCCTGTGCGACCATGGATGGGGCACGCGCCGCACCCTCTTCCCAGGCTGCATCCGTCATATATTCCGCTGACTTCGCGCCGCAGGATGTCAGAACCAGCGTCACCAACATCAAAACCAGCATCCAATGCTTTTTCATTGCCTACCTCCCTCAGGTTAATGCAATTTCGATCTCACCCTACAAACGCTGAGCGGGAGCAGAAAGTTCCCCCACGTCTAGCGTCCGAGCTCCAGGCGATCAATGAGCCGCTCCGGCAAACCACGGGCGCGCATTCGCTCCTGCGTGATTTCGATGGCATAAGCCACACGGTGGAAACTGAAGGTTCGGGCTTCAGTATCCAGCATCCCATAAGCTGCGCGGGGGTCGCCATCGCGCGGTTGCCCGACACTGCCAGGGTTGATAATCAGGCGCCGCCCATCCAGCTGCAAAGGCTCATGCCAATCGGGCATGAGCGCATGCACGTTTTTCGATGTTGCATCCATTTCGAAAATCAGCGGAATATGGGTATGCCCCACGAATGCCGTTTGAAAGTCATGGAACGCGAAATTCTTCCGCGCGGATTCTGCATCCAGCAAGTACTCCCAAATAGGCTCACGCAGACTGGCGTGTACCAACGCGTAGCCCTCCACCTCGATACCGGCGGGCAGGCTCGTGAGAAAACGCCGGTTCTCAGCTTCCAACTCCCCCCGCGCCCACAACATGGCGTGACGCGCGTCGGGATTGAAGATGTGGGGGTCCACGCGCCCCAGCACACCCCAATCGTGATTTCCAAGCACGCTCACCAGGGGAAATTCCTGCAAGCGTTCGATAACCTCGTTAGGATTAGGCCCATAGCCTACCAAATCGCCCAGGCACCAGATACCGTCAAAAGCCGGGGCGCTTGCCAAGACACTCTGCAATGCTGCCAGGTTCCCATGAATATCCGTCAACACTAAATAACGCACAGCCCACAACCTCCCCCAGAGGAATCCATCCATCAAACCGCTTCAACTGCAAAGCCCGGCGGAGCGCCGCAGCGCCGCCAGCATTTTCGAACAGGTCGCTAAATCCGCAGACTCACATCCCCCACCGGGAAGTGCGCCACGCCGTTTGCGGTCTGCAAAACCAGCGTGCCATCGTCCAGCACATCTGTCGCCACGCCGCACACATCGCCAGACGGCGCCTTGACCATGACCTCACGCCCCATCCACGCGAGCGCAGCCCGCCATTCGGGCAAAGGGTTCCAACCAGCGCAAAGGCGCTCGTAGCTGCCCTCCAGACGCTGCAGAAAGGCTCCCAGCAGCGCCGCACGGTCCACGGGACGTCCCAGCTCGACCAGCAGGCTGGTCGCCGCAGGCGATACCAACGGCAGTTGCACCGCAGGGATAGCTACATTTAGCCCCACACCGACCATGAGAAAAGGCGCTTCTCCAGCGACCACACCAATCTCCGCCAGAATGCCGGCGAGCTTGCGCCACTGCTCACCGTGCTCTACGATAAGGTCGTTGGGCCACTTCAAAGCCGGCAACATGCCGGTAACCGCAGCCACCGCCTCCCGCAAGGCAAGCCCGCACAGCATCAACAAACGCGGGGCATAGGTCAAGAATGGCTCTGGGGGCCGAAACAGCACCGATAACAGCAAGGCGTTCCCCGGGGGCGTCACCCACCGCCGGCCCAATCGTCCACGCCCGGCGGTCTGCGATTCCGCCAATACCACGGTACCTTCGGGCGCGCCGTGCTCAGCCAGGTCACGCAGCACGTCATGGGTCGAAGTGACGGTGCTCTGAAAGACAAAACGCGACGGGGTACCCAGCCAACCCTCAGAGCGGCTGAACTGAGAGAGGCTTTCCTGATTCACAGCCATCACTCAAGAGATGGTGCGACTTCGGCGCTGATAGCCGGAGGGATGGAGAAAAATGGCTCTACCCACTGGAGGGGATTGACAGGTTTGGCATCCACCCACATCTCCCAGTGCAAGTGCGAACCCGTCGAGAGGCCCGTATTACCGACCCGCCCGATGACCTGCCCCCGGGAGACCCAATCGCCCACGGCCACATCAATCTGCGAAAGGTGCCAGTAGCCACTAATCAAGCCCCAGCCATGATCCACCATAATCGCGTTGCCACGCACCGCCAGCTTCTGCGCCAGCACCACCCGCCCGGCGGCAGGCGCGCGCACCGGGGTGCCCGTGCTTGCCCGGAAATCCACGCCGGAGTGATAGGTGTTGTAGGAACCGCCATAGGAACGGCGGGAGCCAAAATAGGAGGAAATTGCCGCCTGGACCGGGAAATCAAGGGGCGCGTCCCAATAGCGCTGCTGGGTGCGCAAATCCGCCACGGCATCCAGGGCGTTGCGCTCGGTCTCCATCAGCGAGGCATCCATAAGCTGGCTCAAGCTGCCGGAAACATCAATGCGCTCGTAACCAAAGCGCCCCGGCGCGACCAGGAGGGGCAAGTCAAAGGCGATTTCGGAACCGGCGTATTGCACGGTAAGCCCCACCTCGTATTCACCAGAATCCAACATCGGCGAGAGGCTGACGAAGGCGAACAGATGGGTGGCATCCTGCCGGTAGCAAGACTCGGTCCGGTCCAGATACGTAATCGAGCAGCTGGCGTATTCTGCCGTCTCCAGGCTGAGCACGGTCGCCTCGCCACGGGTTACGGGCTGCGGTCCGAGGTTCAAAGCGGTGATGGGATAGGGCAACGTGTTGGAGGTCGCCGCGCCCGGAGCGACCCAGGCAGCGCCGGTATAGATGGGCGCGGGATTCAGCTGCGTCATCTGCCAATAAGGCAGGTCGTGGCGCAGCGCCAGCGTCAGGCGCGTCTCACCGGCGGGGGCGATATGCACGGTCACGGGGGCCAGCTGCGGCGGCAGCAGGATGGACTGCCCCAAGCTGATCCGCTCGGGGTTCAGAACGCGGTTGGCGCGCGCCAGAGTGAGCCAATCGAAGCCGCTGCGCTGCGCCAATAAGGCGAAGGTCTCCGCCAATGCCAGGGGGTGAGATTCCCAATCGGCGCGGGGATAGCCCTCTGGCAGGGGCAGCAGCAGCGTCTCCCCGGCGTAGATTTGCCGGGGATTAGGCAGCGCATTGAGCTGCGCCAGCGTCGTCACATCCACGCCATAGCGTCTGGCAATCGAGAACAGGGTCTCGCCGGCAGCGACGGTATGGGTCGCGGGACGATCCTCTTCGGTAGGGGGCACGGCATAAGCCCAGACAGTATCGGGGAATAAGCCACTCAGTAGCAGTAGCAGCGGCAAAGCCAGCGTCGCAAGCAGGAAGCCACGCCTCATAAGTGCCTCAAAACCGAAAAAAAAGCATAACGCGAGAATAAAATCATAATTTACATAATAAATCAAATCAGCTGAAAGTCAATCCGGCTCAATCAACAGGCGCTCCCCCACGGTCACCCAGTCCAACACCTCGGGAGCGGCTTCGAGGTAATAGCGCGCCGGAAGGCGCGGCGCATAGAAGGGGCGAAAGGGCTTGGCGAGCACCTTATCCACGATGACGCCATCCCCTTGCAACCAGACGACGCTGATAGGGCAGAAGACGAAGAACATGTGGATGGCGGTTGCCGTGCGGCTCTCCTGCGCCTCGACAAAGAGCAGCGCTTCAGCCGGGCGCAGACGGCGCCGGAACATCAAGCCGCGCAGGCGACACAGGAAGGTATCACAGCGGCGCACCCGCAACGGCAAGGCGCTGCCATCTACTTTCATCAGACGCACGAATCCAGGCATGGGCACACTCCACACGATAATTTCAGGTTTGAGGGGTGGCTTTCGATGCTACGCAGACCGCGGCATCGAAAGCCACCCTGTTTAGTTGTAACACATCCGCCGGGTCGGAATGAGTAGCTACGGAGCGATGACCGTGATATTGCCAGCTGCCACGGCGACGTTCAAGGTGAGCGTCAGTGGCACATTGCCGTAATCGGCATTGACAAAAACATTCTCGCTCTGCTCGGTAAAGCCAACCGTGCTCAGGTCGCTCACCGGCGTTCCGGAAAAACTAAGGCGCACCCCCACCCCCGCCGGCGTGCGCACCGTCACTTTTCCGGTGCCGGCTTTGACATCCACCAATGCAGAGCGCGTCCACGCCCCGCTCAGGTCAAGGTCCGCGCCGCCGGTGCCGCCGATGAAGGCAAGCCGGTCAAAGTTGAGATTGCCCAGCTGGGTAGCGATAACGGTACCCGTTCCGGCAGTCAGGCGCAACATGCCCAGCGCCTGCGGATTGGGGGTAGCACAGGTGACGGTGACATCGCCGCTGCCGGCGGTAACCGAAAGCCCCGTGAGCGGGATGCCGCCCAGGTCAACCTGCGCCGCGCCTAAGCCCAAATCCGCCTGCAAATCCACGGGCAAGCCGCGGCCCAGGGTGATATCCCAGGCATTGGAATATTGCTCGTGGTCTGAAAGGGGCAGCTGCGTGCCCAAGCCCTGATTGACGGTCAACCGCAGGTTGGTGCCCACCGTCTCCTGACGGAGCACCGGTTCCCACTCAGCCACATTGTAGCGGAAATGTCCATCAAAGAAGGGCACGGCATCGCTGGAACGCAGCGTGAGGTCGCCAAGATAGATGCCGAGTTTCACCGTTGCCTGTGAAGCGCCATCGGCAGCAACGGTCTTCTGCAAATCCACGGGGTCAATCAGGGTCAAGGGCGCCGGGGTAGGAATCTTGGGGATAGGTATAGAACATGCCAGCACCACCACCATCATCCCTGCCAGCATCAAGCCAGGTTTCCAACGCATGGGTTCACCTCCATGAAAAGCAGCGCTCACTCATTCAGCGCCAGAGGTGCAGCGGTATGACCGCCCGCACCATCCGGTATCAGCTGCTGCAAGCGCAAGTCCACATCATCCAGCAACGATTGACAGTATTGCGCCAGCTTACGCCCGCGCTCATAGAGCGCGACCGTCTCTTCGAGCGCCAAGGCGCCGCTTTCGAGCTGCTGTACCACGGTCTCCAGTTCAGCCAGCGCCTGCTCAAAGGACATCTCGGTGTGCTGATCATCCATCATCGGTCCCTCCATCGCAACATGTGCCGGCAATCGAGCCTGTCACTCCATGACTCGCAATGCAGCCCACAGTTGAATTCAAACAACTTTATTATAATCAACTTTTGCACATTGTCACAGAAGAGGGGATATAGGACAAATTATTGGGAAGTTCAAGCGGTTGAGTACAACCGCGGTCGGCTGGGTGAGGCCATACGTCTAGACACTTGAGCACGCTCGGTTGAGTACAACCGCGAAGAGACGCAGAGGGCGGTTGAGT
>JAPKMR010000147.1 GCA_026645815.1 Anaerolineae bacterium | reverse complement strand
TTGCAGCGAGGTATAAATGGTGGTGAGCGGTTTATCAAGCGCACCGGTCTGCTGCAGGTTCTGCAACCCGTGCAGGCGCGTGCGGCCATATTCCCGGCGCACCCACCCTAGGTAATCAGCCAGTACCTTGCCGAACTCGGCTTCGGTAAGACGTTGCTTGCCGGGCGCGGTCTGGTAGACCTTGTATAGTTGCACCAGGTTGTGGCTGCCAACGACATTGGCGTCGCCGTTGATGTCAAAGGCATCATGTCCGGCGTTGGTTTGGGATTGCACGGTCTGCGCGCGCTGGTAAAAGGTGACGCCTTCCCTGCGCAGCGGTCCCCCGCACTTAGGGCAATGCTCGAAGTCTGCCGCCAACTCATCGGACCAAGTTTTACCACAATGTGGACATTGCATGATCTACCCCCATTATTGTTGCCCGGGTGGCCCCGGCTCAGGGAGCGTGTCGGTGACACGGAGCCCAGGAGCCGGGGCCGTTCTGTCTTCGCCCGGCCACCCTCACCCTACCCAACCTGGGCGAGGTGAGTGTGGCGCGGCCAGGGACGCGGCTCGCCATTTGGCCTCGACCGGAGAGCGTAACCCCAGGCGTTACCCCTTCCGATATTTCCGGCAAGCAAAACGTGGCAACCACTACCCGAAAACCGTTGTTGTCGTTCATGTTGTTCGGGTTCCTGTTGTTGCGATAGGCGCACCGCGCGTTGTTCTGATTGTTGTTGAAGGAGCCCCCGCGCAACACCCGGTGGCCTATCAGCCGGTCCCCGCATCACTGGCGGCCGCTTGCGCCACCGCCGGAGCGCCATGAGGTTTCTTGATCCAGCCGCCCAACATTTTACCAAGCTCCTGGATCATCAACGAAACATGCCGGTACTGGCCCTCGTCCAGCCATTCCCAGCGTACTGCTAAGCGCAGGTAGAGCCGCACTTTATCCAGGTCGGCATCCGCCTGCCGCAGCAGCGCCACTCGCGTTGCCCCATTCGCGCGATTGGCTTCGATGATGTGCTCCTGGAAATCCAGCAACGCATCCTGCAGACGCTTCGTCACGACAAAACGTTGGCTGCGCGGAAAGTTCAGCGTATGTGGAATAAGCCAGGTCAACAAATCATAGGTTTTGGGGAAGATGGGCGCTGGATCGGGCATAAGTTCTCGCTTTCAAAAAACGGCCTGCCGTGCTACGGCTTTGCGTAAGCCCCAGGTATCGCCGTAGCGGGCATGATTGATCCAACCACGCAACGAGCCAACCACCGCTGCCTGAGTCTCCTCGCCAGCGACAAACGCGGCCAGCAAAGCCCGCCAACGGCGCCAATAGGCCACCACGTTGCGGTGTTTGAGCCGCCGGTGGGTAGGATACACCACAAAACCCAAAAAGGGCATACCTTCAGTGACGGGACGTGGCTGCGCGCCGGGATGGATGGTAAGCCGTAAGCCCGCCAGGCGCTCGACCAGTGCAGCTTTCCAGGCCCACAGGGTCGTCTTGTCCGCGGCAAACAGCAACAGGTCATCCACATAACGCACGTAACCGGTGCAACGCAATTCCCGTTTGACAAAGTGATCAAAGGGGTTGAGATAGCAGTTAGCCCAGAACTGGCTGGTGAGATTTCCTATTGGGAGACCCCGGCCACGATTTACAGCAAAGAGATCGTCGCCAGGGAAATAGACCATCTCATATTCTTCGCTCAATACGCCCACGCCGCTGGCAAGGATGCGGTCTGCCAGCCAGAGCACGTCGGGATCGGCGATTTTGCGCGCCAGGGTATCATGCAGAAGCAAATGATCAATACTGGGGAAAAACTGCCGGATATCGCATTGGAGCACGTAAGGATAGCGGCGGGCCAAATCTTGGGCGCGATCCAACGCCCGGTGGGTGCCCTTGCCCACGCGGTTGGCGTAGGAATCCGCGATGAAACTGCGCTCGAAGCTGGGCTCAATGATGTTGCACAGCGCATGATGCACAACGCGGTCGCGGAAGGGTGCAGCAGAGATCAGGCGGCGCTTGGGTTCGTGGATGTAGAACGAGTGATAGGCGCCGGGTTGGTAAGTGTGAGCGCGCAACTCCTGTTCGAGTTCAAGCAAGTTGTCTGCCAGGCGCACCTCGAAGGCCGCGGCGGGCGCTTTGCCGCGTTTACCGCGCGAGGCTTTGCGATGCGCCTCGCGGAGGTTCTCCCAACTACAGACACGGTCGTACAAGGTCGTCAAAATCTCACAGCCTCAAAAAACGCTTCAAAATCGGGCGGCTTCGCCGCAAACGTAGTCTCGTCAACTAAGGCTCAACGTTGACCCACCCATGTTGGCTTTAGTTAAACTCAACAAAGTTCCAAAGTACCAAAGTACAAAGTGCCAAAGTACAAAGGTGGCGCGCCTACGCGCGCGATGGGGCAACCACTACCCGAAAACTGCCGAGCCTGCCCCTGAGGTTCGGATTGAGCCAGTGGCGATAGGAGCACCGCGCGTTGAGCTGAGAGTAGTCGAAGGAGCCCCCGCGCAACACCCGGCGCACGTCATCCCCGGCTTTCAAGTTCTCACGTCCATCACCTGGCCGATAAGGATATGTGAACTCCGGCTTCTGCCAATCTTTACCCCACAGACTCACAGTCCACTCCCACACATTGCCTGCCATATCAGCACAACCAGAGAGGCTATCTCCAGCTGGACTGTACTTGCCCACAGGCGTTGTTCCCTTAATACCGGATTCCACGGTGTTGCACTTATTTTTATCGAAGATGTCACCCCAGGGATACTCACGCTTGTCTCTATCTCCCCGCGCCGCCTTCTCCCACTCCGCCTCGCTCGGCAGGGTAATGGCCTTGCCCGTGATTTTTGCCAACCACTCGCAATATGCCAGCGCATCATACCAGGTCACGTTGACCACCGGATGGTTCTCCAACCCACGCGGGACTTTGCCGTTCTCCCAATATGACGGCGCCGCGCGTTGGGTTGCTTCCACAAAGAACCGGTACTGCGCATTGGTGATGGGCGTTTTGGCAATCCAGTAGCGCTCCAAATGCAGTTTGTGGATGGGTTTCTCAGCATCGTAGCGCTCTCCACCCATCCAAAACTCCCCCGCCGGAATCTCCACCCACATGGGTTCGCCGTAGGGCAGGCTCCAGAAGGTGGATGAGGCAATCGCTGCAGCTGGATTTATTGGCGGGGCCACAGGTTGTGGCGTTACCGGCGCGTGTATCGGTTGTGTAGTAACAGGGACCGGGGATACCGGTTGTGCTGCGGGCAGCGCCATGCCCAGCGCCACCACCCAGGTCTCTACCGCCCATCGCGCAGGCTCCGGGGAGGTGCCGTAGTGCTCTTCCATCAGGCGGCTGAGCGCTGGCAGCACTACAGCTACCGATATCTGCGCTGTTTGTAATTTTAGTCGCCTGGGTATCTCGATCTGCTGCGCCTGTATAATCAGGTTGATTTCTTTGCGACACTCAGGGCAGAGATCGCTGAGCAAGGCACGCACTCGCTGTGGGTTGGTCTCTAGTTCGGACCCTCGTTCTCGGAGCAGGTCACGTAACACATCGCGTGGTTCAGGTTTCATGCAGGTTCCTCTCTGGGCTAAGATTGGTGTATCCGTATCACGCAGTTCTCGCGCATCCGAATCCTCAAAACTCAAACGTGTTCAGCGTTTCCCGGCGCGCGCGGCCTAGCCCGACTGCTTAGCCCGGCGCCCCGATCCCCACCGACCGGTACGTCTCCCCGAAGTTGCGCCCCGAAAGCCAGCGTTTGAACGTGGGATTATCGCTGTACTGCTTGAAGATCTCCGTGAAATCAGCCATCAGCGCGAGCTGTCAATTTACGCCCGACAATGCACCGCCAATTTGGACACTGCGCAATTGACGTTTGTTAGTGGACGTTATTCCCCTTTAGGCACACTATAAACCGCAAAACAGGCAAAGAGAGCCCATAAAACAAGCCACCAAAGTCACAAAACTATCTGTAACCCCCACAGTATGGTAACTGCAAACGTCAATTACGCACTCTCCCAATTTACTGCCATAATGTACCGCTTTTCAACGTGCCGTCGCTGTCCAGACACTGCACCTTAACAACATTCTGAGCCTAACCCAGTAGGTTTGCGTGGCAACTCCCGTTCCAGGCGTTGCCTGCCTTCCGCCCGATAACTGCTGCCCTTGATGAGCAACACTTCCGCGCGATACGCCAGGCGATCCAAGCCCGCAGAAGCCAGGAGGGGATCACCAAACAGGTTCTAGGCGTCGAGACATGACGAAATTCCCTATCGCTCCAGGTGTTCAAGAGCAATCTCCACAAAGGTTAGGCTTTTATCGAGATCAGCATACCGCGAGGGGGTTGACGACACATTAACTTGCATTATCAGATTCTTAATCCGAAAAGTTATCGTATCCATCGCCATCCACCCGACTGGTAATGGCACGGATACCCTATAAGCGATTGCTTCATTAACATTATGAACTTCAGCGGTAAGGGGAACAACAATCCAACTGGAATCAGCATCTTCGGGGTGTCCTTCGTCGGCTCTCTCTTTCCGCATTTGCTCAATAGCTTCAGTTTCTTTGTCGAAAACCATCACGTAATACCATGCTACTAAGTCACGGTTATGCTTAGAAAGAATATAGGCAATTTCTGCTTCGGTTCCATTTGGAGCTTTTCGATATGCATCCAAAACTGGAAAATGCTCAAAACCAGACGGCATGTCATCAAGTGGAGGCAGATACCTAAGCGCATCACCGTAAAAGAAAGAAGGAAAATCCCGCGTCTGACTTGCCATGCTCACGTCACTCGTCAGCGGAAAATTGCGGAAGAACTGGAGCAATATAGCACAACCAAGAATCAACATTACCATGACTATAAGTGCGGCAATGCCCAAGTGTTGCAGACGCTGTGAGTTACGCGATAAGGTGTCAGGAGTTTTGTGCTTTGCAACGCTAATCGGTAGTTTCTCGGATGCTACTAGACGTTGGGGAACATGCTTAATGGGAGGAACATAGCTCCCAGTCACGCTTTCGGCATTTGCGGAGTGCAGTGCCAGGTTTGTTTTACGTATATTGAAAGCCTGTTGTAAACAACGCCTTATTGTTTCCTCAGACTCTGAACACACGCTAAGCCACAACCACGCTCTCTCGTTCCGCACATCTGATCGTAGCCCGTCGACAATAGTCGTTCTTGCTTGATTCAAATCAGTAATCCGAATCGCATCAAGAGCTTCGTCTAAATAAGAGTGCTCGGATAGTGCCCCGCTACGATTCAGAGCCTTTCTTAGGCAGAACTCCTTGTCGGCTGATGAAGTAACGCATGTTCTGAGCCAAAGCCAAGCCTCTACGTTACCATCATTCAGCTTGAGACTTTGAACCAGCAACATCTTGGCCTCATCACGGCGCCCTTCCATTAAGGAAACGACACCTCTTTCGAGTAGTTGTTGAGCTGCGGAAATGTCTTTGTTATCTAGTTGATGACTTGTCATGCTAGTCCTTGAACCGACTACGGGAATTAGTTGTGATCCATTCCAAAAGCGACGCAGGCTACACCCACAAGATTGATCTCATTAATTAGGCAATTCAATGCCTCTTAGTGATCACAGCCAGCATACGTTCCTTGCTTTCAAAGATAAGCCCGCCGGCGGCAGTGTAATCACTGCTTGTACCGGCGGGCTGGTATGGTGTACCTACAACAAATATGCTATACTATGGCTACCAGGGCGCCGGGAACGCCATGGATTGAAAACGCTCCGCGTCTCCCCCAGTTGCGGGGCGTTTTTGTTTCCACCTGTAGTATAGCCGGAAACGTTGAGAAGGTCAAAACAAAGTGTTTCAAATTCGCTAGCGCAGATGAGCCGGGAATGCGCTGTCTGGTATCAGAATTGCATAGCCCACATGCCCAAACAGGGCATCGCTTCCCTATCGTACAATGAACTGTGCCAGCGTCTTCTGCACGCCGACAATATCCGTCCCGCGCTTAAACTCGCGTTCGATGGGCACTGGATTACCCAGGATATAGATCTTCATCTCCGCATCCATATCAAAAATCCCTGCGGTCTCGACAGAGAAGTGGCTGATGGAACGATAGGGGATGAAGTGATACTCGGCTTTCCTGCCCGTAAGCCCCTGTTTATCTATGAATAAGCCGCTTATCGGTGAAGATGAAGAGATCGCGGATAACCCGAAACGCCTTGACCAGTGCCTCTCCTGGCACCAGCATGGCTTCCAGGTCCTTCTGCAGGCTCTTGACATCTACTTCTGAGGCATTGCCAAACAGGCCTTGAAACATAATACCCTCCTTGGTAAGTAGTGAATCATAAGGATATCCACTGAGCAGCATTTTTATGTCGTTGAACAACGGCTCTTCAGTAATATTATCTTTTCTTTTGACGGGTACACAAGGCGAAGGTTGCCTTGCCGTCATCTCGATTTCAACGGCGGTTG
>JAPKMR010000146.1 GCA_026645815.1 Anaerolineae bacterium | reverse complement strand
ATTCCTACGAGTTATCCTGTGTTTTCCAACTGTCTTAACAGAGCTTCCATTTCTCTTTGAGAAGAATTCATCCCTAATCGATCAAAATAATCACAGGCTTGTCTAGCCAATTGGATTGCTTTCTGAACATCTCCCGTTCTGGTGTAAACCTGAGCCAGGCGACGCTGAGCATAGGCTACCTGCCGCCTTCCACCCCATGCAACATTTAGCCTTTGAGATTCGAGGAGATTTCGTTCAGCTCCAGCATCATTTCCCTGGAGAAACATATTGACGCCCCGACGGTAATAAATATCGGCCAAGATCCAAAACAAATCGCCTTCATTCGCCCATAATTCAGCCTGACTCAGCCAGTCTTCAGCTCGATCAAAACATCCCCTTGCAGCTTCAATAGAGGATAACTCATCACAAGCAGACACTTTGAAATACCGGACGCCAATATCCTCGCCTCGCCTAATGACTTCTCTAGCCAGTTGTTCCGCCTCGTCTACTCTGCCAATCCTGGAGAGGATTCGCGAACGGGTTAGCAAAGCACGGATTAGCTGATAATCATCACCATGATTCCGTGCAATTTGCTCCGCTTTGGCTAGACGTTCCAATGCCAGATCGACCCGCCCTTGGAGTCGATCTAGTCTAGCAGACTGATTTTCCACCCAACCTAACCTTTGCTTATTGTCCAGAATTTCAATTGCCATAGTTGCAGCATCAAGGATTTCGCGAGCGTCTGTCCAAAGCCCTACTTGGTAGGCATAATTCCAAGTAATATCTACCAACCCAAGGAGTGAATGTGCCAGATGACGCTCTCGACACCAAAAAACGCCCTGCAAGAGATTAGGATATTCGATTGCCACGGCTTTTGAATCATAAGAGACTAGTTCAAAATCAGCGTTATTACTTTGGGCGAATTTCGTTAGCCATTCAAGCCAACGATCCGGAAGATGTGATACTGATTCTTCATCTTTGAATTGCACACTTACGTACCGTTGCACAATCGGCAATACCCAAAAACGATCCGTCTCTGTCTTATTGATGAGGAACACTCGCTGCAAATGCGTCAGAGCGTGGTCGCGATCAACCTCGGAAAGGTCAGCAATACACCCCAATGCTTTCCGCGAAGCACCAGCAGCCCGGTCAAATAGCGCACAAGCCAGCACGATATTCCAGGCATTCGGGTCGCGCTCACGCACCAGCGTCATCTGCCCCTGAATGCAATACTCTGGCAACTCACCAGTAGCATCGCCCAGCCAACGCTCCGTAGATTCGTAGCTTTCGCCACCCGCCATCCGTCCTATTGCCAGGCGAATCGGCAAAGGCAAACCGGACGTGAGCTCAAATATCCGTTGACGTTGTGCGGGTTCCAGCCTAACTCGCCGCTCGTCCGTTTCTTGGACAATCAACAGATCAGATTCTTCCCAAGTCAAACCGGTCAAAGCCCGTATATCTGCGACATCCAACCACTCACGGGAGGTGATAATGGCTTTGGTAGGCGCGGGTAGCCGTTGCAAAAAAGGCTTGATGCGCTCATCCTTGACGCTTTCCAGGTTGTCCATTATTAAAAGCGTTCGTTGGTGTTTCAAGGCTCGTTCCACCAAACGAGCCTGGTCCTCTGGTCGCGCGCGGGTGATGTCTTCCCGTTCCAGCGTGCGGGCTATCACAGCATAAACATCTTCAAGCGTGCGCAGGATCAGGTCGGGTAAATCGGCTAGCTCCCGTCCTTGCACCGTCAGCACTTCTTCCTTAGCCGAAATCCAGATAATGGCCTCGAAACGTTCTTCAACCGGTAACACGGAATACCGCTCACGATATTCATGCGCGATAGACAAAGCAAGCGCGCTCTTTCCAACGCCGCCGATGCCGGTCAGTGCAATCTGCCAGGCTCGATCAGTGGGCGAAAGACAATCCCGCAACCAGGCACGTTCACCTTCCCGCCCGACAAATGAAGTGTAATCACCATAAGGCAGGTTGTGATAAGGACGTGGACTGGTAAAAGTTGGCGTTGGCAACAGAGCACTCAAACGCACCAGTTCTTCAGGAGCGCGGCGACAGTGATCTAATAACAGCGTAAGCTTTTCATCCCGCCGCATTCCATGCCCAAATTTATCGTAAACTGCCGGGAAATGATCAAGGCAGAACGCATCCGTCTGCACATCATCAAACACGGCGTTTAGCCGTCCACGAAGTACAGAGATATCAATCGTTGTCATATGCCACCATTCTAAAACCCCAACCCCTTCTTCCGCGCCATGACGCCATCCACCCAGCGCTTTTCCTCTGATCCCAATGGATACAGCGCCGAGAGCGCTTGCGCCAGCCGCCAGAAACGCCCGTCTTGACCCACACCCTCATCTACCAGCAGTCGCTTGAGCGCATCGCTGCGCCCGGCAGCAAACAATAACATGGATTGGTGCAAGCGATCCAGCACGGTCTCCCCCAGGGCCATGCCCTCGCTCTCGAGGCGACTTTGCAGGGCGGTCCAATCCGCAGCGCCAGCTTCGCCTCCGACCCCCGCCATATCGCCGAAGCCCAGCTGCTGTGGCGCAGCGGCTTTCCGCCGCGCCGCCGGCGCGCGGACGTCTTCCCCGAACAGGTGCTTGCTCCGCGCGGCGACGGGTAACAGCCGCGCCGTGCTTCCCTTGATTTCCACCAGGTGCGTCAGCCGCTCCAGGTGCGCACCGAGGCCCTGCGCAATCTTGCGCGCCGCGTCATACTCCAGCGTGTAGCCGGATGCGGAAACAGACGCCGGCGCAGCAGCATCATCACCATCTTCGTCCGGTGAGGGCGAGATAGTGCCTTGCCCGTGCAAAGCGGCGTCATCCGTAGAGAGCGTCCACAACCACATCGCGGTGAGGCGCGCATCCTCCTCGAAACCGGTAGCGTCAGCGCCGGCGAAGATCATGGAGAGCGCCTCCCGCGAGACGGAAGCCCAGACGTGTTCCAGGTACATGCCCAGCGTGATCTGCTCCCCACTGGCTTTCTCGACCCGGTCATAGCGCGAGAAGAGCTCCAGCGCGGGTCCCAGGCAGGCGAAGATGGCGTCCGCGCCGACGATACCCGCTTCTGCAAGGCGTGGCATCCAGGCATGGATGCGCTCCGGCAGCGCGTGCAGCACATCCCGCCAATCGCCGATAGAGAAGGCCGAAGGCTGAAGGCTGACGGCTGAAGCGGCGCGCGGGCGCACGACGAGATGGATGGATGACCCTAACCGGGCCTGTCCCTGCGCGGCGACGCGCGCTTCCCGTTCGGTATCAATCGGCCAGGAGCCAGTGATGACCCAACCGGCATCAATGACGGCCTGGAGGATGGCCTCCCAGCTGGCGGTAGTCTTGCTGGCGAAGACAATCACCCCGATGCCCTCGGGCTGAAGAATACGCCGCCCTTCGGCGAAAGCTTTGGTGAGCTCACGCTCGTAGAAGGCGATATCTTTAGTGGAGTTGCTGAGCTCGTGAGGCCGATCCACCACAATTTCCTCATCTTTGGGCACGGCGGCCCCGCCAAAGAGCTCCGGGTGTACCGCGCCCAGGCTACGCTTAAGCCAGACGTAAAAGAAATCGGAGAGGTAAGCATACGGCACGGCGTCATAGTAAGGTGGGTCGGTGACAAAGGCATTAATAGAATCAGCAGGCAACGGATGTGTAGCAGCAGATACTTGCTGAACAACTCCACTGCCAGCAGCTGATACAGCATTTGCTTCAATAACATTAGCGACCCACCCATACGCACCATCCCAACTGCCTGTTGCACCTGAAAATGGGTTCGCCTCTGCATAGTCCCAAATCATCGGGATTGCCTGCCGTCCAAAAGTATTTGCAATGGCTTCAAGCGGCAGCCAGCGACATAAAGAAGAATCGATATCTACTTGTCTATCTAGAGCCAAACCAAGACAAGTCTTCACGACTATTGCATGATCAGAATCAAATTCCAATTCCAAATTACCTATCAACTGTGTCAAAGTTGTAAGTGCAAGCAATTGGCGAGCAGCAAACAAATCACTCCACCGAGCCATTCCATAAATCGGCACACTGATACGACGAATCTCGTTGAGCGAGATTTCCTCATCCGGCACGAGGCTCAACGGCCCGATATGTGCGCCTTTGCGCCGTTCCAGTTCCGCTTTGGCCTTCTCTACCCCCTCCAAGTCGCGCGCCGTGGGCAGGCGGTAGAAGCGGCCCTGCTCGCTCGGGTGGGTCGTCACCACGCAAAAGAGTCGGGCGTCATCCGCACCGCCGCGCCGCGCCTTGAGCTGCCGTCGCACCGATTCCACCGGCGTCGTGTAGCCGCAGCAGGGGCAGGTCGCCGCCCCACGCGCCACTGTACCGGCGTCATCCACTTCCTTCGCGCTCTTAGGTGCGAATATCTCCAACAACGGGCGGCGCACCTCGCGGGTCTCGCCGTTGGCATGGGTTACCGTCGCCATCTCCGTTTGCACGCGCCCAGCTTTGTCCTTGAGCCACCGCAAAGCCTTTCCCCCGCCGCGTTTCTTCGCCAGCCATAGCGAGCGCATCAGCGGCACCTCCGCGCCGCAACCGGGTCCCTCGCACGTCACCGTCCGCGCCCAGAGATAAGCAATCGGCGTCGCCCCGTCCTCATCGGCAGGATAGAATTCCGCCAGCTCCGCCTCTGCCTGCGCTTTGATTTTCGCGCCATAGCTGCGCACGGCTTCGGCCAGCGATGGCTGACCGCCAACTGAAGACGACAAACCGGCGCCCCGGTCACCGGTCTCCGGTCCCCGGTCGGCATCCGCGGCTTTGCCATATTTGGGGATGTACTCCAGCACCACCTTGTTCAGCAGCACTGCCACCGGGTTGAGGTCGCTGGCGAAGGCATCCGCACCCACACGCAGCGCCTCCAGCGGAATCGCCGCACCTCCGGCGAACGGATCCGCTACCAATGGGCGGGGTAGATTAGCGATTTTAGATCTCAAGCTTTGGATCTGTTCCGGTAAGGGCAATACGGTACGTGGGCCGTACTCCGGCAATCCAAAATCGGCAATCGAAAATCCAGAATCACCCAGGTGCGCCGCCCGGGTGAGCAACCGCGCCGCCTCCAAAAATGCCGGTTGCGTCGAGGCGTCCCAGTTGGCGAAATCAGCGATGAAGTCGAGAAGGGCGTAGCGCAGATCAGGCCAGCAGGCCGGGTCGGCGGGGCGCAGGCTTGCCTCATTGGTGCGATTCCAGCGCGACCAATGCGCGGCGCAGAGCTCGGCCAACGCGCGATCCGTGCGCACCTGTTCAGCGAAGTGCGCCAGAACCAGCGCGGCCACATCGCGGAACGCTTGAGAGCAGGCGTCATCGGCGGGATCAGGCCAGAGCGCCGCGCACAGCACCGCCCGGCACGCCGCCAACGGTCGCCGCGCCCACCAGATGTGCAGCGTCGAGATATGTCCATGCCGGATAGACTTCTCCCGCCGCGCGTGCGCCGAGATCGCCTTGATGGGCAGGTCAACTTCGATAAGGCGCGGGGGATTAGGCATGGGTGGGGTGCTCCCGATCTAGTTGGGCTAATAGGGTTCCGATTTCTTCAACTCTAGATGGAATATCAAGCCTCTGGTAATGCTCCTTTGCCTCAACAAGTCTTTGTTGAGCTACCCCAAAATCCCCCTGTCGCATTTCAACATGCGCTAGCCATTTCAGATTGTTAGCAATAACATCCAGACGACCTATCCGTCTAGCCTGTTCTAAAGCCTGCATCCCATAATATGAAGCTATCTGCAAATCAGAACGTCGCAATGCCACTTCCCCTAGGGCATTATATAACCCAGAAAGGTGCCCAGCAACAAACTGCCCGGCAGCATCAAGCTGGCGTGCAATATCAAGAACTCCAACACATAATTCCCAAGCCTTGTCCAAATCCTCTTTACCCAACACTGCCCAAGCCATGTTATATGTAAGTAACAAGATGAAATCCCAATCCCCCAACATTTCCGCATAGGTGAAACATTCGCAAAAAAGTCCCTCTGCGCAGTCGAAATTCCCATCCTCAAGATACACCCTACCCAAATTGCGCTTCGCATGCATCAATCTAGACTCGTTTCCTACAGACTCGAAAACTCCAATGGCGTCAACAAGCAGACTCTCAGCCGAGACAAGATCACCTCGATATCGCATAATAAAAGACACTGGTTGCATTTTAAACAAAGCAGCGCTTTCCTTATCACCGATTCTGTTGGCTATATCAATTGCACGTTGCCCCAGCCTCAAGGCCTCATTCCAGTAATTACGTACAATCAGATAATAATCAATTCCATCCAGAAGGAAGGCTGCAACTAAATTCTCGTCATGATTCCAGCACCACTCCAGAACAGAAAGGATATTGAACAATTCAGAGTCTAGCTCAGCGAATCCCTGCAAAACCCATCTATTGCCGGCGCAGTGTTCTACAAATTCTTTGAAAAACAAAGCTAATCGGTGAGAAGCACAGGACTGAATATCCGGGTGTTTCTTTAAAATGGACTCTGAAAAAGCACGCGTAAGAGGATG
>JAPKMR010000145.1 GCA_026645815.1 Anaerolineae bacterium | reverse complement strand
GCAGCACCGCGAAGAGCCAGAACTTACGCGGCGTCAGCGGCAGTCCGCGCGCCCGCAGCACCCGGAAACCCTCGCGCACCGCCCGCACCGTCAGCACCAGCGCATCCCGCGTGCGCGCCAACCGCAAGCGGTCCGTGCCGCAGGCATAGAGCGCCGGCGCAATCGAGGGCATCAGCAGCGCCACGTGGTATTTGTGCCAGGCGTCCATATCCGTGTGAATCTCCGCCTTCAAGCCCGGCGCCGCCTCCAGCGCCTCGGCGATGCGCAGCGTGCGCTCCGTAATCCGCCCGTCTACCTCGCCAAAGGGAATCGCCGCCGGTTCCTCGGCTGTACCCGCCAGGCAGTGCACCACATGCCCCTCGCGATAACCGCCGCACGCCGGGAAACCCGTCAGCACGCGCTCCTTGCCCAACGCCGCAACCAGCGCCTCCGGTCCCGCCGCATTGTTCATCAGGAAGAGCACATTCGGCACACGCGTATTCGCTGCCAGCGCCGGCAGAATGCCCAGCGCCGCGTTCTTGCGCATGATCACCAGAATCAGATCGTAATCATCATCCGGCGCTAGTACCTCCACCACCCGCACCGGCGCCGTCACCCACGCATCGTTGTAGACATTGTGGACCACCACGCCGTGCTCATGCAGCTCCGCCAAGCGCTGCCCGCGCGCCAGAATCGCCACCTCGTGCCCGCCCTGATACAGCTCCGCCGCAAACACACTCCCCAACGGTCCCGCCCCGTAAACCAGAATTCGCATCGCCCACCTCCTTTGTTGTAGCCTGCCTGAACACCAACCTACACCCGCTTTTTGGCGTGTCAAGCCTGCCGGTTTACCGAGTGCTGGATAAAATTGATTTTTGGCGACGAGGCAAAGCCCCCGTCGCCAAAAATCAATCAAAAGAAAGGCATTGTTGGCGCATGTGTTTGTGATAAACATTAACCGTAGTATGATAACTCGCGTTCGAACCAGAATGCCGTGCGCATAAAAAACACCTTCAAACAGCTATCGAGGGGAAGAATGAGCACTTCAGCCATCAACTTTGAGCAGAAATTCGCCCAATTTTCAGAGCAATGGTCGCCCAAAATTATCGCCCAGATGAATGATGTCGCCTTCAAGCTGGTCAGGATTCAAGGAGAGTTTGTGTGGCACAATCATGCCGAAACCGATGAGGTGTTCATTGTGCTTGAAGGAACGCTGAGCATCGAGTTTCGGGATGCAAAGGTGGACCTGCATGCAGGTGAGCTGTTGGTTGTCCCCAGGGGCATAGAACATAGACCTGTTGCCGAGCAGGAATGCAAGGTCCTGCTCGTCGAACCTGCGGGGACAATCAATACGGGCGATGCCGGCGGGGCTTTGACTGCGGCGAATGATATGTGGATTTGATATGCCACCAGAACGATAGGATGTATTTCACCTTTTCTCCTTCATTGTCGCCCCAATTTTGAAATGCGCCCCATGAACAAAGAAAGTTGATTTCACACCGTTTCGGTGCTATACTGAAATTGTCTCGGAAATCACCCCGGTGTTCCAATTCGCTCCTGCTCACAAACAGACGGCAACATCCGCACCACGAGCAACGCACCAACCTGTGGCATTGACGAAGATCTTTGGCGGGCTGACGTGACGCTGTCAGCCGTTCACAGCTCGGGACATAGCTCAGGCAAGTTTTCTTACCACAATGCATGGAGGGAACGATGCGAAAACAGTTCAAGCCTAGACGATGGCAGTTGGCGTTGGGTTTCATTCTGGTGGCACTGGTGTTTGCCGGCGCTACCCTGGCGGTCGCGAGCGCGGCCAGCATCGATTGGTGGGTTGTCGCCGGCGGCGGCGGGCAAGGCAGCGCGGCGACATCCCTGGGCGGCACGGTGGGCCAGTGGGCAGCGGGCGGCGGCACGCAATTGTGCGCCGGTTTCTGGTGCGGCGCAGCGGCGCAGTACCGGGTCTTTTTGCCCTTGATTCTCAGAAGCGCGTGAGCCAGGTCTCACCTACCCTCTAATGTTAAGGCAAACCACGAAAGGAGATTCAGAAATGAAACGCAGCATGTTCAGCCGGGCAGTAGCTCTGGCGATGGTGTTGTTTTGTCTGACTTTCAGCGTCAAGGGTGTGACCGGGCAGGGACCAGGCCCGGATCAAGGGAACGTTTCGCCGGCGGATGTGAGCATCGAGGCCGCAGTCGCCAGTCGCATCAGTTATCAGGGCATGCTCAAGGAGAGCGGTGCGCCGGTCACCGGCAGCCGCAACATGGTTTTCCGGCTGCACAAGAACAGCACCTGCACCTCGCAGGTGGGCAGCAACATCGTCAAGAATGCGGTGCCAGTGGCAGCCGGGCTGTTTACCGTCATCCTGGATGTGCCGCAGAGCAGCTTCAACGGCCAGGCTCTGTGGCTGCAAGTGCTCGTGGGGGGCGTGTCGCTCGGTTGCCACGAGATCACGGCCACGCCGTATGCGCTTTCGCTGCGGCCCGGCGCTTCGATCGCGGATGCCCTCAGCAGCCCCGTGTTGATGGTGTCCAACACCTCGGATGGCGCGGGGATCCAAGCCCTCACCGGCAGCGGGAAAGTGGAAGACCTTCACCCACCCTACTATAATGCCGCGGGCGAGTTTGCCGGCATTAACGGCGTCATTGGAGCTGCCTCAACCTACGCCTCCGATGGCTATGGCGTTATAGGGTTGGCTCAAGGCACCAGCGGACGAGGGGTCTACGGTCAGGCCAGCGCCGCCACCGGCGCCACCTACGGCGGATACTTTACAAATTCCTCCACCAGCGGGCGGGGTGTGTACGGTGAGACCACTGCTGCCACCGGCATCACCTACGGCGGGCACTTTCAGAGCATCTCCTCCGGTGGGACGGGTGTGTACGGTGCAGCCACCGCTGCCAGCGGCGCTACCTATGGCGGGTACTTTTTGAATTCCTCCACCGATGGGCAGGGTGTGCGGGGCCGGGCCGGCGCTGCCAGCGGCATCACCCATGGCGGGTACTTTGAGAGCGTCTCCACCAACGGGACGGGTGTGCGGGGCCAGGCCAGCGCCACCAGCGGCGCAGCCTATGGGGTATTCGGCTATCACAATTCTGCCAATGGCGGATCCGCCGGGTATTTCATAGCGGATAACAACGACGCCGCTTCGAATGTTGCGGGCGTCTACGGGCGGGTTGATGGCGATGGCGCCGCGCGGGTCCCTGTCTATGGCGTTGCGGGCCATGCTTACTATGATGGAATAGGCGTCGGCGCGTGGACCTATAATGGCCGCATTTTCGAGGGTCATGATGGAGATTATCCTGGCGGCACGCTGCGCTATTACATGGAACGCAATGGCGCCGCCTATGCTGACGTGGGATGGTATACCTTTTCCGCCGCTGCCGACGGCTCGGAGAAAGTCCTCTATGGTACGCAAAGCACGGAGCTGTGGATCGAGGACTTTGGCACGGGGCAGCTGGCTGAGGGGCTGGCGACGGTCAAAATCGCGACCGACTTCGCCGTGACGGTCAACCTGAACGAAGATTATCACGTCTTCCTCACACCCCTGGGCGATTGTGCGCTCTACGTGGCGGAAAAGACGGCAACCGCCTTCACCGTCGGCGCGATCGGCGGCAAGGCGTGCAGCATCGCCTTTGACTATCGCATCGTGGCTAAGCAGTCCGGCATGGAGAGCTATCGCTTGACGGAAATCGTCTCGCCAGCCGCGCCGGATAAGGTAGAGCCGGCGCCAGAGGCAACGCCAGCCGCGCTGCCCGAACCAGAACCATCACAGCCAGTGAATGGGCAAAGCGCGCCATAAGAGGCACGGCGCCCTAAGGGGCATTCGGCACAGTTCAGTTGGAGGCTTATTGGCGACGGGACAAAGCCCCGTCGCCAATAAGCCCTTTCCGCGCAATGCATTTTTGACATCCCCCACAAGCTCGCCTATAATGAAATTTGGACCGCAACCGGTGCGCGCCGGTCCAGGCAGTCTTTCCACATGCCCCTGTCTCGCCGATGGAGCTCACATGCGCAACACAACCTTTTGGAAAATCATCACGGCTATCGAACTCGCCGTCGCGGCGGCAGTCATCCTGCTCGACCTCTTCCTCCCCACCCTGGTCATCCTGTGCCTCATAGCCCTCTCGCTCCTCATCCGGCGCGAGCACATCCATTCGCTGGGCTTCAAACGCCCACAATCCTGGTCCCGCACCGCCGGCATCGCCCTCGCCGGCGCCGTCTCCTTGCAGCTCTTCGATATCGGCATCGTCATGCCCATCCTGAACCGCGTCACCGGAACGACCATTGATTACAGCGGCTTCGCCCACCTCAAGGGTAACCTGGCACAACTGCTCCTGCTGCTGGCGCTCTCCTGGACCCTCGCCGCGCTGGGCGAAGAAATCGTCTACCGCGGCTATCTCCAGAAGTTGCTCGCTGAGTTATTCGGAAGCCGTCTGCCCGGGATTCTGCTCATGGTCGGGGTCTCCAGCCTGCTGTTCGGCTTCGCGCACACCGAACAGGGGCTGATTGGCATCGTCGTCACCACCCTGGATGCGCTCTTCTTCAGCTGGCTGAAACTGAAATGCGGCGGCAATCTCTGGGTCACTATCCTCGCGCATGGATTCTACAACTCCATCGGCGTCCTCGTCTTCTACTTCACAGGACCCTTCTACGGTCTGTGGTGAAAGCATGGCAGCACATTCCAAATCCCAACTTCCCGAGCGCCTCTTTGCCCTGTGGGTCTTCCTGGCTTTGGCGCTGCTCATGCCCGTCACACTACTTCTCCAAGGCGCCTTCCCCATCTTCACCGTCGTGTGGCTCCTCGTCCCCCTGGTCGCCGTCTTGAAGGCGAAAGACGCGACCCGGGTGGGCTTCCGCACCGTGCCCTGGCGCCAGCTCGCCCAAGCCACCGCGCTCAACCTGGGCAGCTATCTCTTGCTGACCCTGCTCCTCGAACCGTGGTCACACACCTACGAACAGCTGCTCACCCTCGCCCTATCCGGTTCCACGCCCGATACCACCTTCGCGTGGTTACTGCGATTCCCCAGACCCCTCGCACTGACCGGGATGCTGCACTACAGCGGCTTGATCACCCTGTTCGGCGAGGAGCTCTTCTTTCGAGGCTGGCTCCTGCAGCTGCTGCAGCGACGGTGAGGCGTCACCCGGGCTACCATCTTCCAGGCGCTGGCGTTTATCATTCCCAACCTGCCCGCCGCACTCGCCCTTCCCTCGCCGCAGGGTTGGTTATATGCGCTCCTCTACGCCGGATTGGGAATCGGTATCATCGGTGGCTACGCCGCGGCGCGAACGGGCAGCATCTGGCCCAGCCTGATAGCAGCCACACTATCCAACTTCATCTTCGTCGTCCTCGTGGGCTAAGGGCGCCCTTGCGGTGAGAAGCAGCGGTCATCCTCATGCAAATGCCGTTTCTTTTTTAATGGTCAGCTTGATCTTGAACACCTGTTGGGAATCATTCTGTCAATCCTGATAATCCTGTGAATCCTGTCTAAAAACGCCTTTTGATTTGGCCCAGGCGAAAACGCCCGGCTTCTGAGCCCGTTCACCGAGCGTCGCTTTGTAGCCGGGCGATTCATCGCCGGGGGTTTTGACCCCGGCGACCTTGAGGGTATGTGGAGAGGTGGGTCGCACCTATCGAGGCGGTTGCTAGCAAGCGCGTGTGTGCATGGGAAGTAGATTGCATAGCGGGGTTGTGCGTGCGGGTGCAACCCACCGGTATACGACGGGCCTTTCAACCGTCCCGACGGGATGAGAGGCGCGCCTCTACCGCTCAGGACAAGTTCCTTTTGAAGCCTGGTGGCTTTAGCCCTGGGCTAACCTCACAAAGATTTATTGACATTTCCGACAATCCGACCTATAATGAATGTAGACTTTCCCCCCAATCGCACCTATAACCCAAACCGAGCACTCCCACACGCTTCACTGAGCAGCCAAAGGAGGCTTGAAATGTCAAATACCAGCACCCGCGAAACGCTGTTGCGCTACCTCAACTCAGAACACGGCGACACCAGCAGTCTGGCGCCGGATGTCATCTTCACCACCATGGCGACGGGTGAAGCTTACCAGGGACCCGATGCCGTGCAGGGCATGTTGCACTACCTGTACCACATTGCCTTCGAGGCTACCGTCGTGACGCGCGTCATGCTCTTCGGTGAGGACAACGCGATGTTCGAAGGCGACTTCGTTGGCAAGCACACCGGCGACTTCGCCGGCATTCCCGCCACGGGCAAGGACGTGCGCGTGCCCATCTGCGTGGTCTATGACATCGCCAACGACCAAATCACACACGCCCGCGTCTACTTCGAGATGCCCGTCCTCTTCCAGCAGCTGGGAGTGCCCGCGAGCTAAGCGACGCGAACGTGCGACGCAGCGCCGCTTTCCTTCACTGCGTTCAGGACAGGTTGCGGGGGGGGGGAGTCAAGAGACCCTTCGACTCCGCTCCACTGCGCTTCGCTTCGTTCCGCTCTCCTTCGACTGCGCTCAGGACAGGCTGCTCAGGGTGACGGGCT
>JAPKMR010000144.1 GCA_026645815.1 Anaerolineae bacterium | reverse complement strand
GGCTTCGCCTCCGCGGGTCCCTTGCGCGAGCCATTGGCGGATTGCGACGCCGAAATCTACGCGATCTACATTCTGCAAACCTACCAGCACCTGGGACTCGGCAGGCAGCTGGTCGTGCAATGCGCGCGTGAGCTGGCAGACAAAGGCTTCCGCTCCCTCGTCATCTGGGCGCTCAAAGAGAATCCCGCGTGCGGCTTCTACGAACGTCTGGGCGGGCAACGCAGCGCCGAGAAGCTTGTGGAAATTGGCGGCGTGTCGCTCGTGGATGTCGCCTTTATCTGGCGCGACCTCACCGTGCTCAGCACCAGCTGACACACACCCTGGCAGGTAACACAGTTGAAACACAAAATCCTGACCCTCGAGCCAGTTTCATCGGGTGGTTGGTCCTTATGATCCTTATCTCCCCGTTTCTACAGTTTCTGATGACGCTTTTCGGCGCCCACCTGGCTCTTCTGTGGATATTGCCACGCAATAATAATAGACCATCCTGAAAGGAACATAACCGTGAAGTACAGCTCCAGGCACTACCAAACTGACCAAGACCTTCAGCACATGCAGCGCTTGCTCATGGAAGCGCGCTCACGTGGCAGCGATTGGAGCCACGTCCACATCGGCGAAGCCACCTTCCGCAGCTTTATGATTCTCTGCCACCTCGACCCGCAAACACACATCCGCCTCTGGCAAACGGCAGCAGGTGAACCGGTCGCCTACGCCATCCTCGGCGATGATCCCTTATTCGATGTCCAGGTCGCACCCCAAGCCCAATGGACCGGCATCGAGGAGGAAGCGCTCGCCTGGGCAGAGACCACCCTCGCCGGCTTACGGCAAAGCGACCCGGAACGCTGGAGCGGCGACCTGGTCGCCTTCGCCCGCCAGGATGACGGGAAGCGCAGAGTCTTCCTTGGGCAACATGGCTTCCGCTACAGCGGCGAGTTCGCCGAGGTCAACATGCTGCGTACCCTCTCCGCTCCCATCCCCGAACCGGTCACGGCGCCAGGCTACCAGCTGCGCGCGCTCTCCGGCATCGAAGAAGCCCCCGCGCGCGCCGCAGCCTATCGCGAGGTCTGGTTGCCGTGGACCGATGGCGACATCAGCGACGAACAATACGTCGCCTTCATGCAGTTGCCCGCCTACCAGCGCGATCTCGATATCGTCGCCATTGCCCCGGATGGGGCGATTGCCGCCTTCGTCACCGGGTGGGTGGACCCCCTCAACCGGATTGGGGAGCTGGGGTCGGTCGGGGTCGTCCCGGCGCACCGGCGCCAGGGCTTGATGCGCGCCGTGCTCTTCGAGGTCCTGCGGCGCATGCAGGCGCAGGGCGTGGCACGCGCCTGCGTCTCCACCGGCTTCACCAACATCCCCGCCATCCGCCTCTACTCCGCTGTCGGCTTCGAGAGTAGCAACGTCACCCTCGACTACCGTAAACCGGCATAGGGGATAACCATGACTCTGGCGCACATCGTCGTCACCGTGCTGGTCTTCATCGAACAAGAAGGCCAGCTCCTCCTGGTTCAACAGAACTACGGCGCGCGCTACTGGTCGCTCCCCGGCGGCGTCATGGAGGCAGGCGAATCCATAGACCAGACCGCCATCCGCGAGGTGAAAGAGGAAACCGGGTTGGATATCCGGCTCAAGCGCATCGTAGCGCTCTATTCCAAGCCCCGCGAGAATGGCTTGGCGGTTTGCTTCGCCGGCGAGGTCACCGGCGGCGTCCTCGCGCCGGATAACGAAATCATCGCCTGCGGCTATTTTTCCCCCGCTGCCCTGCCCGAGCCTGTCCGCCCGCACCTGCGGCAGCGCATCGAGGATTACCGTTACCCGGCGGATGCGCCGCCCCGCGACTGCATTTTCCGTACCCAATAAGAGGTTGATGATGCTGCACTATGGCGAACGCCGGGAAGAAAGCCTGGGCTTACCAGGCGCTCAGCCAGCTCCCCACCCTGGCGCTGAATGGTGGTATGACCATCGTCGGGCTACCGCCGGAGCGCCAACCCGGCGCCCCGCTGGATTGCCTGCTGAGCGATCCCGTCTCCGGCAAAGCCTGTTCCGAGATGCACCCCACAGAACGCCCTGCCGTGATTGCCTACCGGGATTTCGTGGCGCAGCACCTCGACGGAATGTGACCTGACCAACACAGGAGGTTTTATGCGCGTTCACCTGTTACGCCACGGGCAGACCGTTGCCGAAATGCATCTCGATTCCGCGCTCGGCGTGCCCAATCCGCCGCTCGCTAACACCGGCATCCGCCAGGCGGAAGCGCTCGGGCAACGCCTGCACGCCACCGAGCTCGAAGCCCTCTACAGCAGCGACCTGCTGCGGGCAGTGGAGACGGCACAGCGCATTCAAGCCCATGTCCTCGCGCCGCTGCACCTGCGACCGGAACTCCGCGAGATTTTTATGGGCGCCATTCCCACGCAGGGCTGGGAAGCCTTCCCCGAAATCCACCGCGAGTGGCAAAAACACGAGACCGACGTGCCCTATCCGGGCGGCGAGGCAGGGCAGGCTGTACAGCGCCGGGCAGGATCCCTGCTCACAGAAATCCTGGAGCGCCACCACGCCGATGTCGCCCTGGTGACCCACGGCGGCGTGATTATGGTACTGATCACCGCCTGCATGGGCATCGGGCAAGAACGCCGCTTCCGCCTGGTAGCCCCCGCCAACTGCAGCCTCAGCACCCTGCTCTACGATCCCACCGCCGGGCTGTGGCGCATCGAGCGCTACAACGATACCGCGCACCTCAGCGGCGAGGCGTAACCCGCGGCGGTCACCGGCGCCGCAGCGCCGCGTAGCGCACCAGCGCCGCTAACACCAGCAGCACCGGCGCCAGCAGGGCGTAGAGGGTCCACGGGCTTTCAGCCGTCACACCCACAAAATCGAGCGCCGGAACCTGCTGCACGATGATGTACATCCAAATCACGTAAATCACTTCGAAGGCTTTGCTGCTGCCCGTCAGCACCCCCAAAGCCAGTGCCAGCGCCGGGATGAAGAGCGCCCCCCCCAACCAGGCGCACACGCTGTGCACCTCACCCGCCAGCAGAAAACGCAGCAGCGCACCGGAACCCATCACGGCGATGACGCTAAACGCAGCCAACCAGGCAGCTGGCAGCTGCTTCAGAATCGGGCGCGGGGCGGAGAAAAGCAGCTCCTGCGTGTTGTGGCGCAGTTCGCGGTTGCCCAACCCGCTCAGCAGCAACAGGGGCCATAGCCAGGCAGCAACCAACACCATGCGGGCGATTTCGGGACCGTTGGCAGCTTGCGCGCCCACCAACCCCAGAGCGATGAGGTACCACCACCAGCGTTGCCCCTTCAGGAGCAGCTTCAACTCGGCGATAATGAGCGCCCCGAAGCGGAAGCGCGGGCGCGCATCGGTGATAGGCGTCAGGTGGAGCTGCGCGGGCAGCGCAACTTCGGCGACGGGAACGGCGCTCGAGAGGGCTGACGCCGGGCGTGGGAACGCCGGGCGTTCCCACGCCCGGCGTTGCCGTTTCAAAGGCAGCACGCGCGAGGGATCGAAACGGTCAAAGAAAACCGCCGCCACCAGGACCATCCCCAACCCGCTGCAGAAAAGGACCAGGCGCGCCAGGATGAGCTGCGCCGTCCAGGCAATGCCCTCGAAGACAAAGATCTGGGACTCGGTCACGACGCCCGCGATGGCGAAGGTATAGCCCCCCGTACTTTCAGGATAGGCGACCTTCGCAGCGGCAGCGATGCTATCGCCAATCAGCCGAAAACCGGCGAAATCAAGCCACGGGTGGTAGACCTGGCTTTCGAGGTTGGGAATCATCGCCACCATGAACAGGAAAAAGTAAATCACATTGCCCAGACCCCCGCGTAACCAGGAGATCGTCTCGAATAGCACCGCCAGGGCAGCAACGATAGCCATGCAGGGCAGGCTGATGAGCGCGAGCGGGGCGACGATTGCCGCCAGCTCAAAGGTGTCCGCAGCAACCCACAGCGCCATCAGCATGCCGGCAAGCATCAGGATGAGAAGCATCAGACTGAGAACAGCCAGATTGCTGAGCCATTTGCCCAGGACATACAGCGAGCGGCTAAGCGGCGTGGTCGCCAGCATCTGCCCGACGCCGGTCTCATAATCGCGGGCAACGGAACCTTTCACCAGGTAGAAACCCAACCAGCCCAAAAACAGCGTCGCGGTCATGGTCATCAGCGCGCCAACCCACGGCGAGTTGATCTCGCCGACATAGTTGGGCGGCACGCGCAGAATCAGCATGCCGGTAGCCGAAGCATAGCCTAACCAGACGACCATGCCGAGCATAATGAGAAAACTGTAGCGGCGGGTGCGCTCCAGAAAATCCGCGCGCGCCAGCGCGGTAACGCGCCGCACCGTGCTCATGCCGCAGCTCCAGGCTGCGCGACAAGATAGAGATACACGTCCTCCAGTCCCGGCGCGATGGCTTGGGCTTCCGGCGCGGGAACTGCGTCGCTCAGCACGCGCACCTGGAGGCCCTCTTCGCGGCGGACGGTCCCGCTGATGACGTAGCGTTGTTTGAGGGCGGGCAATTCGGTGGAGGGGATAATCCACTGCCAGACCTTGCCCTTCAGCAGCTGCAACAAGCTTTCGGGCGCGGCATGTTGGAGCTTGCTGCCCCGGTTGATAACCACGATTTCGGTGGCGATAGCTTCCACATCCGAGACGATGTGGGTAGAAAGGATGATGATGCGCTCGCCGGACAAATCGGATAGCAGGTTGCGGAAACGCACGCGCTCCTCAGGGTCCAGTCCCACCGTAGGCTCATCCACGATGAGCAGTTGCGGGTCGTTGAGCAGCGCCTCGGCGATGCCGATGCGTTGCTTCATCCCACCAGAGTAGCTCCCAAGCGGGCGCCTGGAGGCGTGAACCAGGTTGACCACCGTGAGCAGCTCATCAATGCGGCGGCGGGCGGTCCGGGCATCCAGCCCCTTGATTGCAGCCATGTATTGCAGAAATTCCAGCCCGCTCAGATTGGGGTACACGCCAAAATCCTGGGGCAGATAGCCGAGCACCGCCCGCAGCGTGTTGGGCGATTTGACCACATCCACCCCATTCCAGAGGATTCTGCCCTCGGTGGGTTGGGTGATAGTCGCCAACATGCGCATCAGCGTGGATTTGCCCGCGCCGTTCGGACCCAGTAGACCGGTGACGCCGGGACCCAGTTCCACGCTGAAGTCGCGCAGCCCCCACAAATCATGCCGATACCGCTTGGAAAGTCGTTCGATAATCAGTTTCATACTCGTCACCCTGGTTTGCAGTCACGCATTTGAGCACGGTTCTCACAGCCCTACGAGAAAGAATCGTGAACGTCGAGCCGAGATGTGTTGGGACGGCAACACCGGAGATTATATGCCCGACTGAAGTCCGGTCAAAGCTCGCTCACCGCCTTAACCTGCGGCGCGAGCGTACCGCGAACTTCAGTTCGCATTCGCCTGAATACAGACCCAAACTGGCTCACCGTCTACCCTTCCCGCCAAATCCAGGTATACTACCCGGCATGCAAAAACAAATCCCGCCCGCCCCCCAGAAGGATGCGTTCACCCGCTAAAACACCCAGTCCACCACCTCAGGAGCAAATCACTACCATGGCACGAGCACCGTTTCAAGTTCTCGTTTACCCCTACCGCAGGAAACTCGATGGACAAATCGAGATTGCCTTGCTGAAAAGAGCGGATGCCGGCTACTGGCAAGGGATTGCGGGGGGCGGCGAAGACACGGAAAGCCCACTCGAAGCCGCCAGGCGAGAAACCTACGAGGAATCCGGCATCCCCGCAACCTCCGAGTTCATCCAGCTGGATACCGTTGACTCCGTTCCGGTCACCGAATTTCGGGAGCATACCCTTTGGGGCGAGAACGTCTACGTCATCCCGCAATATTGCTTTGGCGTGCGAGCACAACATGCCGAAATCGTGCTTTCGCGCGAACACACCGAAGCCGGGTGGTTCTCCTACGAAGAAGCGCTCCCCTTGATCAAATACGATGGCAACAGGACCGCCTTGTGGGAACTTTGCCAGAGACTGAAAGCGAAAAGCCCCTGATGTCTTTCTTTGATTGATTTTTGGCGGGAATTTCGCTTTCTTCAGTTTTGGGGCACGCCGCGTGCGTAGTAACGTCCAAAAACTGGGAGTTTCCCTCTCCCTCGTCCCGTAGGGACGTCTGAAAGCAGGCAGGCGTTTTAACGCCTGCAAAACCGCGTAAATAACCAATCCCGTCCCGTAGGGACGGCTGAAAAAGCTTGCGCAATTCTATTACAAAAAACCTACCTCTGCATCCCTTTGGCGCGTCCACTTGCCTAAACGCATTCTCTCACCAATCTGAGCTCTGAACCTCCCAATAATTTGTCCTATACCCTCACCCGCGGGTATACGACAGAATATTGGGAAAAATAAGATTAGCATCTTGCAAATGACCCTTGTCAGCGCTCAAACATCTGCGTCGCCGTACTCGGCGCTTCTTTCTGCCGGTGTGATTTTCGTGAACGGGGCTGCGCCCC
>JAPKMR010000143.1 GCA_026645815.1 Anaerolineae bacterium | reverse complement strand
ACCTGCGCCTTATCCCAAAGTTAGAAAGGCGCCAAACCCGCACGTCGCAACCGCGCCCGCCAAATCGCGCCTCCCCGCGAATAGCACCTCTTTCGAGGTCGCCGCGTTGCAATTGCCCCTCCCCCTGCCCCCTTTTCCAGCGCAGATGCTGGGGAGGGGGTGAGTTTTAGGGTTTTTTGGCGACGTGACTGTGTCGCGTCGCCAAAAAACCAACACATCTCGCTCCTTCCCATCTGCGTCATCTGCGTTAATCTGCGTCCCTTCTTTGCCTTCCCGTCAACCGCACCATATAGTACCACTTTCCTATTCCCTTCTACCGAATTCTAATTATAATATGGATAGTTGACCGGGTTAAAATCTAGTCAAAACAAGCACTTTAAGTCAGTCTCTATAACCTTCAGTCGGACGAAATGGGCGGAAACAGGTCGCCCGGCTGAAAAAGCGCTTAGGGGACGCGGGCGGAAACGAGTCTCCTTAAGCCAAAAAACAGAATCGTAAACTTGGGAGGGTGAACGATGAAACAGATCAATCTTTTGCTGGTAGTTTGTATCCTCGCGGCTTTTGTCGCTGCTGTAATCCCCACACCTGTCGCGGCTCAAGAACAAGCTCGCGTCTTTGTGCAATTTCGTAACAACAATGGCCGCGCCATCGCCATGGAGCGCCTGCAGAAGCAGGGCGGGAACGTCCACTTCCAGTTCGACGACCTCAACGCCGTCTCCGTCTCGCTGCCCGTAAAGGCTCTCGAAGCCATGCGCGCCGACCCCGACGTGCTCGCCATCGAGATTGATGAACCCCGTTACCTCACCGGACAGGTAACCCCTTACGGTGTGGAAGCCATCGAGGCCCGCGCCATCTGGGATGCCAACCTCGACGGCGTCGTAGATGCCGGCGCCCCCACCGGGCAGGGCATCACCGTCTGCCTCATTGACTCTGGCATTCAAGCCAATCACGAGGATTTCCAGAACGTCAATATCATCGGCGGCTATCCCGCCGGATGGGATACCGATAATTACGGGCACGGCACGCACGTGGCAGGCACCATCGCCGCCATGAACAACACCCTCGGTGTGGTCGGCGTGACCCCCGGCGCTGTATCCCTCTATATCGTGAAAGTCTTCGGCGACACCGGTTCGTGGACCTACTCCTCCACGCTCGTTGACGCCGCTTACAAGTGCCGCGACGCTGGCGCTGATGTCATCAGCATGAGCCTGGAAGGCGCCAACTTCAGCAGCATCGAGAACTACGTCTTCAGCCAGCTTTACAACGACTACGGCATCCTGAGCGTGGCAGCTGCCGGCAACAGCGGCGGCACCGCCTACGCCTACCCCGCCTCCTATGATGCCGTCATCTCCGTGGGCGCCGTGGACCAGAACAACGCCGTCGCCAGCTTCTCCCGCATCAACGACAAGGTCGAACTGACCGCCCCCGGCGTCAATATCTACAGCACTTATAAGAACACCTATGCCAACATGAGCGGCACCTCGATGGCGACCCCGCACGTGACCGCCGCCGCCGCCCTGGTGTGGAGCGCGAATCCTTCCTGGACCAACGCCCAGGTTCGCCAGGCGCTCACCGGTTCCGCGCTCGATTTGGGGACCGCGGGTCGCGACAACGCCTACGGCTACGGCCTGGTTCAGGCGCAGCAGGCGCTGCAACTCCTGGGCTGGTCCGGTGGCGCGCCCGTACCTCCCCCTCCCGCCAACGTCGCCCCCACCGCCGCCTTCACCTTCGCCTGCAACGAGATGAACTGCGCCTTCGACGCCAGCAGCAGCACGGATTCCGATGGTACGCTCACCGCCTACAACTGGACCTTCGGCAACGGCGCGACCGCTACCGGCGCCACCGCCAACGTCACCTACGCCGCCGCGGGCGACTACACCGTCACCCTCACCGTCACCGATGACCAGGGCGCCACTGCTCAGGCCTCCCAGACCGCTTCACCTGGACTACCAATGAGCCTTCCACAACCGTCGTCATCGCCAATGGCGTCACCACGAGCAATAACACCCTCGTCACCGCACACTCCATCAGCATCAAGGGTAAGAAGGGCACCACCTACACCTACTACGTGCAATCCACCGACGCTGCGGGCAACACCGCCGTCGCCGGTCCCTACTCCTTCAAATACTAAGCCCCTAACTAAGGTTTCACCTCCCTCCCAAGGGATAGAAGCAGAACCGCTCCGGCGTCCGCCCGCCGGAGCGGTTCACCATTACAAATGCCTTTCTTTGATTGATTTTTGGCAGTGGGGCAAAGCCCCACCGCCAAAAATCAATTTTCTCCCGCGCCCTGTAGGGGCGCCTGAGATTTTCGTCCCCGTCGTGAAACGCACCCCTCTCTGCGCCTTCTTTCTGCAGGAGTGATTTTCGTGAACGGGGCGCAGCCCCGTTCACGAAAATCACAAAAAAAACCCACTCTCTGCGTCTCTTCAGCGTGCTCAAGTATCTAAACGTATGACCTCACCCAGCCGACCGCGGTTGAGTACAACCGCTTGAACTTCCCAATAATTTGTCCTATACCCCCGCAGCTATTTGAGCTTTCCGCCTTTGGTTGTATAATCAATTTCCGCAGGGATTTTCCCGAATCAAGACGCACCCGGGAACATTCAGCACTGCCGTAGCGTCTCTGATATCGTGCGCGCGGACAGCGCGCTTTCAGGAGGAATGAATGACCGACACACCTATCACTACCGAGAAGAAATCACTGCTCAAGCTCCTGGTCGGGGTACTGCTGCGCCCGCGCGCCACCTTCACCCACCTGCGCGAGAACCAACCGCGCAGCTGGATCGTGCCCGCGCTCCTCATTGTCCTCTGCATCATGCTGCCCGTCTTCGCCAGCAGATCCGCAAGCCAACAGATCGTAGATCCGGGAATGAACATGGGCATGCAAGAAGAACCCATGGCGGTTTACAAGGGCGAGGTCATCATCGAGGGCGGCGGCGCGCCGATGCCCGAAACGCCCGCGCAGCCCCTCGCCCTTACCCTCCTCAAAGCCGCCGGATCGCTCGTGAGCCTGCCGCTCACCTGGTTGCTCTGGGGCGGCGCGCTCTACCTCGCCAGCGTCTTCCTGGGACGCAGCAGCGGCTTCGCCCCCATGTTCCGCCTCACCGTGTGGACCTGGATTCCCTACGCCGTGCGCGGATTACTGCAAGCCGTCTTCATCTGGATTTCCGGGCAGACGATAAACAACAAGGGCTTCGCCGGCTACGTCCTGGATAGCGCCGTCCCGCAGATGATCACCCCCGGTCCCGGGAAACTGGCGCTCGCCGGCATCCTCGGGCGCGTGGACCTGTTCCTCGTGTGGAACCTGGTGCTCCTCGTCATCGGGCTGATGGCCTTCACCAAACTGCCGCGCCGCAAAGCGCTCGTGGCGGTGCTCGTCATCTGGGCGGTCTTCGCCCTCCTCAGCATCGTCCCGGCGATCCTCGGCGGCATGTTCGGTTCCATCACCATGTAGCGAGCCTGTCCAAGTGACCAGCCCAACCATGACTGAGCCGATTATCCACATCACCAACCTCGCCCGCCATTTCCAGATGGGCGAGCAGACCGTGCGCGCCCTCGATGGCGTGGACCTCACCGTCATGCCCGGCGAATTCCTGGCGATCATGGGACCCTCGGGTTCGGGTAAATCCACCCTGCTCTATCTCATCGGTGGGCTGGATCGCCCCACCAGCGGTGAGATGCAGGTCAACCGGCGTGAGATCACCCAGCTCGACGAAAACGACCTCGCCGGCTACCGCGGTCAGGAAGTCGGCTTCATCTTCCAGGCCTTCCACCTCGTGCCCACCATGACCGCCGTCCAGAACGTTGAATTCCCCATGATCTTCAGCGGCGCTGCGCCGCAGAAGCGCCGCCAACAAGCCCTCGCCCTCCTGGAGCGCGTCGGCTTGGGCGACCGCACCGGGCACAGGCCCACGGAACTCTCCGGCGGGCAGCAACAGCGCGTCGCCATTGCCCGTGCGCTCGCCAACGACCCGCGCATCATCCTCGCGGATGAACCCACCGGCAACCTGGATACCCAAACGGGGCGGGAGGTTATGGCGCTGTTGGGGCAGCTCAATCAAGAAGAGGGTCGCACCATTATCATCGTCACCCACGACCCAGGTATGACCGCCTATGCCACGCGCACCATTCACCTGCTGGATGGCAAAATCACGGATGGCGCGTCACCTGTGGGTGACGCACTCGATGAACATTGATTGTAGCCGCGGCATCCTGCCGCGCTCTGGCGCGTCCCGTAGGGATGAATAAGACGGTACGCGGAGAATCAAACGCGTCCTGTGGGGACGCCTGAAATGAAAGCAAGCAGGCACTTCAGTGCCCGCACAATCACACAGAGGAAGCAAAAAATGAGCCATAACCGCATCAAAATCAGCCTGAGTGCGTCACTCCTTCTGCCCATCCTCCTGGGAGCCTTGCTGCTCCTGGCGGCGACCGCTAGCGCCCAGACGCCGGCCTTTACTATCGAACCGGGTACCCTCTCCACCGTCACCGGCGGCACCGTCAGCATCTACGCCCGCGCCGATGCCGGCATCACCTTCACCACCACCACCACCGTGCGCCTGGTGAGCTATGGCATCCTCAACACCACCTACGTCAACCCGCAGGCGCTCCAGGCCCTCATCCCTGCCGGGCTACCGGCGGGCGCATACACCCTCGTCGCCCTCGATACCGGCGGCACCGAGCGCGAGCTCGGCAAAGTACAACTCGTCGCGCCCCCGCCGCCCACCGCCACCCCCGCGCCCTACGAACCGCCCGCACCCGGACAGCCCCTGCTCACCATCCGCAACTACCGCATCGAACCGGCGCAGGTGCGCCCGGGACAGGAATTCACCGTCCACATCGAGGTCTACAACAACGGCAGTCGCGCCGCCGAAAACACCATGGTCATCTTCCCCGGCGGCGTCTTCCTCCCCGTGGGTGAAAACGGCCATGTCTTCTGGCAGGTTCCCATCAACGCCACCTTCAACGCCTCCCAGAAAATGCGCGTTCCCAGCACCGTCAGCAACGGCGTCCAAAACCTGCAAGTCAACCTTTCCGCCAACGACTTCTCCGGCGCGCACTACGAGTTCCCGCAGAACCTGGCGGTCGAGGTCATCGGCGCATCGAGCGGCTCCAGCGCGCCCACCGGCAAACCCGAAGTCCTTATCGAGGACATCAGCACCGACCCGCCCGTCATCGCCCCCGGCGTCCCCTTTACGCTCACCATGGTTCTGGCGAATCGCGGCAGTCGCACCGCCATTAACCTTAAAGCCGTCGGCGATAGCACCATGGTCATCCCCGCGCGCGGCGGCGGCGTTGCCACCTACGATGTGCTGCGCATTGATACCACCACCACGCTCACACTGCCCCTGCTGCTCAAGCCCAGCAAGGAGGGCGGGCGCTTAGGACTACCCATCTCCCTGAGCTACAGCGATTACAACGGCGGCAGCTATAGCGGGCAGCAGACCGTGGGCATTGACGTGGACACCAGCCTCGCCAACCGCCCGCAACTGCTCATTGACACCTACCGTACCACCCCCGAGCAAATCTCGCCCGGCGATAGCTTCACGCTCACGCTCGACGTGACCAACGTGGGCGGCGCCGGCGCCCAGCGCCTCACCCTGGCGCTCGGCGGCGAAGAGGGCGAGAATCTAGGCTCCTTCGTGCCTATCGAAGGCAGCAACGTCGCCTTTGTCCCCTACGTGGAGGCGGGCAGCGGCGTCAGCATTGATATGCGGCTGATGGTCGCCGGCAACGCCGAGACGCGCGCACACAACCTGCCCGTGTCGCTCGGCTACGATATCAGCGGCGGGACGCGGGAGAAGGGCACACAGCGCGTCAGCCTGCTCGTGCGCCGCCGCCCCGATTTCAAGGTCAGCTTCTACCGCCCGGTTGAAGGCGCCGCCTTCGCGGGGCAGCCCTTCCAGCTGCCCATCGAAGTCGTCAACGCCAGCGGCTTTCGCTTCACCGTCTCCGAACTGCGCGCCGCCGGCGAGGGCCTCGAGTTCATGGGCGAAAATCGCATCTACGTCGGTCCCCTCGACCCCGGCGGTTCATGGACGCTGGACACCGCTGCCATGCGCATGGAACCTGGTCCCGCGGAGATTATCGTCGGCGTGGATTACGTGGACGACCTCAACCAGACGCAGACCGTCAGCACCACGCTCACCGTCGAGGTCATGGAAGACCCCTTCAACGGGCAAAATGGCGGTTTCCCCGGCGAGCCTGAAATCCCCACCGAGGAACCGCTGACCTTCTGGGGGCAGGTCGTCCGCTTCTTCAAGGCACTCTTCGGCTTAGGGAGCTAAAAGGGTAATTTTGTGGTGGGGTGTACCCCACCACAAAAATACAATTCAAATGGGAGCGCCACGCTCCAACGTGGCTCTTCTCGAAGTCTACAGGCGCTGCAGACGTGCGGCAATACGAATAAACATGGTTAGATTCAGGATGTTATGCTTTTACAAACCCTTAGGGAGCAGACCATGAGCATCCGCGACCTCCTACGACTTGTACTCAGCAA
>JAPKMR010000142.1 GCA_026645815.1 Anaerolineae bacterium | reverse complement strand
CCTCTTTGTGTTCTTGCATCGCCCACATGCTCGTTAGTCTAGCCACTATTGTTGCTCTAGAAAAAAAATGGCAGATCTCAAGAATAAGGTTTTTTGATGGCGGCGCTGCGCCCCACCATCAAAAAACTCATCAAACAGATTCTTAAGGACACTTGCCTTAAATCTCCTATCAGTATACACTAACCCCAGGAAATTCAAAAGGAGGCGCCAATTTATGCTCACACAGAAAATGAAGCAGCGTTTGTGGATTGCGCTCTATTTCCTCCTCATCTTTGCGCCGCTATTGATCCTGTTGCTCGCGCCGCGCCCGGCGGGGCGCACTTTCTGGCGGGAGCTCTCGGTGGCGCTGGGCTTCGCGGGGCTGGCGTTGATGGGTTTCCAGTTCATCCCAACCGCGCGGTTGCCGCTGCTGAGCGAAGTCTTCCCACTCGACACGCTCTACGAATTCCACCACCAGCTCTCGATCGCGGCTTTTGTGCTCTCGCTGGCGCATCCCGTCATCCTCTTCATTCAAAATCCCCACACGCTGCGGTTGCTGAATCTCTTCACGGCGCCCTGGCGTGCGCGCGCCGCGGTACTGGGCACCCTGCTGCTGATTTTGCTCATCGTGACCTCGGTGAAGCGCCTGGCGCTGCGGCTATCGTATGAGGCGTGGCGGTGGCTCCACGATATCTTCGCCGTGGGGGTGATAGGGCTGATCCTCTACCATATCTTTAACGTGAATTATTACACCTCCGTGCCGCTGCAGCGCTGGCTGTGGGTGCTGCTGGCGGGCATCTGGGCGGCTATGATTCTGTTCATTCGCGTGATCAAGCCGCTGCTGCTGCTCAAGCGCCCCTACCGGGTGGTGGAGGTGCGCCAGGAGCGCGGGCAGACGTGGAGCCTGGTGCTGGAACCGGTGGGACATCCCGGCGTGCCCTTCCGCGCAGGGCAGGTGGCGTGGCTGAGCGTAGGGCATTCGCCCTTCAGCATCGAGGAGCACCCCTTCTCCTACGCCTCAAGCGATTTGCACCCGGAGCGGTTGGTCTTTGCAATCAAGGAGCTGGGCAATTTCACATCGAAGATCGGCAGCTTTGCGCCGGGAACCGTAGCCTATGTGGATGGACCCTACGGCACCTTCGACCTCGACCATCACCCGATGGGGGAATATGTCTTCATCGCGGGCGGCATCGGCTGCGCGCCGGTGATGGGCATGTTGCGCACGCTGGCGGATCGCAAAGATGAGCGCAAGCTGCAATTCTTCTACGGGAGCTGGTCGTGGGACGATATCACTTTCCGCGAGGAGCTCGAGACGCTGCAAACGCAGCTGAACCTGGAAGTCATTCACGTCTTGCAGCGACCGCCTGAAGGCTGGGAGGGCGAGAGCGGTTACATCACCAAAGACGTCTTGCAGCGGCATCTACCCGACCCGCACCACCATTGCATCTACTTCATCTGCGGTCCGCTGCCGATGATTGAGCTGGTGGAGCGGGCGCTGGCGGAGCTGGCGATTCCGCGCGAGGAGATGGTGGAGTTCGACACCAAGCGCGCGTTTGAGCTGACCCGCAAGCGGATCTATTCCGAGAATTACAAGATGGCGTAGGTGCACACCAGGTGCAGTGCGCGGCGCGCCCGAAGAAAGGAGACCCATGCAGAGAGTCTATGCCCGGCGGTTGTTGCTGATCACATTGGCGTTGATTGTGGTGTTGGCGGTGGTTTTTGCGGTGGTGCAGGGCGGGGGAGCGTAAGAACGTGATAACGTGATAACGTACGAACGTGATAACGTAAACACGTGGCTACGTTAATACGTTAGAACGTGGCTACGTTAGAACGTGGCTGCGTTTAAGGAGGAAGCGGATGGGAGAATCGCAGGCAAGGGGCAGGGCAGAAGGTCTCACGTGGGTCGCCAAGGAATCGCTGGTGCAGAACCCGGTTTTCGTGCGGCAGATGGCGCTGGTGCTCGTCATCCCCCTGATGGTGCTGGGGCTGATTATGCTGATCGTCTCCTGGCCCCCGAGCGGGGAGACGCTGGGGATGCTGCTGCAAGTGGTAGGCATCACCGGCGGGATTCTGCTGGCGCTGACGCTCTTCGTGGTCTTCGTGGTGCTGGGCGGCAGGCAGCAGACGCGCTACACGCTGAACGCGAAGGGCATCCAGGCGCAGGCGGCGGGCGCGCTCAAGCACATGAATCTGGTGAAGGCGCTGCTGGTGCTCACGGGAAAACCAACCTACGCCGGCATCGGGCTGATCACGCCGGGCACGCAAGGCTGGCGCGTGACGTGGGAAGAGGTGCGCGGCGCGGACTTCGACCCGCAAGCGCTGAAGGTGACGCTGCACACGCGGGACGAGGACGATGGGGCGGAGCCGCTGACGGTGCTGTGTAACGCGGAGAATTTCGCGGCGGTGCAGCAGTGGATCGCGGGGCGTGGGCGGGGGTGAGGGAGGCGGGACGGGAGAGAGAGCGTATCATGAATTGAGGATTATAAAGGCCGGACTAGCTGATTCTATCGGCATTTTGCCTTGCGCTCCGGTTCCGCACAAGTGCAGTTCGGGGAATGAGATACGGAAGAAATTCCGGCTAAGATTCCAAAATACGGACTTTTACCGACGAGAAATGCGGGTGCTTATACGGAGAATTTTCCGTATACTACATAGTTAGCCGGATTTCAGAGTTTTGGCGGTGTCAAGGAGTACCAATGGAAGCAGAACCTTTCTATGACGAGTATGCTCCGAAAGAGTGGGAGAGACTTGAGAGACACCGAACCGAGTTTGCGGTGAGCCTAAGAGCCATCAACGAATTTCTACCCCAACCTCCCTGTTCTATCCTTGATGCAGGTGGAGGGCCTGGTCGTTATGCAATCGAGTTCGCGCGGCGTGGATATAGTGTCACACTGCTAGATATTTCGAGAGAAAACTTGAAGTTAGCCCGCCAGAGGGCAAGCGAGGCTCAAGTGTCGTTGGCCGATGTAATCCACGCCAACGCAGTGGACTTGAGCAAGCTTGGTTCAGCCAGTTACGATGTCGTCCTCTTGATGGGACCACTATACCACCTCTTGCCACGCGGGGAGAGGGTCCAGGCAATACAAGAGGCAATGCGTGTTCTCAAACCAAGAGGAAAACTGTTCGCTGCGTTCATCACGCGGTTTGCACCGTTCCGATATGTAGCCATCGGAGAGCCAGCCTGGCTGGTAGGGAACCCAGAGTATGCACGCCAATTACTTGAAACGGGGATACATGACCAACCATCACAGTTTGCAAAGGCGTACTATGCACATCCAGACGAAATAGTGCCTTTGATGGAAAGTTGTGATTTGAGGACACTGCGCCTCGTTGGCTGTGAGGGAGTTGTGGCAGAGCACGACGACAAGGTGAATAAGCTAACGGAAAAAGCATGGGAGGCTTGGGTAGACCTGAATTACCGGCTTGGCCAGGACCCTACACTCTATGGGGCTTCGGATCATTTGCTGTATGTAGGAGAAAAATCCGGCTAACACTGCATGCACCCGACTGGCCTTACGCTTCGAATTCCAGAGCTACTTTCGCGTGGTCATCGTTGTTCGGGGCGCGAGCATCGTTCGTCGCAATCGGCCAGCGGGTGATGCTTTCGTTGCACGCAGTCGCGGCGCGGGTACCCCCTCACCCTCGCCGCACACATCCGGAATCATCAAAACCGGGGTTACGGTGACGTAACCCCGGTTTTTCGTCCCCTACCCCGTCCCCTCAACAACCGCGATCTCCTCCGCTGTTAGCCCGTAGAGCTCGTACACCAGCGCATCAATCGCCTTGTCGGTGACCTCAATTTGCTGCTGGAGCAGGCGCTTTTCCTGCGGCAGCTGCGCCGCCGCGAGGCGCCGGTGCAGCTCCAGCATGTGCTCCACCATGGCGATCATATAATTCTGTTTGTCGGGCTGAATTGAGATCGGATACGGAAACTCACGAAGGTTCTTTATGACGATTTTCGGGAATAGTTTACGGGCGCTCTTTACCGCTCTCTGTTTATAGTAAAGAGATATTAGACGGCTGTTTAATATGCCCAATAAACACTTCAAAGATCTCTCATCATCGGATGGGTGGAGAATGTTAAGTATGCTTTTGTTATTAAGGTATGGTTCTGCGATGTACGTTGCTTTTAGGCAGTGCGGGAAGTCCGCAGTGATTTCACGTATCAGGATGCGTGGCCTAGTAAAAATGTCGATTGAACGAGGTTGTGATAGCCAAATACCATACTGCATCCACTGCCCGGACCATTTTACACCATAGTAGTCAACATCTTGTCCTTGAAGATATCTGTAGCTATTTTCGTCTTCCCATTTTTCACGGTCGAAAACATGATTCTTAACATCTGTTGCTGTTTGTGGAGGAATTCCCCTTCCTTTTTCATAGGCCTGTAATCCAGAACGCACATCGAAGTTGTCGGATAAACATATCGAAGCCTTGACGATCTTATTGGCCAATGTGAAGGCAGCAGCAGAATGAGAGAAAACGACACGCCCATCAGATTCAAGCCACTGCTTTCGATTCAATGTGATGGGAGCAATCGTGTTGAATTCCTGGTGTGACTCTATCCTTAAAGCCGCTACAAGGCCCTCAGCTTCTCTTCCAGAAATAACAAAGATGCTCGGTTCCATTGAGACATTGGCAAAGGCAGTATAATTCAAGTCCATAATTAACTCTAGACGAGGTATGAAAAGAGTGCGGAGTAAGTGAGCACTCTCAATTGTTAACCATGAATTTGATACAATGAATCCTCCTTTGCCAGTTGCCTTTAACAACCTAAGCATTAACTCCATAAATAGCATATAGGTGTTTTGCTTTTCCCAAGAGGCTTTGTACTTCGCAGAGTAATATCCCCGTTCTTTTTCTGACAGAAGTTCGCGCGTGAATATGTACGGCGGATTCCCAATCACCACATCAAAGCCGCCCACCGCCAGCGCTTGCGGGAAGCCCTGCGCCCAATCAAAGGCGTTGATGCGGTACAGCTCTTCCTCGTCGCTCAATCCCAGGCCCAGCTGCTGCCCCTGATAGTAATCCGGTCCGATGAGGCTATTGCCGCAGCGGATATTCCGCCCCAAATCGGGCAGCACCCGCTCCTGCTCGCGCAGGCTCATCGTGAGCTGCGTGGCGAGGCTTTGCTCGTTCTCGCCCTCCAGCACCTTGAGCAGCAGCGAGAGCTTCGTCACCTCCACCGCCTGCGGGTCAATATCCACGCCGTGAATGTGGGTCAACAGGATGTCCTTGCGCGCCTCGGTCGTCAAGCGCCAGGCTCCCTCCGCCAGCGGGGAAATCCGCCCCGCCTTAGCGTGTGCGGCGCAATCGCCCTGCGTGTATTGCTCCAGGTACCAATCCAGCAGCGTTTGGTAGGCTTGCAACAGGAAGGTGCCGGAGCCGCACGCCGGGTCGAGGATGCGCAGCGGCGCGGTGCGCTGGGCGCCGCGCGCGTCCAGACCCCGCACCTCAAGCCAGGTCTTGCCCTCGAGCAGCTGTCCCACCGTGTGCTCCACGATGAAATCCACGATATAGGTAGGCGTGTAGTAAACGCCGCCCGCCTTTTTCACCTCGGGCTTTTCTTCGACTTTCGCGCGCCCACCTGCCGTCAGCCGGATCACTTTTCCCAGGAATTGCTCGTAGACCTGCCCCAGGATATCGGCGGGGAGCGCGTCGAAGGCATAGGGACTATCGGGGTAGTACAGCCCGGTGAGGATTTCCTTGAGCGCCTTGTCATCCAACGCCAGGTTCAGGGTGAAATCGTCGTAGTCCTCTTCACGCCCGCCCTCGTGGCGGAAGTAGAAGAGTCCGGCGTTGTAACGATGATCCGCCTGCCGGAAGACCTCGCCCAGAGCGGGGTAGATGTCTTTCCCCTGCGCCAAGTCGCCCAGGCGATGGTAAGGCTCAAAACCCCGGTCCTCGGCAATCCGCAGGAAGATGATGCGGTCAATGGTCTTCTGCACGGCGAAATTGAGTTGCCGCACGGTGAGATTGCCGTTGCGCAGGGCGAAGTTGCGCGCCAGAACGTCGCGCCAGACCTCGATCTCCGCCAGGAATGCCGCATCCACCGCCTGTGTGCCGCGGGTCGCCTTCTCGGATTCGATGAAGCGGTCCAACGCGCCCTTGCGAATCGCCTCCGCCGCCAGCAAGCCGGTCAGGTCGTCCCAGCACTCCGCATACTGCTGATACGTGATATAGCGCACCCGCCCGATACCCGCACCCTCGCTGCGCGCCGGTTTGCTGCGGCAGTCGTAAATCGCGATTTCCTGGAAGTTGGTCAGCACGCTCACCGGCAACTTGGCGGACCAGGCATAGCGGCGCACCTGAAAAGCCGCCTCATCCGCCTCCCGCCCCGAGTGGAGGAGAATACCCGGGCGCTTAGCCTCGACGAAGAAGACCGGGCGCCCACCGATGCGGAAAGCATAATCCGGCGCTTTCACGCGCCCGCCCACCTGCACCCGCGCCTCGTGAACCACTTCCTTGTACTTCTCGCTGTAGCCCTGCTTGTTGTCCACATCCCAACCCAGGGCGCTGAACAGGGGGTCAATAAACTCGCGCCGGGTCTCGGTCTCGTTATAGGCGGGGGCGCGATAGTGTGGTGCGTTATCATCGAAACGCTGAATAAGCTCCATGACGGCAGGCGGAAGACGCATAGTCAGGCTCCTTTGTGTGTTACAGCAACCAGTATAGAAGGAAAGGGAGAAAAGGGCAAGA
>JAPKMR010000141.1 GCA_026645815.1 Anaerolineae bacterium | reverse complement strand
GGCCACAGCGTCTGCGGGCGGAAAAGCCCGACCTTGAGGCCTTGCTTGCGCGCCTCGCGCATGGCCGATAGGCAAATGCGCCCGGTAGTGCCATAAGCGACCAACAGAATCTCGGCATCCGCAGTCTCGTATTCCTTCCAGCGAATCTCGTTCTCCTGGATCTTCGCCAACTTTGCCTGGAAACCCAGATTCATGCGCTCCAGGCCCTCGGGCGAGAGGTCGAGCGAGGTGATGATGTGCGGGGCACGCCCCTCAGCACCAGATACCGCCCAGTCAGGGCGCGGGCGCGGGAAGGGTTGCATCGGCGGCAGTTCAGCGGATTCCATCATCTGGCCCAGGCTGCCATCGCCCGCAATGAGGACGAGAGTGCGGTATTTCTCTGCCAGGTCGAAGGCCAGGCCCATCATATCAATAATCTCCTGGACGCTGGCAGGCGCCAGGACGATAGGATGAAAATCGCCATGCCCGGCGCTCTTGACCATGAGGAAGTAATCGCTCTGCGAGGGTTGAATGTTGCCCAGTCCAGGTCCGCCGCGCTGCATGTTGACCACGACCGCCGGCACATCCGACCCGGCGATGTAAGAGAGGCCCTCTTCCATAAGGCTGAAGCCCGGTCCAGAGGTAGAGGTCATCGTGCGAACACCGCAGCAAGCCGCGCCATAGACCATATTGATCGCCCCGAGCTCGCTCTCCGCCTGAATGAAGACCCGGTTTTCCTCCACCATGCGGCGCGCCAAATGCTCCAGCGCTTCGCTTTGAGGAGTGATGGGGTAGCCGAAATAAGCTTCAAGTCCGTAGCGGATCGCAGCCTCGGCGAAAGCCTCATTACCTTTGAGTAATTCTTTTGTCATGGCTTCCTCCTTATTCCTTGGCGGTCGCCGCACGCACGCGACGCTCGCGATAAACGGTGTAGACAACATCGGGGCAAATCGTAGCACACGAAGCACACCCGATGCACTTCTCCGGGTCTGTCACCATGACCGGATGATAGCCCTTTGCGTTGAAGGTGTCCGGGGAAAGAGCTAGAATCTTCACGGGACAGACGTGGGTGCAAAGGCCGCAGCCCTTGCAGCGATCCACATCAATCACAACGAATCCTTTAGCCATGCAAGCTCTCCTTTCCAATGCGAGTGAGCGACAAAGCGAGAAAACGATCCCTTTTACAGGCCCACCATCGGCAATACGAGCGTTAGCAGCACCCCGCCCGCAATGACAGAACCTAACTGCCCGGCAGTATTCGCGCCCATGGCATGCATCAAGACAAAGTTGGAATAATCTTCCTCATTCGCCAATTTCTGCACCAGTCGCCCAGCCATGGGGAAAGCGCTGATACCTGCCGCGCCAACCAACGGATTGATCTTCTTGCCCGAAACACGGTACAGGAATTTGCCGAAGAGCACCCCGGCAGCTGTATCCAACCCAAACGCAATCAAACCCAATCCCAAAATCTTGAGGGTGTTCCAGTTAAGGAAGCTGTGTGCGGTCATGGTGCTTCCAACTGCCAGGCCCAGGAACAAGGTAGCAATGTTAATGATCTCATTCTGCGAGGCTTTGCTCAGGCGCTCAACGACGCCCGCTTCCCGCATCAAGTTACCGAGCATGAGCGAGGCAATCAACGGAGCAGCCTGGGGAACCAGAATGCCTACGGCAATGGTGACGATGATGGGGAACATAACCAAAGCCAGCTGGGAGACTTCACGCGGCGCGTATTCCATGTGCGTGCGGCGTTCTTCGCGAGTGGTGAGCAGGCGCATAATGGGTGGCTGAATGATAGGCACCAGGCTCATGTAAGAATACGCGACCACAGCAATGATGCCCGCCATTCCCGGATTAGCCGGCAAGCCCGCCGCGGTAGGATACTCAACCAGCAACTTGTTGGCAACATAGATGCTGGTAGGGCCATCAATGGCGCCGATAATGCCAATGCTGGCGGCTTCGGGGAGCTTGAAACCCAACAAAATCGCAAGGATCAAGGTGCCGAAGATACCAAACTGCCCTGCAGCCCCCATCAGCGCAAAGACCGGTTGTGCCAACAGTGGGCGGAAATCCATCATCGCACCGACACCGACAAAGATGAGCAAAGGGAAGAGCTCGGTAGCCACACCGGCTTTGTAGAGGATGTAGAGCATCCCGTTCTCTTCGGGGTCAATCATTGCCGAAAGGGGTAGATTGGCGATGATAATCCCAACGCCAATCGGGAGCAGCAACGATGGCTCATATTCTTTGACAATGGCGAAATAGAGTAATACCCCACCGATGACCATCATCACAATGTTGCCAGGGTTTTGCAGCAGATCCAACAAGCCCGCCATGAGTTCATTGATCGGGATATTCACCGCTTTCTCACTCCTTAACGTGATTCTGTAAAAGCACCGCCGCCGGTTGCCGGCGCTTGCTCGTCTGCCACCAGGCAGCGTATCAGATACATGGGGCGCGCCCGCTCAAAGCCTAGAGCCTCGTAACGCTGGAGCGCTTCGGTATTGCCCTGTTGCACCATCGTAAACACCGTCAATGATGTTTCTTCTTCAAACAGGCTCTGCAACAACGCCGCCACAATGTTCGCCGTATAACCGCGCTGGCGATAATCCGGATGTACCGCGATTTTGCCGATTTCCACCACTCCCGGCACACGGGTGCGGGTCACGCCCATCGCGACAAGTGTACGCCCTTCCCAAATGCCCATCGCCGGTCCACGCTCGAAAAGCTCTTCACCCACTGTAGAGATCTCCGCCTTCTGCGCCAGCGCCTGCATGGCTGCCAGATGGCGAGGCTTGAGCGGAGTCGCCGTCCCCGGGTCCAGGTGCTGTGCCTCACCCGCGAAAACCAGCTGCCAGGATGGACGAATCTCGATGACGGCAAAAGCCTGCTCCACAATCGCACGTTGCTCCATGGAGACCAACAGATGCACCTCACTCCCCGGCTCTACCAGAAAGGTGGTATAGGTGCGCAGTAACTCCGGCGATTCGCCCCAAAAAGCCAGTTCAGGGAAGCGCGGACCGTGGTAGCTCACCACTGACATGGCGGGTGAGCAAACGATATCACACTCTTCCGAAAGCGCGGTTGCTGCAGCCACAAAGACGAAATGCGCCAGCGTCCAATCAAGATTGTCGCGCAAGGCTTCAATCTGGCAGGCTAGCTGGGTGATTGCAGCAGCAGCGCCGGGTACAGCGTTTGGCGAACCGTTGGTCTCCATCAGTTCAATCCGCGATAAGGAAAAGCGGCGTGCCGTGCTGAACCTGTTGGCCAATAGTGACGTAGACTGTCTTCACCACCCCACCAAAAGTAGCGCGGATGGGGTTATTCATCTTCATCGCTTCGAGAATACAAAGGTCCTGCCCCGGTTTTACAGCATCGCCAACCTTGACGGAGATGACGGTGACAACGCCAGGCAAAGGCGCGGTCACGTCCCCGGATGCGGTCGCCGCTCGTGCGGGAGCATTAGGAGCGGGGGTAGCAACGACGGTTGGTGCGGTTACCACAGAGGCAGTTCCGGCGCCCTGGGCTTCCTCTTCCACCCAGACCTCAAGAGGCTCGCCATCCACCACCGCGCGCACCGGGCGTTCCCGCGGATTAGACACCTCTACAGTGTACTCTTTTCCAGCAACAGTCACACGATAGACTGGCATAGTCATACTCCTTAGGTGAGTTACGGCAGCCCCCTCGAGCTACCTATAGGGGGCTTGTCAGCCCCTGGTTTTCCAGGCCCTGGCTTTCCAGCTCCGGTCAATCAGTAATCCCGCTGGGCTAAATGCCGGCTACGAACATGGCTGCGCCACTGATCGGGCGCGACATTCGCCGGTTGCCGGGCCTCGCGCACCGATTGCGCGCGCGCAACAGCAACAGCCGCTACAGCAGCAAGATAGCGTGCATCCGCAGTGTCCGGCAGCGTGGCAGCTTCGGCGCCGGCGGGAGCAGCTTCCTCGGCAACGGCTTCAGCTTCGTTCGACTTTCTGGGCTTGATTCCACCCAGCGCATACATTCCAAGCACCAGCGCTCCGATGGCAGCAAATGTCATCCCCATGCCGATGGCTGTCAGCACAAGCGCCTGTCTCAGCAATTCAGCATCCACAGTGAGCTCCTTTACATGGGCATGACGCCATGCTTCTTCGATGGCATCTGCCGGGCAGGCTCGCGCAATGCCCGCAACGCAGCCACGAGGACCGCACGAGTTTGCGCCGGTTCGATAACGGCATCCACAATCCCCTCATCCGCAGCGCGGTAAGGGTTGGCAAATTTCTCACGGTATTCGGTAATCAATGCCGCACGCGCAGCTTCAGGATTCTCAGCCTGGGAAATTTCCCGGCGATTGAGAATATTCACTGCCCCTTCCGCACCCATCACGGCAATCTCGGCAGAGGGCCATGCAAAGTGCAGATCGGCGCCAATACCCTTACTGCTCATCACCACGTAAGCGCCACCGTAAGCTTTACGTGTGACCACCGAGATTTTAGGAACGGTAGCCTCAACATAGGCATAGATGATCTTCGCACCGTGCCGGATAATGCCGCCATGCTCCTGATGTGTTCCAGGCAGGAAGCCCGGTGAATCCACAAAGGTGATCACCGGCAGGTTAAAGGCATCGCAGAAGCTGACGAAGCGGCAGATTTTGTCCGAGGCGTCAATATCAATGACGCCCGCCATGTACATCGGTTGCTGCGCCACCACTCCCACCGGCTGTCCATCAAGCCGCGCAAAGCCGACAACGGCATTCTGCGCCCAACCCGCTTGCACTTCCAGGAAAGAGCCGAGGTCGAAGACCCCCTCAATGGCCACACGCATATCGTAGGGCGTGTTGGGGTCCTCGGGCACCAGCGTGTTCAAACGCAGGTCAATGCGGTCGGGGTGATCACTGGGGGGGAAATAGGGCGCATCTTCGACATTGTTGGCGGGCAGATAGCTCAGCAAGCGCCGCACCAATGCCAGGGAGGCTTCCTCATTCTCCGCGACAAAGCTGGCAACGCCGCTCTTGGTGAAGTGCGCCATCGCGCCGCCGAGGCTCTGTTGGTCAATCACCTCACCGGTGACGCTTTTGACCACATCGGGACCGGTGATGAACATCACCGAGGTCTTGTCGGTCATGATGATGAAATCGGTGAGCGCCGGGCTATAGGAGGCGCCGCCCGCGCAAGGTCCGAGCATGACCGAAATCTGCGGGGTCACACCCGAAGCCAGCGCATTCCGGCGGAAAATTTCGCCGTAACCCTGGAGCGAGCTCACACCTTCCTGAATGCGAGCGCCGCCGGAATCCAGCAGGCCAATGATGGGGCAACCGCTGTTCATCGCCATTTCCTGAACCCGAACGATTTTGCGGGCGTGGGTAAGCGAGACAGAACCGCCATAAACGGTGAAATCTTGAGCATAAACGTACACGGTGCGCCCATCAACCTCGCCATAACCAGTCACTACGCCATCGCCGGCGATAGCATTTTCGCCATCGGTCGGGCTGATCATAAAGGCCTGCAATTCCTGGAACGTGCCCGGATCGAGTAACATCTCGATACGTTCACGGGCAGTCTGCTTGCCCTTGGCGTGTTGGCCGGCGATACGCTCAGCTCCGCCGCCTTCCTGCGCGCGCGCTTGTTTCGCGTGCAATGCCGCAACTCGCGGATCGGTCATCTGATCCATACTTCCTCCCTAAAAGTGGTACTCAATATGTCTAGAGGGGTTTTTCACCCACATAAATCACGGCTGTACCCAACATGCGCTTCGTCACGCTGATATTGCACAGCCCCGCAGATTCCATGTGCCGGGCAACCTGTGCCGGGCGGAGAAAATGCTTCACCGAGCGCGGCAGGTACATGTAGGCATTTGCATCCCTGGAAATCAGCCGCCCAATCAAAGGTACCCAACCATTGAAATAGACGTCGAATAACACCGACATCGGAAACCACTGGGGCCAACTCATCTCCAGACAGACCACCCGCCCGCCCGGACATAGCACGCGCACCTGCTCCATAATAGCCTGGCGCACGTCTGGTACGTTACGCAACATAAACGCCGAAATGACGGCATCGAATGCTGCCGCCGGAAAAGGTAATGCCAGCCCATCACCAACGCCCCACAATGGCGCCGAAGTGCGCGACGCTGAAGCGCGCTGAGCAGATTTAGCCTGTGCCCCGCGCAACATTGCCCAGGTAAGGTCCACCCCCACAATGCGCGCTTCCGGGTACCGCCGCCGCGCCACCAGCGCTACATCGCCCGTACCGCTCGCCACATCGAGCAAGGCACCTGCCCGTGGCAGCTGCGCCCGTCGCACAATCTCACGGCGCAAACGCTGATCTTGACCCAGAGAAATGATGCGGTTGATGGTGTCATACTGCGCCGCGATACGCGAAAACATCCCTCGCATAGCGGCTTTCTGCTGTTGGTCTGTGATCACCGCGCCCGTTTGGGGCGTTGAGGGATGTTCTACCGGGCTGTCGTCTACGTGGGACACCAGCTTCCATCCTCCTGGGAAAGTGCGTCAAAGATTTCAGACAGGTTTCACCTGCTGAGGAACATGCCGTCATTATAGTCTCATGGCAAGAGCATCCCTAGTGGGAAGTGTCACTTTACCTATTGATGATATTCACCTCAAACCATCCTCGGCCTGTTGCAACATTTCATCAAGGGGTTCTAGCAATTCTGGCGGGAAAGTCACCGCAACCGGCAAGTCGAGAACGAGGCGATAGGTCATCGAGATGGGAAAATCCTCCTGAACGGGGATCTCAAATGTCGTGTTTACGGGAACTGAACCGGATACAGGGATGGAGATTTCCTGCCGGCCCAAAAGAGGGATATTGAAAGAGGTATTAACCTGCGTGGAGAAAGGAAAAACCGTGTTGAGCGGCACTCTGAAAGTTTCGCTGATTTTGACGGTATCGGAAATCGGAATTTCCTGATCAATGGCAATCTGCAGCTCCAGCGGACGCCCACCAAATGTCTGCAACTCGGTGCGTAACGTGCTTACCATCTCCCGCACCTGCACCTGTGCATCCTGCAGGCTCCGGTACATGGCGCCAAGCCCAAAGAGTGCCAGGCCATTGAGCGCCAGTGAGAGCACCAGCAATATCCAAAGCAAGGTTGCGCCGGT
>JAPKMR010000140.1 GCA_026645815.1 Anaerolineae bacterium | reverse complement strand
GGATCTTTTCTTATGTATTTTTTGGGCCTGCTTCGCAGGCCCAAAAAATACTTTGTAGGAAGACGGGCAGGGAGAGGTGGCGCCGCGCTCAGGTTCGTTTTTGGGCGGAAGGCGGGCAGGATTAGGGAGCGGTGCGCTGGCGCGCAGCTTCAAAGAGCAATATCCCCGCAGATAGCGCGGCATTGAGCGATTCCACGCCGGCAGCCATAGGGATGGTGACCAGATGGGGGCCGGCAAGGGCACGGGCTTCCGCGCCCGCGCCTTCGGCTTCGCCGCCGATAATCAAGCCGCCCGCGGCAAGCCAATCCACGCGGTCGTAGGGCATCGCGGCGGCGCCGGCATCCGCAAGCCATACGGGCGCGGTGACTTCCTGGCGTAGTTGTTCCCAGGTCATACGCCGCACCGGCAGGTGAAAATGCGCGCCCATGGCAGAGCGGAGCACTTTGGGGGCGGTGAAGTCTACGCAACCGGGCAAAACCAGGGTTTGTCCCACAGCCGCTGCCCAAGCCGCGCGCAAGATGGTCCCCAGATTGCCGGGGTCACGAATGCCATCCAGGATGAGAGATAGGCCCGCATGGGGCGCAAGCGTGGGAATGGGCAGAACCAGCACGATGCCCTGAGGGGTTTCGGTGTCGGAAAGCGCCGCCATCACGGGTGAGGTGACTTCCCAGGTGGGGGTCTGGCGCTCTGCGAGCGCAGCGATTAAGGCAGCGCCACGGGAATCGGCGGCGAAATCGGGGGTGAAGAAGGCCCAGGTCAGCGGCAGTTGCGACTGCACCGCCTCAGCCGCGAGGCGCAATCCCTCGACGACCAGCAGCCCCTCACGCAAACGGCGACGGGTGCTGCGCAGCAGCGCCTGCACCCGTCGCACACGTTCGTTGCTCGGACTCGAGATAGTATCCACAATCCCCAAAAGCGCCCCACCCTTACAGGTGTAGTCGCAGTTTAGCGCGGAGGGATCTTGATCTGTTGCCCTACATAAACCAGGGTGGGATCCGTGATGCCGTTGTAGCGCGCCAGGTAATCGTAATCCAACTGGTAGAGCAGGGCAATACGGAAGAGGTTCTCACCCGGTTGGACGACATGCACGGTCACACCACTCCCGGGGTCTACCGGCGCAGGAGTAGGCTGTCCGCCCACCGGCGGCGTGCCACCCGCAGGGATGGTCAATATCTGACCCACATAAATGATCGCATCTTTGGTGATGTTGTTCGCCTTGGCCAATTCATCCGCGGAGAGACCGTAGTTGAGGGCAATGCGGAAGAGGTTTTCACCTGCCTGCACCACATGGGTGCCAGGGACATTGGTCACCGGTGTGGCAACCTCGGTCGGCACTTCGGTCACAGTCACCGGGGTTGCCGCGGGGGTCGCTGCGGGAGTCTCTGCCGCAGGTGGTTCGGTGGCAACCGGCGCTGCAGTCGTAGCGTCCGGGGCGGTCGTGGCCTCAGGGGTCGCGTCGGTAGAGTCGGGTGCGGTCGTTGCCTCGGGGGTCGTATTCTGCGCGGCCTCCTGACTCATTTGTTCTTCGAGCTGGGCGACGTCGTCGCCAGTCGCGGAGCGATTGCAGCCTGTCAGTGGCGCTGCCAGCAAAACCACAAGCAACATCAACGCTATCCATGAAAGTGATTTTCGAGTCATAGAGCTACTCCTTTCTGCAAAGTTTCGTTACCATTATACTCTTGAAATCAATATATCACAAGAGGCACGGTTAGGGGGTGTGTTTCAAAACGGGGGTGAAAATCTCAGGCGCCCCTACAGGGCGCAGAATATCAATTTTCTCCGTTGAGCCAATCGCTTCTTGACGAAAGGGTCGAGAAAGGTATAATATTTTCGATGATGCTGGAGTGCAATCTTAAGGAGAAAGACTATGTTGGATGCAAATGAACTGCGTAAGGGCACCTGTTTCTTCCTCGATGGGGAGATGTATCAGGTGGTCGAATATCAACACTACAAGCCGGGACGCGGCAATGCAATTATCCGCACGAAACTGCGCAATTTGCGCTCGGGCAGCTTGATTCCGCGGAACTTCCTCTCGGGAGAGCGTTTCGAGGAGGCCCCCGTGGAACGCCGCACGATGCAATATCTGTACAACGATGGCGAGTTCTTTAATTTTATGGATACCGAGACTTACGATCAGATTCGCGCCACCCAAGAGCTCATTGGTGACCGCGCCGGTTATCTTAAGGAAAGCATGGAACTTACCGTGGTCGTCCACAATGGCGAGGCGCTAGATGTCGAGTTGCCGCCTGCCGTGGAGTTGGAAGTGGTCGAGTCAGAGGTCGCGGTTGCGGGCGACACCGCCACCGGGGCGAGCAAGACGGTCACTTGCGAAACGGGCTTGCAGGTACAGGTGCCGCTCTTCGTGGAAGTTGGGAATATCATCCGCGTGGATACTCGCACCGGCGCTTATTCTACCCGCGTTTAGGGGCGAAATTCCGGCACGGAATTCATCAAAACACGAACAGTGCGGCGTCGCTCATGCGCGCCGCACTGTTTTGATATCAGGGCACGTGCTTTACAGCAACGGCGAGGTCAACGGAGGCTCAAATTGCAGGATTACAGTGTCTACGCCGGTCATTGGGTCACTCTGGATGAGGAGCAAAGGGTTGCGGGAGTGGGCAACACTCCCGAGGAGGCGCAGCGCGCCGGAAGCAGCCTGCGTCCCAAGGGGCGGTTGCGGTTAGCCCGCATTACCGCCACGGCGCCGCACCTGGCGCTGCCCGCATGGCCCATGGAAGCGCTGCGCCCGCTGGCACACGACCTGCGGTTGTGGTTGGTAGGCGGGGCAGTACGGGATTTGCTGCTGCAACGTCCCGCCCATGACTGGGATTTCGTGGTCGAAGGGCGGGCGACCACCCTGGCGCGCCGGGCTGCCGATACGCTCGGGGGAGCGTATATGCTGCTGGATGCCGAGCACGATACGGCGCGCGCAATTGTTGCCGATCCGGAAACGCAGCAACCCGTGACGCTCGACTTTGCGGGGTTGCGCGGGGCGACGCTGGAGGATGATCTCTATGCGCGCGATTTCACACTCAACGCCATCGCGCTGACGCCGGATGGGGAGCTGGTGGATCCCACCGGCGGGCAACGGGACATCGCCGAGCGGCGTATTCGGATGACGACGGAACGGAGCTTCATCCAGGATCCGGCGCGGTTGTTTCGCGCCTTGCGCATGGCTGCGGAATTGGGCTTCACGATCGAAGCGCCGGCGCTCGACCTGATGCGTAGCCAGGCAAAGGGCATCGAGAGCGTTGCCGCCGAGCGTGTGCGTCCCGAGTTGCTGCGCATTCTGCAGACCGAGACGGCGACGGTCAGCCTGCGGCAAGCCGAGACCCTGGGCTTGCTGGCGCATGTGCTGCCCGAAATCACCGCTCTGAGACAGGTGGAGCAGAGCAAACCCCACCACTACGCGAATGTTCTGGATCATAGCTATGCAGTGGTGGCGGCGGTGAAGGTCCTGCTGGCGCAAATCTACGGTCGCAGCCCGGCGGCGTTATGTCTTCGCGAAGTGGCGGCGCCCAGCTGGGCCTGGGCGCGCCTCAAAACCGCCCTGCTGCCCTATCAGACGGCGTTATTGGCGTATCTGGCAGAACCGGTTACGTTTGAATCCACGCGAGCCGATCTGCTGAGCTGGGGCGCCCTCTTCCACGATGCGGGCAAAGCCGGCACGCGCACGGTAGAGGCAAACGGGACGACGCATTTCTACGGTCACACGGAGAGCAGTGCGGGAATCGTACAGATGCGCTTCACGGAGCTGCGCTTCGCCACCAAGGCACAGCTCTTCGTCAATAGACTCGTGGCAGAACACATGCGACTCAGCACGCTGAGCAACGGTAGTTTGCCTTTGACGCGGCGCGCGGTCTATCGCTTCTTCCGCGATACGGGGGATGCGGGGGTGGCAGTGGTGCTGCTCAGCCTGGGCGATGTGCTCGCGGTCTTTGGTCCACAGCTGCCACGCGATACCTGGCAGCGGGTGCTCCGCGTGGCTACGGGGCTGCTAGCGGGGGCTTTCATCCATAGCGAAGTCGTGGTCGCCCCGCCACAGCTGCTCAACGGACATGATCTGCAAGCGCTGGGGATTGAGCCGGGACCCAGGCTCGGGGCGCTGCTGGAGCAGCTGCGCGAGGCGCAGGCAGCAGGCGAGGTGCAGACGCGGGAGCAGGCGGAAGCCTTCATTCAGGCGGCGAGCGCAGCAACAGAAGGCGAGTAAGAGATTTCACTGCCCGGCTTTCGAAACAGAACGGCAGCATGGCTGCGGTAGAGTTGGTCTCTATATTTTGGGGGCACGCTGCGCGTGCCCCCAAAATACCTTATTAAAGAAAGTCGAGTGCTGTTGCTTTTGCGCTGTAGCGGGCTATAATCGAATTATGCGCGTAATTGAGAGTCATTCCCGTTTACCTGTGCATGTGGCGCTGCCGCTGCTTCTAGCGGGAATGCTGCTGAGCATCGTACTAGGAATCACAAGCTGCGCACCACTGCCAACACCGCCCCTGCGCGTGGTCATCGTCGCCGATGGACAGCGCCAGCTCGTAGAGACACAAGCGCCTTCGATACGGGCGCTCCTGGCTGAGACCACCATCGCACTCGAAGGGCTGGACCGCGTGGACCCGCCGGAGACGGCGCAACTGCGCGACGGCATGACCATCACCATCACCCGAGTCATCGAGCGCCTGGAAAGCATCACCACCACCCTGGCTTTTCGGCGGCAGACCGTGCGGGATGCCACTTTACCGGAAAACGAGACCCGCCTCCTCCAGGTAGGGCAAGCCGGCATCCGCGAGCAGGTCTATCGCAATGTGTGGGAAGATGGCGTGCTCACGGAACGCACGATGGTGAAGGATGAAGTGATTCGCGACCCGCAGGATGAGATTCTGGTCGTAGGGCAGCGTCCGGAATTTGCGGTGACACAAGCGCTGACCGGCACGCTGGTGATCCTGGAGCGCCAGGACGCCTGGTCGCTGCGGCAAAGCACGGCTGCGCGGCGGCAGTTGACCGCCTTCGGCGATCTCGATGGACGGGTGTTCACGCTCTCGCCCGATGGTAAGCGGTTGCTATTTAGCCGCGTCATCACGGAGGAGAGCCATTTCAACGCGCTCTGGTTGGTCTCTACGGCGCGGGCAGATGCGGAACCGGTAGCGCTGGAGATTTATGATGTGCTCTGGGCCGATTGGGCGCCGGACAGCCTGTATTTTGCCTGGACCACCGCAGAGGTAAGCGAGCGCCCTCCCGGATGGCGGGGGCAGAACGATCTGTGGACGGCGATTTTCACCGATCGAGATATTCTGGCAGGCAAGCAGCAGATTCTGAAACCCGAAGCGGGCGGCGGCTTTGGCTGGTGGGGCACACGCTACCAGTGGTCACCGCAAGGGGAGGTGTTGGCTTATGCGCGCCCCGATGAGGTAGGCGTGGTCAATGTACGCGCCAGAGAGCGGCAGACGCTGGCGCGCTTTGCGCCGTACCGCACCTACAGCAGCTGGTCCTGGAATCCGGGGGTGGCATGGTCACCCGATGGTGCGTTTATCGTGACGGCGCTGCACGGGCCTGATCCGGCGGGAGGTGAAGCTGAGGAAAGCCCGGTCTTCGACCTGTGGCTCCTCGAAGCCACCGGTGCGTTTAGCATGCCGCTGGCGAGTGAAGTGGGCATGTGGACGATGCCGGTTTTCAGCCCGGATGGCGAAACCGTGCTCTTTGGGCGCGCGACGACGCCGTACCAGAGTCACATCAGTACCTACAGCCTGTGTACGCTCGATCGGGATGGCTCGAACCTGGAATGCATCTTTCCACCAGAAAGCGAAGCCGCCATCCAGGTGCCGGGCTGGTGGTGGAGCCCGAATCAGGAGACGCTGGCTTTCATTTATCGTGGGGATCTGCACCTGCTCAAGCGTGGCGAGCGTTTTGCGGTGCCGATTACGACCGAGGGGAATATCACGACGCTGGATTGGCGCTAGGGCCTCAGCAGACTGAGGGCCTCAGCAGACTGAGGGTCTCAGGAGACTGAGGGCCATGCGGCGGCGCAAACTGATGAACTTTCAAAATTTAAGCCGGTAATGAAGTACGCTCAAGTGGCACAAGCTTACTTCAGCCGTCCCTACAGGACGGGATTTGTTGCCCGCACGGCTGTACAGGCACTGAAGTGCCTGCCTACTTTCAAACGTCCCTACGGGACGGGGGGAGCGTCACGACGCGTCCCCATTGCGATGACGGGTTTTGGGGAGAGAGGCAGGCAGAGCGCGGCAGGATGCCGCGGCTACGGGATAAACCGGGCTGGAGCCCAGCGCTCCCAGAAACTGCTCAGGCCAGGTTGCGGGACGGAGTTAGGAGCCCCCTCGACTCTCCCTCTGCTCTCCGCACGACCCGTCACTCTGTGCGGAGCGGAACGAAGTGGAACAGCCCGTCCTGAGCGTAGCCGAAGGATAGCCAAAGAATGACGGGCAGAGAGAGGGCTGGGTGAACGGGAGACTGTGAATTTCCCTTTCCCCGTCCCGTAGGGACGGCTGAAAGTAGGCAGGCGTTTCAACGCCTGTGAAGCCGCATAGCTAACCAACCCCGTCCCGTAGGGACGGCTGAAAGAGCTTGAGCAATTCTATTAGCGGTGTAAATTCTGAAAACTCACAAGTTCACGGTGCGTTACCGGCAACTGAGGTGGTATGAGAGGGTTACGAGCGGCAGCGCGATTTGGAAATCGCGGCTACTATGAAAAGGGAGAGACCTGAATGCACGTTTTGATCACCGGAGCGACAGGGTTTGTGGGGGCTTATCTGCGCCAAGAGGTGCACGCGCATGCCGATTGGCAGCTGACGGGGACCACATTTCCGGATGTCCCCCCCACCCCGACCCACCCACAGGAGCACTTCGTCTACCTCGACCTGCGGCAAGCAGAGAGTGTGCGGGCCTTGCTCGCGGAACGACGCCCGGATGCCATCATTCACCTTGCGGCGCAATCGCACGTGCCCACAGCCTACAAGGACCCGTGGGGCACGCTGGAGAATAACATTCGGGGGCAACTCAACCTGCTCGAGGCATGTATGGCGCTGGAACTCAAACCGCGTTTTCTCGTCATTGGCTCGGGGGAGGAGTACGGACGCGACGCGCCTGAGGCGATGCCGCTGCGCGAGGAGTAC
>JAPKMR010000013.1 GCA_026645815.1 Anaerolineae bacterium | reverse complement strand
ATCGAAGTCGCCAGCGGTCAGCGCCAGAGGTTGGCCTAACGTTGCCAGGAGACTGGCACTTGCTGTGCTATCTAGCGCTGGTATAACTGCCAGATTGACCCAGGGACCATGGTTATTTTGCACTTGCACGAGCGCGTGAGCAGCATTTATGGGGGAAGGAGATGGAAACGTACTCTGACCCGCAAGCACCACCGCAAATATCAGCATTGCTCTCAGAATCCAGAGCTTGGGTTGCCGGTTCATCGTTCACTCCTTTTGTACTGCCTGAATATCCAGTAAATAGAGAAACGGGGACTTATGAAATTGGCCGCTTGACGGCATTGCATGCGTGTTTCATACGCATTTCATGCCTGCCACGCTTGCACCAGCCCGACGCCCAGATTTACTAGCTGCTCCAGTGCCGCCGGATCGAGCAGCTGTGCGTTCTGGAGGTCGATTTGCAAGCCGCGTGGGTTCATTTTTACCACCAGGGATATTTTTGATGGCCAATCGGTGAGTGCGCGCTCCACGGCGAATGTGAGTAACCGCCGTGCGGCGCGTTCGTCCTGAGCCCAGACCATAAAGCGCTCGCGGAGCTCGCCGCTGCCGAGAGAGACCTCGCGCAATCCTGGAAAATGCGCGGCATCCTCACCGAGCATCAGTTCCATCGCCTTTTGCACGACCATGGCTGCCAGGCCACCAAGGGCTTGTGTATCGGGGATAGGCCCTGCCGTGGTACGCGGTCCGATGAGGATCAGCCCATCGGAGAGCGCGGCGCCGGGGCTCTGCCAGCGCGTGTGACGGCTTTGATGCGAGGTCGCGCCGCTGCCAGAAGCCGCCGGCGAAGTTGTGAGTGTGCTCTCCAGCGACCAGGCGATGCCCTGCGTTCGGCCTTCAATTTGATAGCCGGACATGCGCCCCTCTTTGATGGGGGTGCATTCCCACCCCCGTTCGGCTGCTGCTGCCAGCAATTTTGCCGTACGTTGCGCCCGCGCGCGCCGGTCAAGCAGCAAGACCCCACCGATGAGAAGTGTTGTACCTACCGAGATCAATACGCCCAAAAGTAGATCTTTCACGTATACCTCCTGACTGGCCAAAATTCTGATCGCTTGGAGTCAGGAGTCATACGCTGTGAGAGCGGCCTGACTCCTGACTTTTTTGCAGACGCGCTTAGTTCTTGAGAGTCATCGGCAAGTATATTTTGTAACTAGCTCCAAACAGCTCCGACAATCCTGTAGTAGTGCCGGCGTTCATATAAGGGATGGTGTTGTACTGGGCCGTTGTGCTGGTTGTGCGAATGCCCTGACCGGCGGCTAGTGGCGCTGCGAGCGTCGCGGTCCAGTTGCCTTGTGCATTGGCTGTTACTACAGCCAACGATGTCAAGGCTTCGATAACATTGTCTGTGTCGTCTCGGAACAACTCAATGATGCAGTTTGGACAAGGTGAGTTGGTGCCTGCAGTTCCCTGAACGGTGACGCCGGAGATCTGGGTTACCTTTGCTGGCTTGAAAGCCTCAAATGGATCCGGCAGACTGGGATTGACCTGGATGGCGTCTTCCGGTTTCGATGACCCATCCAATTGCGGCCAGGTGCTGCTCTTGATGACCACGTTGCCGCGCAGGGTGTTGGCGTCGTACAGGATACCGTTCAGAGAGATCGCCGACAGAGATGGTTCGATAATCTGGTTGCCCTGAACGGTGAGAGTTTTAGGCCCATCGGAAAGATAGATGCCCCGACCACACACGCCGATAGCAGTGTTGTTGCCGTCGCGACCAATGCGGTTGTTTCTGATGATATGGCGTTGACCGCTTACCCGAATGCTATCAGCCTGCAAGGACCATTGTGAGACCTGAATGCGAATGCCAGCGAAGACGTTGTTCTCGATGGTGTTGTCGGTGTCTGTAATGCTGATGCCGCTGCCACCCAGCCAATCCACCGGTGTGCAGATTAAGCTCGGATCAGTTTGCTTATCGATGACCCTTCCATTGGAACGCGTGCCGATGAAGTTACCACTGAAGGTGTTATTTGTTCCTCGGATTGCGGCGGCTACACCGTTGAGCCCCAGGAAATAATTATTAAGAATCTGGTTTCCATCGGCGCCGCTTGTCAACGCAACTCCATCGCTTCCACTGCCGTTTTGGGGATTGTTGCCACGCAGCAAGGGTGCTGTGCCAGCATCGTTTAAGCCAAACCAGTTGGCCTCGATGATGTTATTGTCGGTGTTGACGTAGATGTTGGTTCTCAGATTCTGGAATCCGAGACCCCGAATAACAATATTATTGTCGCCGGCTACGTCGCCGACGATCAAACCATCCTTTGTGCCGGTGCCAGGTCCGACAATCATGATTTTCGGTCCGGTAGTGCGTCCGCCTGGTTGAGTGCTACCGTCTATCGTTATATCGCCATTCAGCCGCCTGAAGATGGTGGTCTGGGTGGTGTTGTAAACCTGGATTCGCCACAATTGTAGGGTTGTATCGTATCCGTGAGCTGGATCAGCCGGAATGTCAAAATTGATGAACACGGGCTTCGATGCAGAACGTGCTTGCACAATCGCGCGACGGAGCGTGCAGGGAGTATCGCTGATACAGGTTTTGCCTATGTTATCATCTGGATCGGTTCCGCTGTTGACTGTGATGATCGTCGCAAAGGCGATGTTCTCGTGTGGGTTGGCAAGCGCCCGCCCAGTGCCACTTCCTGCGCACAATGCTGTTATCATCAGGATTGCCAGGACTCCGCCAAGCCAACCATGGGTTTTCCGTATCATGCTAAACTCCTTTCAAAGACTGGAATACGCCTTCTATGTGAATGTAATGAGGTTATACCCGCTTCGATGGATTGCACATCGTGACCGTGTCCTACGGCACGATGTGCAGCAACCCGCCGCCTGCATTGCTGGACCCACTGCCAATCCAGACTGCACCAAATTGATCTACGCAGAGGGCCGCAATGTAGTTACTGAGCAATCCATCGGCGGTTGCCAACCGTGTCCAGGCCTTCCCATCATCGGAGCTGAAAAGCCCGTTTTGGGTGCCGGCGTAGATGCGTCCATTGAGGTCTACGGCGAGCAGATTGAGCCAGTCGCCGAAACCTTCCTTCTGGAAGTTATACAGCACTTCGGCATTCGCGCCATCGTAACGCACGATGCTAAGGCTGCCGCCGATGAGCAATGACCCTGAAGGTTCCAGTGCTAGTGTCCGCAGGTAGGGATGGGGTAGCGTGGCTTTGTCGAGTACCAACTCTGCTTTGCCGTCGGCGTACTTCGCCAGGCCCATATCGAGGGCGATCCACATCGTCTCACCATCCGCCAACAGCGCCTGGACGCTATCGCTGGACAAACCCTGGGCCTTGGTCAGATCCATGGCTTTGGAGCCATCAGCATTCAGGACGATGATGCCTTTGCTGTCGTCGCCAAACCAGGCGCGCCCTTGCGCGTCCACGGCGACATGGTCGTAGGAGCGCAGGCCCTCGACCGTGGTCCATTGGCCGTCGCGGTAGCGACTGGCGTCGCCATTGATGATAGCCGCCCATACCGTGCCATCGGGCGCCACAGCGATTCCCGATGCCCAACTGCTAGAACCGCCAACGCCGTCTTCGCGGGTGAATGTTTCCCAGGACAGATCGGGTGCTGCTGGGTTGAGCGTGTGAATGCCGCCATCCGTCCCGACCCATAACATGCCATCCGGGGCCAAAGCGAAGGAATCCACGAAGTTTGTGGCTGGTAGATTCCCCTCTACGTTGAAGTCCACCTGTTGTTCTCCCACCAGCGCGTGAAGCCCGGTGTTGTTCACGTAGACTGGCGATTCGTTGTAGGGGTGCAGCGCCAATCCATATATGCCTTCTGTGTCACGGTGGAGTGCTGCGCATGTGCCGGCGCCCGGATCGAAACGGCATAGATTCCCGCCGCCGATGCTGGAGGTGCCTGCCCACAGCGTGCCGTCGGAGGCGAAGACCAATCGTCGAATATCCGATAACCCGCTCACGTCCTTGCTGGCGTAGAACTGCCATTGGTTGTTCTTGAATTGCGCCAGACCGCCGGAGGTGCCTACCCAGAGCGTCCCATCGGGACCAACGGCGAGTGCGTTGGCGCGCTGGTTGGGTAGCCCGTTGGCTTCGTTGTAGACCGTCACTTGATTTCCGCTGATTTTCGAGATACCGTTATAGCCCGAAGCTACCCAGATATCGCTGCCGCTCACGGCGATATCGCTGATGCCGTTCCAGGATAGCCCTTCTTTATCGGTGAAATGTGTCCACGCACCGGTCTCCAGGTCGAGTACACCCAAGCCTGAATAGCCAATCAGCAGGCGCTTGTTTGCCGCGTCACAGGTGAGGTGATCTACCTTGCTCGTTTCCAGGCGCGCCTCCGGTGGGGTAATAGGTGTATCATCCCACGCTCCGGTCATGGGGTCGTAGAAGCTTAGCCCGAGCTGCGTGCCTGCGACGATGCGCGTTGCCAGTCCGCCGCCGGTGACCGGCACATCGCAGACGGTGAGTGCGTGGACGCTGACATGGCTCAAGCCATCCAGCGGCGTAAAAACGGTGGGGAGGCCCTCTTCAAGAGCAGGGGAGACTTCCCAAATCACTGCGCCGCCGAGCGTTGCTGCGTAAACCACCCCGTCGTAGAGCAGTACATCGCGCGCGTCATTGGGATTGGTATAAGGATACCATCCTGGTCTGAGCGTCGAGGCGGGTGGTGGGATAACTGGTTCGAAGAACTCGAGGGATCCGAGCAGTGCATCGAAATAAGGGGCGACGGTATCCCATTCATCGGCTGGCGCGCCAAGTAGCAGCGCAAACTGTTGCCGGGGCGCTACCATCACCAGCGCTGCGCGTCCACGCATCGTGTATCCCCCGTTGCTGCCGGAAATATCAACGGCAAGCCCATCAATTCCGTTCACCGTAATGGGTTGCGCTGGACCCAGCGTCAGCGGTGTGCCGTCTTTCAACTCGGCATAGAGCTCTTCATTGGTCTTGTCTGCCACCATCATCGCGCCGCTGAGCGTCACGATGGGACCCAGGTCGGGGTCTGCTTCAGGGGCGACCATGTTCACCATATCGCCAAAATCGGAAACCTCATAACCCGGAATGACACGGAAAGCGAATCCGCCTGCATCGCTTCGATATACTTCGCCCAGGGTGATCGTGATTTTGGGCGTAGTTTCGGGTGCTTTGGTGGCAATGGATGTTGGCTCCGCAGTCGCAGCGGCTGGCGTTGTTGTTTCGGTCTCCTTCTCTCCACCGCCTAAACTGCAGGCCAAAATGACTAGTGACAACAGCGCGATGATCATGATGGATCGTGGTCTGGATTGCATTGTTTCCTCCTTGCATAACAACAAAAGCGTTCTGGAATTCGTTGAGCGACATAAGGGGGTATTGCTGGTGGTTCAGGTGGGCGCTCTCAATAATGATGTTAGCAGAGGTGCGTCAAAAAAACGTCAAAACCGGGAATAGTTATTTTATTGGACTCGTGTATAATTTTGTAGAACTATTCACCTTGTGAGTTGAACGGAATTATGCCGCGACTTGTCATCAATTTACTGGGGTCGTTTCAAGTCGAACTTGATGGCCGGCCTGTCACTGCCTTTGCTACCGAAAAAGCCCGCGCCCTATTGGTCTATCTAGCAGTCGAATCTGCACAGCCGTTGCGCCGGGAGTATTTGGCCGCATTGCTCTGGCCCGATCAGCCTGAAGAGCGCGCCCGTCACAACTTGCGCCAGGCGCTTTCCTCGTTGCGTCAGGCTATTGGTGATTCTGAAGGTTCCTCGAAACCATTCCTGTTGGTTGAGCGCGAGACGTTGCAGTTTGACCTTCAAAGTGATACGGTACTGGATGTGGAGGAGTTTGCGGCGTTGGATGAGGAAGTCCGCCGCCATCGCCACGATGGACCGGAGCGCTGCCTCCCTTGCATTCGCCGCATGCAGCGCATGGCGGAGTTGTACCGTGGGGATTTTCTGGCAGATTTTCTGACATCTGATAGCGAGCTCTATGAGGAGTGGGTGCTGCTCAAGCGGGAATGGGCCCGCCGTCTGGCGTCCGGGGCGTTTGCCACACTGGCAGATTATTCCGAGCGACGCGGAGAATTAGCTCTATCCCGCGATTATGCACAGCGTCTGGTAGATGTTGAACCCTGGCACGAGGAAGCGCATCGCCAGCTGATGCGCTTGTTGTTAGCGGAAGGTAAGCGTAGCGCCGCCCTGGCGCAGTATGAGTCTTGTCGCCGCATTCTTGAAACTGAATTCGCCGCCAAACCTACAGCTGAAACTCAGCAGCTCTTCGAGCAGATCAAATCTGAATCTGTTGACAGTGTACCGGGACGCGGTCGTGGTTGTGCGGAGCCTTTTGTTGCGCTACTGCTGCCGCAGTCAGTCACGCCATTTCTGGGAAGGGAAACTGAACGAACGGAGCTGGCTGAGATGCTTGCCAATCCCGACTGCCGCTTGATTACCCTCACCGGACCGGGCGGCATTGGGAAGAGCCGTCTGGCGCTGCAGGTGGCGGAGGAGCAGTGCGGTCTCTTTGCTGACGGGGTGGCTTTTGTCGCGCTGGCGCCCGTGACCCATAGTGACCTGGTAGCTCTATCTATTGCCGATGCCCTGCACTTGCAGGTTGCACCCGAGAACGCAGTCCGACGTTTGCTGGACCAGCTGCGTGGCAAAGAACTCCTTTTGGTGTTGGATAATTTCGAACACCTGTTGGATTGTTGTGGGTTGCTTAGTGAGTTACTGCGTGCAGCGCGGGATCTCAAAGTATTGGTCACTTCTCAGGAACGGTTGTGTTTGCGGGAGGAGTGGCTCTATCCGTTGAGCGGTTTGAGCTATCCGGAGCTTGCGGCGGAGTGTGTGGCGCCTGAGACCTACGGTGCACTGGTGCTTTTCCAGCAGCGGGCAAGGCAGGTGCAGCGACAGTTTGCGCTCGATGCGAGCGTGTTGCCCGGCATAATCCGCATCTGCCAGCTGGTGGAGGGTCTGCCTCTCGGCGTGGAATTGGCAGCTGCCGCCGTGGGAGAGCAGACGTGTGCTGAGATTGCCGCGGCTTTGGAGCGCACTTTCGATGCACTTCAAAGCCCGCTGCGCAATATACCTGCGCGCCATCGTAACCTCCGCGCTGCCTTCGAGCATACCTGGGCTTTGATGACTGCGGTACAGCAGCAGTGTTTTGCGGCATTGGCGGTGTTCGCTGGAAGCTTCGACCGCGAGGCTGCGTTTGCTGTTGCTGATGCGACTCCGGCGTTGCTTGGTGCGTTGGTTGCAAAATCTTTGCTGGTTTTTGATGGCGGGCGGTATCTCTGGCATTGGGCGACGTATCAGTATGCCCTGGAGCAACTGGAGACATCCACGCGCGTTGAGGAATTTCGTACCCGGCATTGCGACTTTTTCTCCGCCCGTGTCCGTGAAAGCGTGGCGTTATGGGATACTGCCCGGGTTCAAGAGGCTATCGCGATTCTGGAATCTGATCGCCCGAATTTCCGGACGGCATGGGAGTGGGCTGTTTCCAGGCAGCAGCTGCGGCAACTTGCAGATATGCTGGAAGGGCTGGGGCGTTTCTACCATCTTCGGGGACCCGTACAGGAAGGCTTGCAATCAGTTAGCACAGCGCTGAATCTGCCTGCGCTGGCACAGGAACCAACACTTGAAGCGCTTTTGCTCGCCGAGCAGGTGTATCTGCTCAACGTGCAGCAGCGTTTCGATGAAGCCTTGGAAAGCGTTGCGCGCCTGATTGCTTTGGGGCAACATCTGGGTACACCCTTGCTGGAGGGACGCGGTTATTTTCTGAAAGGGCAGGCGCTGCAACAGCAAGGGAAATATGATGTCGCGCAGCAGGCATTGGAGCGGGGCCTGGAGTGTCTGGCATCGTTTTCCACAACGGAGGTGAGCGCTGCACGCCTGATGGCAGGCTTGCTTCGTGAACTGGGCAATGTCGCTACCCGCAGGGGAGTGCAGGATATGGCTCAGGAGCATTATCGCGCGGCGTTGACGCTCTACCACACCCTTGGAGACCGCTGGGGCGAGAGCTCCGTGCTCAATAACCTTGGCAATTTGGCTTTCGATTCTGGGGATTACACCCTTGCACAGGCGCAGCTCACGGGGGCTTTATCTTTGTACCGTGAATTGGGCAATCTTCCAGGCGAAGCCAAAGCGCTGAATAACCTTGCCAATGTCGCGGCGGATCGTCAGGATTATGGCGCCGCCCTGCGCTGGTATCGTGAGGCGTTGCAGATTCATCAGACCCTGCAAAACCAGCTCGCGCAGAGCTCTGTCTTGAACAATCTCGGAGCACTCTATTGGGCATTGGGTTTGTACTCTGAGGCGCGGAAAGTGTATGAGCGAGCGTTAGCGATGTTCCGTGAAAGCCGTAATCTACAGGCTGAAGGTGAATGCCTGGCTAACCTCAGCCTTTTGGAACTGCATACCGGGAACCTGCAGGTTGCGCTGCGATTAGGGCATCAGGCTGTTGACGCTTCGCAGCGGAGTGAGGATGCGCTTAACGTGGCAAATGCCAGCACTTATCTGGGCAAGACGTATGCGGCTCTGGGACAACTCGACGCGGCTGAAAGCTGGTATCAGAAGGCGCGGGCTATTCGAAGCGGGCTTCCTCATGCCGGGCGCTTGTTGGAGCTTGATGCCGAACTCGCAGCGCTTGCCTGGCAGCGGGGCGATCCGGTTCAGGCTTTGGCGGAGATTGCGCCTGTTCTGAAGGCTTTGCAGACGGACGGCGTTCCGGAAGGCGCGGAAGAGCCTTATCGCGTGTATTGGATCTGCTATCAAATCCTGTGCGCCAACACGGACCCGCGAGCGCCGGTGATCCTGGCGCAGGCGCGTGAGAAGCTACTTGACCAGGCGAATCGTATTCCGGAACCGGAACTGCGCCGCTCCTTTCTCGAGAATATTCTCACGCACCATCACATCATGCAGGAGTAGGAGAGTGTCCTCGCTTCACCCCTTTTCAAGGACCTGGTGTTCTCTGCCCTGATTGTTGTTCCCTAAATCGTGAAGGTTGCCAGAAATTCCTCAGCCTCTTGCAGCGTCAGGGCCTCGTCAATGCAGAAGAGAAAACCCTCGCCGCCCAATTCATGACTGATTTTTTGCGCTCCTGCCCGGGTGACGAAGAGTTGGCAGAGCTTGCCCCCGTCGCGGATGCGTTTGAGTAGGGGTAACCATTCTTCCGGTGGAGGCGCCCCATCGCCGGGAATCCACTGGATACCCCTCAGCCGTTTGAGGGATAGCAGCATATCCAGATGGCGAATCTGCCCTTTGCCATCGAGATGATAGAAACCGTAATCGAGGTGCGCACAACAGGCTTCCAGGTCGGGGAGTACAAAGCGCTCGAACATCTTCGGCGAGATCATGTAGGCAAAATCGCTTTGGAGCATATAACAGGGTTCTGGCGCCCAGATGGGCGCCCAGCAGCTGTAACCCCGCTTCTCTTTCCCCAGTAGAATGCTGAGCTCAGTGTAGTAGCGCAGCCACAGCGCCGTGATCTCCGTGACCAGGCGCTCCACTTCCTCGGGGCTATCATGGAGGTCGGTGAGCAATGCCTGTGTGCCTCGCAAGCTGGCGAGAATATCGAGATTGCCCCCCAGGTCGGTGTGCCCGATGATGAAATTCCCCCAACGCTGTGCGGCTGTGCGGCTAAACTCTTGAGCGCGCCGCCACCATACATTTGCCGGATTGTAGACCGGGTGAAGGTCCGCCAGTGTTGCCGTGTCCACTGTCCCAAACCAGGTTGTGCCGGTGCGATATTCCACTGGTGAGCCGAGGAAGGCTGCCACCACGCCTGCGCCGAAATTGGGCCACACCTTGGGCACGGCGTCGCCGAGATAACGTACCTGGGCGAGTAATGGCGCAAGCGCATCGAGTATCTCGCCGGCGGGCAGGTCTAGCGGGTATTCGGTGAGGAAAGGGTCCGTGCCGGGAATCTCTATACCCGGGAGGTCGGGGTATACCTCAATCCAGACAAGGGGGCGTGGTAACTCACCCGCCCACCATGCCTGCCAGTTGGCGCTGGCGCGAGACCAATCTACGGTTGTGAATTGTGGCTCTGGTTGCAAGCTGCTCCTTCCGCTCGAGCTGTATAAGGTATATCTTGCGCATACCACTAACAATGGGTTGGTGAACCTCGGCTTGGGTGCAGTGTAGATCAGGAAAGGACAATTGCAAGTGGCTCGAAAACGGTCAATGGTGGGGCGCAGCCCCAATGCACAAAACCACTTTGCTTTTCTTTGATTGATTTTTGGCGGCGGGGCAAAGCCCCGCCGCCAAAAATCAATTTTTCCCCGCGCCCTGTAGGGGCGCCTGAGATTTTCACACCCGTTTTGAAACGCACTTGTCACCGGAGTATTGTTGCGGAAGGCTTGTTCTTGTTGTATAGTTAGGTTGTAAGTCCTCACCTTCCTATGATTGGTCTAACCGCGGCAATCAATCCACTCTACCAAACGTGATAACTTAAGAGGGTCTTTCGGGTTCAGAGAGGGAGTTCTGATGATGAAGCGCATTAGTTCATGCGAAGTGGCGGTTTTGGTCTCAGCGGTACTGTTCTGTGGATTTCTGTTTGCGGCAGTACCCAGTGGTGGTGAGGCGTTAAAAACGGACTCCGTGGAGCATGGTTTGGAGGGAGCGCCGGTTGCAATCGCCCTTAGAGGGCCTGGTGTGGGGGAAAGTGGGGAGATGCTGGTTTTTTCTGCGGAGGTTTCCCCACCTACAAGCACTCTGCCCCTGACCTTTACCTGGCAGGCGACGCATCACGAACCGGTGACGCAGGTGCGTTATCAGGTGACCACGACCTTGGCGTTGACATGGACGCTGGGCGGTGCACAGCGACTCACGGTGACTGCGGCAAATGGTCTAGGCTCTGTTATGGCTACTCAAGGGGTGTTGATTGACCCTGTGAGCCAATCTCACCTGCCGCTGGTGTTGCGTACTTACCCACCTGGTCCAGTGATTCATTTCTTTAGGGCCGATGTTGAGATTGCCGACCCGGGTGATACAATTCTTCTGGAGTGGACTTCATCGGGCGCGACGGGGGCAGTGCTCTACCACCTGTTGCCTACGGGTCAATTTGGCACTTCTTGGACGGTGGATCCCAGTGCTTCAATGTCCTATCAGATTCCGGAAACGTGGCGTAATTTCGAGCATTTTATCCTACGGGTGGATGACGATGAGGGGCTGTGGGCGCAAGCTTATCTCAACATTCCGCTCACCTGCCCGGACACCTGGTTCTTCGAACCGGCGCCCGGTGAATGCCCCGCTGCGCCACCTATCTATAGCCCGGGTGCGGAGCAATCCTTTGAGCACGGCTTGATGCTTTGGGTGGGGGAGCAGGACGCCATCTACATCCTTTTTGAAGATGGTGGCACTCTTCATTGGCGCATGGTGACTGATCAGTGGGATGAAGGGGATCCGGTAGACGATCCGACTCTTATCCCGCCGCCGGGGTTTCACCAACCGGTGCGCGGCTTTGGGTTGGTTTGGCGGGAAGAAGCAGGTATCCGTGATTACCTGGGTTGGGCGACCGCGCCGGAACAGGGCTACACAACGGCTGTGCAGCGCACCTCGCGTTGGAAGTACAATGATATCTATATTCGCGCGTTGGATGGTGGGGTTTGGCGTTTGTTACCTGAAGGGAGCGGTTGGGAGCATATTCCCCCGCCATAACATCGTGGTTGAAAGGCAGACGGCAGCCCTGGGCTGCCGTCTGTGTTTTGCAATCGTTTCACAGTGTCGTGCGAATGGTTTCTAACGTCTCACGAGCGGGCGGCGCCATGGTGAGGAAAGCGTTGAGCTTCTCGCAGGCGTAGTCGGTGCAGTGCGCGCAATTGGCGACCTCATGGACGATGCCACAGGCGCGGATTTCGCACATACCGCAATAGCCGCCGAGTCGTTCGGTTGCCAGACAACCGTCGCAGGTGGCGTCCTTGACCGTCATATCGGGGGCGTTGTATTCTACACGCCATTTGGCAGCTAATTCCTCAAGCCCTGCCACATCATTCGCCTGGGTAAGCTTATAGGCCTCACATTCTGAGCAGATGAGTCCGCAGTAAGCTACAATTTGTTCCATGGTTTTTACTCCGTTTAATCTACCATAACGCAATTTGCGCGGTTTTGGGGTGGCTTTCTACTTCCGTGTCACCGGAACATAGATCTCGAACTGCGAATTGGGATCCTCAGGATTGAAGGTCATGCCGTAGCGCTCCAACTCTGGCGTGTGGGCATGTTCGTAAACCGATTGCGGTAGCCATTGCTGGTAGATCATGTCATAGGTTTCCTGGATAGTGGGCATGGTATAGGAGAAGACGGCATAAGTGGCTGCTGGAATATCGAGTTTCACCATGCCTTCCGGCGCTATGGTGCCGGCGTCTACGCTGAAGGCGGCGATGTAATCCCACCCGCCGGTGCTTTCATCGTAGGCGTCCATCACACCGTAGGAAATGCCTTGCTCGGTGATGTTCTCGATCTCTCCCATGCGCCCAAAGAGCTGTCCCCACAGCTGCGAGAAGTCGTTGGGTTGGCCCATAAAGCAATGTAACTTAACGCCTACAACACTGAAAGCTTCCTTCTGAATGATTTGCGGTTCCATTTGTTACCCCCTTATGATGGTTGATGACACTTTCGAACACGATTTTAGGATACCGCAAGAATATGACAATTCACGTCATATTATGAAAAAAACCGAAATTTTGTTCTATAACTGACAATCACCTTGTTCCCGCGCCGCGTAGGGCATTCACCTTTCCTTTGGTGTGTGGGCATTCGTTTAGCTTTGGGGCGGTCCTTGCCGGATGCGCTCGTGGAAGGCTTCCAGGGGCCATTCATCACTGTAATCGCAACTCACGCGATAGGGGGCGATACCCTCGAGCCACCAGGTCGCCCCTTCTGCCGCGTACGTGGTGACGATTTCTGTGGCGATGGCGGGGGCGTCTCCCGGCGTCACTCCGGTGATGGCGATTTCGAAGGGCGCGGAGGGATTAGCGCGTTGTTCGCGCACATACGTGAGCGCTTCACGTAGCAGAGGCAACACCTTCTCCAGTTCCCACTCCTCAAAGAGCGGGAACATCCCATCCCAACGCGCCATGCGCCGGAAAGGGGCTTTGTGGGGCCAAAAGCCGCCTACCCAGATGGGCGCGCGCGGTGATTGTACCGGTGTGGGCAAGAAGCGCGTCTCTTTGAGGTGGTAGTGCTTGCCCGAGTAACCGAATGGCTCCCCTGACCACAGTCCGGTGAGCACATCCAATCCCTCATCGAGCATTGCCCCGCGCTTTCTGGGATCACTTTCTTCGCCCAAATCATCCCACTCTGCCGTTCCGATGCCGGTGCCCACGATGAGCGTGAGTCGTCCATTCGAGAGCCGGTCGAGCGAAGCCGTCTCGCGAGCCAGCTTCCAGGGGCGGCGGCGTGGCACGGGTGTGATGCATCCGAAGCGCAGGCGCGTCGTCGCCAGAGCGACAGCGGTTAGTGTGACCCATGGGTCAAAGATTGCGTGGGGCCATCCGGCAACGTGGTCCCAGAGGAAGAAGCCGTCCCAACCTGCTGCTTCGGCTTCGCGCGCCATCTCTGCCAGGTCGGCGGGGCTGGCGTAAGGTCCAAAATTGGGAGTGTAAATAGCATAGCGCATAGGTGCCTCGCTAATAGATATTTATGGGTAATTCTAATTTGTCGTTGAACAGTTGCGCTCCTGGCGCGCCAGGTAGAGCATTCAGTGCAGTTCAGAAGCAATCCACGGGCACGTGAAAGTTGGGGTCGTCTTCATAGAGGTCGCGGATCTCTTCGAAAGCAGCATCGCCAGCGAGTGTGAGCGCGGCGAGACGATCCATTGGACCAAAGTTGCTGCCGTCCTCGATGTTGGCGTAACATTGGTCTGTGATGTAGCCCCAACCGCCATCCCAAGGTAGGATCTCGACCTTGTTGAAGGCGAGAAAGTCGCGCATAAGATCTCCGGCAATGAAAGCCATGCCGTGCATATCGAAGATGCCGAACTTCTGTGGATCTTCTTTCCCGGCGCGGCACCACTGCCACGCCTGTCCACCCACGATGAAGCGGTTGCGAGGCGTATCCAGTGGGTCGAAGTCGAGCTGAAACAAGTTGACCAAAGGGCGTGCTCCCAATTGATAGCGGCGGTAGCTGATCGCGCTGTCCTCGGGCACGGCATAGTCTGGATTCGGCCAGATAGAACCCAGCCCTCGCGCGATTTGGCTCAGCACTTCTCCCAGAGAGAGGCGCGTATTGATGTGCATCGCAATGACTAATAACACCACGACCCCCCATCGACAGCTTGCGCTCGCTCACTTCCTGCACATCGCCCTCCTGGAGTGCGGCCTTGATCTCCGCCATTGGCACTGCCTGCCCAATAGCTTCCAACTGTAACGTGCTACTAAATTTGCTTTCTGCAGCAATTTGGCGTAATCTATACATGAGGTGGCTCCTTGGTCTCCTTCGGTCTCGTCAACGCGAAAGCATATCACAGAAGCCGCCTCTTTGCTTTGTTTTTGTCAATCGAAAAGGGACCCATTTGATGATTGAAAAGGGACCCAGTTTGGGTTAAGGGTCAAGATTAAGCTGGTCGAAAAGGGACCCATTTGACAATCGAAATGGGACCCACTAGCAGAGAGTCATATCGTCGTAGTGGCCAAAGACAGGCGTAACGCTACCGACAGGCAACGCGGCGCGGATGCACCTGTAGCTAGCCCAGGGCACCTCCTGAAGCTTCATGTTGTAAGCGTTGCCGGAAGCGATAGGACTCGCCCGTGAATTCGAGGATGTGGGCATGATGGGTTAAGCGATCCAGCAACGCAGCGGTGAGTCGCTCATCGCCGAAGACCTGCGTCCAATCGGCGAAGCGCAGATTGGTGGTGACGATGAGGGCGACGCGCTCATAGAGGGTCGAACACCATTGGAATAACAATTGGGCGCCGGTGGGTGAGAAGGGGATGAAGCCTAGTTCGTCCAACACCAGTAACTGCTGTTTCAACGTGTATTGTAGCAAGCGGAGCAAGCGGTGTTCGGTTTGCGCCTGCAACAACTCACTGACCAGTGCGGCAGCGTTGTAGAAGCGCACGCGATACCCTTGACGACACGCGGTCAAGGCCAAGCCGATGGCAACGTGGGTTTTGCCTAATCCGGGATTACCGACCAACAACAGCGACTCGCGGCGTTGCACATACTGTCCTTGCGCCAGATCCTGAATGCGGGCTTTATTCAGGGAGGGGACCGCGCTAAAATCAAAATCTGCTAATTCCTTAAGCATCGGGAAGCGTGCCGCGCGAATGCACTGGTGTTGGCGGTTACTCTCACGTTGGGCCAATTCTTGCTCGGTCAAAGCTAACAAGTAGCGCTCATAACTGTGCTGCGCCTGTGCGGCCTCCAGCGCCAGTTGCCGGTAGTAGCGCAGAAAGGTGGGCAGGCGCAAGGTTTTCAACTGCGTTTCGAGCAAGGCATGCTGTGGTGATTCCATGGCTTACCCTCCTAACAGGCGGTCATAGGCCTGAACATCGGGCGGCGTTGCGCCGACGTGCGTCAGATCTGTCTGCGCGGGCAAGGCGGCCGGGGTGGTGGGTACCGGTGGTTGTTGCAGTTGGCGCAGGCATAACAGCACATGGTCGTAACTGACGCGGGGGTAACACAAGGCGGCTTCGATGGCGGCGGTCACTAGATCGGCGGGGGCGGTGCGATGCAGGTGCAGAATGTGAATGAACTCACGCAAGCCCGCGCCCTCAGGCGCTTGAGCTTGCAGGCGGGTCAACAACTGCTCGTACGCCGGGGGCCACGTGGCACGCCATTGCCGCAGGGGCTTGGCATGCTCGAAGGCGCCCGGGCGTTGCGTCAACAACGGCAGGTAGTGCAGCGGGTCCAGGCTTTCCTGCTCCCGCCCATAACTGCGGGGATGACGGGCCAGTATCTCCGTCCCTGCCAGAATTACCACCTCGAAGGGATAAGCTTTGAGCACCAACTGGCGCTGCGCGCGGTCGGTGGGTACGGAGTAGCGATTGGTTTCAAACACGACCTGGCTGTAGGGGTTGAGGGTGACTTCTTGTACCCGGGCACAGTCAAAAGCATGCTGGGGCAGCGGCAACAGGTGCGGGCGTTCCAGCTCCCAAGCAGCGGCGATGGTGTGGGCTTGGCCTGCAATCTGGCGTTGGTCATCGGCCTGGCAGGCACTCAACAACAAGGCATTCAATTCCGCGTACGAGTTCACGCGCGGCAGGGGTACCAGAAAGTTGCGCCGCCCAAAACCGACACTGTGTTCAACGCCACCTTTTTCGTGCCCCGCGCCGGGAGTGCAGTAACGACTCTCGAACAGATAGTGGCTCCGAAAGACCACAAACCGCTCTTGCTCCTGGCGTTGTCGCCCTGCCAATACCCGGAACACAGCTGCCTTCAGGTTGTCATAGACCAGCACGTGCGGCACGCCTTGCCAATAAGCGAAAGCCGCCACATGCCCTTCCAGGAAGGCTTCCTGTTTTTGCGCCGGATAAGCGCGCATGAACAGGCGCCGCGAGTAACACCAACGCATGGTAAACACCTGTACTACCACCGGCTCACCGGCCAAGATAACTTCGGCTTCGCCCCAGTCGACTTGCGCATACTGCCCCGGCTCAAATTCCAGCGGCAGATACACTGCCGGATGGTGCTCCTGGCGCCGCAGTCGGCCAATGTAACCGCGCACCGTGGATTCCGCGCCGCTATAGCCCTCCTGCTGCAACAGGGTGAAGATCTTGCGACTGGTGTAGTGTTGTTTCCGTGGCAAGCGCTGATTTTCTTCCAGCAGTGCCGCAATGCGCGGGTAATACGGCCCCAACACCGGCGCTGGGCGCGGGTGGGTCAACGTATAGGTCTGCGGCTCGGCTGTGTCGAGAACCTTGCGCACTGTGCGGCGCGAACTACGCGTCGCCCGGGCAATCTCGCGAATACTTTTTTCTTCGACGTGATACGCACGCCGAATCTGTTCTTGCTTTTCCACGCTGATCATCCTTTCCTCCGTTACTCTGAGTCTGTTCTCAGTGTAACGGAAATTCGGTCAGGTGGGTCCCTTTTCGAACATCATTTTTCACCAGGGTGGGCCCCTTTTAGTGTATCAAAAACATTGCTTATTCGAGAGGTATTGGGTCTAGACCCCGACCAATTAGCGGTGGATTTGGAGCAATTAAGGGACTTGGTACGGAACCGTCCACCCGACGGCGAAACGCAATTGGAACGTCTGTATGTCTGCTGCAAGGTCATCCTGGTACCCCAGTGGAGCAACGGCACAGCGTGTGGTATCGCATGGCATGGCGGTGACGCGCTTGTGGGAACGTTGGCGTTGTCTCACCCTGGATCAACGCGGCACAGGTTTGAATGGCACCAATAACACCACCGAACGCTTGATCGGCTGGTGGATCAAAGAACGCTATCGACCGATGCGCGGTTACAAACGCGCAGAATCCATCAAAAATGTCGTCACCTTAACCACCCGGATGGGGATCCGCTCCGGGCACTATGATCTCACCGAACTGTACGCCTAAGCCTTACAGCGCTGCACCTTACTTACTCTCCTGCCTCCATTACACTCCCTTGCATCTCCTGCCCGAAGTTTGAACAGTCACTGAGGAACTGTTGTCTAGTTAATCTTGCTACTATTGGTAATAACAAGCCAGTCAAGAACCCATGACATTCTGATATGCCCATTTGCACACGTGTGATGCCCAGGCAGACAAATGTACTGCACCTTTTTCTAGAACACGGCGCAAGGTCTGTATTTTCAACAGTGGAGCTCCGGGTTGGACCAGCGTACCCAAATGAGGAACTGCACAATTCACTATAAATTCGTCCTCATTTTGACAATCAGAAAGGGAGAGGCCTTCACGACGATACGCAATGGTTTGATCAGTCACTGCGTAAACACCTGGTATCAAAGCACCTCTAACCTGACTGTCAGTATCCTCTTTACTGTGCAGGACTATCTGAGATCCCTGAAGAGGATTGGGGGAACACCAGTGTAACGGTACTTGATGAGGATTAGAAATTACGTCTTTATCGATGAAATGCAGAGTGTGCGCAAGCGCAAGAGGTATTTCATCACGCATAATCTGGAGTTGCGTCAACATCTGCGTTGAACCCTGAAATCTAGGATTTACTTCAACAGGGTAAACATGTGTATCATCCATCACAAAGTCAACACCAAAGAAACCTCGAAACCCGTGCTGGCGTAGCCACGAACCTATTCTGTGTGTTTGGCGATATATCTCCTGTATACTCACATCTGATAGGTAATCCGTTGCAGAGAAATCATTGCCACAATAACCTGCTGGCCAATTTGTACATTCCTCTATGCCTATGAGTTGAACTGAGGGATATGAAAGCACAACGGAATGATCTAGTACTACCGCATTGATATTCGGCGACGGTCCCCGGATATATTTGCTCACGATGACATCCTGATGAGGGTTGTCGCGGGCCAAAGAAAGCAGCTCTGCTTCTGTGGAAACGAAAAATGTACAGTGACCGCCTGAGCCTACTGGGAACTGGATTACAAAGGGGGTCTCATATATTCGGCTCATCTCCCTGAAGCTCAACATACCCAACCTGGTAACATGGCCTGGTATCGGGATGATTCCAAGAGCAGGAAGAACTGCACGTAAGGTGATTTTGCTGTCAAAAAACTGCTTGAGAAAGGTGCGTGCTGCAAGTATTCTAATCTGCCCGCCAGACATTTCAGCCACTCGCTCCAAACTCTGTGTCGAACAGTAGGCAACTATATCCAGGGCATCTACCCGGTTTAGCAGCTCTGAGAAGACTCTCGATCCAACAGTCCCCTCAAGTAATCTCTCTAGACCAAAGTTATCCCACCTCTCTCGTATTCCTGTCTCGCGCTCGAGGGAAAAAATCGCAATCTTCGACGTTGACAAAACAAGCTCTGTATCCATGCCGTAATCGCAACATATTATGAGGTTGAAATTCAAAAATCTATCAAGGCCAATGCAATCCAACGCCCTCTGTCCAAACCAACAGAAATTGCGGTTGTTTAGTACGTTCATCGGCTCGAGAGGTACTACCATAGTTTAGCGGATCAAATTCATCATGATTATTGAGGCCTACTCACAAGTTTTTTCCAACATCTGGCGGACAGCACCAGAGGTGGTCACAGGAATCAATGTTGTCTATCTGTGTAGGGGGAACAACAAAAGCCGACATCTAATAGCATCGATAGAGCCCTCCAGGGAGAGGGAGCGCCAAGGTATTGTTCTGGCAAGGTATACATGTAGGACCGATAGGAATCCCGTGGCGTATGGAGCGGCTATGAGCTTCGAGGTACATATCAAAGTAAGTCTTATAATCAAAACCTCTAGTATGCTCCAACTCCGTATTGTTTAGTGGACGAAAAGGAGACAGAATAGGCATCACACCAATAGAAGCCAGACTTTCCACTCCACTAATCGTATGCTCAGGATTTTCAAGACCGGTAACCAGAATAGAGCGTGTATTTATGGGCCCAAAGCGGGAGACAGCATGCTCAAGCGCATCATAGTAACGTGACTTACCTATATATTTCTCCTTCCCGGGGATATACTTTTGCCTGGCATCATCACTGTAAAACTCTAAATTCATACCGAGTTCATCTACCCCTGCTTTCCAGAGCAGGTCTATGTATTCATTCTTTGAGGGGGCAGAGATCATCACATAACAACTAAGGTTAAATCGTTTCTTAATCGCTTTACACAATTCTGCTGCCAATACAGCGCCCATATCTTTCATGTTTGGGGTACCGCCCCCCAATAACACATGTTTCGCTGGCATGATCGGATCGTTCACAGCCATTTCCAGTACCTCTAGTAACTGGTCAGTTGTCTTTCTCAGCGCATCATCGTTACCACTGAATCCAATTGAACAGAAACGGCAGTGATCACCTGATCTCCAGAAAAAGCACTGCGGGCCTGTCATACCATAACAGAACCTATCCCCCGAGCACATTTGCCCGATTTTGACCGCTGGCGTTCCATCAATACACGTAAGTCCATAATATGCTGGGCTAAGTTGAGTTCTAGCTGAACAAAGCACCTGCTCATCTTTCCTAATAACAAGTTCGTCGCCTTCAACGTCTAGCTCTAGTTCGGATTCCAACGCGAAATTCTCGATAACAGGACAATTGACATGAATATCCAAGGGCAAGATAAGGTCGAGACCGCCTGACGCCCCCGAACGGGTCCGGATAGGAGCCTTGACATTCACCATATAACGCCAAGCTAGCTCAGACACTCTCAAACCCGATGCAAGTATCTCAAACTTGATGAGCCCAATCCTTCTCATTTCTTCTGGTATTATTATGTTTTTGTCCGTTTCCATGGTCACCTAACTACGTAATTGGATTACAAAGATACTGGGTCACAGTATTTTGATTCAACCTTGTAAAGCGTGAAATTCGCCCGACTCAAGCAAGATAAAAACCGCCAACGTACCGCTAAACTGGGACTATCTTAAGCGCATCGTCACCATGTTTTTCCCACCAATCCAACCCGAGTACACCACAACCAATAATCTCATAGAACTGCGCCACGCGCTCCTTAAGAGGCTGCGACTCGATCTGATCCAACTGTGTTTTCCACCGGCGCTTGCAGTCACAATCAAAGTTCGCCAATTCCTGTATTATCCGGAAATCAGACGTATTGCGAAACTGATCCAGAAGTCCAATAACTTTGGTTCGACACTCTGCACAGGTCGTGGGCGAACAGAGATATATCATACTCTGAATTGGATCTAGCCTTTCAGATTCTCGATGGTAATTCTTGTACCACGAGATAGTCACTTTCGGTACAAGATGCGGACCAAGACGCACCAACACTTCCACGAGAGCCCATAACGAAGGTGGGGAATACAAATCACGCTCCCACAACCACTCCAAAAGTGTCCATTTCTTAACGTGAGCAGGGAAAAGAACACACCTATCGACGCCCTGGGAAAGCGCCCATTGCACCGACTGAACTGTATCCTGGATAGCTTCATGAGCCGATAAGAAAGCGCTCCCCAACATCACGTTCGCCACGCTAACCACCCGGTGTTTTTTAAGTAATGCTATGATTAGTTGAAATTTGTCCAACGACAGCGATTTGTTTATGCAGTACTTGAGAATCCAGGGATTCGCAGATTCCAAGCCCATCTCTATGCAGGTCTCCCTATCATCAAAGAGATCCGCATATTGCCTGATGAGGTGTTCGGTGAGAGTGTCAAAACGAGTTTCACACACAAAGGTCCTACACCTAACGTCTCGCACAAGCCGAAAGATACCCTCACGGGCTTGAGCAGGGACTTCCCACTCATCGAACATACTTCCAGAGGGTGATACCAGAAGCATCATCCGATCATTCCAGTCCAGTGAAGCCAGCCCTTGACGCACAAACTCTATCATCTCTGCTGCTGATACAGGAGGGCTTGCATCATAGTTGCACATCGTACATCCTCCAAGGTGATCGTGTCGGCAACCACGTGTCCTGAACCAGAGATTGACAAAAGGCGCATCGTTGACACTCTCTATACGGATATTGTAGTTATTAGAAATCAACGGACGCCGTTCCCGCAGTTTCGCACATACCTGACTCAAAAACGGGTTATTGTTTACATACTTCATGCCATCGCCCTCCTGCGCCTGTTCCACAAACTCCTAGATGACAGAATACTTTAAAGGAGGAACCTTACAGCAGGTCTATCATCATTCAGAAGAAACTCCAAACCAACGTACAGTCTCTGCCCAGGGGCGGCGCTGAGGTATTCGAGGCGAGTCCTCAGAATATCCGATAACTACACCAGCTACCAAATCATCTTCAACCGCTAGGTATTCTTTCACCTGAATAACCGCATGATTAATATCACAGATCCAGAGTCCGCCTAGTCCTAGCGCGTGGGCAGCCAGCAACATATTCTGGATAGCTGCAGATACGCTTTGGAGTCTCACAGACCATGACAAGAGTCGATTGGGATTGGGATCCTGAAGAACGGCTGTTTCTCCCCGCGTGGCATGGGCCGCATTCCAAACAGTGATCAGGATTGGCGCCTGGCGGATAATTCCGGCTGTTTTGATCGTACCTATACCAAGCTCGCGTTCCAACGAATTGGTAGATTGGGCCATCTGCTCACCTATTCGTCTCACAATCTCCGCCACTTGATCCTTGCTGTGCCCGTCAACCACAAGAAAACGCCAGGGCTGTACGTTCTTGGCTGAGGGCGCCCAAGTGCCCGCCTCTATGATCCGGTCAATCATCTCAGGGAGAACCGGCTGTGATGTGTATTTGCGCACGCTACGCCGTCCCCTAATTGCTTCGAATACTTCCATGATAAAAATCCCCTTACGTGAATTAATCTCGCTTAGTCAATCCACTGCCAGATGTTTCCATCAATCCGGATGTCAAGCTCTTCAGAAATTGCAGCTGCTCGTTCTTGCGCACACTTCGCCTCCACCAGATTCCCAATCTTTTCATGAACGGCTCCCATATTGTTGAGAACAACAGCCACCCCAAACCGTGCGCCGATTTCCTGAGCGATATCCAGAGAGCGCTGGAACCATTCCAATGCCTGCTCATATTCACCTTGCGCCAGAAGAGTGCGCCCAATACATGAGAGAACGATGGCTTCCTCTCTAAGATCACCAATCTGCTGATAATAATATAGAACCGGCTGACAGTAATCAAGGATTTCTTGATTGTGGCTCCGGAGGTGCATCACCTGCCCAATACCACGCAGAGGCAGATATATGGAGCGGCGTTGGTTACTTGCCCGAGCAATGTCAATGGCCTGCTCAAAGCAACTTAAGGCTTGGTCCAATTTCCCCTGTATCAAAAGGGCCTGCCCCACTCTGCTTAGAGTTCGACCTTCTCCACTAATGTCGCCCATCTCTTGGGAGAGAATCAAGCTGCGTTGCAATAGATCCATGGATTCTTGAAACTGTTGAATAGCAGAATAAACACGTCCCATGGCTTTTAGGACCAAAGCTTTTCCCTGTAGCGCTAACACTCTGTCTTCCTGGTCAAGAACACTAACGGTACCCCCCAAAAGAGTTTCAAAGATTCCCTTGCTAATTTTCAACTGTTCGAGCGCTGTGTTCCATTCAGATAGATAGAAGAAAGTTAGTCCAATATTGTGAAATGCATAGCCTTTCCCTAACTCATCGTCAATTTCTTGCTGGATGACCACACTGTCTCTAAAGTAGTTTAGTGCATCGGTATAGCGACCTTGATCCCGATGAACCAAACCGATTCGGTTGAGACACAAGCCCTCTAATTCTGGGTCTTTGATTTTTCGCGCTTTACTGACTCCAGCCCTGAGATGATCTAGCGCTTCGATATAGTGACCTTCCCACCACTCAGTATATCCCATTGCACACAGCAACTCACCTTCTGCCTTGCTATTATCTGACGCTCGGACCCAATCCAGGGCTGTTCTACCCCATTCTTGGCATTGGAGCCATCGTCGTCTTTCAAGGAATTGGTTAGCTGCTTTGAAGTAATCATATACATCTACCCCGCGTTCCTTGACATGTTCCCAACCATGATGCACTTGTTCAAACATCGCCTCAGTAGTACGCCAATCACTAGACTTAGCCAATGTCCTGTAGTATGTCGCATGTTTTGAGCGCATTACAGCAGCTTCACCCTTTTGTGTCAGGAGTTTTAGTGCGTACAGACGCAGCAGGTCGTGTTGTGTACATAGTCCTCCCTCATGCCGTGTTAACAGCCCACGCCTTTCCAAAAACTGCAACGCATTGTGGACTTGTTCAGTTGCCACCCCGTCAACTGCCTCGCCCCAAATCTCTGCCACGGCATCCATGTCAAATGGAGCTGCAGCAAACGCTCCAAGCGCCCGAAAACGCCACTGCATCTCTGCGTCTAGCTCATTATAGCTCAACACCAGACTGGCCTCGACACTTTTCTCGCAATCTCCCGGTTTCAGAGTCAGTAGGTCCAATATGGGCTTCGTCTGCAGCTGGTGTACAATGTTTTCCAAATCAGATGGCCGGTCAGCAATCCCTGCTACAATCCGTAACGCCAGCGGCAAGTAGCCGACCTGCTTTGCGACCTGACGCCCAACTTGCTCATAGCTGCCCAACGGGTCCACTAGCTTGGCAATGAGCGTTAGCGACTCTTCCTCAGACAGGACGCTAATCTTCTTAACCTGACAACCTAATTGCTTTGCCGTATCTACCCGACGTGTTGTGAGCAACACCATCGTATTGGCTGGCAACGCTTGCTGAATCAACAGATGAGCGCCATAGTGGTCCCAGACATCGTCAAGAATGACTAATATTCTGCGTCGCCTCGCAAGGAGGGTGCGTACGGTCTCCGCACGAATCACAAGATCGGTCGAGTTGTCTAGATCTCCCCCAGCGGCCTCTGCCCATCTGCCAAGAATGCCGTACAGGTCAGGGTGCTGACCAAGCCTGGCCCACAACATACCGCCGGGGAACTTCAACTTAAGATCATTTGCCAACTGCAGCGCTAGCGCGGTCTTACCAATGCCGCCCATCCCTTGTAGAGCAACTATGCCCGCAGATTCGCTAGACGTCAGCAATGCAGCCAACTCTTCTCGCTCCATTTTGCGCCCAACAAAGTGAGCAACAGGGCGCTCTGGAGCAATGAGGATCTCTGCTTCTACATTATCCGCTCGCTTTATACCCATTTGTGCATGCCCTTCCATAAATGCGACGCCCTCCAGTCAGTATCGCTGGGATTCACGATAGCATCGAGCAGAGGCGCGACCGAATTTCTTGGTATAAAATCAATGTGGGTACAAATCATGAGGTTCGTTATCGGTAGACTCACACAGAGAACTTAATTGATCTGGAAATCTGGTGGCACCTGCGGATCAGTGTGGACCTTCATAATACGGTCATACATCTGCCCGACACTATCCGCGATATGCGGGTAGATCTCATCCTCAAACCGCCTCAGCAAATACTCTGTGGGACGCACATCACCACGCTCGACAAGTTTTGCCAGGCAGTATAGAACCATATCGGTATAAGATCTGCCCTCGTCCTGTTGCCAATTATCAATACAGTGAAGCAAATCAGGGCAGTTGTCCCCCTCCAGTGGATTTGCCTGGAAGTGCACCAGGCCCTCGATACCCAACACGCGCTGCACCAGGTAATGCCGTAAGCACTTGGAGCAACGTCCACAAGGGGCGCCCCAGAAACAGAATGAGATATGCGGTGCCACTGTCGGATATTTGGTGTGCAGTTCGTGAAGAATGCGGAACTCAGGCAATCCAGCTACTGGGGGAAAGAATCTTGCCGTAGGAGAAATGAACTTCTGCATATATGCTTCGATTAGTTGACCACCCTTTATTGATTCGACATCATCCCGGGCAATGCGCTTCCCCTGATAATCGAGATAGCTTGTTCTTGATCCATGCTCGTGTCCCATGCACAGGTACGTAACGCCGTAATGCTGAGCAAGTGGCATTGCCAGCAGTGTTAATACAAGATCCCGGCCAAAGGGAACTACATTGTAATCCGGAAAGATATCCCAGAGGCCTGCATAGCGTCTTGCAATATCAAGGTATTGTGGGAAGTCAAACTCAACAGTTTGGTAGGTTATCCCAAGCACTTGAGCAAGATGCGCAACGGCGCGCATTTCGGCTTGCTCTGCGCGTGCATTTACAGAGAAATGCACTGGGAGAACTTGAAAGCCGTTCTTGGTCAATAGAATATGGGAAAGCGTCGAATCTTTGCCTCCCGACCAGATCAGGCAAGCAATCTTCGAGCTATCCGTCACAAAAGGTATTGGATTGTGATTCGGCTCTATCAGGGAAATCTCCGGTAAGGGCATCAGTTCCAGTTGATCTCTCCAACACCGAATGTCATATAGCATTTCCATCACGGGAAGTATCCCCTCCACCATCTCCGGCGAACTGGGGAACTCAAGAACCAATCGGCGTGCCAGACACAACTGAGCCAAGAAAGCCGCCACGCCAACGCCGATGGGGGGGAGCAGGCGAAGGGCACGTTCATCAAGGCTGAATGGGTAAGAGACGCTCAATACCCCGCTAAACTGGTCATCAATGTGATAGGGAAAATATACCTTGGTGCCCGCAGATTGCAGTCCAACACGAAGAATACCTGCACCCTCGATTTCCTGCATACTCCCCATCTCCTAATCCAGAATCTGATTGGTCAGTAGATCTTTCCAGGTCTCGCGTTTCCGCACAAGCCGCGCATGACCATCTTTGACCATCACCTCAGCCGGCAGCGGACGTGCATTAAAACGTGAGGCACGACACATGGCATAAGCGCCACAATTGGTCATCACTAACAAATCACCGTCGTGGAGGGCTGGCAAGAGCCGCTCCTTAGCCAGGATGTCCCCCGCTTGCATAAGATTGCCACAGATATTAACGTGCAACCCACCAGGCTCTGTCGCCCGATTTGCTACCAGCATTGTATGATATGCGTTATAAATCGCTGTGGCAAAGACATGATTAAAGCTGGCATCAGTACCAACAAAGATAGGGGTATTTGCATTGCCGACGGTAACGGCAGGTTTGATATCTGTCACACGCATAAGCAGGTATGTGGACTCTGCCACCAAATATTCGCCCAGTTCCAAATAAAGAGACAATTGCCGTCCGTGCTGGGTACACCACTCAACTAATCGTTTATTCAGCAATTGCCCATAAGCAGCCACATCAAATGGTTGATCCTCAGGAGCGAACGGCACGCCCAAACCACCCCCGAGATCTATGTATTCCAGGTCCTCAAACCGCTCAGCTGCGATCAGAAGAATATCTAGCGCCCTGAGAAAAGGTTCAGATTGAAGAATGTCGGACCCGAGATGTGTATGCAGACCAACGATTTTTAGCCCATAATCAGAAGCTGAATTCCTAACTGCATCTAGCTGGTTGATATGCACCCCAAACTTGCTGGCAGGGGTGGCAGAAGTAACATGCAGATGAAAGCCGGCCTGTACTCCCGTGTTTACCCGGACACCGACTCTTCCCTTACCCCCGCGCCTGGCGTAGCGTATCAACTGCGAGAGCGAATCCACATTGAGCGCTAGACCGTGCTCTAGAACAAAATCCAGTTCTTCATCCGAGACTGCATAACCTGTGTACATTATCTGTTCCGGCCTGTAACCCGCTGCAAAAGCCAGATGTACGTCACCGGGTGAGCATGCGTCAAGAAGTGCTCCTTCACGGCTCAACACCCTCATGATCTGAATGTTCCAGTTAGCTTTGCAGGCATAAAAGACGGTCAGAGGGCGATACGGGATACCTTCGAATATGGTCCGATACTGGCGACGGATGACATCCTCTTCGATTACAAAAAGCGGCGCGCCAAATTCATCGGCCAACCGCTCTGCACTGATCCCACCAAGATATACTTGGTTGTCAGCTATTTCCATTTCTTTACTCCTGATAGTGGATTGGGGACAACAAGGCACAGAGAGATCGGTAAAAACCCTGGAGATTAATACGCGACACGAAATCCGATAAAACTCTCGCGCTGAGTGCGGAAATATCTGGCTCTGGCAGCGCAACGCGCGTCGAATTGGCTATGGCTCCAGGAGCCACCGCGCAGTACATTCCCTCCGCTCTCGTGTTCGTCTGCTGTCCATTCCAATACATTGCCGGCACAGTCCAATAGGCCATAAGGGCTGGCTCCATCGGGGTAGATTCCAACCGGCGTTGTTCCCCCAATGCCCCATTCACTGGTATTAGCTTTCGAAGGATCAAACTTTCCAGGCCACGGATATTCCTGATCCTGACCACGAGCTGCCTTTTCCCATTCTACCTCGCTTAGAAGACGGAAGTTTTTTCCCGTTCGAGCGGATAGCCACTTGCAGTAGGCTTGCGCATCATCCAAGTCCACCAAAACCACTGGATGATTAGCCCTGCCTTCTGGGTAGGTGCGCTTATTTTCATCCCAATTGTACAAATGTGCCCAGGCCTTGTCAACAAAAGGAACAGCACGATCGGTATCGTTCAGAAATCTCTGGTACTGCAGATTGGTCACGGGATACAATCCGATGGAGAAAGCGTCAACTGAAGTAGCTACTCGGTCCTTTCCATAGGAGAACTTACCAGCAGGGATAACGATCATCTCAGGTTCACCCGAAACGCCCGGGCGAAGATCACCCAGGTAGCTCAGCGCGGTGCAAGCCAAGAAGCGCTCCTCCACGGGACGCAGGGGGATCGATTGCACCATTTCTGCCAGCTGTGCTGCATATTCACGCTCATGCCCTTCTGACCGAATCGCCGTTACTGCAGTACGGAATCTGGTTGGATCATTGCTCAACAGATCCGCCCAGCGCTGGGCATCAATGTCAATCACCTCGCGCCCCGCTTGCTCAGTCGCTGTATAGGTGAGGTATAAATATGTTTTCAGTTCATCCTCACTTAGCCCAGAAAAACCATCAGTCAATCGCAAGATATTCGCTAGTGGACGCAAGTGTACGTATTTTTTGGCCAGGTCGCCCAGCGGTTCCATCTCACCTGAGTTCAACAATCTGGAAATCAATATCCGCGAATCATCCATAGTCTGTAAAGATTCTGATGGCAGCAATGAGATAGATGCCTGTTCTCTCAAGCAAAAATACCCCTCTAAATCCTGGATCAGCGTAGGGTATTCCACAATATCCGCATAGAGATCTCGCCAGCGATTTTGAATTACAACTACCTTAGCCAGTAGTATGGGATTGAGTTGGTGACTGCTTTTGGGCGGGAACAGTTCTTTTTCCTGCTCACGCAATCGTGCCAGTTCGTAAACTAGACGGTAGATATTCAGCGTACGCTTGACCTGGCGAGGAATGGGTGCCAACCCCCTCACAAACACTTCGGCGCAACCGGCAGGCAAGTTGACCGCACAAGCGTTGACATAATCAGTGATGCGATTCTCATTTAGGGGCAACAGATGAAAGGGAAGTTGGATGATCTTCTCCAGGTAGTCATCACCAGCGATGGGAATGCTTCGAGGCTTGCGCTCCCCGTACGACTCCGCTCCTAAGTCCAGAAACCCTTTATAACGAGCCTGCACACCCTTGGCGATTACCTCCCGATCTGCACCCACAAAGAACACAACTCCCGGCACATCCAAGAACAACTTGATAGCCTCGAGCACCTCCACTGCCTTCTCCGGAACCGCCCGGTCCAGATCATCAATAAAAACCACCAGTAGACGATTACGTTTGACGTAATACTCGTTCACCAAGCCTTCAAATTGCTCCTGAAACTTTTCCATAGAGCGGATATGGTCCCGGTGAACAGTATTCACCTCCCGACCCACAGCGTCCAGAATGGCAGACACATCCTCAAGTTGCTCTTTCTGTGCAGCTTTGATCAGCTCAGTCATGAAGTTGCCCACGCCAGGAACCAGATTTAGGCTCAAGTGCAATAGTCCACTTACGGTACCTTTCACCAATTTCTCCCAATCTACCCGAATACCTCCCACTTCTCTGCGCGATACCTCTCCATATAGACTGGACTCCAAGTCGTTTAGCTTTTCTGTCAACACGATATCCGTGTCTGTCACCTTCTCCCCTTTGTGTGGAGTGGGAGGCCGTAATTCATCCAATACGCGGATGATGAGAGCGCGCCACAAAGCATCTTCCTCGTGATATTTCCACGCGTTAAACCAAACCGTGTGAGCCTCCATGTGCGTCGTTGTTCGACCACTCTCTAATGACTCCTGGACTAAACGCATCAGGCTGGTTTTCCCGCTGCCCCATGGACCAAAGATACCTACCGTAATAGGTGTATCCGCTTCGCGAACGACTTTTACCAATACGTCACGGTAGTGATGAAAGCGCAACCGATCTTGTTCGACCTTTTCAATAGCCCGGTCAGCCCAGCGGTCGACACGTTCCCCACATCTCTCATCAGTCATACATTGCTCCCCCTAATTCCAACTACAGGTCCCAAGTAACCCTGACTCAGAGAAGTTCATTTCTCTGACCCTGCCTCAATTTCGTCCTGCTCCAATTTTTGTCGTAGTGCTTCCGAAAGAAGTGCTTTCTGCCATGCAGAATCCGTAAAGTCAGCTTCAAGCACATTGTTGGCGTCATTGAGATACACTCCATCAAGACGAGCCTGGCTAAAATCAACGCCACTGAGGTCTGCGTTTGAAAAGTCGGCGCCGGTCAAGTTGCTGGCATGGAAGCTCGCTCCGGTAAGATTGGCGCCCTCGAATTTGGTTTCTGCCAGGTTCGACATTTGGAAATCAGCTCCCGACAATTCTGCGTGCCTGAACTCCGCTCTCTCACCAAAAGAACTCCGGAACCCCGCGCCAGGGAATACTGAACCTGATAATAGAGCGTTTGAAAAATTGGCTCGCGTGAAATCCACTCCCTTGCCGGAGGCCCCTTGCAAGTCAGCAAAGATCAAGTCTGCCTCGGCTAACCTTGCGCCATCTAGATCAACATCTCGCAAAGCAGCCTGAACCAACACCGCCTTTCCCAGATCGGCCCCGTCAAGTTTGGCACGGTTAAGTTTGACCCGGAACATGTTGGCACCCAACAGGTTACAGTTGCTCAATTCCGCATCTTCCATTTCGCTATTGCTCAAATCGGCACCGGGCAACAAGGCGCCATTCAATAGAACACCATTCAGAGTACCAGAAGTGAGCATACAATAGCTTAGGTCCTGCTTTTGTAGATCACTGCCCTCCTCCAACGATATTCTACTGATTCGTTTTCCGGCGACTGAACGTCCGGCATGTATCGCTTCTAGCACTTCTGCAGTGTTCCAGATGCGTCGCTCAGCACTCTTCTGTTCCACCCACTGATGATGCAAGTCTTCCAGCAGATTATGGCTGGACCGATCCAATATCACCAGACTTTCGGACTTCCAGGCTTCACCGAAAAAGGAGCATGGCTCATCCAGCGCCACAAAGCTCTTACCAGCCAACGGCGCATCGGGCTTACTAATCAACGTGTGGAGCATATACAGCGCTGGATCACGCAGGCTAAAACCTACGAATAACGGTACCCTGGAGCCAATGTATTTCGACAGCGCACTGTCATTGTGTGCAAGGCTATCTTGCATCTGATAGCGGTCTCGACGAGTCAAGACTAAAGGAGCATCCATTACATCTATACCACCATAAAGCCGGATGATCAGGTCCTCATCTTTCTCCAGCACCACAGATTTTTCCAGAGAGACAATACGTTCGAACGGTCGGCCTGCACGGCCATAAGCCGACTCCAACTCGGTATCTAGTGCAGTTGTTAAGATCACATCAAAGGGCAACGAGACGACCAAATCAAGACCGGCATTGTCAACCTGGAATGAAGAGCGGAGTTCTTGCGTGACCTGCTGAATCAAGCTATCCCGGCTTTTAGTCGCGGCAAAATACTGTGCCACGTCCTGGAATCCTAACCCGCTTTCTGACAAGCCACACTCCTTTGCCAGGACTGTCTTTATTCTATCATAGGTATCTAGATACTGCGGACCAAGCGTCAATCCTGGCCCGACAAACAAGATGCACCGCCCGCTTAGGGCTTCGTGAGCGAGTTCGAAGAGCCTACCGGGGGGCAACCCCGCCTGGAGTGCAACGGTCTCGGCTTGCTCAAGTTGCTGTCTGAGTTCTGGTGTCAGTTTAGCCTCTTGCCAGGTCGCATTGGTGAATTTCGCTTCGCTCACGTTTACAGCGTCGCGCAGGTCCGCTCCCGCAAGTAACGCCTGACTGAAGTTAGCACCCCGCACGTCAGCGCCCGAAAAGTCAGCCCCTGTGAGATTTGCAAAATAGAAGTTTGCCCCTCGCAAGTCAGACCTTTCAAACCCTGCCTCCGCCAAATTAGCCATGCTGAAATCCGCGTTGGTCAACTTGGCTCGCCTAAAGTTACCATCCCAGATCAAGGAATCGCGGAAAGCAGCTTCAGGCAATCGGGCACCCGAGAAATCAATCCCAACAAGATTGGCATTCAAGAACGATGGCCTCTCGCCCCGCGCACCCTCCAGCTCAGCAAAGATAAGATCGGTCTCATCGAATACCGCACCTGTGATTTCGACGTCATGCATGGATACACCTGTCAAGACTGCTTTCGCAAATTGCGCACCGCCCAATTGAGCCCGATTTGCATTGGCATAGGTCAAGTTGGCCCCCCTTGCCTTACAGTTCTTCAACTGCGCATCCTGCAGGGTCGCATTGCTCAAATCCGCGCGTTCCAATAGGGCTTCGTTTAATAGCACGCCGTTCAACACGCCTGCCGTAAGCACGCAACTACTCATGTCCCGTCCGATCAGGTCAGTATGCTCTTCGAAGACAATCCGACTCATCAGCTTGCCGGCGACCGACCGCTCAGCTTGTATCGCCTCCAGCACTTCGGCTTCATCCCAAAGATGCATTTGGTTGCTTTGCCAATCAAGCCATCGCTCTTGAAGCTCTTGTAACAGATCCCTACCGCATTGATCCAGAATGACCATCTCAGTTTGCCACGCCTGGCCAAGAAACTGGTTTGGCTCCTCCAGGGCTACATAACTCCTCCTCCCCGAAAGATGAGATGACCTATGGACTAGTGTGTGCAAAAAATATAAGTTTGGATCGCGGTGATCGAATCCGATGAACAACGGTACCCCGGCGCGAAGATGCGAATCCAGAAGATTATCGGCTCCAGCCAGGTTTGCCTGGAGTTGCAGCTGCTCCCGTCGTGTCAGAATGAGCGTGTCATGAGTGTCGAGTCTCGCCCCGAGTTTGTCGATTTTTACCAGTGAACCAAACAACTTGATCAGTAAGTCCTCACCTCGCTCAATTCTTGGCGATGCAAGGGGAGAAGTCACTACTTCAACAGGCCAGCGCGCACGTTGATAGGCAATTTCAAGAGAAGCATCTGTAGTAGTGGTGATAATGTTGTGGAATGGCAAGGACACAATCACATCCAGACTTGATTGATCGGGATTCAGATGTTGCTCCACATAATCCATATATTCGGCGATTAATTTGTCCCGACCTTTATCCGGAAGTCCGGCATAGTATTGAGCTACATCCTCAAATCTCGTTACCGTTTCCTTGTAACCATTCTCCTCATTCAGGCGCTGTGCCAAAGTCTCAAACATAGCTAGATAATCTGAGCCTAGTGTCAGTCCAGGACCCAGAAACAGAACACAGTTCCCAGCGAGGATATCGCTGATCAACGCCTCTCTTTCGGCAATCAGTCTGGAGGTGGAATTGTCCCCAGGTTCTGTCGGGAAAAAACTCCGCACAATCTCAATCGTCCTAGAAGTTAAGCGTTGTCCAAAAACCGTCGCTAATTCGCTATCGTTTTCCAAGGAACGGCGGAGCGCTTCAACAGTGCGTGGTGAGGAACTTCCTTTCAGACATAGTTCAAGTTCCTTCACAATCTCATTCTCTCGTGCTGTTTGACTCACACCCTGCAGCTGCTTGTCAACATAAGAATGATACAAATATTCGATTATTGCCAGGGAATTACCTGGAGCACTATCCACCCCACCCTTGATTTGGGATTTGTAGATATCCCTCAGAGCTCTGGTGGTGGTCTGCAACTGCTCCGGAGAGAAATGCTTCATCTGGCGCAACAACAAGTCACGGGGCAGAGCATCTAACCGGTACAAGTCCGCCTCCCTACTGTAATGGACCAGACCGCGCTCTTCCAACCAACCAAGTGCCCGTCTTTCTGTCTCTGCTGAGCTATTCCGCTCTATGTTTATGGCTCTGATCAGCATTTTCAGAGAATCCTCATCCAGATAACGTGCAGGGATGGTCGCCCGGTAAACACGTTCTCCCCATGGATCCTTCTGGAGATCTCGCAAAGCATAAGGTTCTAAATACCTGTCACGTATGAGGTTCAGAAGGTCCCCCATCTGCTGCGAGTTCAACTCATGGACGGATTGGGGCTCGATCTTCTTGTCACCAGATTGCTTGGCAAGTTCAGCCAACAGGTTAACCAAAAAACCAAAAACCAGCTCAGATACAGGGACGTGTCCTTGTCCAATCTCGTGAACAACTTCCATCAAGGGTCCGTTGCGAACGATTTGTGCGTGTGGGAGGTGGCGAGATGGAGTGACCTCTTCAACCAACTGAGTGATTTCCTGAGATGAAAGCGGCGGTACCTGAATCCTGACAAATCGATTCTGTAAAGCGCCACTCCAGGTGGCGGGTAGCGTAGCACGCGACGCACTGACCACCATAGATTGCGGGGCTTCAGCGAAACGGATTAACAGGGGGAATTCCAGACTCTCTCGAACGGATTCTGCAGGGTCTTCGAGACCGTCAATGAACAAAACCACCGGACGCTCGTGAGCGAGAGTCACCAGTTCTTCCAGAACCCGATCCGGGAACTTAGCAAGGGATTGGCTGGCAATGTTTCGTTGCTGAGGATCTGAGCTCATCGTCTGCAACTGGAGATCATCCTGCTGATTTCGCAATCGATCCATTGCCTCTATGCCCTGTCGCGCAAGTTGCGTCGCAATGATAAAGAGCGCTTCTGCATACGGATCTAGGTTCTTCCTGTCCGTGTCCTCTTTCAGTCGCTCTTCCTCGAACGAGACGTTAGCATAAACTACACCTTGGGACCTGCAAATCCTGGCATACTCTCTGAGCAAGGTCGATTTGCCAATCCCAGCCGGACCGTATAAGTGCAGGAATCGTTTTGAGATAGCTCTTCCTGTTTTTAGCGCACCTAGATCTTTTCCGAAACGCTCTATCTCGTTGTGCCTGCCGATAAATCCTGCACTTGTTTGGGTCGTAGAAGATCCTGTTGCCATATCAGATGCCTCCTCTAAAAAAAGCACCAAGGTCAATCTGGTTGAACCGATCCATACTATAGGCTGAGAACGTCTGCTCAACCGAAAGTTTCTTTGCAACCTGTCGAGTGATGATCAGGCCCACATTATGCTCACTAAGCTTGCTGAGAAAGCTTTGACACACACGCCTGAACCAATCACTGTCAGGCTCGATCAAGTGAAAATCAGAAAATAAGACGATCAGACGATATTCATCTAGCGCTGGATCGAGCTCATAGTACCAATCATTCACCTGTCCAGTCAGATAACGTTCCTGTAATTTACGTTTCACCTGCTGCTGATCAAGTGTAGGATTATTTACGGCTTCTCCTACTTTCTCCCACCCATCCTTACCAAACTCTCGAGCCCAATATTCATGCACCTTTTGGTTTGCAGAAGTTTCCCAAGACACTTTTTCCTGACCGAGCTTATCACTCAGACCCATAGAAGGTAGCCCGACTGCTGACCGCTCGCTGTCCAACTGGAGGACCAGCGCCTGTAACAAATTGACAGATCGCCAAGGATCCGTAGATGTGTTCGTACCTGTTTGAGAAAAATCGTGATGGAGACACAGTATCTTCTCACCTTGTGCCTGACGCCGCTTACACTCTTCAAGCATCTCGGTACTAATAACCCTTAGTTCATCCCTTACTCGATCTACTACACCCTCACCTGGATTCTGACCGTACAAGCATAGCCCACTAAAACTTTGATCCATCAGAATGTGCTCAAGGGCTTTCCAGATGCTTGGGAAACGCTGTTTGAGCGGGGTCGAGGACGAAATCGTACTCCATCGCTCTAGCAATTCCCGGTACCTCTTCACGAGATCAATAAAAAACTCATCAGCGTTTTTCTGAACTAACCGAATGCCATACTCATCCAAATGGCGCTGTGCATTCCACGGCAACGGCGTCTCAATTACTGTATAAGATGGAAATGGGCGATGCCCCCCCGTCTTAGATTTGACAGAATAGATGACCTCCAGTACATCCATATCTCCTAAGGCATAGCCTATAAACAGAAATGTTTTGGTTTGCAGGTCCCAGCGCAGTCGATCCCACAACGGAGAATCCTGTCTGCCAAGCTTTAGCTTAAGATGATCATCAATGGTAATTACCACCTCATCAGCGTTCAGCGAGCCATGGAGCTTGTAAAAGGGAATCCTACCATCATCTACAGGCAGACTGACTGTGGCGAACACTTTGTCTTCAGTGACGATTCCTCCCACAGCTCCTTCTCTTGAATGTATGGCAAGCTCATCATAGTTTACAGTATAGATTGCTGCAAAGGGCAAGTTCCAGAGCTCACGATGAAAATTGCGTGGGCTACCCTTCAAAAGATTTGCCGCAAAGTCTCTAAGTTTATCTCGGCCATAAAGACGTTGATACTGGTCAGCTACAATTGGCAAGATACACCCCGAGCAATCTGGACACTCATTGCATATTCGCGCAAACTGCTCATTCAATTTCTCATCATCCAATTCTTCTGCTAATTTGCATATCAGGGTTCTCTGTGTCGGCGCTAATGATGCTTGTGCGGACTCCAACCCGAGCTCTTGGCGCAGTTTCAATGTCTCTGAGCAAGCCGGACCGAGAAATAACACACATTTTTTGTTATCGATAGCGCGCGCCAAATCATCAAGAACGGATTCGTAATTTACCGGTTCCATATCTTTTCTCCTCCGGTTCAGCTTGTTATCGATGAACCATGTTCTTTGCGCAGCAATGCAGGACCAATTGCCAGTTCATCCATCTCGCTTGCATGAAATGTTCTGACCGCATCGACAACGCTGCACACCAATGGTTCATCAATATTGAATGAAGTATTCACGATTGCAGGAACACCGGTCAACTCGCCGAAAGCGCGGATCAAACGCAGGTAGCGTGGATTGCTATCACTACCCACCGTCTGCGGTCGAGTTGTACCATCCACATGAACAACGGCAGGAATAATCGCCTGTTTATCAACGCGCACAGGAAAAGCGATTGCCATGAAAGGTGATGGCTGTACGCCCTCAAAATAGTCAGCAGCCGCCCCCTCCAAGATTGCGGGAGCCAGGGGACGCCACGGCTCTCGACCCTTAATCCGGTTCAAGCGATCTCGCATTGCTGTTGTCCGTGGGTCACCCAACAATGATCGTGCTCCCAGCGCCCGTGGACCAATTTCCATCCTACCCTGAAACCACCCAATAGTTTTCCCTGCTGCCAGGTCACGGGCTACAACATGTTCAACAGCATCATACCGCTCATAAACTTGCCCCATACGATCCAGGGCGCGGCAAATCTCGTCGTCGGAATAACCAGGACCCCAATACGGGTGTGTCATCGTGCAACGGGGATCATACCCTGCCTGTTTAGCTATCCACAATGCTGCGCCCAGCGCCGACCCGGCGTCATTGCTCACGGGTGAGACATACAGCCGGTCTACCATCCCACTCTGGAGTACTTTTCCGTTCGCAACGCAGTTTAGCCCCACGCCTCCAGTGATACACAGATCACGGGAACCCGTACGCTCTGTAACTCGTTGCACAAGTTTAAGCACTGCTCTTTCCAATTGTGCTTGAACGCCATATGCGATGTCCTTATACTCCTGACGGATCTCATCATTTGAACTACGTCTGGGCGCACCGAAAAGCTGCACAAGATTCTTGCTGTAAGTGTTACCATCATTGGAACCATAGAAAAAGAAAGTGGGATCCAATGAATATGCCTGCCGCCCCTCCAGATTCAGAATGCGACTTAGTTTTTGTTCTATCTCGTCATTGGGGTACCCATATGCGGCAAGCCCCATCGTCTTACCCTCATGGTACTCTGGCTTGAAGCCCAAGTAATCGGTGAACCCAGCGTAAAACCAACCAAGGGAATGTGGTAGCCTGTATTCCTCAAGTGATTCAAGATCCAGCCCATCAGCGTGCCATAGAACTGAACACTTGTCTTCTCCATTACGATCCATGGTTAGAAGAGCTGCCCGGTCAAAACCCGAGCAATAGAAAACACTTGCGGCATGAGCAAGATGATGCGGCACAAAATGAACCGGGGGAAGCTGCAAATCCCCCCAACGAATACGGAGTCGCTGGCGGATCACCGCAGGATGATGATATACGAGTTCTGCCGCCGCAATTAATGTGTTGAAACGATGCTCATCCAACGATATTTTTAGTATATCTGACCAACGATGATATGTCAACCAACGCCGAATGTTGGTTGCTAAAATCCGCCCCCGGTAAAGCTGCGCATTCCAGGCATAGGCAATGCAGTCTACATCGCCGAGTCCAATGCCTCCTTCGCGGAGACAATATTGAAGCGCATGGTCAGGCAGAGCGAGTTCGATGTCCTTAAGACGGAGAAAACGCTCCTCTTCAGCCATAGCCACCAGTTGACCATTCTGAACCAGGCATGCCGCTGGATTAGGCCCAATGCTAAAAATGCCTACAATATTCTCAGGTCGCTTCTTATTATGTTCCCCAGGCAAGAAATCCTCCTAGCGAGTTGTGCTAACTTTGGAAGGCCCGGTTTGTTAATTTTCCTGTATAGCGAGGGTCGCCGGCAGCCTAGCCATCTTCCAGAAGATCGGTGAGCACTGAGTTACGGTTAGATTCCCACCATTTGTCACCAAGAAAATCGCGACCAAGCTCTTCATAGTATCGTACAACCCTATGGCGCAACGGCAGGCAGGGACGTCGTACCTCATCCAACCAAGCATATTTGCATTGGCACGGGTAGGCCTCTGCCTGACGCAGATACTGTACATCCTTGGTATAGCAGAACGTCTGCAACAAGGATCGTATATGCGGGCTGCAAGAGGGGCAATTTCCAGCAGGCTTCTCAATTGACACCGCACTGTCAAAACCAAATAACCCGACTCGACTCAGCCACTCAGGCCGCAATGATAACAGAATTTGTAAGACAGACCAATAAGTAGGAGGTTGATATATTCCATGAATAGCAAGCCAACGCGTGACGGTTCCCGCTTTGATGTTTGTAAGAGCAAACCCAAGGCGATCCACACCATGCTCAAAAGCCCAGGTGGCTGTCTTAACGGCATCTTCGACAGCCTCGAATTCGTTCAAAAAAGGCGGTTTGATAAGTACGTGAGCATAAACCTCGACGTCGCACTGGTGGCACAATTCTATAGCTGTAACTACGCTATCAAGTGAGAGCATCTTGTTGATACAGTTTCGCCGTACCCAACCATTGACACTCTCAAGTCCTAAACCAATCTCAAACTCCACATCATCACCAAGTACCTCGCGCACGGCATGAATCTTAGATTGAGTTAGAAACTCAGCCCGTGATTCTGTAGCAACAAACTTGAAATTACCCGCACGAAGCAGTCGGAATATCTCCAACCTGACATGCTCTGGAACCTCGGAATCATCGAACATTGACCCTGATGGCGTCACGTAAATTGCGGGCCAGCCATAGAACTGCGTGATAATCTTGCCCAATTGAGCAATGAGTTGTTCATCAGGGACACGCTGCCCTCTGCCGAAGTTGCACTCTATGCAAGCGCCCATTCGATCATAGGCACAGCCGCGATTCACAAAGTACACAAAGGGGAGATCATAGGGTAGTCCCTCATAGCGGATCGGAACAGTATAGTATCCAAATAGATCCTCGGAAGAGATACTATATTTCACTATCTCACGCTTGACCCGGCTCAAGAAGCGGTTTTGTTCAGCGCAATTCAGGTTCGCCATACTTATATTGAAGGTATTCTCCCAGAGAATTCCAACATTTTCGAGTAACTCCAGTAAGATTATCCTCTACGCAATTAATAGAGACTGAGTTTGACTCTATTCCTGAGATTATCAATTGCTTCAAGCAGATCCTCGAAACTAATGCTACAAAAGTGTCTGACCCAATCAACCTGAAGTTCTCTTGCGTCGAACAAATCTCCGCCTCTGTATTTCTCACCCATCTCCGGTACAGAGAGCAACCTACTAAAGCTTGGAGACCCCGGTAAAGGAATCAAAACGCTTGGGTCAATAACATCAAGATTGCCGAAAGAGAGCAAGTGGTCAAAAAAACTAACGGTGTTTTTCAGCGACTCCCTGGTTTCTCCAGGTGCCCCCAAAACTACGCCCGCTGTGACTTTGATTCCTCGATCAGACAACCGCCTAACAGCACTGATATTCTCCTGAATGGTACTCCCTTTGTTTAAGTTGTCAAGCATTGCTTGATCGCCACATTCTATGCCCAGAAAAATCCTCACACAATTCAGCTTCACCAACAAATCCGCAGCGTAATCGGTTACATAGCTAGCCCGACCCATTAACACCAAATACACATCCCTATTCTTTGCTGCTGCGAATTCCTCTAGCCAATGGTTGTGCGAGAGAAATTCATCTGAGACATCATACACCCCATTGATCCCATAATCCCTGACTAGTCCGTCTAGTTCCTCAGCAACGCTCTTAGGTGATTTTAGCCGATAGGTCCTATCGAAAATCGAGCAAAATATACAACCTTTCGTCAATCTCCATGTACAACCTTTCCGAGAATAAATAGGGAGCTCTTTAGAGACTTCCAATTTTTCACCGAGAAAAGCAAACCTCTTTCTGAAATTGCCCAAGTACTTGCTAACATCCACAAATTCATAATTTATCTGTGGCAATCTGTCCAGATCCAGACTTTGCATAGGAGTTCTTACTATATGGCCTTCTTCTCGAAAAACCAGGTTCTTAATCTCAGCCAAAGGATCTCCAATAACGTACCTAAAGAAAGCTTCTTCTCCATCCCCGACTACAACACAGTCAACAAACTTCCTGTTGAGCAGAATCTGGTCTGCCAGAACGCTAGCATACGGGCCTCCCAAAACGACCCTTGCTCCCATTCCTTTTGCCTTTTCTGCAACTCTCAAAGCATTCTTATAGGTACCTACTGTTACAGAAATTCCGACAACATCAGCCCCAATTGCTGATTCAACTTCTTCCTGAGAAGATATCGAGGCATCCAATACTTCTACCTCCATATCATTGCACAGAGTCTTGAGATAAGAAGCAATAGATAGGATACCAAGAGGCGGGTAGCAATCCATTATCTGGCTCTGAAAAAACTTCTCTGGGTAGGGGTTGACGAGTTGAATTCTCATTTATCGGTTCCTTAGACTCTAGTTTTGCGGTATCTTATCAATAAAACGGGGGAATCACGGCGCGGCCCAGGAATCCCCCAGATGCAGAGCTTGCGCCGTTTGAGCGATCAATTCGGCTAAGGGTGGAATGGTATGGGTAGCCAGAATGCGATCACGCAGATAGGTGTAGAAACTGACCCCCAGCTTCTTGGTGGTTTCGGCGAGTGTCATGAACGTATCCCAAGCCTCTTTACCCGCTTCACTACGCGGGCCGAAGCTGACATCGCGTTTGCGGACACGTTGCCGGACCGCCAGTTCGGCCGCATTGTTGTGCAGGGGCAGTTCGGGATGTTCCAGGACCAACAACAGCGCCGCTTTTTTGGCCTGGGTTTTGGCAATGCGGCGATCCAGTTGGGTGTAACCGGTGCGGGTGGCGAACAAGGTGTCAAATGCGGCACTCAAGCGCGTGCGTTCCGCGTCGGTCGGGGCGCGTTGATAGGTGCGCAGTTGCCGATAGTAGTCCCAAAAACGGGTCAGGAACTCGTCCAACAGCGTCTGATGCACCGCCACATAGGGCGTCAGCTTCTTGTAGGGGCGCCCTTCGTGGACCCAGCACAGCATCAACTGCGTGGTCAGCCAGTCAAATTGGGGCGCATCGTCACAGACCAGGGTCCGAATAATGGGCCACGTGCGGTTCGTATGATAAGCGGCAATCGCCGCCGCCGTCACCACCCACTGGCGTTGATACGGGGTCAACGTGGGCAACTCCGTGTCCAGACGGTTGAAGAAGGTTTCCTCGTCCCAGTAGTCCGCACTCTGCCATTGCGTCAGACAGCGCCGTGTCGCCCGCGCCAAGTTGATATGTTCCAGCAACTGCAGCGCTGCCGCGTTCAAGCAGTACTGGCGCGCCGCTTGCGGGTACAAGACGCCCAGGACTGTCAAGCGGTCCTTGCCCGGGCGCGTGAAATAGGCGCTGTAGACTGGATTACACACGATGTGACAACTCTGGTTCTGCCCATCCACCCGCGTCAAGGTATCATCAATTTGCTGCCACGGACTGCTGCGCAGACCGGCCTCATAGACCGCCTGCTTTTCTGCGTGGAAGACTGTGTGGTCTTGCGTCAGCAAGTTCGCGATTTGGCCGACCGAAATCTGTACTCCCACTTGCGTCAGGAAGGCGTGAATCTTGGGCTCACTGACGCCTTGTCCATAGTATTGCGCCAGGACCAACGCGCGCAGCCCTGGTCCGAACTGCCCATGGTACCCCGGTGGCAGGGGCGCCAGGTACGTTTGCCGGGTCGAGGCGGCATAGTACTTCTCTTTCGTAAACTGCACATTGTCGGTCTGCACCACCACATCTTGCACCACCACCACTTCATAACCCTTGAATTCCGCGTCGGGTGGCAAGAGCGTGGGGTCGACCGTCAGCACTTCTTCTCGGTCAATCTGCACGGCCGCTTGTTTCTTGCGCTTTTGTCGGGGGCGTGTCTCCCGCCGTTCAGCCTCCGACGAATGCGCGGGCGCGCTGGCTTTGGGGGTATTCCCTTTGATGTGGGGTTTACCTTGCTCGCCTTTGAGCCGGTTCAATTCATCGCGCAAGCGTTGATTCTCCGCTTGCGCCTCACGCAGGTCGGCGGCCAACTGCTCGATCAGATTCAGCAGTTGCTGGATCAGAAGGCGAGCCTTTTCGTCCTGGATAGCAGTCAGATCAAGATCGGCTAACATAGGTGGCACAGTGTACCTGGATTCGCATTTTCAGCAAGTTCCGCAGGGAGGCCTGCTCTCCCCCGGATTATTGATAAGATACGTTTTGCGTGATATAGGAATGTTAAAACTGGATATTCAGTCGAACTTTCATGCAGACCCAACGGCAGCTTCATGTTCGCAAGTATTTACGGCAACTTGTATTCATCTGAACCTTGATGAACACTTTTCGCAAAAATCGGTTATGACTCGAGTTTAGACGAATGTTATCGCCCTGGCGATGAGTCAGGGTATGAATACGTACCTTACCAATCGCATATCAAGCAGTCAGCGTTGTCATCACGCCCTTTTTGACGACTCTGTAGCGTTCTTTGGGTGTTCAACGCATGCCTTGGGGTCAGTCTGGAGCTTTATCGCGCGGTTTAGGTGCGCCAACCGGTGAGCCAATCAGCAGAAAAATCGGTTTGAGGCTCTGGCGTACACGTTGTGGGGTCAGGCGCTTTTGCCAGGGCAAGGGCGCATCCTCAACGATGGGACGTGCAAGCAAGAGCATCCAGTGCGCTACCGCCACCAGCAGCGTCCAGGTATCGCCAGTCGCAGCGCTGTGGAAGCGTGGTAGGTTCCAACCCAGGCGTTCTTTGCGAAAGCGCACCCCTGGTTCAATCGGCCAGTGTTGTCCATAGGCACTCCAGATGGTCTGGGCAGTGATGACAATGCCCACCGGGATCGTTGGTGGTGCCAGCCAAGCAGACCAGACGGCTTGGGGTGGTTGTGCGCGTTCGCGATGGATGCTGGCACGCACTACATCATAGGTCACGTGGGAGGCTTGGCGCTCGTGCAAACCGTTCCAGCGCTCCAGGTGTACCTGCCCGTAGTAGTCGTCTTCAAACTCGCAGACTTCATCTGGTGTCCCCCAGGTGTCTGGGTCTTTGAAGGCAAAGCGGGCACCATGTTTGCGAGGGTGCCCGCGGCGCGGTGTGGTCGCGGGCGGCGCTGGACGATAGAGCACCCGGTCACGGCGCAAGCGGGTCACAAGCCCGACCCGTAACCCTTGCACCTGCTGCAAAAACTCCGCGTTGCCATACTTGCCATCCGCAGGCACGATGTCCAGAGATTCTGGACAATCGCTCCGTAGCTGGGCGAGTGCCTGAACCTGTGCGGCGCCCACGGCTTGAGCCGTTTGAGTACTGGGAACGCGCCGCACATCAAGGGCCAACGACCAACTGGAATGCGGCTCCGCACACCACTCCAACAACGAATAGGGGTATCCTACCGTTACCGTGCCGCCATTCACGTCGCTGGAAGCTTGATAGGCGTACTGCAAATCGGATAACACGCGCCCGCGCGGACGAGGCCAACACGAACCATCCAGCGGAAAGATGCACATGCCCTGCCGTGGCAATTGCTGGGTCACATTATGCGATGAAATGTGATTAATCTGGTAAGGTTCTCTCTGGTAGTGTCTTGTGTGCTCACAACGCCAAGTATCTACCAGAGGGCGGTTTTATGCAAGTGCAAAACCGCCTCGAATTTTGTCTAAACCCGAGTTGAAAGGTATTGGCTTTAAAGGTTCATCAAGTCAGTTGAAAGACACCACCCAGTTTCTAAACAGTCGTCGTAATACTTGAGTGCTGCATTCATCTGTGATATCCTTCATGTGATTAAGGATCGGGGACTGACCTACCGTCGAATAACCCGACCATCCGTCCCCGGTCTTTGATTTGTAAAGATCAGGCTTTTACGACTGGAATGTATACATATAGTTGCGAGTTCTCGGCATCGTTGAGGTCGAAGGTGTAATCGTAATACTCGAAGTCGGGTCCATCGCTGCGCTGGTAGCCGGAGGTCGGTAGCCATTCCTGGAAGGCGTAGCGGTAGGCTTCGCCGATGGCGCCGAGCTTGCAGGGGAAGACCGCGTAGGTCTGTTCCGGCACGTCCCAGCGCTCCATCCCTTCGGGGATCTCGCGGATGTCTTTGATTTCCAGGCAGGCCAAATATTCGAAAACGCCATCGGCTTCCATCTCGCGGCAGATGCCGTAAGCTGCGCCCAGTCCCTCGGCGGCGGCGACAATCTCTGGTGCGCGGACGTTGGCAATGTTCCACATTGCAGCGATTTCGTTGTTCTCATTCTTGCCCCGGTACTTGAGACCCACTGCACTGAAAGCGGGTTTGGTAACAATCATCGGTTGCATTTTTACTTTCTCCTTCTCTAAGTGAGCAATGTATGATGATACAGATTTGTGTTCTACGGGAAACAGCACTTCGGCAATGACTTCGGCTTGCGCACTGGTGTTTTCTGGCCCACGCAGGTAGATTTCGCAGTTAGGTCCGGTGATGCGATAGTTGTTTCGTTCAATCCAGGTGAGCATGGCGCTGTAGGCACGGCTGAGATCCTTCAGTCGCCCGTGATGCACGACACAAGCTGCGGTCTCGACTGCTGGCAGGGTCCACACTCGCATGCCCGGACCGGCAGGGATGGGATGCTCCAGCATCACGGCGACTTCCACGTCCACGCTCTGCTCGCGGTACTCTTGATCGTAGTAGATGATGAGATAGGGGTGGGTTTCATCGCTTTCGATGGCGTGCGCATGCAGATGGGCGTTAAGTTGCCCGAAGAGTTCGAAGATGCCGCCGTAAACTGGAACGGTTTGGCGTAGCCCTAGAATGCGCTGCCGTGCCACTGGCTTGAGCACCACTTCGTAATCGGGCAGTGTGCCTTCCTGGTCAATCTGTTGTAAGCGCGCTTCGATGCGAGCCAGACGAGCCTGTTCTGCTTGCACGAGCTGCTCGAGCTCCGCCGCTTTCATCCGTAACATTCCACGCAGCTCGTCGGCGGGCAGTTCTTTACGCAACAGTACTGTGATCTGGTCGAGCGAGAAGCCCAGGTCCTTGAGCGCCAGGATGCGGTTTAGCCGCGGCAACTGCTCTGGCGCATAGTAGCGGTAGCTGGTGAAGCGGTCAATCCATGCAGGTTTGAGCAAGCCCAGTTCTGCGTAGTATCGCAGGGTCTTCACCGAGACTTGCGCCAGTTTGGAGAAGTCACCAATCTTCAGCATAAACGCCGTCCTTTTGATCCCTGAAGTCTTGACCTGGGCGGAACCTGGTGATCAGTTGTTGTGTTGCCTTCGCGATCTCCGGTCTTCCGTCCCCGATTATGTTACAGCCAGCGCACCACTTCATCCAGCGCCTTGCGTGGGCGGGGGAAGGGCGCCTCATCGGCGTAGCCGAGTGATACAGCAGCGATGAGCTGGTGTCGTTCATTGAGCCACGTACACAGTTCGCCGTAAGCGTAGAAGATATCGCAGATCCACAGGCTGCCGACGCCGAGTTCTTGTGCTACCAGCAGCAGGTTTTGAATGGCAGCTCCGATGGATTGCACATCCACCATATTGCCGAAAACGTCGCCGAAATCTTTGCGTCCGAAGGGGTCCTCCTCATCGGTATTGAAGACAAGGATCGTGACGGGCGCTTGCTCCATGACCTTGGCCGTCCACTCGCTGCTGCCCAGAGGAATGCCCTCGGCTTTGCGGGCAGCCAATCCCGCGCGCATCACGGCGAGCAACTCCGGGCGCTTATCTTCACGCACAACAACAAAGTGCCACGGCTGTGCATTTTTCCCCGAAGGGGCCAACATTGCGGCGTTCAGAATCTCCTTCAGCACATCTTCCGGCAATGGATCCGGCTTGAAGCGACGAATGCTCCGGCGGGCGCGAATGGCTTCCAATGTGTTCATGGTTCTACTCCTCAACGTGTCTTGTGGTTGCGCAACCAGGCATAGTATACACCCTCCAGTTAGGGGAGAGTCAAGGGGCAAAACCGGTCGGGTGTGATATTGGGTGTGATAATGTCGCGCCGAATTGGATATCGGGTTGAATACTTATAGTTTAGGCCATAACATGACAGGTTCTGTCATGTTATGGCACTATACTGTCATAAACTAGAAGATTTGTTCGATAAAGGGGCAATGATGACGACAATGACGACGACATTCGAGACGCTTTGTGGTATAATGGGGGGTGTTAGAACCTCTGTTCTAAAAAGGACCAGCATGGAACCCAACGAAATCGTTATTCGCGGTGCACAGCAGCACAACCTTAAACACATTGATGTCCACATTCCGCGCAACAGCCTGGTAGTGCTGACCGGTGTGAGCGGCAGCGGCAAATCGTCGCTTGCCTTCGATACCATCTACGCCGAAGGACAACGGCGTTATGTTGAAAGCCTATCCTCGTATGCGCGGCAGTTTCTGGGACAGATGGAAAAGCCTCGCGTGGATTTCATCGGTGGTCTCAGCCCCGCTATCGCTATCGAGCAGAAAGCCGTCAGCAAGAATCCCCGCTCTACTGTGGGTACGGTCACTGAGGTGATGGATTACCTCCGCGTGCTTTTCGCGCGGGTGGGCGAGGCGCATTGCCCTGAATGTGGGCGTCCCGTCCACGCGCAGAGCGCCCAACAGATCGCGGCTCAGATTGCGGTGTTGCCTTCTGGTACACGTTTCCAGATTCTAGCGCCGGTGGTGCAGAAGCGCAAAGGCACACACGCCGAGTTGCTGGAGCAAGCGCGGCGCGATGGCTACACCCGCGCGCGGATTGATGGCGTGCCTATTGAGCTCACGGATTCCATCAAGCTCGCCAAGACAAAGATCCATACCATCGAGATCGTCGTGGATCGCTTGCAGATTCCTGAAGCGCTTGATGCCGATTTCAACATGCGTTTGATGGATTCGGTAGAAACGGCGCTGCGGGCGACTGAGGGGGTATTGGTGGTGGATGTGATCGAGGGCGAGGAACTGCTCTTCAGCGAGCAGAATGCATGCGCTCATTGCGGCATTAGCTTTCCGGAACTCTCTCCGGCATTGTTCAGTTTCAACTCTCCTGCTGGGATGTGCCCGGAGTGCAATGGTTTGGGCACGAAGCTGGAAGTGGATGTCAACCTCATTATTACCGATCCCACTCTATCGCTGATGGACGGCGCACTCCGTTGGTATGGCGAGCTACGCAAGAAGCAGCTCAGTTGGACGCAACGTGAGCTTGAGGCGATTGCTCGACACTTTGGGGTGAGTCTGGAGACGCCTTGGTGTGAGCTGCCCGAGAGTTTTCGGCAGATCTTGTTGTATGGTTCTGGTCGCGAACGCATCAACTTCAAATACGAGGGCGATCGTAACGAGGTTACCTGGACGGGGGAGATGCAGCGACCTTTCGAGGGGATCATTGCCTGCATTCGGCGGCGTTTCCGCCAGACGAAATCGGAGTACACGCAGCGCTGGTATCTGAGCTTTATGAGTGAGCAACCTTGCCCGGCGTGTCAGGGCGCGCGACTGCGACCCGAAGCGCGTGGCGTCACCGTGGGGGGGCTGACGCTCCTCAATGTCGGACGGATGACGATTGATGCTGCCTATGATTGGGTTACCTCGCTTGCGGGCACTTTCAACCCGGAACAACTGGAAATCGGCGGCGAGGTGCTCAAGGAGATCCGCGATCGCCTGCAATTTATGCTCAACGTGGGGTTGCACTATCTCACGCTTGACCGTCCGGCGCCTTCGCTCTCTGGTGGAGAAGGACAGCGCATCCGTCTGGCAAGTCAGATTGGTTGTGGTCTGGTAGGTGTGCTCTATATTCTGGACGAACCAAGCATCGGTTTGCATGCCCGCGACAATCGCGCCTTGCTCGATACCTTGCTACACTTGCGCGATATGGGCAACACCGTTCTGGTGGTGGAGCATGATGAAGAAACCATGCGCGATGCTGATTGGATTGTGGACCTTGGTCCCGGCGCAGGTGTTCTCGGCGGCGAGGTAGTGGCTTCTGGACCTCCTGAGGAGATCATGGGCAACCCTCGCTCGCTCACCGGACGTTATCTGAGCGGGGAGCTAAGTGTGGTCTCCCCTAATGGCGGGCGGCGCGTTCCTCAGAATGGAAGTCTCGTCTTGCATGGGGCTACGCTGCACAACCTCAAGAATATCGAGGCGCGTTTTCCGTTGGGCGTGTTGACCTGTGTTACCGGCGTGAGCGGCAGCGGCAAGAGTAGCCTGGTTGCGGAGACGCTTTACCCGGCTTTGGCGCACGCGCTCAACCGGGCGGAGACCCGTCCGGGTCCATACGAACGGCTGGAGGGTTTGCAACACCTGGATAAGGTCATTGATATTACCCAAGACCCTATTGGACGGACGCCGCGCTCGAATCCGGCGACCTATGTGGGCGTCTTCGATGAAATCCGACGGGTGTTTGCGGCAACGCCGGAAGCCAAGATGCGTGGATACGGCCTCGGGCGCTTTAGCTTCAATGAAAAAGGTGGGCGCTGCGAGGCTTGTAAGGGACACGGGCAACGGCGTATCGAGATGCACTTCCTCGCGGATGTGTGGGTGACGTGTAAGGAATGCCAGGGCACGCGCTACAACCGGGAGACCTTGCAGATTCGCTACAAGGGCAAGAACATCGCTGAGGTGTTGAATATGGACGTGCAGGAGGCGCTGGAGTTCTTTGCAGCGCATCCGAAAATCGCGCGACAGCTGCAGACGCTCCATGACGTGGGCCTGGACTACGTCAAGCTGGGACAGGCGGCAACGACGCTCAGTGGGGGCGAAGCGCAACGTGTGAAGCTGGCGAAGGAACTCAGCCGCGTAGCGACCGGTCGTACCATCTATATCCTGGACGAACCGACGACGGGCTTGCACTTTGCCGACATTCAGAAACTCCTCGATGTGCTGCACCGTCTCACCGACGCAGGAAACACTGTCATTGTGATTGAGCACAATCTTGATGTGATCAAGACTGCTGACTGGTTGATTGATTTGGGACCTGAGGGTGGCGACGCAGGGGGATACATCATCGCCGAAGGTTCACCAGAGGCTATAGCACAGGCTGATTCAAGTTATACCGGGCGGTGCTTGCGACGGGTCTTGCGCTGATCCTGTTTTCCATTGTGGGAGGAATCGTATGTCAAAGAAAATGGTAGTCTTCTTGTTGGCATTGGTGATTTTCTTATCTGCTTGCGGTGCAAAAGCTACGCCGCAGACGCTTTCTGGCGAGGCGCGTGAAGCGGTTCTCGCTTATAGCGAAGAGATGACGGACAACTTGCTCGAAGGCTTGAATGCGGGAGACTATGCTGTCTTCTCACGGGATTTCACGGAGCAAATGAAGACCTCACTCTCCGAAGCTCAATTCCCCGACCTTTCCCTGCAGACTATTGGCACGCTGGGCGCTTATGTCTCACGGGAGATTCAAAGCGTGGAGCAAACGGGGGATTTTGTTGCCGTCGTGTACACCGCGAAATTCAAACAGGATGATCCAGTGACCGTTCGGGTGGTCTTCGAGGGGGTTGAGCCGCATCTGGTCACCGGATTGTGGTTCGATTCGGCGAAGTTGCGCCAGAAGTAGGTTTCCATATATGCTTCATCGGCTTGCAAGATTCGAGCTTTGATTTCAGTCTGATCAGGAGTGTTTATAGATTTTTGGCGGCGAGCTTTGCCCCGCCGCCAAAAATCAATTTTCTCAGGCGCCCTGTAGGGGCGCCTGAGATTTTTACCCCTGTTTTGAAACGCACTCCGAACTTAACCGACATTGACACATCAGCATGCTTATGATAATATTTAGTTAAGATTCTTACTGACTTTTTCGAAGGGCGGCGAATAAGTTTGACGAAAACACCTGTACATGTTAAGCAGGGACAGGGAACTTTGCAGCGCTTCAAGGTGCTGGTCATTGATGATGAACCTGGCTTCCTGGAGATGCTGAACCTCGCTTTATCCATAGAGGGCTTTTCTGTGATTGTAGCATCGAATGCTGCATCTGGGTTGCGTGCCGCTTTTCAGAGTAAGCCTGATGCTATCCTCCTGGATGTGATGATGCCCGACATGGATGGTTATGAAGTCTGTCGGCGTTTGCGGGAGATGACGGATGCACCGATCATTTTTGTGACGGCAAAGGATACACCCGATGATATCCTGCACGGCTTTTCGATGGGCGCCGATGATTATGTGGTGAAACCATTTCAGATTTCTGAATTGTTATGTCGTTTGGAGGTTTCGCTGCAACGAACTGCCCAGCGGTATGAAGATGACCCCAATTTGTTGTTTGTAACGGATTCGTTGATGTTGGATTGTGACCGGCGCGAGATGGTGCATGGAAACCAGATTGTGCATTTCACGCCATTGGAGTTTTCCGTACTGCGTTTGCTGATCCATCATTCGGGAAAAGTGCTCAGCCCTGATGCTGTTTTGACCCAAGTTTGGGGATATGAACAAGCTGGCAACCTGGAATTAGTGAAACAGTATATTTACCGTCTGCGCCGAAAGATTGAGCCTGATCCAGACAATCCACGCTATCTCCATACTGTGTGGGGAGAAGGTTACTATTTTGATGTAGAACCGTCCTCTTCTTGATCTGCCAGTCAATGAGTTTGTAATGCTTTCTGTGTTCTACCACGTTTCTCTTGTTGAAGTGCTGTGCGAAGGTGAGGTGTGCCATCATGGATACTAAGAAAATCCTGGTGATTGATGATGATCCTGGATTGGTTACACTGTTGCGGTTGGGCTTAGAGCGTGATGGCTTTGCCGTTTACGAGGCAAGTAATGGCAAAGAAGGATTGCGCATGGCATATGAAATTCACCCTGACGTGATTCTTCTGGACATTATGATGCCAGAGATGGATGGGTGGAGCGCCTGCCAGCGCTTGCGTAGTGTTTGTGATACCCCTATCATCGTCTTGAGCGCTAAGGCAGGTCAGGCGGATGTGGTGCGTGGACTGACTCTCGGTGCGGATGACTATGTGACCAAACCTTGTAGCTTTAATGAGCTGAAGGCGCGCATCAAAGCCGTGTTGCGACGACAACAGGTGAACGAGGCGCGCACCTGGCAAGCTATTTATGATGACGGTTTTTTATACGTGAATCTCGCTGATGGAACGGTGCTGCGAGAAGGTGAACGGGTGAACCTAACGCCAACGGAGCAACGTTTGCTGATGGCATTGATCAGCCAGAAGGGGCATGTAATCGAGCACCGGGAGCTTTTGGTGAGTATCTGGGGACCGCAGTATGCCGAAGAGGTGGGATATCTGAGCGTTTACATTCGCTATCTGCGACAAAAGCTCGAGAAGAATGCTGCGGAGCCTGTCTATATCCGCACGCAATGGGGCAAGGGTTACTATTTTGGCGGAGAGGGTCCGCTTCGTGCCGTTGACGAGGGACCGCTGCGTTTCGACCCTGAGAGCGACATCTCCTGAGCCTTTTCTTCACGCGCTGGTTGAAGGACTCTGGGTTTGATGGCGCTGCTTGTTACTGCGACCTCTGGTGGAGAGCCGGGGGTCGCGTTTGTAGAAGGATTATCACGGTTGGGGGTGCGATCAGATGCCCGAATGGCCTGAGATTGCCAATCTGGCACGCCAGATGCAGGCGGTGTTGCCGGGAAGAACGATTGCCGGGGTGACGGTGCGACAATCCAGGTGTCTCAATTTGCCAGAACCTGAGTTCATTGCGGCAGTTCTGGGGGCGCAAGTTCTGGCGGTAGCGCCACGCGGCAAGTGGTTGCAGATTCAAACGACACAGGGATGGTTGCTCATCAGTCTCGGTATGGGGGGTGAGGTGTTGCTGACCCCGCCAGCAGCACTGCCCGAAAAGACGCGTCTGCACTTCGATCTCGATGATGGCGCCAGCTTGATGGTGAATTTCTGGTGGTTCGGTTACGTGCATTATGTTCAGACCCTTGCTGAACATACCATGACCGCGCGTCTGGGTGTGGATGCCCTGGCGCTTGGTCCCGCTGACCTTACGGCAGCTTTTGCTGGCAAGCGCTTCCGCCTCAAAGCCTTTTTGCTGGATCAGGCGCGGATTGCCGGCATTGGGAATTTCTACGTTCACGATATTCTGTTTCAAGCGCGTTTGCATCCACTGCGCCAGGTGAACACACTGACCGGTGTGGAGGTCGAAGCATTGGTACAGGCGATCCACCAGCGTTTGGCGTACAGTTTGTCGTTAGGGGGCGCCGCCTATGAGGTGGACCTCTATGGCGGAAAAGGGCACTTTGAAATGACTGAACTGTTGGTAGGCTACCGAGAGGGGCAACCTTGCCCCGAGTGTGCGACACCTGTGGAGAAGATCAAGACAGGCAGTACGAGCAGCTTTGTCTGCCCGCGCTGCCAGCCCCTGATCCCAGAGTCGAGATAATGCGATGCGGTGTTGAAAGGTTCAATTATCAGGTTCACATTACACTTGGAGGTTATGATGCAATACACACATTTGGGACGCACAGGATTGTTGGTGAGTAAGCTTTGTCTCGGGACGATGAACTTCGGTCCACAGACAACGGAAGCGGATAGTTTTGCTATCATGGATCGCGCATTGGAACTCGGGATTAACTTCTTCGATACGGCGAATGTCTATGGTTGGAAGCAGGGTGAAGGATGGACCGAACAGATTCTTGGGCGTTGGTTTGCCCAAGGGGGTGGGCGCCGCGAAAAAGTAGTGCTGGCGACCAAAGTCTACGGGGGGATGGGCGATTGGCCAAACGAGAGCAAACTCTCTGCTTATCACATTCGCCGTGCGTGTGAGGAAAGTCTGCGTCGTATGCAGACTGATCACATTGACCTGTACCAGATGCACCATGTGGATCGCGAGACTCCCTGGGAGGAAATCTGGCAGGCGATGGAGCAGCTGGTACGCGAGGGCAAGGTGCTCTACGTGGGCAGCAGTAACTTTGCGGGCTGGCATATCGCACAGGCGCAGGGTGAGGCGCAAAAGCGACATTTCATGGGACTGGTGTGCGAGCAAAGCCTGTACAATCTCAATGCCCGCATGGTTGAGTTAGAGGTCATTCCTGCCTGCCAGGGTTTGGGGTTGGGAGTAATTCCGTGGAGCCCGCTGGCGGGCGGTCTCCTGGGTGGCGTCTTGCAGAAGATTGAGGCTGGGCGGCGAGCTTCCGAGCGATTGCAGCGCGATATCGAGAAATATCGTCCCAGAATTGAGGCTTATGAAGCGTTATGCGTCAGCATGGGTGAGGCTCCTGCGGATGTGGCGCTTGCCTGGTTGCTGCACAATTCGGCCGTCACTGCACCTATCATTGGGCCGCGGACACTGGAGCAATTGGATGGCAGTCTGCGGGCGCTGGAAATCCAACTGGATGAGGCCACCTTGCAGCGTCTGGACGAGATTTTCCCCGGTCCTGGAGGGACCGCTCCCGAAGCCTACGCCTGGTAGGGCGGTGGCGCCAAAAGGTGTTATGCCGTTATAGAAAACAAGGCGGACCAGCATCCTGGTCCGCCTTGTTGTGGGTGCAGGCGATAGAAACAGAATGCCCTTTTTGGTGAGTGACTTACAACAGGACTTCGATATCCGGCGCAATGCCAGCGGGATCGCTGTTGGGGGCAAAGCGCTTTACTACCTTACCCTCACGGTCCACCAGGAATTTGGTGAAATTCCATTTGACCATAGTTAGCCCCAATGCTCCCGGCGCCTCTTTCTTGATGTACTCAAATAGCGGGTGTGCTTCTTTCCCGTTGACATCAATCTTGTCGAACATGGGGAAACTGACGCCATAGTTCATCTGACAGTAGCTAAGGATTTCTTCATTGCTGCCAGGGTCCTGTTCTGCAAACTGATTGCAGGGAAAACCTAGCACAACCAGCCCACGATCTTTGTATTGCTTGTAGAGCTCTTCCAACCCCCCGAACTGTGGGGTGAACCCGCATTTGCTCGCCGTGTTGACGATGAGTAGAACCTTCCCTCGATAGTCTGCCATGGATTTTGGTAATCCCATAATGGTATTGACCGTGAAATCATATACGGATTGTGTTGTCTCAGTCATTTCGCTCTCCTTTTTATAGTTTTTGTATAATTTTATAGTATATATTGTACTGCATTGTCCTGTAATTGTCAAGCTTTGATTTAGTCGTAGAATGAACTTGTGATAGTTTATGTTCATGGGGTGTGGCGATTTCCCTTTTCTTAGAGGAGGTTACGCATGTTGATCGTTCATGTCTTTGTACACGTCAAGCCAGAGTATGTTGAGGCATTCAAATCGGCTACTATCGAAAATGCGCGCAACAGCGTGCAGGAGCCGGGCATCGCCCGCTTTGATGTGATTCAGCAGGCGGGCGATCCCACACGTTTCGTGTTGGTTGAGATTTATCGCACTGCCGAGGCGCCCGCAGAACACAAGGCAACCGCGCACTATGCTGCCTGGCGCGATGCTGTGGCAGAGATGATGGCGGAACCGCGCAGCAGCGTCAAATACGACAACATCTTTCCAAACGACTCTGGTTGGTAAAAAGGAGCTGTCATGCGCTTTGAATTTGCTACAGCGACGCGCATTGTTTTCGGTTTGGGAGCATTGCGTGAATTGGCTCCCCTGGCTGTGGAGTTGGGGGCGCGTCCCATGGTGGTCAGTGGTAAGAGTGTGGAGCGGGTCGCGCCGCTGTTATCATTGCTAAGTGCAAGGGGTCTAAAACCCGTGCCCTACGTTGTGACCGGCGAACCCACTACCGACGATGTGCGCCAGGGTGTAGCACTGGCGCGGAAAAATGCGTGTGATTTGGTCATCGGTTTTGGCGGTGGCAGTCCTATGGATACTGCCAAAGCCATCGCTGCCCTGTTGACCAATCCGGGTGAACTGCTGGAGTATCTTGAGGTCATTGGGCAAGGCAAGCCTCTGGAAGTTCCCTCCGCGCCGGTGATTGCCATTCCCACAACGGCAGGTACGGGCGCCGAGGTGACCCGTAATGCGGTTTTGACTTCACCGGAACATGGCGTCAAAGTGAGCCTACGCAGCCCGCACATGCTGCCGCGCCTGGCGCTGGTAGATCCCGAACTCACCTACAGCGTCCCACCGGCGATCACTGCCAGTACAGGTTTGGATGCTTTCACGCAACTGGTGGAGCCTTATGTCACGCCAGCAGCAAGCCCACTTACCGATGGCCTTTGTCTCGAGGGAATACGCCGGGCTGCGCGCGCTCTGCAGCGCGCTTATCGGGATGGCGGCGATACTCAAGCGCGGGAGGACATGGCAATTGCAAGCCTCTTCGGCGGGTTGGCATTGGCGAATGCCAAATTAGGCGCGGTGCATGGTTTTGCGGGTGTGTTGGGGGGCTTGTTTCCCGCACCACATGGCGCTGTTTGCGGGCGCTTGCTCCCAGAGGTGACGGCGGTCAATATCCGTGCGCTGCGCAAACGTGATCCGAATAACCGCGCACTGGCACGTTATGAGGAGATCGCGCGTTTGTTGTTGGGTGCGTCTGGTGCGGTAGCCGAAGACGTTATCGTTTGGAGCGCGGCACTGTGCCGCGACCTGGCGATTCCCGGTTTAGCGACGTATGGTATCACTGCTGCGGATTTCCCGCATATCATCGCTGGCGCCTCGCGCGCTAGTAGTATGAAGGGCAACCCTATCGCCCTTACCGAGGCGGAGTTGATTGAGATCCTGGAGCGCGCCTGGTAGAAAGCTCGTATATCAGAAGGGTCTGGGCGAAGATAGGCAGCCCACCTATCGCCCGAACGTGTGGGTAGGGTTCGGTAACTCACTATTGAAGGAGTCATCAATGCGAAATCGGTTTCTTCTCACTTTCTTAATGATATTTGTGTTATTGAGTCTCTCCGCTTGCCAGGGAAGCGCTGATCAAGCGCCTCTTGTGGGCGCAAGCATGTCTGGTGCTCGGGATGAGGCAACAGCGGGAAAGTTCATGGACTTCGTGGTGGAGGTAAAGCAACCAGGCGATCCGGTCGGCATTGATTTCCGGGGCTTGCTCATCTCTGGCAGTGTGCGCGTGTTGCTTGAGGATGCTGAGCATCAGCCGGTTTTCCAGCACACCGTGGATCAACCTGGATCTTTTGCGGTGAATACCGTCGTTTATCCTGAACCGGGCACATATGCCTTTGGTATCACCTGGGATGGTCCGGTGCAACTTTCATACTATGAATTTCAATGGAGACCGTATCCTGTCACGGTTGAGAAAGTCTCACCAATGGCACTCCTGGGTGGCTTGGGAATGATCCTGGTGGCACTGGCATACATCATCTATGCGGTGGTGCACAAGCTGGGTTGGGGCTATTTGGGGTTGGGTGCGCTCGCCTGGGTGGTAACCGTCGCCCTGAAATTCATCTGGGCGGTACCCCTGAATACCCCTATCTATAATGCCCTGACGGGATCTTTGCCCGAATCTATCGCTATGCCGGTGTTTTACATTTATGTAGGGTTGCTTACTGGCATGACTGAGGTGTTGCTCACATGGTTGGTGCTGCGGTATACCCGTTTGGGGCAGGTTCCCTGGGGAAAGGCATTGGCTTTTGCTATCGGTTTTGGCGCCGTGGAAGCGTTGTTGCTGGGCTTCAATTCGCTTTCTGGCGTCATTGTCGCACTCGTAGCGCCGGAGCTGCTCTCGGCAAATGCCGTGGCACAGATTGCAGTGGCAAACAACCCTCTTTGGGGGTTGGCGCCCATTGTGGAGCGTTTCTTCACCTGCCTGATCCACATTTTCTGCAACGTGCTGCTTTTCTACGGTGCTTTGCGGAAAGAGGCTCGCTGGTTCTGGTGGAGTTTCCTCTTCAAAAGTGCTATTGATGCGGTAGCAGCCTTTGCTCAACTCTGGGGGCTTGATTCTTTGGGGAAGATATGGCTGATTGAGGCTGTAGTCATCGTCTGGGGTTTGCTGGGCTGGTGGGGCACGCGCTGGGTGAGAGCGCGTTATCCGGCGCTTGAATCTTCATAGGGGGATCATTTTACCGGTGTTCTTGACGCTCGCTCAGAACGGCGGATAATGCTCTCAATGACCGCAAATCTTCGGAATCACCGATCAGCAAGCTCACTCATGGTGTTTTGGGTGGGCTTGCTGTTGCTCACTGCGGCACTCTATGCACCCGCCCTGCGCTTCGGTTTTATCTGGGATGATCCTGTCTGGTTTGGGCGCGTGGTCGGGAAGTCTCTCGGCGAACTTTTCGCACCATTACCAGAATATCACTTCTATCGCCCCGGTACATTGCTGATTAACCGGCTCTTTATGCGCGCCGGCGGTGTTTTCGACGCACTGCCGTTGCATGCTTTTCAGATTGCAGTGCACTTGCTCAACGTGGCTCTCGTGGCGCGTTTGTGTCGTGCCTTGCGCCTTGGACGCATGCTAGCGCGGGGCACGGCGTTGCTGTTCGCTCTATACCCACTGGCGCATCAAGCGGTGGCATGGGCGGCGCCGCAGCAAAGCTGGGTGACGTGCTTCATGTTGCTGACGGCGTGGACGTACCTGGAGGCGCGTCGCTATTCCTCCGCACGCCTGCTCTTTGCAGCGTTGTTGGCGTATGGCGCGGCGATTTCCGTGCAGGAAAGCGCCGTGCAACTGCTCCCCTGGCTCTTTCTTATTGAGTGGCGCGAGCGTGGCTCCTGGCGTGTACTATGGCGTTCCCCGGCACTGCTGCTTTTCCTGCCGGTGACACTGGCTTATTTGCTCTTCTGGATTCAGGCGCCCAAATATGAAGGCGTGACGACGCTGGCTTTGGAGACCGAGGTGTTGTGGTATCTTCTGCAAGGATTGGTCTTCCCTCTGGTTGGCTTTGCCCGTGGGTTTCCTGTTGCTGTGCAGCCCTTTGTCCGCCCGTTGATGGTGGTGGGATTTGCCGGGTTACTGGCATTGTTGCTGCTTCGGCGTCGTGGATGGCACCTGTGTTTGGGGTTGAGCTGGTATGGATTGCAGCTTCTCTCCACTTATGTAGGCCTGGATTACGACTATGTAAGTCTCTCATCCCGGTTATTTTACTTGAGTGCATTCGGTGCGGCATTGTTATGGGCGGCGGCGCTGTTGCCGAGTTCCAATGCGCGCCTTCGTTTAGGACGAGTGGCGGGCTTGGTGGCGCTGTCTTTGGTGGCATTACAGAGTGTTGTGCTGCTGCTAAACTTCCAAACTATGTATATGCACGGTACCACGCTGCAGGCGTCACTGTTGAAGGTCCTGGCGCAGGAAGGTCCCTCGCAATCCGTGCTGGTGGTCAATTATCCTGATCGTTACACGCCTCGAAAGTCACCTTATCCCTTGGGTTATTGGGGGGTCACTTTGGCGCCCGTGCGCGTGGCGCTGAGCGAATTTGCCGGCTTGAACACCGGCGTTGCGCCTGTTACGGAGAGCTGGAGTGTGCTCGCTCTGGGACCTGAGGCGCAACAGGTGGGACCTTATCACGTAGATATGCGTGGGGGACCTGTAGCCGAATCTACCATCTACGAGCGCGCGCAGCGCACCGACGCGACTTATGTGGCGCGCTACCATGAGGATGGCGCGATGACGTTACACTATGCTGGGACTATTGACGCACCACAGGGGGAGACGTCTGTGACCTGGATGGCTCAATTTGGTGCGATAGCGCGATTACTTGAAGCAGAACCGCGGTGGGATGGCGTAACCTTGCGTCTGCGTTTGCGCTGGCAGGTACTGGGTTCTGGGGTTTTTACAGATAGCATTTTTGTTCACCTGGCTTTGCCAGATGCTTTGCCCGTGGCGCAAGCTGATGGCGAACCCGGTTTGGGTTTCTTCCCACTGTGGTCATGGCAGGCAGGCGACATTATCAGTGAGGAGCGTGTTTTCACCCCCGTCACGGATACGATTCCACCGGGCTTCTACAATGTCAATATCGGCATTTATAATTGGGAAGCGCAATCCCGTGTGGAAACGTGGCTCCCAGATGGAACTCGCTTGCCTGATGAGTATTTCACATTAGGACAGGTGCGAATCGGTGAACCCTGAACAGATTGGGATTTCCACAGCCTGTTTTTATCCCCACGTTTTGACCGAAGATGGGCTTACGATTGCCGCAGAACTGGGCTTCTCTGTTGTTGAGGTTTTCCTTCAAACGGACAGCGAGTATCAGCTTGATTTTGCGCGCGTGCTGGCGCAACGCAGTCGCGCTACAGGGGTGCGCGTACATTCGCTGCATCTCTATGCCACGCTCTTTGATATCTGGGCGCCTTATTCCCGTGCGCGCGAGGAGACTCGCGGGCGTTTTCTGCGATTATTGGATCTGGCAACAATCACTGGTGCGCGGGCGCTTACCTGGCACGGCTTGCGCTTTGGCATTGACAACCCCGTGTTGATAGAACCATTTTTGGAGAGCACGATCTGGGCGGCAGAAATGGCGCATGCTGCCGGCGTTACGCTGTGCGTGGAAAACGTCAGCTGGTGCTATCTGCGGCGCCCGGAACACGTCGCCATCCTCAAAGCCTTGGGCGCGCCTTTGGGTTTCACTTTCGATAGTTTTCAGGCAGCGGAAAGTGGTGTGGCGCCAGAGACCCTGATCGCAGCGATGGATGGTGCGCTGACCACGGTACATCTGGCAGATTATGCGCCTGCAGGTCCGCGACATCTTGCACCCGGCGCGGGGACCATTGACTGGCGTGTTGTCTTCACGGCATTGAGCCGCATAGCTTACACCGGACCACTCCTCATCGAAGTTGCAGACCTGGATGCGCCAAAAACATTGTGCGAGATTCGCGGTTTCATCGCGGACATGCTCGCGGAAGTTCATTCAGGAGTGTGATTATGCCCGCTGAACCGATGCTTTCCGTCATCATCCCGTGCTATAACGAAGAGAAAAACCTGCAACGGGGTGTTTTGGATGAGGTCTATGCCTATCTTTCGACTCAGACATATGCCTGGGAAGTAGTGATCGTCAATGATGAATCCACCGACCGGAGTCGTGAGCTGATTGGCGCTTTTATCGCTGACAAACCGGTTTTCAGATTGCAGGATATTCCGCACGGCGGCAAGCCTGCTGCGGTGTGGGCGGGCATTCAGGCGGCACGCGGCGATCGGGTTCTTTTCACTGATATGGACCAATCTACACCCATTACTGCGGTCGAGATGCTCCTACCGGGCTATGCCGCGGGCTACGATGGTGTTATCGGATCGCGGGGCATGGCGCGCGAGGGCAATTCGCTGTTGCGCAAACTCGGCAGCGCGGTATTCTTGAATGTGCGGCGTCTGCTTCTATTGCGCGATATTCGTGATACCCAGTGTGGCTTCAAATCATTCCGGCGCGAGGTGGCGCTTGAAATCTTCCCGCGTCTACAGTTTTTCAAAACGCAGGAGCGTCCCAAAGGTTGGAAAGTCTCCGCTTACGATGTGGAATTGCTGTTTCTGTGTGAACTTGCCGGTTATCGCATCCAGGAAGTCACTGTGTCATGGCGTAACCGCGATGTGAGCGACACAAAGGGACAAACTGGCGAATTGAGTCGCTATGTGCGGGAATCCGTGGAGATGCTCTGTGAGGTGCTGCGGGTCAAACTAAATCACCTGCGCGGCTTGTATCACCAGGGCTAAGCGGGCTTCAGTGCCGGCAGAATGTAGTAACATATTTATGGCTTTTCATGACGGGGCAGAACCGCTGCGCGTTTCTGCCTCGTCGTTTAGAAAAGCGTCTACGTGGCTCTACTCCTCCAGAGCTTACGCCAGCTTCAATGTCTTGAAATCCTCCACCTGTCGGGTGATGGCGCGCTCTGTGGGCAGTCGTTCGATGCTCGAAGCCCCAAAGAAACCCGCCACGCCCGGCATCCGCACCAGCGCCGCGCCCACGCTATTCGGTTCATCGAAGACGCCGCCATGGCAGATGACCAGGATGTCATTACGTACGGCTTTTCCCGCTTCGTAGACCTCCATGACCTTACCGATAGCCTCATCCATCGTCATCGCTGCACCTGCGCCAATGGAGCCTGATGTGGTAAGCCCCACATGCGCGACCAACATATCCGCACCCGCTTGTGCCATCGCACGCGCATCCTCGGCGTTGAAGACATAGGGTGTGGTGAGCATATCCAGCTGATGTGCAATAGCGATGGCTTCGATTTCCTTATCGTAGCCCATTCCTGTCGCTTCCAGGTTGTCACGGAATAATCCATCAATCAATCCCACGGTGGGGAAATTCTGCACACCTGTGAAACCCATTTCTTTGAGCTGTTTGATGAAGACGGGCAACAACCGAAACGGATCCGTGCCACAGACGCCCGCCAGCACTGGTGTGTCTTTGACGACCGGCAACACCTCCGCTGCCATTTCTACAACGATGCCGTTAGCGTCGCCATAGGGCATGAGTCCGGCAAGCGAACCACGTCCTGCCATGCGATAACGCCCGGAGTTGTAGATGATGATCAGGTCGGCGCCACCTTTCTCGGCGAACTTGGCAGAGATGCCCGTTCCTGCTCCACAACCGACGATGGGTTTCCCTGCTGCCACCTGCGCTCGCAAGCGGCGTAATGCTTCTTCGCGTGATATGAATGCCATAGGTTGACCTCCTCTATTAGAATAACCAGAAGTTATATGTGGCACACGTGATGGGTCATCAAGAATGCAGTCAACACGGTTCTACTGCCTTATTGACCCATCATCCTTGCCTTGTCTATTCGTCCCAGGGAATGAAGAGCCATAGATCGTTGCGCATGACGTTGTCCGAGAGCCCGCCGAAGACGACTACTGCACTGCCTGGCGTCAGTGAGGAATAGCCTATCAATGCCATGCTGTGCCCTTGTCGTGCGGAGGGTCCGGCGCTCTCTGTTGTGAGCTGTCGCCAGCTACCCTGCCCGGGGTCGAACTGCCACACGTCGTTTAACTCGACGTTCGTCGCATCTCGCCCACCGAAGAGCAGTGCTGTGCCACGATCTCCCAGTGTTACCATGCTGGCAAATTCGCGCGGCGATGGTCCCGATCCGGTAACCTCTTTCCAATTATTATCAAGTAGATTGAGCACCCAGGTGTCGCCTTGTGGAGGTGTGTAAGTCAGCAGATCTGTGTATCCGCCAAAGAGGACCATTTGTGTCCAGCTCAGGGGGGCGGCACTGTGCCAGCCCCGCGCCACAGGGCGGGTACCTGCCGGGGTGATGTTAGTCCAGGTGAAAGTCTCCAGATCCAAAGCCCAGGTGTCGTCGAAACTGAGGTCATGGTTAAAGCCATGGCTCAGGATTAGCGTTTGACCATAATTGGGGATACCACCCGCAGCCCCAAAGCGCTCTGCCGGTGCCGTCCCGAGAGTGAATTGCTGGCGCCATACGCGCGTGGCGAGATCTAGCGTCCAAACTTCGTTGAGCGCCGTGCCGACCTCTCCGGTGCCGGTAGCAATCACGAGTTGGTCGTTCATGGCATTAAGCCCGGCGACCATGCTGTGGCGCGGCGATGGACTCCGTCCATCCGCGGGTACAATCTCACTCCACGTAGAGGTGGCAAGGTCGAAAGCCCAGGTATCGTTGAGATTGTCGGTGCCATCTCTGCCGCCGAAGAGGATTAGCTGCTCGCGGCGTGAATCATAGACCAATGCGGCATCGCGACGTGCAGGTGGAGCGGCGCCGGTGGCACCGAGCTCACGCCACTCGGCGGGGGTGGGGAATGGGGGGCAACCTTCCATGCCTTCAATCTCCTCTCGCAAAGTTTGGGAAGTGGCGAAGGTGGCGCCATCCCAAGTGTAGGTTACCGTCTCTCTGCGGCATGGGCAGCAGTTAGGCTCATTGTAGAAATAGAGCGGATAGGAAAGGACGTAGCCATCTCTCTGATATTCCATCCAACCCTTGTAGGCGGTGATATCAGCAAGCGACTGCATCGCCCCGCCTCTGAAACTGAGAATATGTGCCTCCAGGATTGAGCCGGTGCCGGAATAGCGAATGCGCACCACGACCTGCGGTGTAGGATCGCCGGTGAGCGCGACGATGTCTACGGCTTCAATTTGATTGAACATCAGGAACGAGTATTCGTCCAGTGCCATCGTGCTGGGCGACTCGCCCAATTCTTCCCAGGTGTTTTGAGCATAGAGAGGAATTCCTTCCGCAGAGACGATATCTACCTGAAGTAGGGCAGGGAATTCTTCCATCTCGTTCTGCTTCCAACCGCTGGTAACGACAACATCTTCTCGTCCGTCCCCGGTCAGGTCCGCTTGTTGAATCTCCTGAATGACAAAACTGCCATTGGGCTGTGTACCTGTTGTAAATGGCAATGTCGCCAGTATCTCTTCCAATGATAGACGCGGTTGCTCCAGTGTGGGGATTGTGGTCGCAGTTGGCATCGCCATAGCCGGCGGTGTTGTTGTCTCTGTTTCCAGGGGTTGTGTGGGTGGCAACGCCGGCGGTGTTGTTGCGGAAAAAAGCTGGCAGGCGCCTGACAACAGCGCCAGCAGCACCAGTAAGGGCGCTTTCTTCATGAACTCTCCTTTGTTTTTGTTACAGTAATGCCATTCCTGGTTCAGTCTGTGCAAAGAGTGTTTTGGGGCGCGGGAGGGCGTCCCAAAACACTCAGGCAAGATCTCTTAGCTGTTTGCTCTTTATCCAGATGGCTCTATTTGAGATAACCTAGATATTTCTCCTGACGGATAAGCATCATCTCCAGAGTTTGTTCCGCAGCGCGGACACTGTGGACTACGGGATCGAGCAAGAGCGCCTGCAGCGCGAGCGCCTTTGACTTCTGGAGAATTGCCTCTGCGGTGAGGTCATAGGTAGCAGCTTGATTGTTGAGCAATCCCACAAAGCCCTTGGGGAAGTCGCCCAACATAACGCCGTGAACTCCACTTCTATCTACCGTTGCGGGGATTTCTACCGCCAGGTCGCGGGTCAGGTTGCTGATAAAGCCATCATTCATGATGTTGACTGCCATCTCTTCCTGTCCCGAATCGGTGAGGATACCTTCGATGATGGGAACCACACGCTCCCACTTGCTAGGAGGTCCCAGGCGCGCCTCATCTATCTGGCAGCGTTGTTTGTAGAAGTAGTAGAAATCCAGAATACCCTTATGGTCCACCACATCATGCGCCCATTGGATGTATTCGCCGAAATGGCTATCGGTGGTGATGGGTAGATAGCCGAACTTCTCCAGGATGATTTTGAAGAGCCAGCGCTCGGGCCACGCACTGGCGCCCTTACGGAGTGCTGGTTCTGCACCCGGTGTTGAGCCGGCTTGTTCGCGTTCGAGCTGCGCGATGTGCTCGCGCAAATCCGGCAGACGCTCGAAATAGTCTGGCGCTTTGGCGCGGATATCAGGGTAGGCATCGCGTCCAGTGTCCTTGTAACGCGCCTCGAGCACCACGCTGAAGTGATTAAGCCCGCCCGCGCGGACAAAGAGATTTTCCCAAGGCGTCCCGAGGATTTTCGGCAGGTGCTGCGGCAGTGACGCAAACTCGTGACATAGCCCGATGAAGCGCATGTCGGAGTGCTTACGTTTAGCAGTGAGGCAGATGCGGCTCATGGGGTTGCTAAAGTTGAAGACATAAGCCTCAGGGCAGATCGCCATGATGTCGTCGCAGATATCGAGGATGGGTGGGATGATTCGCAGTGAGTGGAACAACCCGCCGGGTCCACCATTCTCACCGTAAACTTGCCGGATGCCGTATTGCAGCGGAATCATCCAGTCTTCTTCCCATAGTTCGAAGCGATTGCCCACTTCGATGGAGATGATGGCATGATTGGCGCCTTGTAGCGCTGTCTTGCGATCTGTGGTGGCGGACAGTGTAAAGGGGAGCGCATGCGTATCTACGTAGGCTTGCGCTGCATCCAGAGTTCGCTTGAGCGCCTGCGGGTTGATATCGTGCAGAACGATTTCGCTGCCCTCGAGGACTTTGCTGGCGAAAATGTCGCTCAGCGTGCCAAAGCCGAATTGCGCACTTCCGGCGCCGATTAAGACGATTCGCTGTTGCATGGAGTATCCTTTCCTGAATTGAGATAGAAATGTGGTGACAAGTTGTCGAAAGATGATGACTTAGAGCTGAAAGAGAAATCAATAGCCGGGTTCTAAATTCCAGCTCTGAGCATTTCCAACAATAGCCCCGCGCATTTCTCCGAAAACTCGGAATCATTGATATTGGCATCCATCTCGATAACCGGAATGCCCGGTTTGAGATTCTCTTTGATAGCGTTGAAACAGGCAGCATCAGCCTCTGGATCCCAGAAACGCCCGCCGGGGCTATCCAGCATCGAAACGCCCTTGAGCGGCAGGACGATAACTACCGGCGCGGTGGCTTCGTTGGCGGCGTGCGCTAACATCTCACCCATGCGGTGGTTCTCTTCCGCATTGGTGCGCAGCAGGGTCACATTGGGATTCCACTGATAGAGATTGCGCCCGCGATATTTCTCGGGCACCGTTTCAATACCGCCGAAGTTTGCCATATCTACGCAGCCTGGAACGAGCACCGCAGGAATGCCCGCCCGCGACGCTGCCAGTCCGCGTTCCGGTCCCGCGCTGAGGATGCCACCACAGACCTCGTCGGCGAGCTCCGTGGTGGTGATATCGAGAGACCCGGCAATGTAACCATCGCTGATGAGTCCCTCCATCGTCCGTCCACCGGCGCCTGTGGCATGGAATACCAGCACCTCATAGCCTTGCGCTTCCAGGATGGCGCGGGCGTGGTCCACACATGTGGTGGTGTTGCCGAACATGGATGCGGTAATCAACGGCTTGCTCTCTTGCACTGCTGGTGCTTTCATCTGCACCATGCCGGCGATGGCGCCTGCAGCGTTGGTATAAATGCGTTGGCTGATGCTGTTGAAGCCGGCGACGTCAACAATGGACGGCATGAAGGTAATGTCCTTGGCGCCGGCATACGGGCTGACGTCGCCACCGCCTATGGTCGAAACCATGAGTTTGGGCACGCCAACGGGCAAAGCGCGCATCGCTGTCGTGGCGATAGAGGCGCCGCCTGTGCCGCCCATACCCAGGATGCCATCAAGCCGTCCTTCGGTATACAATTGCTCCACGAGCACCGCGAGTCCACGTGCCATGATTTGCATGGCAGCATCCTTATGCTCACCGGAAGCCAAAGTCTGCAAGTCACCACCGCCGGCTTTGACTACCTCTTCACGGGGAATATCCGGCGTGAATGCCGGGGTGCCCAATACCCCGAAATCTACTACAAGGGTTTGTAGCCCCGTTTCCTCGATTAGTTTTTTGATAAAGGCGAATTCCTGCCCTTTGGTGTCCAGGGCGCCCGCGATTACAACAGTTTTGGTCATGAGGCACCTCCTCTGATGTGCTGTGCTTTTGAGACTGCATTGTTAGTATAGTCTTGACTCTGGGATTAGTCAAAATTCTATACCCTGGCACCATGCCCCTTCTCTTCACTTGACGTGTGCATACTTAGGAGTAAAATACTTAGCATTCCTTACTTTTTACAGGACGTATAGCATGTCTAGTGAATTTGTCATCGAGCAAGCCTGGCAGGCTGATCATCGCAGCCCGGTCCGTTGGATCTGGTCTCATGTGGTGCGGCATCCGCTGCCAATTTTCGGCGTATTGGTTGGCGCCTTTGGGAACGCGGCATTGGCCTCGGCAGTGCCGGCGCTGATTGGGCGCGCTTTTAGCATTCTGCAAGCTGCGCCTCCTGATTTCACCCTTTTGCTGCAGGTTGTGCTGCTAGTTATTGCTTCACAGCTTCTGCGCGGTTTGATCTTGCAGCTGGGACGCAATCTTTCCTCCGAAACTCTGGGGCAATTGCTGGAACGCGATATCCGCAATGAGCTTTATACGAGTTTGATTGGCAAGAGCATGTCCTTCCATGATTCCTATCTCACCGGTGATCTTATGGCGCGAGCGACCAACGATGTGCGCGAGATCAACCTGATGCTCAATCCGGGCTTCAACATGGTCATTGGCTCAGCAAATTTCCTGATTATGCCGGTGTTGGTGGCGCCGCGTTACCATCCGCAATTGATTATCATTCCGTTATTCTATCTACTAATCTATGGCTTCATGATTTCCGCATACTTGCGGCGGCTCAACCCTGTAGCGGTCACGGTTCGGCATGCGTTTGGACGGATGAACACGACCCTGGCGGAAGCTATCGAAGGTGTTGAAACGGTGAAGGGCGCTTCTCAGGAACGTCATGAAATCTCCCGGTTTTCGCAGGCGGTTGAGCGCTGGCGCACCATGTTTCTGGAACAATCGCGCCTGGAAGCGCAGTTCATTCCTCTGTTATTGTTGGGGCTATTGCAAGCTGCGGGGCTATTTCACAGCCTGACACTGTTCCGCGCCGGAGTTCTGGAATTGGAAGGCGTGATTGCCTTCAATGGTTTGTTGCTCCTTTTTGGCTTTCCTACCTGGTCGGGACAATTCGCCTATACTCGGGTGGCTTCGGGCATGGCAAGCGCGCGGCGCTTGTTGGAGATTATCAATGCGCCTACCGAGCTCGATCGCAACGCCAGCGGTTGTGCAATGCAGATGAAGGGCGCCGTGGCTTTCGAGGATGCGAGTTTCTGCTACCGGGGAAACGATACTTGTGGCGAACACTTCGCTGGCGATCTCTCATCTGCCGGGGTGCCGACTTTGCAGAACCTCAACTTCCAGGTTGAACCGGGGCAGACGGTTGCCATTGTGGGGCAGACGGGATCGGGAAAATCTACCATCGCCAAACTCATCAACCGTATTTACGATGTGGATAGCGGGCGGGTATTGGTGGATGGCGTGGATGTGCGTGACTGGGACCTGGAGGCGCTGCGCCGGCAGATTTCCATCATTGAGCAAGATGTGTTCCTGTTTTCACGTTCCATCGCCGAGAATATTGCCTTTGGTAATCCGGAAGCGACGCGTGAGCAGATCATTGCCGCGGCGCAGGCAGCGCAGGCACATGACTTCATCACCGAGTTCAAGGATGGTTATGATACCGTCGTAGGTGAACGTGGGACGACACTTTCCGGTGGGCAGCGACAGCGTATCGCATTAGCGCGTGCATTTCTCACCAACCCAGCTATTTTGGTGCTAGATGATGCTACCAGCGCTATTGATAGCGCCACTGAGGATCGTATTCAACGTGCGATTGAAAAAGCAGCTGCAAACCGTACCACTTTCCTGATCACGCATCGCCTTTCGCAGATTCGGTGGGCAGATTTGATCATTGTTATGCGGAAGGGTTGCATCGCGGCGATTGGCACGCACGAGACGCTGATGGCGACTTCGGAAGCGTACCGCAACATTTTTGCGCGTTATGAGTAAGTGAGGTAAACGTGGGCTTTTTCCGTGGACTTGACCCTGAAGCTTACGACCGCCAGTATTCGGATAAGGAATTGACCCGGCGGATTGCGGCCTATTTCCGTCCCTATCGTGGCAAGGTGGCATTGATTTCTATGATTGTGGTGGGCACGTCGTTGCTTTCCACGCTGCAACCCATTCTTATCTCGCGAGGGTTGGATGCCTTGGTGCTGGATCGTGGTCGCCAGGATGTGTTCCTGTTGCTGGTAGGCTTTATGCTGATGTTCGGTTTAGTCACCTGGGGGGCAAGTTGGTCTCGCAGGTGGTTGACGGCACGCATTATCAGCGAGATCATCGCGACACTGCGCCGTACTGCCTTCGAAGCCGCGATTAACCACGATCTCTCCTTCTTCGATGAATTCCGTTCCGGGCGCATCCTCAGTCGCATCACCTCGGATACTGAGGAGTTTGCTCAGGTGGTACAGCTGGTCACCGATTTGTTGGGGCAGGTGCTGCAGGTAGTGTTGTTGATGATCTATCTATTCAGTGTCTCCTGGTCCCTCACTCTTTTGATCATCATTTTCATGCCGCTCGTTATGCTGGTGGCGATGAGCCTGCGCCGTCTGGCGCGCAAGGTGACCCGACGTGGGTTCCGAGTGCTTGCTGAGGTCAATGCTGCTATACAGGAAGCAGTTACCGGTATCGCGGTCGCCAAAAACTTCCGTCAGGAAGCTGCCATCTACGAAGACTTCAGTGTCGTTAATCACCAATCTTTCAAAGTGAACCTGCAACGGGGTTATGCGCTGGCGCTTACCTTCCCCTTGTTAAATGCACTCTCGGGTTTGGGAACAGCCGCGTTGCTCTATGGCGGTGGGCGCGCGGTGGGGCTGGAGGCGATTTCTCTAGGCGAATGGTATCTCTTCATCAACAGCGTGGACCATTTTTGGTCGCCTATGATCAGTGTCTCCGCCTTTTGGAATCAGCTACAGGGTGGGTTGGCTGCGGCAGAGCGCGTCTTCGCGTTGATTGATGCAGAGCCTACGGTGCAGCAAGCGGCGCGTGAATCTGTGACCTCCTTGCAGGGCGAGATTACTTTCAAGCATGTGGATTTTCAGTACACCGAGCAGGAGCAGGTGTTGAAAGACTTTGATCTGCAGATCGCCGCGGGTGAGAATGTAGCGTTTGTGGGGCATACTGGCGCTGGCAAGAGCAGCATTGCCAAAATCATCGCCCGCTTCTACGAGTTTCAGTCGGGGCAGATTCTCATTGATGGTCGCGATATTCGTACCCTCGATTTACATGATTATCGGCGCCAGTTGGGCATTGTTTCGCAGATGCCGTTCCTGTTTTCTGGTACGATTGCCGATAATATCCGTTATGGACGTGAAGAGATCACCGATGCCATGATTCTTGATATCGCCAGACAGATTGGCGATGGCGAGTGGCTAGAGACGTTGCCTGAAGGGCTTGCCACGGATGTGGGCGAGCGCGGCGCGCGACTCTCGATGGGACAGCGCCAGCTGGTCGCCTTGATGCGAGTCTTAGTGCACAAGCCCGCGATTTTCATCCTTGATGAGGCGACTGCCAGCATTGACCCGTTTACCGAGATGCAGATTCAACAAGCCACCGAGCTGATTCTGCGTCAAAGCACTTCGATTCTGATTGCACACCGGCTTTCCACGGTTCGCGCAGTGGATCGCATTATCGTGTTGGATCATGGACATATCATCGAACAGGGCAGTCATGATGAGCTCATGCAGCAGGGTGGGCACTATGCCGGGCTTTATGATACTTACTTCCGGCACCAGAGTCTGGCTTATGTGGAGGAAGTGGGACGGCGTCTGAGGCGCGGCGCCGAGCTCGCAGCCGTGGCATAATGCCATGGTGTAAGGTGGTCGGGTCAGTTTTCGATTGTGGGGTAGGGGCTGGGGATTTCGATATCCATTTGCAGCCCACCGCTTGCAGCGGATGTCAGTTTGAGGGTGCCGCCAATCAGCGATAGACGTTCGCTGATGCCCACCAAACCAAAGTGCTTTTGATTGGTCAGTATTGCCAGGTCAAGCGGTTGTGTTAAGCCGCGTCCGTTATCAATCAGACGGACACTCAGGTTCGCTGCCGACGTGCGCCTGAGGGCTAGACTTACGCGGGTGGCGTTGGCATGTTTGCGGATGTTGCTGAGTCCTTCCTGGATGATTCGGTAGACCCCCAGTTCGATAGGTTCCGGGAGCCGTCCTAGCGACGGGTCAATTTCTAGTTCAACCGGGATGTTGGTTTGTTCGGTCCACTGGCTAATGAGCGAGCGGATAGCTGCCGATAAGCCGTGATTATCAATGGTAGGCGGGCGCAAATCGCTACAGATTTCGCGCAGGCTCCCCACAACCTGCCGTATTCCCTGCCGGATTCTGGTGAGGTCGCGTCGCTGTTCTTCCTCGGTCAGGTCGTTTTCCGTCTCCTCAAGCTGGTAATTGTAGCTCAGGAGGTCCTGGATGACTTGATCGTGCAACTCCCGCGCCAGCGCTTTGCGCTCAGCTTCACGCTCGGTGATCAACCGGCGACTGGCTTCCTGAAGCGCCATGTTCAGGCGGTCCAGTGCCTCGACCTGATTGTGTAATCGCTCAATCAACTGCTGGTTGAGAGAATCCTGCATCCTCAGATTTTGTCGCAATTCCAGCTGGTCGCGACGTAACTCTTCGGCTTGCTGTTGCGCGGCATGATAATTCTCGAAAGCCCAGATCATGGGTGTGATTCGTTCCTGCCGGTTGGAACCCACAACGAGCTCAACGATTTCACGCGGTGTGGATTCGGTGGTGCGGCGCAGCGCCAGCGGACGTCCCTGGTACAGTACCAGAATCCGGTCGGTCACGGCAAAAATCTGTTTGAGATCATCACTGCCCATGATAATAGCCACACCCTGAGCGGCAAGGGATTTGATGCGCTCCAGAAATGCTTCCTGGCGGGCGAAACTCAGGGCAGCGAGCGCTTCATCTAGCAGCAGCAGGCGATTGTTGGGTTGGCACAGGGCGCATGCCAGGGCAATAATCTGGCGTTGTTCATCTGAGAGATTGGCGGTGCGTTCTTCGAGCAACTCGAGCGGTTGGTCGAAACTGGCGAGCATTTCTCGTGCTGTGTGTGCCATGGCGCCTTCGTCCGGTAGCGCCGCCAGAATGCCCGGGCGGCGGATTTCATGCCCGAGGAAGATATTGCGCAAGACATTGAGGTTGGGAGGAAATTCGGGGTATTGGAGTACGGCAACGATGCCCAGGCGCTGCGCATGGAGCACATTCCGCAGGACAACCCGTTGTCCCGCGTAAAACATCTCGCCGCTGGAGGGAGCTGTGGCACCGCTGAGCAGATTGAAGAGCGTGGACTTGCCTGCTCCGCGCTGTCCCACAATGCCCAGCACTTCCCCTGGTTGGAGTTCCAGGCTCACATCTACCAGGGCAGGGACTGTGCCGAAATAACGGCTAAGGTTGTTTGTGCGTAGGATTTCCATGGGCTAATGGCGAGTGAGTGACTAGATGACAAATGCTGGGGCGAAAAAGCGAGTCACGACGACTCGCTTTTTCGCTTTATCGCTTTATCGCGTTAATTGCCGCGGCTGCGGGTTGCGACGTCGAAGATTACGGCTGCCAGCAATACCGCACCACGAACGACGTATTGATAGGCAATATCAATGTTCATCAGGTTCATGCCGCTAGTCAGCGACATGGTTACCAGGGCGCCGATGAGCGACCCCATCACATTCCCAACACCGCCTGCGGCAGAGACGCCACCGATGTAGGCCGCGGCGATGGCATCCATTTCGAACAGCTGGCCTGCTGTGACGGTGGCGGATTGCAGGCGCGAGGCGAACAGGATACCTGAAAGTGCAGATAACAGACCCATCGAGCCAAAGACAACGTAGGTGATTTTCTTTACGTTGATACCGCTGAGCTCGGCTGCTTCGGGGTTGCCGCCAACGGCGTAGATGTGCCGTCCCAACACAGTCTGAGTAGTGATGAAGTGATACACAGCGACCACGATCAGCACCACCACGACTGTCCAGGATAAGCCATTGTATCCTGCCAAGACCCAGGTAATCGCCGCCAAAACTAGAGCGATGAAGACCAGCTTCAGAATGAACATGTTCATGGGCAGGGTTTCGAAGTTGTAGGATTGTTTCTTCTTGCGGTCATTGAGTTGACCTATCACAAAGAACACAATCGCAACCAGGCCCAGCAGCAAGGTGAGCTTGTGGACACCGGGCAGAAAGCTATCCAAACCGGGTATATCGGGGATGAAACCATTGCCGATAGCGTTGAAGGTGTCATTGGCAATGATAATGGTGCCTGTGCTCGCGGTTACCAGGAGCAACGCACCACGATAGATCAGCCAGCCTGCCAGCGACGCTACGAACGCGGGTATTTTGAGCTGTGCTACAGGGAATGCGGTAATGAGTCCTGCAACGGCGCCTAACGCCAATACCAGTGGAATTACCACAATCATCGGTAATTTCCAAAATGCCAGGGCAATGGCGGCGATGGCGCCAAGGAAGCCTGCAAGGAAGCCTACCGACAGGTCAATGTGACGGATGACAATCACCAGGGTCATGCCCACAGCCAGAACCGCGATATAGCCGGTTTGGTTGAGCAGGTTGCTGATATTGCGAGATGAGATAAAGATGCCATCCGTCGCGACGGTGAAGATGATCATGATCACGAATAGGGCGATATACATGCCGTATTCGCGGATATTCTGCTTCAGGATTTTCTGCAAGTCTTTTAAAAACATCCCACGCCTCCTAATTCGTCGCCATTTGCATGATGATTTCCTGATTGGCTTCGGCAATTGGTAGTTCGCCGGTGATGCGCCCCTCAGAGACCACATAGATGCGATCGCTCATGCCCAACACCTCGGGCAGTTCCGACGAAATCATGATGATGCTCATGCCCTGTTGGACCAACTGATTCATAATGGTATAAATTTCGTATTTGGCGCCCACATCAATGCCTCGAGTGGGCTCGTCCAAGATCAGGATATTGGGTTTGACGAAGAGCCATTTCCCCAAGCAGACTTTCTGCTGATTGCCGCCGCTGAGGTTGCCTACTTTCTGCGCCACGGTGGGGGTCTTGATGTTCAGTGAGGCGCGGTACTCATTTGCCACTTTGATTTCCGCATTAGCGTCCACGACGCCGCGATGTGCCAGTTCCTCCAGGTTAGCCAGGCTGATGTTCTGCCTCACGTCCTGGATCAGGATTAAGCCGTTCCCTTTGCGATCCTCGGTGAGATAAGCTACACCACTTTTGATGGCTTCTCGGGGATGTGCAAGAGTGGCCTTTTTGCCCTGAACGTAGACCTCACCGGAGATCTGATAGTGGGTAGGGTTTCCGAACACGCTTAGCGCCAGCTCTGTCCGTCCAGATCCCATCAAGCCTGCAAAGCCCACAATCTCGCCCTTCTTGATTTTGAAATTGACATCTCTGAGGACTGTGCGCCCCAGGGCAGGATTATAGGCATTCCAATTCCTGACTTCAAAGACAACTTCCTCGCTAGGCTCATGCCCGACTCTGGGCGGATAGATGTTGTCAATCTCGCGCCCTACCATGTGCTTGATCATGATTTGCTCGGTCACTTCACCCTTGTGCGCATCCAGGGTACAGACGGTCTGCCCATCGCGTAGCACTGTGACGGTGTCGGCAATCGCCATCACTTCTTTGAGCTTGTGCGAGATCATAATGCAGGTCACGCCCTGCGCCTTTTGTTCGCGCAGCAGGTTTAGAAGGTTTTGGCTATCATCTTCGTTGAGGGCGGCGGTAGGCTCGTCCAAAATGAGCAGTTTGACATTGCGACTCAATGCCTTGGCGATCTCCACCAGTTGTTGCTTGCCAACTCCCAGGTCTCTGATCTTTGTGGCTGGATTCACTTCAAGCCGCACGCGCGCGAGCATTTCATTTGCCCGTTTGATGGTCTCATTCCAATCTACGGTGAGGCCGTTGCGAATTTCGTGACCTATGAAGATGTTCTCATAAACCGACAACTCCGGTATCAGCGCGAGTTCTTGATAGATGATGGCGATACCCGCTTTCTCACTATCGGTGATGTGCCTGAAGGTTTGTGGCTCGCCGTTGAAGTAAATATCGCCAGTATAGGTGCCATAGGGCCAAACGCCGCTCAGCACCTTCATCAGCGTAGATTTCCCCGCGCCGTTTTCCCCAACCAGGCAATGAATCTCGCCTTGAGCAACGCGAAAACTAACATCGCTTAGGGCTTTCACGCCAGGGAATTCTTTTGTAATATTACGCATTTCTAGTATTGGGGTATCCATTGCGCCTCCGGTTCCGTTGAGACAAGGCTAAATTGCGGTAAGCAGGAATAGTGATGGTGAACACCACTATTCCTGCTTGATATCACTACCCGATCAGTGCCTTACGGCAGATTGGTGAAGTCGCTGGCGGGATAGTAACCGGAATCCACGATGGCGGCTTTGACGTTGTCCTTGGTGACGGTGACGATGGCGGAGGGCTTGGCGGGCACGTCAATTACGCCGTTGTTGTAGGTCGTCGTCTTGTCCGGGGTACTGCCTTCGAGGTAAGCCACGGCAGCGGTGATGGCATCGGCGACCAGGGTGCGGACATCCTTCAACACGGTCATGGACTGCTTACCATCAATGATGTACTGCACGGAGGCTTTCTCAGCATCCTGACCGGTGATGTAGAACTGGGTGACGTCCTTGTCAGCGGCGAAGGCGTCGGCGATAGCGCGAGCGGTGCCATCATTGGGGGCAACGATGAAGACGGTGCCCTTATCGGCGGCGGTCGCTACGGTGAGGTTCGCCTCGGCGAGACCCTTGGCGGTGTTGAAGTCCCAGTTCGTGGTGACCTGACCAATGATCTTGGCCATTTCATCGCGGGTGAGGGTGGCCTTGTCCTTCAGGGCTATGGCTTCGCTGGAGTTCTTGATCACGAAGGTGCCATCGGCGATTTTGGGCTGCAGTTTGTTCCACGCACCCTCGAAGAACAGGAAGGCGTTGTTGTCAGAAGCGGCGCCGGCGTAGAGGAACAGGTTGTTACCCGTGCCGGAAGCCTTTTCGATGAGGTACTGACCCCAGGCCTCGCCAACGGCGACGCTGTCGAAGGTCACATAGTAATCCACTGCGGCGGTGTCGCGGATCAGGCGGTCGTAGGAAATGACCTTGACGCCGGCTTTGTTCGCGGCTTCAGCAGCGGCGGCGGCAGCGGTACCATCCTGCGGGCAGATGATGAGCACTTTGACGCCCTTGGTGATCAGCGCTTCGACGTTTTCCTTTTCCTTGGCTGAAGAGCCCTGGCTGAAGAGAATCTCGACTTCGTAGCCAGCAGCCTGCAGAGCATCGCGGAAGCGGGTCTCGTCTTGAATCCAGCGGGGCTCATCCTTGGTGGGCAGCACAATACCGACTGAAAGGGCTTTGGCTTCCTCAGCGGGCTTGCCGCATGCAGAGAGAAGCATAGAGAAAACAATTACGAGAGTTACCAGTGCTAAAGGCAAATTCTTGCGAAACATTCGACTCCTCCTTAGATTTTTACAGGGGAAACAGAATAACATACGACACGATTGGGAACTGGTGCCTAAATCTTTCCGCAGCGCCTCCTTGTCATAAACACATTGGAATGATTTGTACCCTGCATTAACTCCGCAGCACGTACCACTTTGGGTGTGCCGCCGGTTACGGGATAACTACCCCTTAAGTAAACCAGATTATGGAAGCGATCTCAAGCCTTTTTCCCCCTTTAGGGACAGGACTTCCCCCCGAAATGCATAGGGGGAAATCCCCCTATCACAGGTTCTTCAGGCGCGTCTCGATTTCCTTTTTTACCTTTTCGATGTTGGCTTTGAACTCCGCCTCACGTTGTGCCAGCGCCTGCAGTTGTCCATCCGAGGCTTCCAATTGCTCCACATAGCGTGCTCGCAGAGCGCCTTCTTTTCCGGTTTGCGAGAGCGCTTGCAGGTTTTCCCGCATCTGCTGTTGTGAAGCGTAGACCTGCTGGCGTTCCTGTTCTACCTCGGCGATCTTCTTCTCATAATCCCGGATGGTATCCCAGAGCATGAGCAGTTTCAGGGCTTTGTCGAGCGCTTGCCTGTCCAGCAATCCCTTTTGAAGGTACTGCTGCAAGCCTTCATACGATTGTTGTTTTAGTTCCTCGCGGCGCCGAATCAAACGGCGTTCCTGGACTTTGAGGCTGGTCTCGCCGTGTGGCGCCAGATTAACCTTGAAGCGCAGCATATCCTGGGTGTGTTCCTTGGGGGTGGGTGTGTCGAAAATCTCGTAGTGCATGGAGCGTGGATGCTCCACCAGGATGTTGAAGGTTTTGTCGGTGTTGTTTGTTACCTGGTAATTGCGCCATTGAATGTGCCATTCCTCGAATTGCAGGTAAAGCCCCGTCAATTCTAGACCGCGCATCTGGGTACTGCTGCCGCTTTCTTCTTTGATACGAACGCCCAACTCGACTGCATACGGAACCACGCCTTCGCCCTCAGCCGCTGTGAAGGGCAAAATGGCTTCACCCACGTATTCCCCGTTTTCGATCACCGTTAATGGTCCACGCTCAAGCGTCAGCCCGGTAGTGTTTTTGAAGCGCAACGTTGCTACAGGGTGTGTGGGGAGTTTTGCCCCATTGTAGAGCAGGTCCTTGCGGTAGTCCATCTCCGTACCGATGATGGGAACCATAGCAGATTGTCCCCGTCCCACGGTGACTGGCGTTCCGATAATATACTGAAAGAGCTCCCCCAACGCTTTGCCCTGTGTCGTGACCTGTGCTGCTTGCGCGACCGCCTCGCGGGACATCATGGCTGGCGCTGGGGCGCGCATCATATCCGCCATGCCCGCGCCTAAGCCAGCGCTAAGTGAGGGTGGGGCTTCTGGGATGGCGGCCATGGTTGCCCTGGAGCGTTTGGAAGCCTCAAATTCCACGGGCGCAGCGGCTACGCGGGCTTCTTCTTTGATCACCGGGCGTTCTGGTGTAAAAGGGGTGTAGAGATCATACACGAATGAAATTGGCATTCCTGCGACCAGGGAGAGCGAAATTCCTTTGAGGTCCTCTTCCAGGCGGTTATCGAACAATCCCCAGCCCTGGATTAAGGCGCGTCCCTCTCCCGGTTCTTTGCTTGATTCGGCGACCAACCGGTAGCTCACGCGCCAGGTGGGCGCCGGCGCCACGTAACGCACGGAAAGCTCGTGTTCACCCGGAGTGAGGCGGATGGTGACGTTGCGGGTGCTGCCCTGACTCAATGCCGTCTGCAGGAAGAAACGCAGGTCGCGCCCGCCTTGTTCATCGAGGATATCCACGCCCTGAATACGTCCCAGCGGCGCTACCTGTACCTTGTCCTCGGCGTCTTTGAGCACGGAGATGAGCGCGGTTGCCAGTGGTTGGCGTTCCGGCGCCTCATCGGGTCCCACGAGCACCCCGCTCAGCGTCTCGTCTTGATCTAGTCTCAAGGCAACCCGGCGTCCTCGTAAGCTCACCAGCAAATCATAAAGGCTATGTTGATCGCTCAGACGTACCGTGCAGCCTTCTAGCTGCTCTTCGCGGGTTTGCGGAGTGGCATAATCAATGCCCAAAATCTTTCCCCCGTCCAGGTCAATGACGGTGAGGCTTTTTAACAGATCGTTCATTTCCTGGACGCGGAAGGCAAGGGCGACTTCCTCGCCGCTAAGTTTTGCTCGTCGTTCGAAAAAACCAACACCATGTTTGTATAACGTCATGTGGACTATGGGCAGTGTGGTCATGATACCTCCTTAAAGGGTGAAGGGCGAAGCAATGCTTCGCCCTTCATTATACACCTGAGCCATTCGTAAAGGAAATTTCTCTGGTGTCAAGAGAAAATTGATTTTTGGCGGCGGGGTAAAGCCCCGCCGCCAAAAATCAATCAA
>JAPKMR010000139.1 GCA_026645815.1 Anaerolineae bacterium | reverse complement strand
CGCCGGAGCTGGTGGTGCGCTTGTGGAACCTGAACCTCCTGGAAGCTATCATCTAGTCAAGGGCATTCTGCACCGATCCTGTTGTATAATGGAAATGAGGTGGGATCATGGAACTCGAAAACTTGCTTCGATCACAGCGTGAAGCCATTCTGCACACGGCGACCAGATATGGCGCGTTCAACGTGCGTGTGTTCGGCTCGGTGGCTCGTGGAGAGGCTCGCGCTGACAGTGACATAGATCTCTTGGTAGAGTTGGAGCCGGGGCGCAGCTTGCTTGATTTGGGAGGTTTGTTAATGGACCTCCAGGCGCTGCTGCGCTGCAAAGTGGATGTGGTTACCGAAAACTCCTTGCGCCCTCGCGTGCGTGAGCGGGTACTTCAAGAGGCGGTGCCATTGTGAGAGGCGACTTCGAGCGCCTGCAAGATATGCTTGAGGCGATCTCCAAGATCGAGGCTCAAGTGAGCAGCCCAGAGGCCTTCGTCGCTGACGAATTGCTGCAAGTGTGGGTGGTTTACCATCTGCAGATTCTGGGCGAGGCCGCCAGCAAAGTCTCTCTGGACCTGCGTGAACAGTATGCTGAGGTACCCTGGAAGCAGATTGTAGGCATGCGCAACATCTTGGTGCATGACTATTTCGGCATTGATTGCGATCTCGTTTGGACTGTAGTGGAGCGCGATCTACCAACGCTCAAGCAACAAATCATTACCATTCTACAAGCATTGTCGCCGGCATAGCGTGTTATGGCTTCGCTTCTGCTTAAGCCACTTCAAGAAATCCTCAACGCTTACCCCGATGGTTTGAACGAGCGGCAGCTCCGGCACCAGCTCGCCAATGCGGGCCAGCGCGCCAATCCTCGTGAGATCCACAGTGCTCTGGAATCTGATCCTGGCGTGTTCGTCCTTCTCGCCGGAGGTCTGTGGCGTCTCAAATCTGTGCTCCAGACTGAGGAAATCGTCACGGGCGATGTTGAGGTTCCCCGCGAGCGCGGCGTTATCGTGGCGCCTACAGTGGCGCAATGGCCCGATTTGACGCGCTTTGTCGCCTTTGATGTGGAAACGACTGGCATCCACGCCGAACGTGATCGCATCATCCAGATTTCCGCTGTGCGGATTGCGAATGAGGCGCCAGTAGCGCTAACGACTGCGACTGGCGAGTCTTTACCCGCACTCTTCACTGCCTACATCAACCTTGAGGGGTGCGAACTGCCCTATGGCCTCCAGGTCAAACTCGGCTTGGACAACCACCCCGAGTGGGCTGCGCAATTGGATCAGGCCGAAGGAGAGGCTGCGGTTCTACAACGTTTCCAGGCTTGGGTGAGCGATTGGCCTCTGGTGGCTCACAACGCCCGTTTCGATGAGGACTTCCTGGTACGGGCGGCGCAACGCAGCGGATGGCAGATATCGCGGTCCATTTTCGACACGATGGAACTGGCCTGCCTGGCTTGTCCCGAACAAACTACATTTCAGTTGGCTGTGTTAGCCAAAGCCCTGGGTGTGGCAGAAGGCTTGCCTGGCGGCGCATGGGTCGAGCGGCAGGCAGCGGCATTGGGAGTCACTGAGTTTGCGTGGGGGAGCTTCCACAACGCAATTGTAGATGTGCTGGTGCTTGCCGCTCTTGTTCCGCGTCTGTTAGCCCGTTTGCGCAAGCACCTTGATGCCCAGCCGATTCTTGCTGCTGAGTTCCAGCGCCTGTTGCCCCAATTGGTGGATGCGTTGGGCATCAAAGTCGCCGCAGAGGCCGTGGCGCCCGACGAGGTGATCCCGCGCCTAATCAGGGCTATCCCCACCCCAAAAGACCGGGAACCTTCATCGGCACTGCAGTTCACTCCCGCAATTGTGCGTAGCCGTTTTGAATCTTTGACTGCACGTTCCGGACTCAAGCGCCGTATCTCGCAATTGGAGATGGTTGAAGCTGTCAGTCGAGCATTGACCAATGACCGCTTCCTGTTGGTAGAGGCGCCTACCGGCACGGGCAAGACTTTCGCTTATCTTGTACCAGGTATCCTATGGGCGCGCGCCCGAGGCGAACCGGTTGTTGTTGCTACCTATACTCGTTTGCTTCAGGACCAAATGCGGGGCGACCTGGCACGGCTTGCGGAGAGTCTGGGCGAGGAGACACCGTTTCGCATCCAGGTGCTCAAAGGAATCAACAACTACGTCTGCATGGAGCGTCTCTCGACGATCTATGCCCAGCTCAATTACGCCGCGCTTGATGCCGAAGAGCGTTTTGTCTGGGCTTATCTCCTTTCGTGGTTGAGCACTGCATCTGATGGCATGCTGGATACACTCAGTTATTGGGTGCAGGAAACCTTTCCTGTCCTCAAATCACTCCTACCTGCGCTGCGGGCCGAGCAGGGTGAATGTCCGGGTAAGGAATGCCCACTAGCAGATTCTTGTTATCACCAGCAAGCCTATCTTCGCGCTCAGAGCGCTGACCTGGTTGTGATGAATCATGCGCTTCTGCTCACTAAAGAATGGGAGAGGATATTAGCCTTCACCCGCGTCATTATTGATGAAGCCCATAACCTGGAGGATGCTGCCACCGATGCGGCTACCGAGGAGGTTTCGTGGGAGAGTTTACGTTACCTGGTCAATCGGCTGTTGGACCCTCGTTCGGGACAGGGGGTTCTGGTGCGCTTGCGCGCACAAATTCGCGCAGCTGAAGGGCAACGTCTGTTATCTCTGAGCTTTCAATCCCGAAATCTTCTGGATAATCTGGTGCGTGATTTCGGCGAACGCCTGAAGCGTTATGTTGAACTTAATCATCAGGAGGTGGATCCCCGGTATGGCGCCCGGGTGACATTGGAGGCTGACCCCCGTCGAGCCAATCCTGTGAGCTGGAAGCCGGTAGAGGAGAGCCGTGAGGGCCTTAGTCATGCGCTTCGCGAAGCCTCCCGGCACATATTGCAGATTTTCACCTGGTTGGACTTGAATCCGTTGCCGCGTTTCAACACCCCGACGCGGAATGAGTTGTACTTCCTGGCGGATCAATTGCTCAAACAGGCTCTATTGCTGGATAGTCTGTTGCGGGTGGGTTATGACCGCCTGAAGCAGGTGCATTGGATCGAAGTGGAACGATTGTTGCCGCCAGCAGCTAGTGAGGGACATGCGCCGACAGTTGGGTATCACCGTTGGGCAGTGAGACGTGCGCCTGTACGGGTGGGACCGTATTTGGAAGGGCGCCTCTATGAAGGAAAGCGCACTGTGATCCTCACTTCCGCTACGCTGCGTGCCGGGCGGGAAAACGCTTTTGGTTTCTTGTTGGAGCGATTAGGTCTGCGGGAACATATCGCGAACCTGGACGCCGTGGCCCTGCCTCCAGAACTGGATTATCGTCGTGCTTTGTTTGGGGTGGCGCGCTATTTGCGCGCCGATGCTCGTCCCGAAGAGATCAAGAACTTCGTGGAAGAAGTAAGCCAGGAATTGGGCTGGTTCTATCGCTTTACCGGTGGCAATGGTCTGACCCTTTTCACGGCACGCGACCGTATGACTCAGGTCTACACGGAACTCGAAGCCACACTGGGCGAGCACAGCATTCCCGTATGGGCGCCGGGGTTGACCGGCAGTCGCTACGCTGTGCTTGATGAACTCAAGACACGGCCCGGTTCTGTGGCGCTAGGCTTGAAGAGTTTCTGGGAAGGTGTTGATGTGCCTGGCCCGAATGTCTCTTACGTGATCATGGAGAAATTGCCTTTCCCATTGCTTGGTGATCCGACAATTCGTGCTCGGGCGGCAGAAGTGCGCGCCCGGGGTGGGCACGAATTCATGGATTACTTGCTGCCATTGATGCTGGTGGATTTCCAACAGGGCTTTGGCAGGCTGATACGTGACGAGAAGGACATTGGTGTGGTACTCCTGCTTGATAAGCGTGCATGGACGCGAGACTATTTCCAGGAAGTTTTGGCTTCCCTGCCGGGCTCGGATGTGGATAAGGGCCCGCCGTTGCTGCACGAAGCACTCACCGATGAGCAGCAGCGATCCCGTCGCGCTGTCTACTCGGCTATCGCCAGGCATATGTCTCAGGCGCCGCCGGAATGGCGCATTGACCTGGAGCGGATGCAGGCACTTTTGGCGTTGGTTCCGGAGGAATTGCTTACTGGTCTTGAGCAGTTACTGCGCACTTTGACGCTGCCTATTTGGTCTACACCGGAAGAACTCACGGCTTTGTGGGCAGTAGTGATGAAGGCGCTCAATGTGCTTTTCGGCTTTTCTGACTGGCGGGTGCCTCAACAGGAAGACGCCGTGCGCGCGATGCTTGCCGGTCGTGATGCCCTCGTTGTGCTGCCAACTGGCTCGGGTAAATCGCTTGCCTTCCAGTTGCCGGCGTTACTGCGTGAAGGTACTACTCTGGTTTTTTCGCCCCTCAAAGCGTTGATGAAGGATCAAGTAGACAAACTATTGGACCGCGGTCTAGGTCTAGCCGCCCGGGTGGATAGCAGTCAATCTGCGGAAGAGCAGGAACGTGTGTTCCAACGCATGCAGGAAGGCAGCGTGCGCCTGGTTTACATCGCACCGGAGCGCATCCGCGACCCACGTCTCTTGGCGGCGCTGCGTAGTGCGCGGCGCATCGTGCAGGTGGTGGTGGATGAAGCGCATTGTGTCCACTTATGGGGGCAAAGCTTCCGTCCGGACTTTTTGTATATTCATCGCCTGGTGGAGGCTATTGCCCAGACGCAGGGGCAACGTCCACCCGTAGCTGCGTTGACGGCAACTGCGACGCCCCGCGTCAAGGCGGCGATTGTCGAGCGGTTAGCCTTGTTGCCCGATCATGTTGAAATCGTGGGCAATCCCAATCGTCCAGAACTGCGTTTTCTCGTATATAACAAGAACACCACACCGCCAATAAGAACGATGCGCGACAAGTTGCGCATTTTGCTGCGGATTCTGCGTTCCGCCGACCGGCGCAACGAGAGTGCCATCGTCTATGTCAATACGACCCGCGAGGCCGAACGTCTGGCGCGGCGTCTGGAAGCAGCAGGTTTGGAAGCGCGTTTCTATCATGGTCGCATGGATGATCAGGCACGGCGTGAGGTGCAGGATCTGTTTCTCGATGGGCAGGTGCGTATCATTGTGGCAACCAAAGCCTTTGGCATGGGTGTGGACAAACCTGATATCCGTTATGTAATCCACTATCAGATGCCAGGTGATGTGGAATCCTATTTCCAGGAAGCGGGACGCGCCGGACGTGACGGTCAAGTAAGCTATTGCGTGTTGCTCTATCATCCGGATGATGTCTGGATCCACGAGAATTTCTTCATCCCGAATAGTCTGCCCAATATCGAAGAGGTCGCCAACGTGTTGGCCTGGCTGCGACGACGCTTGAGCCAAGACGCGCATGGCGAGCGGATCAGGCTCTATGTTGATCCCATAGAGATGGCGGAGGCCCTGGGCTTCGACGAAGAGCGCGCCTTGGGTATTCATTTGCATGTTTTGGAGACATTGGGCTTAATCCACCGTGAGGTGGATGTGACACTCAAAGCCAGCGCGCGTCTGGTTTCAACGCCTGAGTTGATCGGACATGCCCTTGCTGGATTGGCGCCGGGTGCAATCGGTGAAGCCGTGTTGCGTGTGTTGGACAAGCAGGGAGTTCAGAGCATTGCACGGACGGAGCTACAACTGGTGAAAGGTGCGCAGGTAGAGGGTTTAGACCCGTTAACTCTGGACGATGTTCTTTATCGTCTGGCGCTTAGCGGACACCTTATTTATCGCCCCTTTGCTCGCGCCTTCACGCTGGAAATCGAGCCATCGTTGAGAACGGACGCTCCACTGACCTTCGATGTTGAGGTGTTGAAGCAAGTGAGCGCCGAACTCCGAGCTAACCTGGCTGCAATGCGCCATTATGCTGAGGATTTGCGGGTAGGGGATTGCCTGCGTGCGACTCTACTGTACCATTTCGATGCAGGGAAGCCCGCGACACCTGCTCGCGAGTGCTGCTCACTGTGTGATGTGAATCTGGATGTGCCATGGGCTACCGAACCGGTGTTTGAAGACTTAACTGATCCAGCGCGCTACCAGGATGCCAAATTCGCTGCACTGAAAGCGGTGGCTTGGAATGCCGAACTGGCTACGGTCAAAAGTCGCGCGCCCTATGGTACCTCAACCCTGGTCTACATTTTGCTGGGTAACGAATTCATGGCGACACGCCACGAGGATGACCCCGAACGCAAGCGCTGGCGCCGGCAGGTTATCGTTTCTGGAGAGCACTTTGGTGTGTTAGAGGGTATCACTGGGGGCAAGGATACTATCGTTACGCTGCTGGAGGAATTGCGGCGCGATGGTTTTGTTGAAGATCTTCGCCGGGAATGGGAGAATGGGAGTTACACCTACCTGAGCCCTACAGCTCTTGGGTACGAGCGACTTGGTTCGGGGCGGCTGTTTGAGGGGTAGCAGGCGTGGGATTCAGGTGCAGAGCGACCGGAAAAGTAGTAGATAGGCGGCGGTTATGATTCAGTGATTCTGACGTCATGGTTGTTGGGTGTTGCTTGTAGGGATGCTATTGGGCGGCGGGGCGGCGTTTGCTCTTGAAGGCTCCACTGACTCGCTGCAGATGGCAGACTTTGATCATTTTGTCTTTCTGCTTTTGTCAATCGTCCTTTACCGCCTGGCATCCATGGGAGTGTTGAATATCTTGGTGAACCGATTGCGGGGATTACGGTGACGTTGTTTCTTCATGATGGGAGAGTCGTTATCCGACGGTCCTCGGTAGAGAAAGATGCTTTTCTGTTACGTCTGGCGATGGATGAGCCGCGACTGGCGTTGTCGCTACGGCAACGTCTGGGATTGTTGAGATCGCCGTCCTCAGCGGATGGCGCATCATGTCGTGCTGTGGGCGAATTGTTGGCGGCAGCGGGCTTTGCTGCAGAAGACTGCTAACCTGGCAGCGCTGTTTACCGCCGGTATCCCCGCAGCAGCGCGGCGAGAATCGCGGCGATATTCCAGGCGTCGTCGCCGCCGCGGTGATGGGTGCCTTCGAGCGGAAGCCCCAGGCGGGCAAGGGCTTGCGCCATGCCGACTTCTCGCGGCAGGGCATGGCTAACGGCGAAGAGCGTCTTCACGTTGAGGTGACCCCGTCCGAAGGGGTAGGGGAGGTCTTTGCGCTGGCATTCCGCCTCGAATTGCCCGCGATCATAGTCCCCGTAGCTTGCCCACAGCCGTTGTCCGGATTTGTACTCACGCGTGAGGATTTCGCAGGCGGTGCGGAGTGGCACACCTTGTTCTACCTGCGCCTGGGTGAGGGTGGTCAGCGCCGTGCAGTACGGGCTAATGGTG
>JAPKMR010000138.1 GCA_026645815.1 Anaerolineae bacterium | reverse complement strand
GTAGGCGATGCAAGAACACAAAGAGGTAGTTTTTTTGTGATTTTTGCGGGCTGCGCCCGCAAAAATCACACTTGCTTGGAAAGGCACAGAGGTTTTCTCGAGCTATCTAGCCAGTTTTGCCACTGTAGAAAAAAACCTTCCGTGCCGTCCGCGGTCGGCAGTCGGCGATCTAGTCCAGCCCCAGCGCCAGCCACTCAGGCAGCGCCGCCAGCATCCCCTGCATCACCTCGCGCGTGCGCTCCGTGAACAGCTGCATCGTACCATCGTAAGCCTCGGCGCTTTCCGGACCCACCACATCGGTGACCGCGCGCAAAACGAGACAGCGGACGCCGTTGCGCGCCGCCACATAGGCGATAGCGCCCGATTCCCAATCCGCCGCCGCCGCGCCAAAGCGCTCGCGCAGCTGCGGCACCTCTTCCATCACAATATCGCGGTCCGCCGAAAGCAATAGCGCGCGCAACACCGGTTGTGGCGGCTCTCCCTTCAGCCAGGTGAGATCCAGGTCTGTGGCATAATGCTCCAGCGCCTCGAGGGGGTCGCCCATCTGCTCGATAATATCATAGACCAGGGTGCGCGTCACCAACAGCACCGTACCGGGGGAAATCGCGCCTGCAAAACCGCCGCATGTGCCCAAATTGAGCAGCAAGCGCGGCGCCCAGCGGTCAATCGCATACTGCGTCGAACCCGCCGCCGCAATCTTGCCCCAACCCCCGTGCAAAAACACGCACGAGCGGGGCTTGCCGCGCACGGGTAATTCCGTACGGAACCACTCACCATAGGGGGAAGACCGCACCACGGCATCCGGCAGCAACGCGCGCACGCAGCGCCATTCCGTGTTCGCCGAAATCAATACGCCAGCATCTATGATGCCAGCGTCCGTGACGCCAGCGTCATGAACCACGTCAGCCATTCGCGCGGAAACCACCGCGTCACTTCCCGTGCAACTTGCGGAACGCCAGCGCCGCGCCCACAATGCCCGCCTCGTTGCGCATCTCCGCCGGCACCACCTCTGCCTTAACCGTGAGCGCGGAGCAGAACAAATCGAATTTCTTGCTCGCGCCGCCGCCCAGGATAATCAAATCGGGCCAGACCAGGCGCTCCAGCTTGACCAGATATTCATTGAAATACAGCGCCCAGGCTTCCCAGCTGAGCTCCTTGCGCTCACGTGCGGCATCCGAAGCCCACACCTCCGCATCCTCGCCGCGCAATTCGATATGCCCCAGCTCCGTGTTCGGCACCAGGCGTCCATCAATGAACAGCGCCGTGCCCAGTCCTGTCCCGATGGTCACAATCAACACCAGCCCCTTGCGCCGTTCACCCGCCCCAAACTTCATCTCCGCGATACCCGCGGCGTCGGCGTCATTCAACACCACCACCGGGCAGTCGGTCGCTTTAGCCAGTAACTTTGCCGCATCGGCGCCGATCCAACCCGCATCCACATTGGCTGCCGTCATCGTCACCCCGTGCTGCACCACCGCCGGAAAGCCACAGCCAACCGCGCCGCGCCACTTGAAATGGCGCGCCACCTCGCCCACCACTTCGGCAACCGCTGCCGGCGTAGAGGGTTGCGGCGTGACCAGGCGGAAACGCTCTTCCAGCAGCTCCCCGGATTTCGTATCCACCGGAGCGCCCTTGATACCACTGCCACCGATGTCAATGCCTAGAACCTTCATCGCCGAACTCTCCTTCAAAGCGCACCTGACGCATAGCCTTCTATCTCTAACCCCATCATAGCACAACCGCGCGATTTTGGAAATAGGAACTCCCGCGCCCCGGCACCCGGGTGCGTTTCAACCGGCTTTTCCTTCACGGCTTTTCCGCGGCGGAGCTTTACCCGCCGCGGAAATCCATTCAGCCTGAATCCCCCACAGCACACCGAAAGAAACTGAAGCATCTTCCGTGTATTCCGTGATTACATGAATTCCCCCGCCTAAAACGCGCGCCCTCCGCCGCTTGTCCCCCGCCCCGGGATGGAGTATAATCTAACCAACATAGCAACACCTCCGTGTTGCCCAAGGAAACCCGAATTATGGAAATTGAAGCCAAATACGCCATCCCTTCCGAACAGCGTTTCGAACAGCTGCAGCTGCGCGACTCCCTGGGACCCTACCCGCTGCGCGGAAGCCGCACCACCGCCATTCACGATACCTACCTCGATACCCCCACCCGCACCCTCTGGTCTGCGGGCTACTCCCTGCGGCGGCGCGACAAAGGCAGCGCCCTCGTCATGACCCTCAAAGCCCTGGCGGGGGGCGCCGGAACCGTCAAGCGCCGCGAGGAACTCGAAATCGCCATCGCCCAACCGGTCCCGCCGGCCCTTTGGCCCCCCAGCGCTGCCCGCGACCGCGTCATCGAAATCATCGGCGACCAGGCGCTCACCCCCCTCTTCGACCTGCGGCAAGCCCGCCACGAGCGCATCATCCTGGTCGAAGAACGCGAAGCCAGTGTCCTCAGCCTCGACGCCGTAACGCTCAGCAGCGAGGACCGCGAAACGCACTTCTACGTGCTGGAGGCAGAGCTCCTCCCCGATGGCACGGAAGCCGACCTCGCGGGCATCATGCGCGCCCTCGAGGAATCCTGGGAGCTGCAACCCGACGCCGAAACCAAACTCCAGCGCGCGCTGGCATTCTTCGAGCTGCATATGCCAGGTACGCCGGGCATACCGGGCATGCCCACATCCGGTTCGACGCCCGAGCCACTCCTCACCCCCGCAGAGCGCGCCCAGATCACACACCTGGCGGCGCATCCCGGCATGTACGGGCGACGCGCGCAAGCGCTGCTGCTCCTCGACCAGGGCGCCACCCAAATCGAGACCGGCGAGCGCACCGATATGTCCGAGCGGCGGGTGCGCTATTGGCTGGCTGAGTGGCGGCAGAAACGCCTGAGCATCTTCCCAGAGAAGCTACTGGTGCAGCTGCCGCCCGCGCCGGAAGACGCCCCCGAAAATCCCGCCACACCCCCGGCGCCGCCCCCCGCAACAGCGGTCGCGCCAGAGATAACCCCCACCCCCGCGCCCCCTGCCCTTGAGGGCGATATCACCCACATCGAGGCGGTGATGGCGCACGCGGCTAAACTCTTCGAGATGCTGCAGCCCTGGCACGGATTGGCGTCGGAAGACCGGACCCTGCTGCAGAGAATCGCCCAGCTGCACGATATCGGCGTCGGCCTCGACCCCGAACACCACAACGTTGCCGGATACGAGCAGCTCACCGCGCAACCGCCGGCGCATCTCACGCCGCAAGAAGCCCAATTCGCCGCGCTCGCCACCTTGCTGCACTCCGACCGCCTCAAAGCCAGAACCCTGCAAGCCCTGCTCGATCGCACCGCCTTCCAAACCCTGCCGCTCGAGCAGCAGCACCACGCGCTGGTGCTGACGGCGCTGCTGCGCATGGCGGATGGCCTGGATTTCCGCCACACTGCCGGCACGCACATCGTCGCTCTCGAAGAAGGCGAACCGCCGGTTCGCGAAATCCTCATCACCGTAGCCGGTCCCGTCGCCGGCAGCGATGCGGAACGCGCTAATCTCAAAGCCGATCTCTGGGCGCGGATTTTCAGCCAACCCGTGCGCTTCCAAACGCCCCCGCTGGATTCAACCGCGCTTCTCGCCCACCTGCTGCACTTGCCCACCGAGGCGGGCGCGCCCGAATCCCTCACCCTGCCCGCAGGTCCCGGCATTGCCCCCGAGGACACGCTAACCGAGGCGGCGCGCAAGACCTTCCTCTTCCATTTCCAGCGCATGCTCTATCTCGAACCCGCCACACGCCTCGGTGAGGATAACGAAGCCCTGCACGATATGCGTGTGGCGACCCGTCGCATGCGCACTGCGGCCCAAGTCTTCAGCGCGCACCTTGATTTGGAAACCCTGCGACCCTTCGTCAAAGGCTTGCGCTCCACCGGCGATACCTTGGGCGCGGTCCGCGATTTGGACGTCTTCTGGGAAAAGACCGAGGTCTTCCTGGACCTTCAGAAGGCTTCCGCGCGCCCCGACCTCAGCCCGCTGCACCAGGTCTGGCAGCAAGCCCGCGAGCGTGCGCGCGAGCAGCTGCTCGCCTACCTGGATAGCGCGCGCTACCGCCGTTTCCGCGAGCGTTTCGCAGCCCACCTGGAGACGCCCTGGGCGACCCCCTATCCGGCATTCAATATCAAGGGCGAAGCCCTGCCCCGGCAGGTCCGGCACGTCGCCCCCATCCTCATTGCCGAGCGCGTTGCCGCCATCCGCGCCTACGACCCCTGGCTCCGCGGCGCCGATATCCCCCTGGGGCGCTATCACCGCTTGCGCATCGCCAGCAAACGCCTGCGCTACACCCTCGAATACTTCAGCGAGGTGCTCGGACCGGCGGCTAAACCGCTGATTACCCAGGTAAAGCTGCTGCAAGACCACCTTGGCGAGCTTCAGGATGCCGTAGTCGCCAGCAATCTGCTGCGGGATTTCCTCGTCTGGGGCACCTGGGGACATACCGAAATTACCGCCGTACCGCTCGAGCCTGTTGTCGCACCCGGCGTGGCATCCTATCTCACCGAGCGGCAGCTGGAATTGCAGCAACGCCGCGATAGTTTCCTGCCCTTGTGGGACAACTTCAACGGCGCCGAAACAGCCGAACTTATCGCCAACGTTCTCACCGCACTATAAAAACCAAGCGCTACAAAGGAGAAACATGAGCACACAACCAAAGTACATCATCCTTCTCGGACCGCCCGCCTCCGGCAAAGGCACACAGGCAGCGATTATCCGCGATACCCTCGCGCTGCCCCACGTCGCCAGTGGCGACCTCTTCCGCTACAACCTGCGCAACCAGACCGAATTGGGGCTTAAAGCCAAATTCTACATGGATCAGGGCGCCCTGGTGCCCGATGACCTCACCATCGCCATGGTGCTCGACCGGCTTGCGCAGCCCGATTGCGCCAAAGGCGCGCTCCTCGATGGCTTCCCACGCACCATCGCCCAGGCTGAAGCCCTCGATGCTGCGCTGGCGGAGCAGGAGCGCGGCATCAACCGCGTCATCAACATCCTCGTCCCCGATGAGACCTTGATCGCCCGCATCACCGGGCGCCGCCTGTGCCGCACCTGCGGCGAACCCTACCACCTGCTCTTCAAGCAACCCAAAGTCGCGGGCATCTGCGATATTGATGGCGGCGAGCTCTATCAGCGCGATGACGACACCGAGGAGACGGCGCGCAACCGCCTGCAAGTCTACTGGAACCAGACCAGCCCACTCGTCGCCTATTACCGCGAGCGCGGCTTGCTGGTAGACCTTGACGGCAATCGCTCAATCGAGCAGGTCACCCAGGCGCTCGTCGCAGCCCTTTCCGATCTATAAAACGCCGGCATCTGACGTACTGAAGCGCGCCCAGGCGTAGGCGCGCCCTGGCTAAAGTATTTTGGAGACGCGCGAGGCGCGTCTCCAAAATATCGCCGGTACGCTTGACCAACCCTGCTGCGGTTTTATACCAGCAGCTGCACGTTAATCCGGAGAAAGCCATGCTGGAAAAAGTGGACCTTAGTCTGACGTTGAACAAGACCGATTACAAAGCGCTCGCTTCCACCCTGCAACGCCGCCTGAGTGACCTGCAAAAAGCCTGCTGGCGCGCCGGAATTCCAACCATCATCGTCTTTGAGGGTTGGGATGCTTCCGGCAAAGGCTCCTCTGTGCAGCTGCTCACGCGCCACCTCGATCCACGCGGCTTCACGCTCTACGCCATCCAGGCGCCGCGCCCCCACGAACGGCAAGTGCCCTGGCTCTGGCGCTTCTGGCAGCGCATTCCCGCCTACGGCGAGATTGCCATCTTCGACCGCAGCTGGTACGGGCGGGTGCTTGTCGAACGCGTCGAGGGCTTCACCCCCGAAGAACTCTGGCGCCGCGCTTACCGTGATATCGTCAACTTTGAGCGCTTGCTCGCCGATGATGGCTTCACCATCGTGAAATTCTTCCTCCACATCAGCAAAGCCGAACAGGCGCGCCGCTTCCGCCAGCTGGAAGCCGACCCGCGCACCAGCTGGTACGTGCAGCCCGAGGACTGGGAGCACAACGCCAGATATGGCGCCTATGTCACCGCCATCGAGGAAATGCTCGAACGCACCGATACCACCTGGGGACCCTGGACCGTTGTGGAAGCCACCGACCGCCGTTGGACCCGCTACCGCATCCTCAGCACCCTCGTCACGCAGCTGGAAGCTGCGCTTCGAGCGCGCGGTTTGCCCGTGCCCGAACCGGTCGCCCCGCCCAAAGAGCCGGAAAACGTGCTAGAGGAGCTCGAAACCCTCCCCGATACGCCGGAGGCGCCGGAGACCCCGGCATCACCGGAGCCTCCACCGCTACCGGAAACCCCCGAGACGGAGGTGCGCGATGCTATCGAAGATTAATCTCGCCCAAGAGCTCTCACCCGAAGCCTATACCGAACGGTTGCCCCAGTTGCAGAGCCAGCTGCGAGCACTCACCCGCGAGCTCTACGACCAATCACGCAGCCTCGTCATTGTCATCGAGGGCTGGGAAGCCTCGGATAAGGGCGGCATCATCCAACGCATCACCGCCGAGCTGGACCCCCGAGGTTACGAAGTCTTCCGCATCCTTCCGGCGACCGGCGAGGAACGCCGGCGCCATTACCTTTGGCGGTTCTGGCAGCTCCTGCGCCCCGCCGAGGAGAAACAGGTGCTCATCTTCGACCGCAGCTGGTACGGGCGCGTGCTCCGCGAACGCGTCGAGGGCCATTGCACCGAAGACGCCTGGAAGCGCGCCTACCGCGAGATCAACGAATTCGAGAGCCAGCTCCTGGATTACGGCATCCTCATCGCCAAATTCTTCACCCACCTGGATCGCGAGGTGCAGCTCGAAAGACTGGAGCAGCGCCGCAATCAAGCCGATGCCCTCTGGCGCCTGACCCCGGAGGATTGGGCAGAGCACGCGCAATGGGAGGCCTACGCCGGCGCCGTCGAGGACATGCTGCTGCGCACCAGCACCGCGGGCGCCCCCTGGACCATCATCCCGAGCAACAACCGCCGCCTGGCGCGCATCCGGGTCCTCGAAGAACTCACCCGCCTGCTCAGCCGCGAGCTCGAGTACCAACCCCTCAAAGAAGCCCCTGCCGCCACCTCCCTCGAAGCCGTGCAGCAATCCACCTTCAAAAAGGGAGGCAAAAAAAGCCGCCAGAGCAAAGACCAATCAGAGCCGCGCGAGCACAAGAAAAACCGCAAAAAGAAAAAGGGAAAGAAGGGGAAGAAAGACCCCAAATAGCCCTTGTCCCGTAGCCGCGGCATCCTGCCGCGTCAGAATGCCGCGCTCTGCCTGCTGCCCCTCGTCCCGTAGGGACGTCTGAAAGTAGGCAGGCACTTATGAACTTTCAAAATTAACTTCGGTATACCTTCCCGCCACTCCTCAGTCTGCACGACCCCTCACTCCACACAGCCCGTCACCCTGAGCAGCCTGTCCTGAGCGCAGTCGAAGGAGAGCGGAACGAAGCGAAGCGCAGTGGAGCGGAGT
>JAPKMR010000137.1 GCA_026645815.1 Anaerolineae bacterium | reverse complement strand
GCGATAGCGTTCTTCGCTAAGGCGCAAGGCGGCTTCGGTGCGCCGGCGCTCGGCAGTGCTGAAAGCCTGTGCTACGATAGAGGCGACCGTCGAGGCGAAGGCTTCCTCATCCGGGTACCACGTGCGAGTGGCGCCGACGTGCTCGAGGCAGATGACGCCTCTAAGTTCGCCCTCGATGATAATGCCGGCATCCAGCATCGAGGTGATGCCCAGGGGCTGCAGGTAGCCCGCGGTCAACTCGCTGGTTCGCGGGTCCGCCTGCGCATCCTCAACACAGATGCGGCTCTCGCTCAGAATCGCGTCGAAGTAGCGCGGAAATTGCGCGGGCTTGAGCACCGCAGCTGCTTCCGGCTGTATTGCGCCATCTGCGAAAAGCGCCTGGCACGCCAATTGCAAGCCATCCTCAGAGAGCATCCAGACACCGGCGCGCGCCACATCCAACGTCTTCGCGAGCACCTGGGTGATTCTCTGCAATACCGCGGTCAGGTCATGCGTCGCCGGGGTATCGTTGAGCACCAGCTCGGCTATCGCCGCCCGTTGTTTCCAGGCGCGTTCTTCATTCTCGCGGCGGACGCGTTCCATACGTTTGCGCCCGGTCACATCGCGCAGGATGCCCTGGGTTGCCACCCCGCCGCCATAGGTGATGTAGGAGACCGAGACTTCGACTTCGAGCTCCTGCCCCGCGCGGTTGATGGCGCTGAATTCGTACCGGGGCGACACGGATTGCCCGGCTTGCACTTGCCGTCCCCGCTCTTCAATAAACGGACGGCTTTGAGGCGCCACCAACGTCATGAAGTCGAAATCGGGCGCGCAGACCTCCGCAGCAGTGACCCCAAACAGGGCCTCGAAACGGGGATTGACCATCTCGAAATGGTCCTCGAAGAGCAGGTAAATGGCGTCGTTGGAGTGCTCGACCAGCGAGCGATAGCGCACTTCACTGGCGCGCAGCTCCAGTTCCGACCGTTTGCGCTCGGTGATATCGCGCGACACCCCCAGAATTTCGACGGGGTTGCCCTCAGCATCGCGGATGAAGGTGATTCTCGACTCGACCCAGATGGTGGCGCCATCGGCGCGGATGACCTCGAATTCCATGGTCCGCGACCGTGACAGGTCTTTTTCGGGCAGCTGTTCGAGGGCTAACTCCTCCTGCAGCGCCTGCCATGCGATTGCGGTCGAGGCGGGGGTCAAGGCTTCTGCGAGCGACTGCGCCATGGCGGTTTCGGGGTTGTAACCCCGCAGGTATTTGACCGCCGGGCTGGTATAGGTGGACTGCAAGTGCATGTCCATCGTCCAGATGACGTCGGTGGAGTTCTCGGCGAGCAAACGGTAGCGTCTTTCACTCTCGCGCAACGCCTCCTCAACCTGCTTGCGTTCGGTGATGTCTACATAGGCGCCGACCAGACCGGCGGGTTGGCCCTCTGCATCGTAGAAGACGCCTTTGGCAAAGACCACATCGCGCAGCTGACCCTCTTTGTCGCGCACCTGGAATTCGTAAACCTGGCGCTCTGGATGGCGCAGCAGTTCGAGGTCTCTTTGGTGGTAGGTCTCGGCGAGCTTGCTGGGCCAAAGTTCATGGACGGTCTTGCCCCGCAGCTCCTCCGCAGTGACGCCCATCTGCTCGGTAAAGGCATCGTTGCAGCCCAGGTAGCGCCCCTGCGCATCCTTGAAGAAGACGGGCGTCGGAATCGCCGCCAGCAGCGCCTCGACAAAGCGGAGTTGTTGCCCCATGCTGCTCTGCGCCTGTTGCAGCTGCGTCTCCAGTTCCAGCACGCGTTGCCGCAGCAGGGTGGATTCATCAGACACCGGGGATTCGTTTGCGGCTTCCGCCGCCTCTGCTTCTATCATGGTTACCCTCCGCCTGCCAGGTGCGCTGCTATCCCGCCATCCCACCGCCGCCATCGGGGATGCGCCTCCGCGCGCCGCGTAGCGTCTTGAACGAGTTTTCAGCTGCAGAAATTCGAAGTCGTTTGAGGAAGAATCATTTATCAGTATACGCAGATATTGAAATCAGACAAGGCAGACGGGTGGCTAGAACGCTTGCAGGTGGGGTGGAAGAGACCTGACAGGTCTTGTAGACCTGTCAGGTCTTCGCCTTCAGGCAGGTGGGTCGCACCTATCAAGACGGTTGCCGGCAAGCGAGCGTGTGCAGGGGGAGTGGATTGCAAATCGAGGGTGTGCGCGCAGGTGCAACCCACCGGTGGTGGTTGCCGGCAGGCGGGTGCGTGCATGGGGAGTGGGTCGCCAATCGAGGGCGTGCGTGCAGGTGCAACCCACCGGTGGTGGTTGCCGGCAGGCGGGTGCGTGCATGGGGTGTGGGTCGCCATCGGGGGCGTGCGCGCAGGTGCAACCCACCGGTGGCGCGTGGGAAGGCGAGAACGCGCGGTTTTGACAGGGACAGGCTCTGGGCATATAATGCTGCATGGTGGTTACGGCGCTCACCGTGGTGCATTGGGAAGGCATTGATGCCGGCGCCACCGGAAATACGACATCATCATAGTGGGTTGAGCGTTAAAGGAGAGCATGAAGACGCGCATTGTCACCGATAGTACCTGCGATTTGCCCGAGGAGATTATCCAAAACTACGGCATCACCGTCACCCCCATGTCCATCAATGTCGGCGAGGAGACGTATCTGGATGGGGTGGATCTGACGCGCGCGGAGTTCTACCGCCGCCTGCCCCACCTCAGCCCGCATCCCACGACCTCGGCGCCCGGTCCCGGGGTCTTTATGCAGATTTTCGAGCGCCTGGCGGATGAGGGTGCGCAAGCCATCCTCTCCATCCACATCGCGGAGACGTTGAGCGCCACGGTGAATTCGGCGCGCCTGGCAGCGGAGGAATTCAAGCGCATCCCGGTAACGGTGCTGGATTCGGGGCAGCTCAGCCTGGGACACGGTTTCATCGTGGAGCGCGCCGCGCAGGTGGCGGACCTGGGCAAGGAGATGCACGAGATTCTTGCCGCGGTGGGCGATGTGATGAAGCGCACGTATGTCTTTGCCTCGCTCACGACGCTGGAGTATCTGCGGCGCAGCGGGCGGATGAGTTTTGCGCTGGCGAAGTTCGGCGACCTGTTGCAGATCAAGGCGCTGCTGCACATGAATCAGGGCGAGGCTGCGGCGCACCGCACGCGCACGCAGCGACGCGCCACCGAGCGCTTGCTGGAATGGCTCGCGGCGTATGCGCCCTACGAGAAGCTCGCGGTCGTTCACGCCGGGGTGCAGGCGGAGGCTGAAGCGCTGGTCGCCCAAGTCCGGGAACATTTTCCGCAGGGTGAGGCGCTGATCACGCAGATTACACCCGTCCTGGGGGCGCACCTGGGTATCGGGGCGCTGGGCTTTGCGTGCGTGTCGCAAGAGTAAAGGCAGAGGATAGCTCACGCAAAGCCGCAAAGAACGCCAAGGTAAAAACCCTTTGTGACCTTTGTGTCCATCGTGGTTATAGCAAAATCCTTTTAGCCACAAAGGACACGAAGGACTCTAAGGTTGAAATTGTTTGCGACCTTTGCGGCTTTGCCTGAGAATATTTCCTAAGGGGGGTCAATCAAGCGTATGAAAGTTGCTAAGGGAATCGCGATTCTCGGTATGGTGGCGATGACGGCGGCGCTGGTGAACGGTTTCACGCGCGGGGATTTCGGCGGCGAGGGCAGTCAGCTCCTCTCCATGCCCTGGGGCATCGTCTCGCTCGTGGACCTGTACGTGGGCTTTGTGCTATTCTCCGGTTGGATTCTCTACCGCGAGAAGTCGCTGCCCGTGGCGCTGCTGTGGACGGTGGCGATGATGGTGCTGGGCTTCTTCACCGCCAGCGTCTACACCTTCATCGCGCTGCAGACGAGCGGCAACGACTGGCGCAAGTTCTGGCTTGGGAAGCATGCCGGCTAAGCTGCAAGCCAAGGCGCGCGAGCTGCTCGAGGAGCTGCGCGCGGTGCTGGGCAAGAACAGCTTGCTGGATACGGTGCTGCCGCCGGCGCTGTTCCTGGTGGTCAACGGCATCGCGGGCTTCAACGCGGCGATGATTGCCGCGCTCGGCGCCGCCGCCGTCATCGCGCTGCTGCGCTTGCGGCGCGGACAATCGCTGCTCTACGCGCTGGGCGGGTTGGCGAGCGTCGGCATCGCGATAGGGCTGGCGCTGCTGCTGGGGCGCTCCGAGGGCTTCTTCCTGCCGGGCATCCTCAACGGCGCGCTGATGCTGGCGCTGGCGCTGGTGAGCCTGGCGCTGCGCAAGCCGATGGTGGCGTGGACGAGCTTCCTCGCCCGCCGCTGGACGCTGGAGTGGTACTGGCACCCCCGCATCCGCCCGGCGTATTCCGAGGTGACGGCAGCATGGGCGGCGTTCTTCGCACTGCGCCTGGGCTGGCAGGTAACGCTCTTTCAGGGGCGGGCGGTCGAGCGCCTGGCGCTGGCGAACGCGCTCACCGGATGGCCCGCCACGCTGGCGCTCCTCGTGGTCAGCTATCTGTATGGGACCTGGCGCCTGGGCACGCTGCACGGTCCCAGCGTGGAGGAGTTTCGTAGCGGCGCGCCCGCGCCCTGGCAGGGCCAACGTCGCGGCTTTTGAGATTTGAGGATAAGGAGAGTTCTAATGAAGAAAGCGGAGCGTAACGCCTTAATTGCAACCGTCGTCGTCATCGTAGTGGGTGCGCTGGTCGCCTGGGCAGGGTGCCAGGGGAGCGCGCAAGTCCTCGGCATGCCGCTGTATGCGGTGCTCGTCGCGGGCATCTTCCTCATCCAGTGGATCGTCTTCATCCCGGCGTATATGCTGCAAAGCGAGCGTTTCTTCGATCTGACCGGTAGCCTGACGTATATCACGACGACGCTGCTGGCGCTCGCGCTCAGCAGCAACGCCGGCACCCGGTCCGTGCTGCTCACCGCGCTCGTCGTCGTCTGGGCGGGGCGCCTGGGCGCCTTCCTCTTCCGCCGCGTCAAAAAGGCGGGCAAGGATGATCGCTTCGACGAGATCAAGCCGTCGTTCCTGCGCTTCCTCAACGTCTGGACCATCCAGGCGCTGTGGATCACGCTCACCGCGGCGGCAGCGCACATCACCATCAGCAGCACGCTGCAGAAGCCGCTGGATGTCTTCGCGCTGGTCGGCTTCCTGGTTTGGGCGGCAGGCTTTGCCATCGAGATTAGCGCCGACAGGCAGAAAAGCCGCTTCAACGCCGACCCGGCAAACAAGGGCAAGTTCATCGCCACAGGGTTGTGGGCGCGTTCCCGGCATCCCAATTACTTCGGCGAAATCTTACTGTGGGCAGGCGTAGCCATCATCGCGCTGCCCGTGCTGCGGGGCTGGCAGTGGGTCGGGCTGATCTCGCCGTTCTTTGTAACCCTGCTGCTCACCCGGGTCAGCGGCATTCCGTTGTTGGAGCAGAAAGCGGATCGCAAATGGGGCGGGCAGGCGGATTATGAAGCCTACAAGCGCAAGACGCCGGTGCTGATTCCGCGGCTGTGAGAGGTGAGACCCATGGGAGCATCAAAATCAAGACGTAGAGCACGTAAGCGCTCCAGTCAAGAGCAGACGCCAGGATTGGAGAAACTGCAACGCAGAGTCAAGCAGTCTATGGGCGATCAGGTGGCCTTCACCGGCATCACAGGCGGAATCAAGATGTCTGAGGTGATTGAGAGCTTCATTGATCCCTATCTGGATTCGATGGACACGGAAGATAGTCTGCGGAATTTGTTGGCCTTAGCCGGTATGGCATGGAATACGGCGTTGTTCCCGAAGGAGCAACGAGCAGCAGCGCTAGATGACGCCTTAGCCGCAATTCCGCCAGAAATTCGCGCGGATGCCAGAGCGTTTGTAGAGGAGATGATTAAGAGAAAGGACCAGCACTTCTCCGAAATCAGGCGAGCGGTGATTGACTTTGAGGTACACACCACCAAAGATGGTTTCTATCTCAATGTGGCTTCATCCCCCGGCGAGATCTAGGTCTTTCGCACCTGGTGGAGAGGCAATGCCCATGCAGGAATCACAGAATGTCCCTACCCTCACGTTCAGCCAGGCGCGCCTTGAGGATGCAGACGCCATCTTCGCACTGTACCGGCGGGCGATGCTCGCCGGGCGGCAGAACGGCAGCTCCAATTGGGATGAGGATTATCCCACGCGGGAATTTCTCGCAGAAGACCTCGCGCTGGAGCGGCTCTTCGTGCTCCGTGCCGGGGAGACGCTCGTCGCGGCGGTCTCGCTGCTGGAGACGGACGACCTCGACGCTGAGCCACTGGGGTGGCGCGACCTGCGCTCCTCCGTGCCCGTGCGGCTGTGCGTGGCGCCGGAACAGCAGGGACGCCACATCGGCGAGCTGGTAATGCGGCATTTGATGGACTATGCGAAAGAACAGGGCTACGAATCCATGCGCCTGCTCGCTGCAGTCGAGAACCTCGCCGCCAATCGCCTGTACACGCGCATGGGCTTCAGCTGTCTGGGCGCCGTGGCGTTGTATGGGGAAGCGCTGCGGGCGTATGAGAAGGTGCTATAGAGAAGGTAATCATGGATCGTGAACACATCATTCGCCGTTTACGGTATCTGCGCAACTGGGAGTTTGTGAACGTCTTCCTCATGCCGCTGTTCATCTGCATGAGCCTGGTGGTATTCTGGGAAAAAGATTGGTTGCCGTTTGGATTGGGCGCCTTCTTGATCAGCTACATCCTGGCGCAGGGCACGTTCTACTGGCACCTCAAACTCCGCAGCGTCCAGGAAAACCGCGGCACCCTGCCGCCCTATTTCCACCGCCTGTTCACGTTTTTCAAACGGTCGAACATCGCCCTGATAGCGCTCTACCCCATCCTGGCGGTAGCCGGTTGGCTGCTGCCGGGGTTGCACTTTCACGCGCCGGTGCTGGCGCATCTCGTCTACGGCTTCGGGGTCCTGGAGCAGGTCAACTACTACTATTACCAGCTCAGCCACGATAACGCCAACGACATCCGCTATTTGCTGAAGTACAAGAGGTTGCGCCGGTCGCCGCTGTGGGTGGATTTGCGGAAGGCGGGCAGGGAGAAGAGCGAGGAGACGTAGCTCGCGCAAAGCCGCAACCTATGACCACCAAACCCCTATGCGTTATGGTAACCGGGCGACCCGGGTCCGGGAAAACGACGCTCGCCCGAATGCTCGGCGAACGGCTGTGGTTACCCGTCATCAGCCGCGACGCGCTCAAAGAGGGTTACGTCGCCACCTTCGGCGTATCCCACGCGCAGCTGCCGCCGGAGACGAACGCGGTGGTCTCCCGGGTCTTCTTCGAGCTGGTGCAGCAGACTTTGAGCGGCAAAGTCTCGGTGATTATCGAGGCGGCGTTCCAGCATCACGTCTGGGCGCCGGAGATTCCCCGCATCCGCGAGCTGGCAGAGGCTCTGCTGGTGGTATGCGTGGTGGACGCGGAGATTGCCGCGCAACGGCGCCTCGAACGCGGATTGGCGCGCCCCGAATGGGAGCACTATCACGGCGATGCCTCGCCGGGGGAATATGTGATTCCGCACTTCGATGTGCCGACGCTGCACGTCGCGACACAGGAGGGCTACTCGCCGAGCCTGGAGGTGCTTGTGGATAGCATTCGGGCGCGGCGGTACGTTCGCAGCAACTGAGGTTGCGATGGTG
>JAPKMR010000136.1 GCA_026645815.1 Anaerolineae bacterium | reverse complement strand
CGGCAGGCTGGAAATATCCAACAACCGTGCAGAGCGCGGCATCAAACCTTTTGTGATGGGGCGAAAGAATTTCCTGTTCGCCAACGTGCCCAAGGGTGCGGAGGCCAGCGCCGTCATCTACAGTCTGATTGAAACTGCCAAGGAGAATGGCTTGGATCCCTATCGCTATCTGACCTGGCTGATGCACGAAGCGCCTAAGCTCGATATGGGTGCGAATGACCAGGTGGCTATGCTGATGCCGGTCCATGCGCCGGTTGAGTGCAGGGAAAACAAGTGCGTTTGACGCTTACCTTTGACGTGACGAAGTGAGGAGCGCCCGTAGCATCGATTGGTCAAAGGCAGCAGCTGATATAACCAAACGGTCAGCTAAATAGACAGCCTGCCCCGGTCAATTCATGACCTTTTTCTAATCAACAATCAAGTCAATGCTCTGCTTGAACTCAACCAAAGAGAATTCACTTGCTTTGAGCATTTTAAAATGGTTCGGGGTCTCCTCCGAATTGAGAACTTGCTCTGTAGCTTTGTCAAAGGAATATGTTGAAGTTGTGTGGGTTGCGAGATTAATAACAGTAGCCTTGAAGACTTGTGCTGCATCGTCAAAATCACCATAGGAAACGCTCTCAACATACCAATCGAAGTCATCGAAATAGAGCGTGAACCCATACAAGAAGATTGATGTGTTTTCCTTGTTGTTAGGATAGTATGTGATGTATACTCGCTTCTCGTTATCATAAGCAATAAAAGGTGTTTCAGTGATGTCCTTTGGCAGCAGCGTGTATGTCTCAACATCCCGTTCCCACAAACCATCACTGCGTTTGCTAAGAATGCAGAAAGCATTACCTGTTTGGTCAGAAGCTACATAATAAACACGTTCAACAGCTCCGATAATTAATTCCTTACTAACACGGATATTCCTGTTGTCATTTAAGGCTTGTATCATATTCAGTCCCTCCTTACTCATAATGCCTTGCTCTTGGTATGCTGATGCATGTACAACAAATGGAATTAACAGAAAAGTTAAAAGGCAAAGGCGCATTAGCCGCTTCATCATGCTCACACCATCTCCTCTCGAAGAGATTCACTCGAACTTTATCTAGCAAATCAGGATTTAGGAACCTGCAGGAAATGAAAGGGCTTCTTTCGTTTGTCGGCCCGCCTTGCCATCAACTGCCAGCGCATAACGTCTAAACGCCCGCTGAAACGCTTCAACCGCGAGTCTTGTAGTATTTCCGTACTTCCCATCCACAACGCCAGCATTGAAGCCTAAGTAGTTTAAACGGGTTTGGATATTTTTCACCTCCGTCCGAACTACAAGCGGCGTTTCGTATTTAGACACCACATCAGCATTGAGGTATGCGCTCGCTGTTGTCATGTCCTGTTGGTCAACAAAGGCAATACTGTCATATTCATCGTAATAACTGTCACTTAGTTTCACCCAAAGCGAAACACGATCTCCCAATGTTCGTGGTTCATCCCGTTTATCTGATGTATGAGCAAACACAAAGACGCCCCCCGCTGAAGCTACATCCCTGCTAATAATGCATACATGTGTGGGATCTCTACTTACGGAACCTGGAGTGCCATCAGAAACAGTAAAAACAACATCTCCACGTTTCAACGTGCTGGGTGTAGCGGGGAAGGAGAGAGTAAATCTCGTATTTCCAAATGGTTTCCTGAAGAACTCAAGCATGCTGTCAACACCTCTCCATGACTTTGGAGAACTGCCACTTAAATAATACCATGTATACCCACCATAAGTCTTGAATTGTAGACCGCCAGCACTAAGACATTGCGAAACGAAGTTAGCGCAATCATTATCCGTAATTGTATTGTATTGGGAGGTGTTGTAGTTGTAAGCATATTGCAGTCCATATTGGTAAGTTGCAAATCGATTGTAAGCATGTGGAATCATTTTTCCTACCCCTTTCATTCAGTAGGCGCAAGGAGAACGCTGGAACTTTGATGTCTGACTTCATAAATTGTCTCAAACTTGAAACGCCTTCCTTCTTTGTTAATAAAACGAAACATCGTTACCAGATCTTGCCTGCTAGCAAAAGCTTCTGTGAATCCAGTTGCTTCATTGGACCTATATGGTTCAAAAATCGTGATGGCTTCATGTTATTTGAGGCCGCTTCTCTATAGAGACAATAACCGGTTTTCACCGGCCATGCAAGCTTACCCTGCAAGACCCCAACTTACCCCCCAGGTACTTTCAACGGATGTTCGCAACAAGGTGATCATCACCGCCACAAGCGGATCACTGACTGTGACCTCGCACGCGACCAATGGTAGCAGCTACTACTTCAAGGTGGCGACCATCGGCACGGGCAGGCCTGATGGGGGAGTGCCCGCCTACTTTCAAACCGATTAACCGAGAATGAAACGCCTAGCATCTCCGCGTCCGTCCTACGCCGCCGGGCTGACCCGGCCATCGGCAAGCCGGATGACCCGATCACACTGCGCGGCGAGGTCCATGTCATGCGTAGCAACAACCAGGGTGTGCCCATCGTTACACAAGGACCTGAACAACTCAAACAGCTGAATGGCGTTGGCTGAATCCAGCGCGCCCGTCGGCTCGTCGGCCAGGATGACCAGCGGGTCCATGATCAGTGCACGGGCAACCGCCACGCGTTGCTTCTGCCCGCCGGACAGTTGGCTCACCCGTTTGTTCAGGTATGGCTCCATATCCAGAAGGGTCAGCTTACTTTTCACGGCATCCGCATAATTGCCCATGGGCTTGGGCGAAAACAGCATTGGCAGGCTCACGTTCTCCAGCACTGTCCGCTCCTCCAGCAGGCCGAAATCCTGGAGTACGAAGCCAATTTTCTCATTGCGAAACCTTGCCATTTGCCCTGGCGAATGCGCCGAGACAGTCTGATCCCCAGCGATATAGGTGCCGGAGGTAGGACGTAGCAGCCCGCCCAGGATATGCAGCAGTGTGCTTTTTCCGGAGCCGGAAGCGCCCACCACCGCCACCATCTCTCCCGCCCCGATGGTCAGGCTGACGTCCGATAGCGCCTTGACCGCGTTGGGCTTGCCCTGGTTGTAGACCATAGTGATATAATTGAGCGTTAGCAGCGACATTGTATTTCCTCCCGCTATTCGTTCTGGTGCAGCATCTGGATGGGGTCGAGGCCCCGGTAGCGCAGTGCGGCGGTGAGCGCTCCTGCCGCATAGATGACCAGCAGCAGGGCGGCCACGCCCCAGTATTTGGAGTAGTCCACCTTGTCAACCGTGAAAGGCAGCAGCGCTGCCGCGGCCGCCAGCGCGACAAGCAGCAGCAGCGCGAGGGACGACAAGGTGATGACAAGGCCCCGCGCCCGACTCATGCCGCACAGGTAGTACACGGCGAAGCGCCGCTTGTAGCTGATGATGCTCACGTAGGCGTAGGAGGCAACGCTGCCCACGCACAGGAACACCATCATCAGCGCGAGGACGAAGGGTATGGGATTTGCGGCCAGAATCATAAACAGGGATTGGCGGCGCATGGCGGAAAACGACGAAGCGGAACCTTCGCTGATCATTTGATTGATCTGCTCGATGTTTTCCGGCGAATCCTCCGTGAACAGGAGATAGGACGGATCAATCTCCCGCTTTGGCACAAAATCAAAGCCACTCAGTACTATCATGGCATTCGAGCCCGTATTTGTTTCCCGCGCGATGCTCTCCAACTGCTTGACGGTCGCTCCTCCGTAGAAGTGGTAATAGTAGGGAATATCCTCCGCACCGACGACGACAAACCGGATGTCGGGATTCCACCGATACTCTTCGACGATGGGAAAGTAAATGGAGTCAGCTTCTATCTCAGAGCCAACCGGGTATTTCGAGGCCAGGCCTTTATTGACAACAACTGGCAGCGCTTTGGCATCCCAGGCGCGGTCATCCGTGAGGTATGCGCGCAAGTGAGTCATTTCCACCAGGGCATCGTTGTAGAAAAAGATATCAGTGTTCTCGCCTGGCAGGCCCCCCAATGCGTAGGCTGTCATTCCCACATGTTCCACTGCGGATGTGATTTGATGCAGATGTTCCTCCATATCCTCATCAGTGACGTAGGATTGCGCAAAGAAATGCTGGTCGGACTCGAAAAACAAAGCCGGTTCGCGGATGTCGTCCGCCATGCGGATGATGGACAGTAGGTTGGCAAGCTGGCTGACGATGGGCACGCTCAACAGCAGCATCGCCGCGACCTGCAGGACAATGATTACTTCCCGAACGAAGAACCGGCTGTATGCCCATCTGACAAGGCGCAGCAGTTTCATCCCAGCACCTCCCTGTCTGCCCAGTACACGCTCAGGCGCACGATTAAGTCCGTAGAAGCAGCATAAACCAGCGCGCTCACGCCCCCCACGATGGCCGCGAAGTGCGACAGCCGGAACACGATGCTCCGGCCAAAATAGCCGTACAGTACTGCGAACACCCGCAGCGCTCCGTAAGCCAGTATCCCCGCGAATAGCGTGATCAATACCCACTCGATAAACAGCACTGCCATGATACCGCGCGGCGTCGCCCCGCACAGGCAGAACGTACGGATTTGCCGCCCGCTTTGACGAAGCCACCCGCGATAGATTTGCAGGATGCCGGACAGGGACAGTAGCGACATCCCTATCATGATGATCTGCAAGTATGCGTCGGATTGCTCGGCCGCCGTGGTCTGCGTGGCGGAAATCGTCATAAAGACATCCCGGACAGGGAAGTACCCACTGATGATGCGGCGCGCGTTCTCCAAATCACCGTTGTATTGCGTTTTCAAGTCCAGTACGATTGCCTGCGGAGTGTATCCGTGCCGGACGAAGGTCTTGTACGGCATGATAACGAGTTCTTGGGTTGCAAACCCACCCAGATAGTTTTCCGGCTTGCTTTCAAAAAAACGGAAAAACAGGTAAGGAGATAAAGACTGCTGGGAAGACACGCGGTAAGTAACGTCATTCAACAGCATATTTTCCCTCCGGGCAGCAATCATATCAGAGTTCATGATCAGCACGTCTTCTTCACTCTCAATCTCCTCTTCGGTGAGAAAATCCTTGTTCGGCTCCAGGGCGTGGATGCGCGTGAAAGCCGTGCCTTTCCATCCGAATATGTTGGGATTCTCCGGCGACGTGCCAAGCATCAGCATATAGGCGTTGTTCATCGGCCCCAGCGGCGCATCCTCAAAAAGGCGGGCGACCTGCGCAGCGGTTACGGATTCTTCAGGATACACAGCAAGGGCTGTGACCCGCGCCGCGGTGCTGGCTCCCTGGGAGACAGCGCCTGTTACTCCGGTGAAGCACATCAGGGCAAAAAAGCAGCAGAACAGCGTGAGCAGCACGACGAACAGCGAGCCGGGTTCCCTGCTCAGGTAGTGTTTTATGTCCAGCCGAATGATACGCAGAAGTTTCATTCATCGCTCCTTCCCTTTTTCGAATTGAGGAATGCCGCCGCAGCAGCACGTATTTACCGCGGCGGCGGACACGGGAAGTTACACGATGGTCACGTAATGCTGATGATAGGTATAAGGAGATCCTCCTGTTGTACAGCTATGCCGAAAGTGCGCAATGCCACCGATAATGGGATTGGCCGGATTACTGGTGGAAGATTTGTAGGAAACGTTATCTCCGTAACTCTCCACCCAATTCATCCAGTATGTGTTTCCGTACTGGTCTTCCACTTGCGCCCTCGTGGAGGCATACAAGTGGTTGGCTCGCGGAGAGCAGCTGCATGCCGAGATACTGGCGAATACTTTGTCCTGGTTTCCCCAGGAGGTCTCCCGACTGTGTCCGCCGTCGCAAGCCAGAGCAATACTGAAGACAGACGCGGCAAGAACCAGGGCAAGAAGTAGCAAGAAACTCACTTTCTTATTCATGATATCCTCCTCCATTGTGAATTTATCGATTCAAGAATGAGACATTAATTGTTCCGAAAAGGCAGATATGTGCTATGTTCAGTTGTTCAACGGTGTCACCCCTTTCCTTGTCCGTTTATCACATGGGCGGGATGCAGTACCCCGGACAGTCAGCAGCTAACCAGCACATGCCTTCAATTCTGGTAACTGCAATAATTCTGTTAATCTCACGGTAAACAGTTTACGCCCCCGGTCTAGCTGCCTCCTTCACCACACCGCCATCAAACTGATAGACCGTGTCACACAGCACAGCAATATCCTGCGCATTATGGCTTGTGAGTAAAAATGTGGCACCATCCCTCTTGAGCTGAAGGAAGAGATCTCGCATTTCCTGAACCCCAGCGCTGTCCAGCGCATTGAAGGGCTCATCCAAAATCAGCAACCTGGGTTTTTCCATAATGGCTTGCGCCAGACCCAGCCGTTGCTTCATGCCCAGGGAGTACTTCCGCACCCGTTTTTTATCCTCCGGGTTCAGGCCGACGGCGCGCATTGCCTTTTCGCAATCCTCCGTGCCGCCCTTCCCTGACAATTGCATGAAGTATCGCAGGTTCTTCATCCCCGAATACGCGCCGATGAACCCCGGCCCCTCGAGCAAAAGGCCGGTATCCGGCGCGAAATCCCGCTGTTTTCCTATTTGATACCCGCCTACGGCAATAACGCCTGCATCGACCGGCGTGATACCACAGATGCAGCGCAAAAGGACAGTCTTTCCGCTGCCGTTTGGGCCGATGAGGCCGCAGATCGTCCCTTGAGGCACCTGGAGGGATACCCCATTTAACACCTGATTGTCCCCGTAGCGCTTGTGGACGTTCTCCACGATGATCATGTCGTTCACATCATAGAACCTCCCTGATTGCTGACAAAACTCAGGTCAGCCCGTTTCAGCCGCCAGAACATCAAGCCCACCAGCAGTAAATCGACTGATAGGAACACCGCAAGCGCTGCGAATTCTCTCCCGGGGAACTGAGCATACTGCGGGTGAAACACGGTTGCGTAAGAGCCGGGAAACCAATATATCGGCTCCATCTGGACAAAGGTGTTGATCATCCAGGGAAGAAGCTGTATCACCATCGCCGGTACGAGCCCAAACAAGCTCTGCCCGATCAGGCCGCTGAACAGGATCAGCAACGCCAATCCCAGCCAGTATGCGCCGCTGAGGGTAATGTTGATGAGGAGGGCGCGCGCCGGCGGCATCGCCTCACGGGTCGCCAGCGGGAAGATCGCTTCCGATGGAAACGCGTACACCAGCTGTTCTCGTGTCGTGTCGCTCCATGTATTTCCTGCCTGCAAAATGGGGATGGCGAACAGGAGGGAAAGGGCGATCATCACCGCCACGAATACTGCGACCATCAGCATACAGTAGGCGATCTGTCCACTCAGCCACCGCGCCCGGCTTGTGCGGATCAACTGATAGTTCTGGGCGCTGCCTTTCTTGGGCAGATCCGTCATCAGAAGCAGGAACAGGGTGCCCGCAAGCAAGGATTGCCGATGGAACGCGAACAGGGACGCTTCCGCCCAGGTGATGCCATATCCCATGGGGAGCATGGCCATGCGAAGTTCACGCAGCGCGCCGTAGCACATCATGGCCATCGCAAGGAGGACGAAAGCCCCGCGGGGTGAATCCGCCCATGCCGAAAGCGACATCCTGGCAACCACCAGGGTATCGGTGAATTTGGTTTTCCTCCTACCCATTCGCCAGCCTCCTGTGCATGCCGCGGCGGAAAAGCAGCCATGCCAGTACTCCCAATATCAGATATTGGGCCAGGCTGGCAGCCAGTTTCGCCCAGGTCAGCCCATCGTTATAG
>JAPKMR010000135.1 GCA_026645815.1 Anaerolineae bacterium | reverse complement strand
GACGAAGACACCTGCATGGTGGATATCGCCCGCTTCTTCATGGAGTTCACGCAAGATGAGTCGTGCGGCAAGTGTGTACCCTGCCGTGTGGGGACCCGGCGCATGCTGGAAATCCTCAACAACATCTGCGCCGGCAAGGGTAAGCCGGGTGACATTGAAACACTGCAGACACTGGCGGCGCAAATCAGCGTCGGTTCGTTGTGTGGTCTGGGGCAGGGTGCACCCAATCCTGTGCTGAGTACCATCGAGCATTTCCGCGATGAATATGAGGCGCACATCTATGAGAAACGCTGTCCGGCAAAAGTCTGCAAGCCGTTGATCAAATACTGGATTGAGGCAGAGACCTGCATTGGTTGTACGCGCTGCGCGCGCAACTGCCCGGTCAACGCCATCACTGGTAAAGTCAAACAGGCTCACGTTATTGATCCTGAGATCTGCGTCCGTTGTGGCATCTGTGCGCAGGTGTGTCCAGTAGATGCCGTGAAGATTGATTGACAAGGAGGCAGCATGGAAAAAGATCTGACTGTAACGGTACAACGAGTGCTGCTGCGCTTTGGGAATGACTCCGAGGCGTTGGTGGAGATGTTGCGAGAGCTCAACATAGAATTGGGCCACTTGAGCATGGAAACGCTGGCATTGGTTGCGGATGCTCTCAAGTTACCGCGCAGCCATGTGCTTAGTGTTGCTAGTTTCTATAGCATGCTTGATTTGGAACCGCGCGGCAAGCACGTCATCAAACTTTGTCAGGACGCCCCGTGCCATGTGGCTGGGGGTCAGGAAGTTTGGAAAGCGCTGGAGCATGAGTTAGGAATTGGATTTGGTGCGACGACGCCTGATGGGCAGTGGACATTGTTGACCACCAGTTGCATTGGCGCTTGCGCCGTTGGTCCGGTGATGTTGGTGGATGATGAAATCTACGGCAATCTCACTCCCGAGCGTGTACGGCAGATTCTGGCGCAGATTGCTGATCGAGACCGTGCAGGAGGTGGAGCATGATACGTGCACACGTGCTGATTTCCGGTGATGCGCTCAGCATGGCTCGTGGCGCTGAAGAAACCCGGATGGCAATGGAGGCAGAGCTCTCCTACCTGGGGTTGGAGAATGAGATTCAGGTAAGCTACATGGGGCATGTGGATCGGACTGATGCGCTGCCCATCGTCATTGTGTTTCCTGAGGGTACGCGCTACGGTGCGGTCCGACCAGAGGATGGGGCCTACATCGTTCAGGAACATCTGTACAAAGGCCGGATTGTGGAGCATTTGCTAGCGCCTCCCGAGGCTCTCTCTGGTCAAATCGCGCATCTCCCAGGACGGGCAGGGGCGCTTTACGCGCAAAAGCGTGTGGTGCTGCGCCGCGCCGGTTTGATTGACCCCTCTAGCATTGATGACTATATTGCACATGATGGTTATTTTGCGTTAGGTAAAGCTCTTACTGAAATGAAACCGGCCGATGTTTTGCAGACGGTTAAGAATTCTGGGTTGCAAGGCCGTGGTGGCGCCGGTTTCCCAACCGGACTCAAGTGGAGTTTCGTAATCAATCAGCCTGGCGAGAAATATGTAGTCTGCAATGCTGATGAATCGGAACCTGGGACTTTCAAGGATCGTTTGGTCTTGGAGGGCGACCCACATGCGGTTTTGGAGGGTATGGCGCTAGCCGGGTATGCTGTGGGTGCGCATGAGGGTTGGGTTTACATTCGCGGTGAATATGGGCAGGCGCGCGAACGTTTGGAACATGCCGTTCAGCAGGCTGAGGAATATGGCCTGCTGGGTGAGAATATCATGGAGAGCGGCTTCTCCTTCTACATCCATGTTCACGCGGGGGCGGGGGCTTACGTATGCGGTGAGGAAACTGCGTTGCTAGAAAGCCTGGAAGGCAAACGCGGCACACCACGCATCCGCCCGCCATATCCGACGGTGTGCGGCTTCCGTGATAAGCCGACGGTTGTCAATAACGTAGAGACTCTGGCAAACATTCCGCCGATTATCATCAACGGTGCGGAATGGTTCCGTTCCATTGGGACGAAGAGCAGCCCCGGGACCAAAGTCTACACGATGCTTGGTGATGTGAATATCACGGGCTTGATTGAAGTGCCTATGGGAATCACGCTGCGTGAGGTCATCGAGATCTACGGCGGCGGTATGCGGTACGGTAAGGTTTTTAAATGCGCGCAAACCGGTGGCGCCTCGGGCAGTATCATCCCGGTGGAGTTATTGGATACCCCTATGGATTTCTCCAGTATGGCGGCGAAGGGTGCATCTCTGGGTAGCGGCGCACTTCTGATTTGTGATGAAGACACAGATGTTGTGGACCTGGCTTATGTTTTGGTGCGCTTCTTCAAGAGTGAATCTTGCGGTAAGTGCGTGCCGTGCCGGGTCGGAACAGCACAGATGCTGGAAGCGCTGGAGCGATTGCGAACAGGCCATGCCCGGTCCACTGATCTGCAACGCCTTGAAGAGATAGCCAGTTATGTGCAGGAAACTTCGTTCTGCGGTTTGGGGCAGGCGGCGCCAGTGCCAATTCTAACTGGATTACGTTTCTTCCGTGATGAATTTGAGGCTTGTATCAAGTATTAACAGCAGCGCCTGGCAAAAGCTGCTTCACCAAGGACCTATTTCAAGGAGTGAAGATACTCATGAGCGAAGTACATTTGATCATCAATGGGCAGGAGATTGTGGCGCAGAGTGGTCAGACGGTGCTGGAGGCGGCAAAAGCCGCCGGCATTGATATTCCGGTGCTCTGTCATCATCCGGCGCTCTCCAATTGGGGCGCGTGCCGCATGTGTGTGGTTGAAGTTGAAGGGATGCGCAACGTGCAAACCTCATGCACGCTACCGGTTACTGAGGGAATGAAGGTTCTGACGCATACTCCCAAGACAACCAGTTTGCGCAAATTCGTGCTGGAACTGCTCTTCTCTGAGCGCAACCATTACTGCATGTATTGCCAGATGAGCGGCAATTGTGAATTACAAGATCAAGCTTACGCGCACGGACTGGATCACTGGACTTATCCGCGGCCCTTCGAAAAGCTCAGCGTGGATGCCTCGCGCAAATACTTCATCATGGATCATAACCGCTGTATCCTGTGCTCGCGTTGTATCCGTGCCTGCAGTGAGATTGCAGCCAATCACACACTCAACCTGCGCAATCGCGGCGCCAAGACCATGGTGGTGGCAGACCTGGATGTCCCGTTCGGCGCCTCCAGTTGCGTGGAGTGCGGCACCTGTTTGCAGGTATGCCCCACTGGCGCTCTGGTAGATGCCAGGAGCGCCTACGGCGGACGTGAGAAAGATGTGTCACATACGACTACAACCTGTATGCAGTGCAGCGTTGGTTGTGAGTTGGATGTGGTTACCCGCTACAACCGCCTGCTGCGTGTGGATGGTATTTGGGGTTCTGAGCCGAATGATGGCTTGCTGTGTGTGGATGGACGTTTCAAGCCGCTATATGAAGAGCGTAAGCGGGTGACCAAGCCTTTGCTCCGTCAAGATGGTGCACTGGTTGAGGTTTCCTGGAATGAGGCCTTCGCCGCGGTAGCGGAGAAACTCAAGAGCGGTTCCTGTCAAGGGCTTGCAGCCTGTGCAACTACCAATGAGGCGTTGGCAGCCTTTGCGAAGCTCATTGCCAAGGCCGGTGGCAAGGCTGGACGGCTCGAACCAGCAGCCCTGACGTTGGGTTATGGTACGCCTGCCAGGGTCGCGGATGTGTTGGAGGCTGATTTCATCATTGTGGCTGGGGCGCATCCATTGGATTACCAGCGCGTTATCGGTTACTTCATCCATCGTGCTGCCGATAAAGGTGTGCCTGTTGCTGTAATCACTGATGGCGAGAACGCCCTCAGCGCACGCGCTGCGATGACGCTGGCTTCGGCACAGGCTGGTGTGGTCGCCCAGGCTGCCGCTGCTGCGGAGAAGGTCGTGTTGGTTTACAGCGTGGGATTGAGGCCCGAAGTCATTGCTGCACTCAAACCCTTGGGGGATAAACTGCATTTCCTGGCGCTTGATCCAGCGTCCAATGGCAAGGGCGCCGAGGCCGCCGGATTGGCCCCGTTAGCCCCGACAAAGACCGATGTGGCGTATATCATGCTGGGCGAGCAGGCGCCGGAGGAGACACTGCAGCTGAAGGCAGGCTTCAAGGTGGTGCAGGCTGCATACTTCTCGCCGCTGGCTGAACAGGCCGATGTGGTGCTCCCAACCCCCATCTGGTCCGAGCGCACAGGTCATATTACCAATCTTGATGGTGTGATTAAGCCGTTGAACGTGGTGCTGCCTGCACCGGCGGGGGTCCGCGATGAGGCGGAGGTATTGGGGCAATTACTGGCGCTGCTGGGGTAGCGCAATGAGTTGCCACTGTTAAAAGGAGCGACCATGGGTAAAATCAAAGTTGCAACAGGGTGGTTGGAGGCGTGTGCTGGCTGTCATATGTCGTTTTTGGATATTGACGAGCGCATCGTTGAGCTGTTCAAACACATTGAGCTGACCTCCTCGCCGATTACGGATCTTAAGCACCCACCCGAAGAGGGTGTTGATGTTGGCATTCTCACCGGGGGCATCGGCAATGAGGACGAGAAGCATGAAGCCATCGAGATGCGCGAGCGTGCGAAGTTGCTTATTGCTATGGGTGACTGCGCGGTGACGGGGGGCATCTGTACCATGCGAAACTTCTTCCCCACAGAAGAGGTGTTGCGGCGTGGCTATATTGAGACAGAGAGCACCGTGGATGGCGAGATCCCAGTCCACGAGGATCTGGCGCCTCTGACTGACAAAGTCAGTGGCGTGGATGAAGTGGTGCCAGTGGATATCTACCTGCCCGGTTGCCCGCCTACTGCTGATGCGATTTGGTACGTGCTGACCGAATTGTTGGAAGGCCGGATGCCGAAACTTGAGGGCAAGGTCTTGAAGTATGGTATGGACGGGGGGTAAAACATACAATGGCTGAGAAAATTACCATTTCACCTGTGACCCGCATTGAGGGACACGCGAAAATCACTATCTACCTAGGAGAGGATGGAAAGGTCAGCGATTCCTACTTCCATGTCGAGCAATTCCGCGGCTTCGAGAAGTTCAGTGAAGGTCGTATGTTCTATGAAATGCCTCAGATCACACCGCGCACCTGTGGCATTTGTCCGGTAAGCCATCACCTTGCGGCAAGCAAGGCCTGTGATGTGGTTGCGGGCGTGAAACCGACTCCTACTGCCCATCGCCTGCGTGAACTGATGCACATGGGGCAGATCGTCCAATCTCACGGTATGCACTTCTTCGAGCTGGCGGGCCCAGATTTTATTGTCGGTTTTGATGCCGACCCAAAGGTGCGTCATGTGGGCGGTGTCATCAGCGCCAACCCTGATTTGGCGGTGAAAGCCGTCAAATTGCGCGCTTTCGGACAGGAAGTCATACGCAAATTGGGTGAACGGCGGGTGCATCCGATTTTTGGCGTACCTGGTGGCGTGACACGGCCTCTGAATCCCGCCGACCGTGAATGGATTCTACACGAAGTTGACGACCACATTGCAACAGCGATGGTAGGAATCTCTTTCCTCAAAAGTTGGATGCAAGAAAATCATCAGATGATGGAAGAGTTCGCTGTTTTCCCCTCAGCTTATATGGGGCTTGTGCAGCCAGATGGCGCATTGGAGCTCTACGATGGGCAACTGAAGATGGTGGATGCAGATGGCTCATTCCTGGAACTGTTTGATCCGGCGCATTATCTGGACTACATTGCTGAGCACGTCAACCCTTACACATATCTCAAGGCGCCTTATTACAAGAAGCGCGGCTATGAGAACGGCATCTATCGCGTGGGTCCATTGGGGCGTCTCAATGTGGCGACACATATCAGCACGCCCATCGCACAGAGCGAGATGCAGATCTGGAAGCAGATCAACGGCGGCAAACCGGTTGAAGGGACGCTGTATTATCACTATGCACGGCTGATTGAGACAGTGTATGCTCTGGAGCGCCTCAAGGAGTTGATGGACGATCCTGACATCATGGGCACGGATGTGGTCGCACCTTTTGGTCAGATTACCGGCGAGGGTGTGGGCGTGTTGGAAGCGCCGCGTGGCACACTATTCCATCATTACTGGACCGACCAGATGGGAATTATCACTAAGGTGAATATGATTGTGGCTACAGCAGGCAACGCCTGGGCGATGAACCATTCGGTCAACATGACTGCAAAGCGTTATGTGGATGGCAAGAGGCTCACTGAGGGCATGTTGAATCGCGTTGAGCATGCCATTCGTGCGCATGACCCCTGCCTTTCTTGTTCTACGCACGCCATGGGACAGATGCCCATTCAGATTGAGCTCATCGGTCCCGATGGTGCAGTGCTGGATGTGCTGAAGCGTGATTGATTGACGCTTATCGCTAATACGCGACCGCCAACGAAAGCCGCTTGTGCGTGTGTGATGTTGGCGGTTGCCTCTAAAGGGCTTCATGAACAATAATCAACACGTTTTGATTGTGGGCTTTGGTAATCAGTTCCGCCGGGATGATGGTGTAGGTCCTTATGTTGTGAACCTGGTGCGTGTGACACTGGGACTCTTGCCATTGGAGCCGTTGGATGATGGTTTTGATACGTTGGGAGAAGCTGTAGATACCATTGTGCTGCATCAACTGACGCCAGAATTGGCAGAAACAATCAAGGATTACGAGCTGCTGATCTTTGTGGATGCGCATGTAGGGAATTTGCCTGACCCCATCCGTGAGGTGCGTTTGGATGCCGCATATACACAGCCTTTTGTCTCGCATCAATTTCACCCTTCGACGGTGTTGGCATTAGCGCAACAACTTTACGGACATGCCCCACGTACTGTGTTGTTTTCTATTCGCGGGCACGATTTTGATTTCGGTGAAGGGCTTTCACCAGAAACTCAGGTTTTGGCTCGCGCAGTTGCTACGCGGATTATGGCAACGATCCAGGAAGTGTCTGGAAACACTGATTGCAAACCCGCAAGCGATGTTGATGGCGTTTTGATTGCATAGCCTGCTGTAATCGCACTGATAAACGGAAACCCTGTAAATTGAGGTGAGACGATGAGTGTAAATCCAAACATGGACTTAACGACGGTTGTGGATGTGACTTTGATCCCTGAAGAAAAGAGCGCCATGGATGAGGTGCTGAGCGCCAACCACGACCGCCCCGGCGCGACGATGTTGGTGCTGACCCTGGTGCAGGAAAAGGTGGGTTATATCTCCCCCCCGATGCAGGCGTATATCGCCAAAGCCCTGGGGGTACCCCTGAGCCATATCTACGGCGTTTTGACTTTCTACTCTTCTTTTCGCATGACCCCTCTGGGACGGCACAAGATCAGCATCTGCCTGGGCACTGCTTGCTATGTGCGTGGCGGACCCATGTTGATTGAGAAATACCAGCAGGTCTTGGGCGTCAAGATGGGCGAGACTACTGAGGATAATCGCTTTACTCTGGAGATTTGTCGCTGTGTGGGGGCTTGCTCGCAGGCGCCGGTGGTGATGATTGATGAGGATATCCTGGGGCGAGTCAGCCCGGCTGATGTCTCGAAATCTTTGCGGAAGTACGAGTGATGCTCTTTCAGGAGCTCTCTCAGCATCTGCTGGATACTTCTGTGGACGGTATCAAAGCGGGGTAAATTTGATTATCCTTAACATTGAGGAATCGTTACGGGTGCTAAGTGAGATTTATCTGATTGACACCTTGTAATTCTTGATCTGTAAATTAAGACTACCATGATTAATACAATGGAGGAACAGCCATGAAGAGTTTGGAAGAACTGCAAAAGATTAAAGAGCGGGCATTGGAACGTCGTCGCATGAGCGCTGAGGGCGTGCGGGTGCGCGTTGTGGTCGCGATGGGAACCTGTGGAATTGCAGCGGGCGCACGCGACACCATGACGGCGATCCTCGGCGAGTTGGAGAAGCAGAAGGTGACCGATGTAGCGGTGACGCAGACCGGCTGTATTGGT
>JAPKMR010000134.1 GCA_026645815.1 Anaerolineae bacterium | reverse complement strand
GGCCCAGTCCAGGCGATCCTACCCCCGGACAAGAAATGGTCTACGACATTCAAGTCTGCAATAACCGGGGCGCGATGGCTGGACCGCTGGTGCTCAGCGACACGCTTCCGGCATACACCTCGGTCGTGCATTGGCACAATGACAGTTACTGGGCGGCAGGCTGGCAGGAAGTTGCTGCACCCGCAGGGACGTTTGCGCTCATGACCGAAGGCTTCCCCGGCGGTTTTTGTGACACCATTCACCTGCGCTTGCAGCTGGATGGGGACGCACCGCAGAACGACACGGTGAGCAACTACGTACAGCTCACTATCGCCGATGACGTGTTTCTTGATAATAACGAACGCCTCAACCAGGATGCGCACGTCGGCCTGCCACGCTACGACTTGAACGTGGGCAAATGGCTTGTGGGCGGAGCGTTGGTGCCAGGAGGCTGGGTGCGCTATGGCGCCGATTTCTGGAACACTGGTAACATGCCGATGCCCGATGTCTGGATCACCGACACACTTCCTGCTGATACCGCCTATCAACCCGGCAGCGCGCAACGGCACGATGGGCAAGACTTCCCTCCGGACACGATGGGAGATGCCATCGGCTGGAGCCTGGGAGAGCTGCCCGTCTCCGATGGCTTTGGCTTCGATTTCAGCGTGGATATTGACAGCGAGGTTACACCGGGGACCCTGCTTACAAACTGCGTCACCATCAGCGGCGGCGAGGATGACAGCTGGCAGGAAGACAACATCCGGTGCGTCACCGTGGAAGTCTTTGATAACGGACCCAACCTGCGCGTGACCAAAGAGCACTGGTGGAACGGCGATGGACAAATCGGCTACCGAGTATACTTCTGGAACGTGGGCGACGAAAGTGTAACCAATGTCTGGATCACCGACACGCTGCCGACCGGCACTACCTGGGATGGTTGGTGGAATCTGAATTGGGATTGGGGGCGGTTAGTGACCCAATCGCTCGGCAGCAACATGCTGGCATGGCAATTCGACACGTTGGATCCCGGTGAGGGTGGCAATCTTGAATTCAACGCCAACCTGGATGAACCGGGCGTTCCTGGACACTGGTTTACTAACACGGTGGAGATTACGACACCGCCAACCGATGCCGATCCCACAGACAACGTCTACGACGATGTTGCTTTCAGCGGTGGTGAACTCGACTGGGTAGACATCGATGTCTACCGCACCCACATCTGGGGCTGCGCGCCACATGGACCGGTTACAGTCACCACAGCACTGGCGCAGATGACGTATGGCGACTGCTGGGATGAATCGAATTTCCCCGATACCTTCGATCCGGGAGATGTGATCACCATCACGGCGGGTGCAGGATTGCTGCCGGTCGTCATCCATGTTCCTGATCCTTTCACCGGCTATAGCTCCTCCATCACCGATACCGTTTGGGGGCAAATTGATCATCTGGATCACGAAACCGTCCAGGTAGATCTGTGGGGCTTCCCCCAACAACAGGTAGAGACTGATGCACAGGGGCATTACCGCGCAGACTATCCCGATATTCCACGCGGCGCACAGGGGGATGTGGGCTATTGGACTGAGATTGACTACGCCTGGGTCGGCTTCCATCACCGGTTGGTCAATCCTGACCTGCTCATCAGCGTGAACTACGGCAATAATGGGGTGGATGCGAACTACGAACCCGGACATACCGGCTGGGTCACCGCGACCAACCCCTTGGCCGAGATCAAAGCAACGGTTGAAGTCACCACTGCCACCTGGCCCTGGTGGGGCGGAAACAGCGGCTTCTCGACGCATCACCACCAGTGGGTCCCTGAACAACCTGACATCGAACCCGGCGATTTTGCATACGCCATGCTGGATAACGGCCACAGTGCTGCCGTGCATGTCGGGACCATCAATGCTAACCTGAACGTGGACACTGATGTGGTGTCCGGAACCCTGGATGTGCCCTGGTTCACCGAAGGGCTGCGGGTGAGCTGCGAAATCCATGAACAAGACGCGCCGGCAATCGACGTCTTCAACGTGGATCCCGACGGCGGCGCCTTCTTCTGTGATTTCAACGGCATGTGGGATATCACCCCGGGGCAGAATGTGGCGGTCCGCTACACCGAACCGGAGGGCAACTCCGTGCTCACGTACCTCGCTAACCCCGCGCCGCATCTGCGCATCGAAAAGTGGATGGATGGCAATGTCGTCGGCGAGGGCGGCAACACGGTCTTCCATGTGCAATACCACAATGACGGTGACGCTCCCGCCGAGGATGTCATCATCACTGACACACTGCAAGGGATGACCTACATCACCGATACCTCGGGCTTACCGCTTACAGGCGGTGGCAATCAGGTAGCCATCCATGTGGGTACGGTCGCACCAGGGGAGCGGAGCCACATCTTCGTCTTTGCACAGATCAACGCAACTGCCGGCGAACGCGTCACGAACACGGCAGAGATCGCCACGAGCAATCCCTTCGATCAGGGTGACGAGGGGGAGAAACGCAGCGAGTGGAGCGACGAAGTTTTCGAAAATGATACCTATCTCAACGTGGGCAAGCAGGCCTGGACCGGCAATCCCGCCGCTGGCTATGACGTCATCTTCACCGTGAACACCTGCAACAATGGCTCCACCGCCAGCGCCGAAATCGTCCTCACCGATACGCTGCACCCCTCGATGACGCTGCAGACCTGGTGGGGGCAATATCCAGGTTGGGTTGAAGTGAGCCACAGTGACCACGAGCTGGTCGTCTCACGCCCCACCGTCCCTGGCTACTGGTGCCAGGAGATCTACGTTCGCGCCGCGGTGGACCCAGCAACCCAGCCCGGTCTGGAAGTGTGGAATCGCGCCGTCATCGCCGCGGCCAATGACCTGAGCCCCGACGACAACGAAACCTGGTGGTGGGGCAATGTGGACGAACCACACCTCAACCTGTACCTCGACAAATGGTGGAACTGGGGACAGCTTGTCCCCGGCGGCGAGTTGCGCTACAACATCCACCACCAAAACAACGGCAATATCCCCGTGATAGGGACCTTTTATATCACGGACACGTTGCCCGTCAGCACCACCTTAATTGGAGCGTGGCGCTACGATCTTTATGGCAATCCGACCCCAGTTACTCCTATCCTCATCGCCGATAGAATTGTGGTGTGGGAGTTCGACGGACTGGATAACGGCTTTACCAATGATTTCGAAATCGCCCTGCGGGTGGATCCCGACGCTATCCCTGGCACGCTGCTGCGCAACTATGCCGAGATCACCTGCCTGCCCGGCGAAGAAGACTGTAAAGACAACGGCGCAGCCTGGGACGAAATCCTCCTGAATCACGGGCCAAACCTGCGCGTGGCAAAGTGGGGCGACTGGCACGGCGATCGTCCAGGGCATGCCCGGTACCAGTTCCGTGTGGAGAACGTGGGCGATGAACCCATCGCACAAGCGATCATCACCGATACCTATCCGTTGCTCATGACACTGGAAGGCGGCGTGAACACCGACTGGGGGCGCGTAGCGGATTACACAGAGAATCCAGCGGAGCACTGGTTCCAATTCACACTGGAGGACGTGCATCCCGGATACCGAATTGACTTCAGCTTCAACACCATGATGGCAACCCCGGTCACCCCCGGTCTGGCACTCACCAACACGGTCTTCGTCGCACCAGTTTCGGGTGATGCCTACCCCGAGGACGACAGTTCCTCCTACGCCCTGATTACTGGGCCGATGCTGTGGGTGGAAAAGGGGCTCACGGGCGAACCACGACCGGGCGAACTGATCACGTTCACACTGGCGTTTGGCAACGCTCAGGTCGGTCACGCACAATGGTGGACCCTACAAGGACACGGGATTCTCACGGATACCCTGCCGGCAGGCTTCGAGTTTATCTCCGCACAGCAGCATTGGTGCGGCACACCTGATGAATGGTGCGACCACGATCCCGAAGAACAAATCGGCAACACCCTCATCTGGCAGCTCTGGGACCTCCATCCGCAAGAATGGAACGAGATTCGGGTCACCGTGCGTGTTCCAATGACTGCGACTGGCCTGGACACCTTCATCAACGAGGTCGCCATCGGCAGCAGCGAACCAGAACTCGATGCGGAATGGGATACCAGCGACAACGTTGATGGCCTGTCCTTCGAGATCACCCTGCCCTACTTCGAGGTGAGCAAGACCTATGCCAGCAACCGTGTCGCCGGAACGCCGGTCACCTATACACTCACCATCACCAATATCGGCAACGTGGATGGGACGGAGGTCGTTCTGGGCGACAAATTCCCAACGGGCTTCACCTATACCGCAAGCGATGGTACTCAAGTGGGCAGTGCAGTCCAGTGGACGTTTGCAACGCTGGCGAAACTGGGCGGCATGGAACACGGCTGGTTCAGCGGGGTATTACCCTGCACGACCGGCGCCTTCACGAACGACGACTACGCCGTGCTCAGCAGCGCTGAAGGTGTGACGAGCACCGTAGGCGCGCCGGTGAGCTTCGCCATCGTCGCCCCCACACTGGTTGCAGACTTCACTGCCAGCGCTACTAGCGTTGTAGAAGGCACGCCTATCACGTTCACGGACGCTTCAACCACCAATGGCTCCGACATCATCAGCTGGTTCTGGAGCTTCGGCGACGGTGAAACCAGCACGGAGCAAAATCCCATCCACACATATATCACACCCGGCATGTACATCGCCACTCTCACTGTTACCGATGGCTGCGACTTCACCCATTCCAAGAGTGTGACGATTTCGATTAGCTCGGATTGCACCCCACTGACGAGCGTGAACTTCACAACGGTGCCCGCTGCCAACCTGTTGGTCAATGCACCGGTCACCTTCACAGTTGTCTACGCTCCCTATAACGCAACGATGCCGGTCAGCGTGACCTGGGCCTTCGGCGATGGGCAAACGACGACCACGACGAATGCTTCAGTGAACCACACGTACACCACCTTCGGTCCCAAGACTGTCAGAGTAACCGCCGTCAATGCCTGTACACCGGGCGGCGTGCAACACGAGCACAGCATCACCATCGAGGCGCGCAAAGTCTATCTGCCGCTGACTCTGCGCAGCTATCCATAACCCTTAGCGGCTGAATGAAGCTTGAAGAAATCGCGACGCGGCAATGCCGTGTCGCGATTTCTTCATAACGCGGCAATACTGCAGCGGCAGTATTGCCGCAGCAATACCGCGTCTTCGGGGAATCCCAGACGTGATGAGAAGCGCCCCCTTTGATATCCCCAAACCGGGTCTATAATTAACTCGAGGTGCAAAGCAGGCATCACTCAACACTAAACGAGGTCACATTTATGACACCGCTCTTTCGCAAACTAAATCTCAAAGTTCAGCCAGAGATTGTAGTGCTCAATGCCCCAGAAAGTTTCGAACCAGAGCTCGCAGCATTGAGTCAGGTCACCGTGCTACGAGACACCGGTGCCGCATCCGAAATCACATTCGCGCTGGTCTTTGTGACCACCCTCGAAGCCATCGCGGCGACGGTGAACGCCATCGTCCCCAAAGCCCAAGGTGATGTCACACTCTGGTATGCTTACCCCAAAAGCACCTCCAGAAAATACAAGTGCGCCTTCAACCGCGATACCGGTTGGGAAGCACTCGGAAGGGCGGGGTTCGAGCCGGTACGGCAGGTAGCGGTGGATGAAGATTGGAGCGCGCTGAGATTCCGGCGGATGGCATTTATCAAAACGCTCAGCCGCTCGGCGGAAATGGCCCTAAGCGAAGCAGGTAAGGCCAAGGCAACATCAGACTGAACACGGAACTTGTAATCCAGTAAGCGCTTAACCAATCAACGAGTAGAGGTGAACATGGATTCCATAAATGACTGGCTTCTCTCCAGCCATCCCTGGACGGCTTACCGCACACGGCGTGACCTGCTGGAAGAGCCAGAAAACACAGCCAAGGTGCAGCAAGCACGCACGGAAATGCTAAAACATCCGTTGGTGGAGTCCCTAATCGCGGATTTGCTGCTCTGGCCCGGAGGGATCCTCACCAGTCACAAATCTGCAGGAACTGCACTTCACAAACTCGTCTTTGCCGCGGATCTGGGATTGACTGTGAATGATCCGTCCATCGCCGAGATCGCCGCTCGCGTCATGGAACATCAAAGCGCGCAGGGACCGTTCCAGATGTTGGGGAAGGTCTCCCCAGCCTATGGCGGCACAGGCGAGGAAGTATGGGGATGGGCGCTTTGCGATGCCCCCTCGCTGGTCTACGCCCTGTCGAAGTTCGGGCTACGCGATGATCCCCGCATGCGCGCTGCTGCAGCGCATCTAGCAGGGCTGGGACGTGAGAACGGTTGGCCCTGCGCCGTCTCTCCAGAGATGGGAACGTGGCGCGGTCCTGGACGCAAAGAGGACCCCTGCCCCTATGCCAATCTCATCACGCTAAAGGCATTGGCGCAATTTGAAGATTGGCGCGAAAGCACAGCAGTTCGCAACGGCGTTGAGGCGGCGCTTGCATTATGGGAAACGCGCCGCCAAAGCCACCCGTACATCTTCTACATGGGGACTGATTTCTGCAAGCTCAAGGCTCCCATGGTATGGTACGATATCGTCCATATGCTGGATGTGCTCACGCAATTTGCCTGGGCGCGCAACGATCCACGTCTCCACACCATGCTCGATGTTGCCCTGACCAAAGCCGATGCCGACGGAAAATACACACCGGAATCCATCTGGCAGGCGTGGAAGGCGTGGGACTTTGGGCAGAAGAAAGTCCCTTCTCCTTGGTTGACCCTGCTCATGCAACGTATTCTCAAACGCATGCAATGATCCTTCCGAATTCTTGAACACCGATCCGCAAATCACCTATGAAAGGAAATTTATCTATGGAACTCACTCCAGGACTCCGGAAGCAGCTACTCGACTGGCAACAATCTGAGATCAACGGCGCGCAGATTTATCACCGACTCGCTCAGAAGATGAAACAACCAGAGAATCAAAAAGTGCTCGAAGATATCGCCAAAGCAGAGCAACGCCATTACAATATCTGGCGCCATTACACCAAGACCGAGGTTAAGCCGCAACGACACGTTATCACCTTCTACTCGCTGCTCACACGGGTCTTTGGCTTCACCTTCGCCATCAGGTTGCTGGAACAGGGAGAGGCGCAAGCGCAAGCCGGGTACAGCCAGATGATTGCGAACATTCCAGAGGCAGAAGTCGTGATGCATGAGGAGGAGGCTCACGAAGAAGCCCTCATTGATATGTTGGATGAAGAGCGCCTGCGCTATGTCGGTTCGATGGTGCTGGGATTGAACGACGCACTGGTGGAACTGACCGGCGCGCTGGCGGGTTTCACGCTGGCGCTACAGAACACCTCACTCATCGCCCTAACCGGTTTGATCACTGGTATCGCGGCAGCATTCTCCATGGCGACCTCCGAATACCTCTCCACAAAAGCCGAGGAAGGTGAGGAAGCCAAGAATCCCCTGCGCGCTGCGGTCTACACGGGTGGCGCTTATTTGATCACCGTCTTTGCGCTAATCGCGCCCTACCTGATATTGGACAACTTTTATGTGTGTCTGGCAATCACAGTGGCAATCGCCATCTTGATCATCGCCGTCTTCAACTACTATATCGCCGTTGCCAGAGGGCAATCGTTCAAACGGCGCTTCCTGGAAATGGCAGGCATCAGTTTAGGCGTGACGGCGCTGAGCTTCGTCATCGGTTGGTTGGCGCGGCAATTCCTCGGGGTCGAAATCTAAGCGCTGCAAACCAGGCAGTTGTAGCCATCAAGCAGGCTTCTCAGAGAAATTTCCGATGCAGAGCACCGATTTTCTGAACCAGACCCTCACAGTAATGATTGACCGGTGCCTGGAGTCACGACATCCACAATACAACTTTGTTTACCCCATCAACTACGGCTATCTTCCGGGCGTGATTCTTCCAGATGGCGATGGTGAGCCGCTGGATGCTTACGTTCTCGGTGTGAATGCGCCAGTAGTACAGTTTACGGGGCGCTGTATTGCCGTGATCCAGCGTACGGATGACTGCGATGACAAACTCGTGCTCGCGCCGGAAGGGCAAACTT
>JAPKMR010000133.1 GCA_026645815.1 Anaerolineae bacterium | reverse complement strand
CGTCGTTACAGAACCGGCGGAATTCGCAGATAGCGCATTTGGTGCGCTGCGGCGTGGGATGCGGCATCGATTCGGTCTGAATGATGGTCTTTATGGCGTTTACCGCGCTGTGTACCTGCGCCCGCAACTCGGGCGTGAGCGCAATTTCGCGCGCGCGCCGCGCCGGGATGAAGTAGATGAAGCCACGCTGTGCGGGCAGCTGCCAGGTCGTTTCCAGTAACATGCCGTAGGCGGCAAGCTGCAATAGGACGTGTGGCCCGGCGCGCCCCGGCGAGTCTTTGTATTCCACGGGAATGGCTTCCACAGCGCGCCGAATCGCCAAATCCAACCGCCCCCGCAGGTCCCACGCCTCCGATTCTACATCGAAATTGAAATAGTGCTCGCCATCTGCCAGGCCGTAGGCGCGCAGGCTGCGCCGCTGCTCGCGCTGCTCTTCGCTATCCTGCGCCTCTTTGCCCGCCGTCATCTTGTAGGTGACCGGGCGAATTTGCGGCAAGCAATAACGGTAGTAGATGATGCGCGGGCAATAAAGGTATTGGCGTAAATCACTGACCGTGGGCATGGCACCTCCTTTGAAGCAGACAGAAAAGGGTTGCGATGCCACCAAGTGCGCAGCTTAGCACGCGCCCTCCTTTTTCGCAGCTCCACGAGTTTTCTCTGGCGCGGTGGCATGCGCATCCCCAGCAGCAGCAGGCGCTTCCTGGTGAATTTCCAGACGCGCCTGCCAGTCTTTCTCGCAGGCGGGTAGCAGGAGAATTTTGCCCGCGCGTTTGCCCAGGCGCTTGCGCATCTTGGCGAGCATTTCTTCCTGATGCACGCGGCGCAGGTTGCCGGTAAAGGCGCTGTATTGCACCCGCTCTAGCCCATAATCCAGGCAGATATCGGCCACTTTGGTGCGCACCCGGGTATCCGGAATGTCGTAGATGAGCACAATTTGCACGGCAGACGCTCCGCTCACCAACCCATCAGAAAGGGAGCATAGAGAGAGCGCTCACCGCGCAGGTAGGCTGCCAGATGCCGGGCTTGCGATTGCAAAATCCAGCGCAATTTCTGCTTTTTGCCCTCGTAGCGCTCGCTGCTCTCCTCCAGGCGCTCCAGCACCCGCTGCGCGATGGTGCGGCGGATGCCCATTTCCAACCGCGCTTCCGCATCCTGCGCCAGCGCGATGCCCTGCCCGACGATGCCGAGGATGGCGCGGTCAACAATGGGGGCGCGGAATTCCTCGATGAGGTCGAGCACCAGGCTCGGTTTTCCAGGCCGGTCCACGTGGATAAAGCCGGCATAGGGGTCCAGGCCGGCCAAGAGGATGGCGCGTTCGACCTGCCCATAGAGTACGCCATAGCCATAGTTGAGCGCGGCGTTGAGGGGGTCGTGCGCGCCGCGCCCCACCCGCCCGGGCCAGGCCAGCGCTGCCGGCGCCAGCATGCCGACGCCCTCCCAATAGGCCTGGGCCGCACGCCCCTCGATGGAGAGCAAGGCCGCGCGCGTGGTTTCGGCGTTCAAATCCGTTGCCGTACGCTGCCACTGCGTCACGCCATTTAGGTGCGCCGCCACCTTCTTGGCCGCAGCCTGAAGCGCGGCGTAGCACTCGGGGGCTTTTTGTTTGCGGTTCTTGGCAGCATATTTGAGCAAGCGCGCCTGATTCTGGATTTTGCCCATGGCGAAGGCCGCAGCCAGGGCCACGCCGCGGGCGTCTTTGTAGGCTTCGTACTGCGCCCGGCGCGTGGCTACGGTGCCGCCCAAACCAGCGGCGTAGAGCGCGGCATAGGGCTCGCCGCGCGAGGAGAGGCAGTGGATGGGAATGCCATTTTCCGCGCACAGGCGCAGCGCATCGGACGAAAGCGAGACACCGCCACTCAGGATGAGCACGTTTTCGAGCGTGAGCAGCGGCGCTTCGGCGACCAGCTGGCCCTTCACCTTGACCTGCAGGCGCTCGCTATGCTTCCCCAGATAGGAACCAAATTGGTCGATAGCCAGTGTGGTAATCTCCATGCGTGTTCAGCCTCCTTGTCATTCGACTTCGAGCATACCATTGCCCTTGACCGCATCCTTGCCCACATGGGTGAATTGTGCCCACAGGAGCCAGGGAAGGAAGGGCGCCCACGTCTCTGCCGCCAGGGTCACCCGCCCCACCAGCCCACCAATGGGCGATTCGGCGTGGCGGCGGGTGGAGTAGCTGGCGACATCCTCCCACCGCAGCTGATTTTCGACTGTGCGCACCGCTTCGGCTGCGGCGAGCAGGCCGGGGAAGTCCACCGCCAGGGGGGAATCACAGAAGGCCTCGCTGAGCGCCTCCAGACGCTCCAACAGGCGCTGGAGGAGCGGGCGGAAGCGGAAGCTTTCCGGTTTGAGCAGATGCCCGCGCTCCACAAGGCGCGTCGGGGTGGCAAAATTCAGGGTCACGTCGCCACCCTGTGGTTGCCAGGCGCCGGTGCGGGCCAAGACCTGCGCATGGGTCACCGGAATATCGGGGACGTAGACCTGGCGACTGCCCTGGCGCAACACGGGTTGGCGCTCACCGGTGAGTGGGTTTGCGGCCCAGATTTCGCGCACGGCGACTTGCCCGCGCCGCCAGCGACCATCATACTGCTGGCAGGCGCGGCCCAGCCCACCTTCTTCAAAATCCTGAAGGGCCAGGACTACATAAGGAAAAAGCGTCATCGCGCCAGCGTAGAGGGTGAGGCCAAAAGTGAGGGTTTCGCCGGGTTCGTAGCGGAAGGCGAAACGGTCATCGGGGAGTTCCCAGGGATGGCCGCTACCGGGAAGCGGTGGCTGAATGGTAAAGGGACGGGGGCGATCCTGTCCGCGGGCGTGCTGGGGGTTGAGAGTGCTGACGAGGGTGGCGACGGGGCAGGTCTGCGCCAGAGCGCAGCCCGCGCATTCGAGATCAGGTTGGCGGGCAAAGGCGCAGAAGCGGCGGCGCAGCGCATGGAAGAGCGCGCCACGCAGGGCAGAGCCTTGATGCTCGTTGAGTTCGAGCAACGTCTGCACGTGCAAAGTAAAGATCAGGCGCTGTGCGGTAAAGTGTTCCATAGTATCCTCCTAACGGATCGAGATGCGGTCGGGCGCGGCGGCTCCTTCCGCCACCGCGCCCGAAACAGGAATTCAAAAGCGCTGGTAGAGCGTGAATGATTTGCTGGAACGCATCATGCGGTAGGGCAGAATGATATTGCGCGTGATGCGCTCTTTGCCCGCGCTAATCCGCTCCCCACTGTAGATGTTGGCTTTGGCAAATGTCAATTTCGGCGTGCAATCATCCAACACTTGCAATGTTCCTTCCAACGCAAAAGCCTCCGGTGTCACAGTCAGGTTGATGAATTCTGACGGCAGCTCACTCTCTCTGCGCGGCGCGCTTAGCAATTGCACAAAGCCGCCACGCTTTCCCAGATAGCTGAGGTTGAGTAACAGAGATTCCAACCATAGATGATCCAGCCCGGTTTCCCAGCCGAGAGCCAATTGCCACGGCCCGTGCAGTTGCACGTATTCCCGGTAGCCAGCTTTGGCTGCGCTGCGTCGGGGTTTGAGCACCTTTTGGAACAGGTTGGTCACCACAGCATAAGGCGCCGGGAGCAAAGCCACGTGCATATCGCGGAGCGCGGGCCACCACACCTCAGCCTGTTTGACGCCGGCAGTACGGCAGGCCACATCCAACAGAGCCATCTTGACCGCGTAGGGTGTGGGCGCCAGAAGCGTCTTGCCGCCAGAGGCCGTCGCCGCGCTCAATTTGAGCGAGAAGAGCGTCACGGCTTCGTATTCGGCGATGCACCACATGCTGCACCCCCTACGCCAGGCTGAGCGCAAATGGCGTGGCGTCCTGAATGAGATCGGCCATCAGTTCGGCGAACTCGCCCAGCGACTTGAAGCGTTTGACTTCAATTGCGGCAGGGTGCAGCGTGTTCAGCGCTGCCGCAACGCGCTCCACATCAGTCGCAAAGCCATCGTTCAGTGGCGAAAGACACGGGGCGGGAATCACATCGCGGCTCACAGTAATAACGCCGCAGAAATCCACGAGGTGCGGGTTTTGCGTGCTGCGCATGGCGCCAGCGGGTTCCACAAAGGTATACAGCACACTTTCCAGCAGCACTTTGAGCCGCGCCTGGCGTTCTTCAGCACTAATGGCGTAAGTCTGCGCTAGATCGTTGAAGCCAATACGCGCCGTCTCCAGGTTCAGTACCACCGCGTAGATCCCCGAAGACGCCGGACGGTGGAAAATGGCCTGCCCGATGTTGGCGGTGCGGCCCTCCTCACCCTCCGCCTTGCTCCGCGCACTTGCGCTGCGGTCGGAGACATACTTGACGTGGAAATAGGTGTCCGTCTCCACGTACTCGGGCATGCCCACCACCCAACCGAACTCTACAACACTCTTGCGCGGCAGGGATAAACCGCCTGAGGTGACAAGAATGCCTTCCATATCGGTCACCGCACACTGCTGCAGAATCACATCTAGCTTGGCAGGGTCACTGTCCGCAGCCTCCAAAGCCTTTGCCAGCTCATTGCCAGCATCAATATCATAGTTCACCCGATTGGCATTGAAAGTGCGTCCGCCATCAGATAGCGGTAGTTTCGCCGCCACCGCCAGACGGTGCAAGTGCTCCGCCTGAATGTGCTTGAACATATCGCCAGAGATGGCATTGACATTATGGAGCTTCTTATCCGCACCGATGATATTCACCATCCGTGTTTGAATCTGATTGCCCTCGCCGCCCTCGTTGTTGAGCGAGTGCAAATCCAGAATCGCCTGTGCCGAAATCGCCACCGAATACATCCCGTTTTTCGCTGTCATCTTCAAATCTCCTTTTTGAATATTGAATTCGCAAATCGTCTAGTCTTCGCCATCACCGTCGCTATTGTCCGTGTCAGCGTCAGCGGGTGCATCTGCCAGGTCATCAACCGGCGCACCCTCTTCTTTCGCCTCATAAGGCTCGCGGGCGTAACCATAGGCAACCAGCATTTGGCAAACCACTTTCGAATCAAAATCATCTACCAATGCCGTCAAGGCCTCAATATCCGCTGTGGTAACGTTTTTGCGGAAAGGCTCACGTCCTTTTTCGCGTAACTGCGCGTTTTCAGCGTTGTACAGATAGATGAATTCGGCAACCTCCGCCAGAAAGTCAGCCGGATAAGCCGCCTTGCGCATCAGTTGTTGGCCCAAGCCGTAGCGGATATCCACGACGGGTTTGGGACCTTTACCGCCCTTACGCGCCTGTGGCACCACTGTGCTATGGCGGATGGCATAGGCAATCGCCTTGAAGCCATCATTTTGCACAATCTCACTGAAACGTCGGTCCTCGCTGTTCATAAAAAGCACCTCCAATGTTGTGGTAGTAAAAAGGCGCACAGGTTTGCGCCGGTCATATTGTTGCATTACATAGCCGCTGTACGCGCTCGTAAACTCAAAAAACGGGGCGAAATCATCGCCGGAGACAAAATCGCGGTAATACGCCAGCAATGCGAATTGCTCCCCGCGCGTCTCATCCAGACCACGAATGATAGACAGATGTTCATCCAAGGCCGTCTGAAACTCACCGAGCTCTTCCGGTCCGTGCGGCGCCACCCACCGCGGCAAATTGAGCATGGCAATGTTCAATACTGCTGGGGATTGGCCCAAGCTCTTGTAGAAGGCCATTTGCATTCCGCTGACCAGGTCACCGGGACGGTAACCAAAAAGATCAGCTTCGCGCGCTTCCTCGTAGTGCTTCAGGAACGCGGCGGTATAGCGCAGACTCGCCAGGATGTCCAATTTGATAGCAGTCGCACTGCCGAGCATGGCGGGACGGAAATGCTTCAGCACCTCCAGATGCGCGCCCCAATCCAGGTTGAGCGGGCACAGGACATAGGTCTTGCGGTCCTTGGCGTTCCGCGGGTCGCTGGGGTTAGCAACGATACGGGTGAAGCCGCCGTGAAACAACCCCACCGCCTTGAGCCATTCCAGGAGCCAAAAGCCCTTGAGATTGCCCGGTGCGCGCCACTCAGCCTTGGGGTAATTCGTGCCCTTCCCCTGAGCCGGGTTGAAGAGTTGGCTGGCGGTCGCCGTTTTTGGCTTCTCCAACCCATGCGCCTTACAGCTCTTGACCCAGAGCGCCTCAGCGCCGTCTACATCGTTGGGCGTGGTCGCCGTCAGCTGCAAGAGCGCCTGGAGTAAGTCCGGGAAGGCGGCACGACCCTGCCACCAGGCAGCCATCAAACTATTGTAGGCTTGTAACGCAGCGGGATTAATAGCGCGGAATACATCCCAATCAAGTCGAGGTGCGGCTGGCCCATCCTGCAATTCGCCCTGCACGGCCCTCCGTTTGTCTTCCGCGCTCAACCCACGCAGCCATTCAAAATAGGCTTGGTTCTTCTGTTTCTCGGCCTCATAATCCACAGCCACATCGCTGCCGTAGCCCATGACCTCGGGTAAGGTCAGTGACGTGCCCTTGACAACCTTTTGAGCTGATGTCTTGTCCCAGGTGATGAGAAAAGGCGCGCCAACAAAGAAACGCTGTTCCGCTACCCACTCGGAGTGCAAGGGCGGATCGCAAACCACGGCGAAAGCATAACCGCGATCCTCAAGGCGGATACGGCTGCGCAGGGGTTCGCCCGGTGGGTTAGCGAGCGCGTTCAGCACAAAAGCCAATCCAAATGCCGCCAGATTATCGGCCAGGGTATTGCTGGATTTGTCTACGAAATATTCTGCTTGAAACACATTCCAACCTCCTTTGTGAATAGTAAGAAGCGTTGATCCACTTGGCTTTGATTAGCCGGGACAGACATCTCGCTCATATCCCCGATGTACCGCAACAAGCTCGGTGGCGGCGGTCTTCAAGCCCCCCGCGCGCCGCGCGCGGTGCCTTCTTGATCTGCCCGGCGCAAAGCCCGCGCCAGCAGGAGATAAGCCAGCCAACCCCACAAATCATCGGGCCTGACCGTTGCCACCGCGCCGCCGGGACCTTTTCCCTTTATCTGCGCCAGGTTCAATCCCTGCCGCTGCGCCTGAGGCAGATGCTGCAGCGCTGCCGTCAAATGCCGCCCCGCCTGTGTTTCCAAAGTATACTTCTGACTCTCATCCACCTGCGGTGTGTGATGCCGGGCAATTGCGGTAAGCGCCGCCCGCACCAAGGGCTCGTTGTACCCCAAGGCTTCAACTAACGCCGGACCCACAGCCAGCGCACTCTCCGCCGCATGGTTGGGCCGACGTCCTTGCAACGCCCGCCCGACAGCCTGGTGTCTGGCATTACCCGGTTCAGAATCCGTATGCGCCGCCGCGAAATTCGCCGCCACCGGTGCACCAATCTGCTTCTGATACGCTCGCGCCCATGCCTGCCAACCAACACTCAGCTTACCCACATCGTGAAAAAAACACACTAGCCAGGCCGCCTGCGTCACAGAACCGGGCAACCAACCCGCTGCGCACTCCAAAGCAGGTGCAACATACCCCAACTCCGGCAACGCCAGGTCAGCGAAAGCCCCCAATACTTGCCGAATGTGTTCGGCGTAAGATTCCAGACGGTAGTGCGTGCGCTCCCAGGTCCCCTCTGCAGCTGACGGCGACAGCGTGGAGCGAAAACTACCCGCAGCCCGGTCGGCGATAAAGCCCTCATCAGGTAGATATCCCGCAAGCGCTGGGTGCACCACCAGCACGCGCGCCACAGTGACTTGCCGGGTTTCAGTCACAGGTTGCCATGCATATTCCGCGCTGCTTTCTTCAGCAGCGGCGCGCTTTTCCACCAGTTGCAGCACGCGCCATGGGAAATCGCCTTCACGCTCCAGCCAGCCTCTGACCATCCCATAAAGCGTCACCCGCTGAATGTTGAAGCCAGTCGCGCCGTAGGGATTAGAAAGCAGCACCTCCGGCGCCTCGTGAAGCAGCACCAGGCGGCTATCGGCATCACGCACCAACAAGCGTGTATCAGGAAGGCTACCGCTCAAGACATTCTGGATGGCCTGCGCACGCGAAGCCGCGCCCGCATCCAGACCATCCAGCACGCGACGGTCGCGCGGCGCCGCCACAGCATTCACTAAAGCCTGTTCCCCGGCAAAATCCAAGGCAGCTCCAGAATGCGCGCCTAACC
>JAPKMR010000132.1 GCA_026645815.1 Anaerolineae bacterium | reverse complement strand
AGATCGAGGGGGTGACCGAGGAAGAGATGCAGCGCAGTCAGTATCAACGCGAGCTGGTGAGCCGTTTGTTGGAAGCGGAACCCGATGCCTGGGATGCGTTGATTGCTGAGAACGAGGGCTTGATTGATGAGGGTTTCTTTGGTTTGGTCCAGTACCTGCTGCAGGTAACCGGCGCTGCGCCGGAGGTTGGCGGGGAGACCGAAGATGAGGAGGGGGCGCCGGTGAGCGCCGAAGTGGAACACTTCCGGCAGCTGTATCTGCATCTCATCGAGACGCATCCGGTGGGGCAGAGATTGATTGCGCGCACGGCTGTGGTGCGGATTTTCGCCGACAATCCCTCGGCAGAGACGTTGTTGCAGGCGCTGGTGGAGGCGACCGATACTGAAACGGTGAATATGCTGGTGCAGATGGGCGCCTCGACGATGGATTATCGCTTTTTCCAGTTGCTCTTGCAGCGGGTTGAGACGGCAGAGACGCCTGAAGAGCAGGTGCGTTTGAAGGCATTGCGCCGGCAGGTGTTGGACAGGCGTGAAGTTCTCACCAAGGCTGGACAGGATTTGGCGGAAGAACGTCTGGATTTGCTGGATAAGTTGATGGCCAGCGAGGACCCGCTACGGATGGCGCGGAGCCACCTATCGGAAATTGACGAGGCGTTCATGTATTTGCTACAGACGCAGCTGCAGGAGGCACAAAAGCAGGACGACAAGCCCTTGCTGGAGGCGCTCAATCGTGTGGTCGCCGTCCTGAACCGGCTTTCGGAGGAGTCTATGCCGCCAGAGATGCTTTTCGTCCGCAGGCTGCTTTCGGCGCCGGATGAGGAGCACCTGGTCGAATTCCTGCGCGAGAATCAGCCGCTGCTGCAACCACAGCTCTTTGAGTTCCTGGAGGCGCTGGAGCAGGAGACCCGCGAGCGAGGGGACACGGCTGTCGCAGATCGGTTGGCGCAGGCCCGCCAAAAGGCGCAGGAACTGGCAGGCTCGATGGAACCGGAAGTGTCGAGTTTGCGGGCGCCGGCATCCCGCCCTTCGTTGGACCTCGATCAGGGACAACAGCAGACGCCCAGCGGCCTGATTATCAGCCGCCGCTAAGGATTGGTGTATGTTCTGAGATGCGTCCGGTGTTGCGCGAAGCGATGCTGGACGCATCTGGTTTTCTGTTTACCCAGGAGGATGGTATGACTTCTCAGAAACTGCTGTTGGTTGATGGACATTCGCTGGCGTATCGCGCCTTCCATGCGCTGCCCCCCGATTTGCAGACCTCCAAGGGCGAGCTCACCAATGCCGTGTTCGGCTTTGCTTCGATGCTGCTTTCGGTGCTGCTGGATGAACGCCCCGATTATGCAATCGTGACTTTCGATAAGGGACCTTCGTTCCGCGTGCGCGATTATGCTGAGTACAAGGCTCATCGCGAGAAAATGCCGGATGAGATGCGTGGTCAGATGCAGCGGGTGCGCGATTTTGTGACGACGCTGGGGATGCCGCTGGTGGAGTTGGACGATTACGAGGCGGATGATCTCTTGGGCACACTCTCGCTGCAGGCAGCAGCGAAGGGACTTGATGTGGTGATTGTCACAGGGGACCGTGATGCGTTGCAGCTGGTGGATGAGCATGTGACGGTGCTGACTTCTGGACGACGGTTTTCAGATACGCTGCGCTATGATCCACAGGCAGTGCGGGAGAAGATGGGGCTTGAACCGGCGCAGTTGGTAGACCTCAAGGCGCTCATCGGTGATAAATCGGACAATATTCCCGGAGTGCGGGGCGTGGGCGAGAAGGGCGCGACGGATATGCTCCAGCAGTACGGCTCGCTGGAGGGGGTGTACGCGCACCTGGAGGGGCTATCCTCACGTTATCAGCAGGCGTTGAGCGAGGGCCGGGATTCCGCGCTGTTGAGCCAGCGATTGGGACGCATTGTACGGGATGCGCCGGTGACGCTGGACCTGCCTTCAGCGGCAGCCTGGAGACAAGCCAACCGTGAGCCGCTGAGGGCGTTCTTGCAGGAACTCGAATTCCGCAGCTTGCTGGCGCGAATTGCAGAGTTACCCGCCCCTGCGGGTTCGTTGCCGGAAGGGCAACTCTCGCTGTTTGGCGCCGCGGATGAACCGGCAGCTTCGGCGGCGGAGGTGGCGCCAACGACAGCTGGATTGGGGCATTATCGGCTGGTCACGGATGAGGCGATGCTGAAGGCGCTGGTTGACCGGCTGAGGAATGAAGCATCACGCCTGGCCATTGATACGGAGACGACCGGCACCGACGCGCTACAGGCGCAACTGGTGGGGATTTCGTTGGCTCTTGTGCCGGGGGAGGCGTGGTATATTCCGCTGGCGGCTCCGGAAGGTGAAGCGGTTTTACCCCTGGATGTGGTCGCGCGGCATCTGGGTCCGGTGTTGGGTGATGCAGCTTTGCCCAAGGTGGGACACAATCTCAAGTTCGATGCTAAAGTGTTGCGCCGCGCCGGCTTGCCTGTGGAAGGGCTGGCTTTCGACACGATGCTGGCGGAGTGGCTCATCAATCCTGATTCGCCTAATCTGGGCCTCAAGAACCTTGCCTGGGCGCGTCTTGGTGTTCAGATGACGGAAATCACGGCCCTTATCGGCTCGGGCAAGGAGCAGAAGTTTATGAATGCGGTGCCTTTGGCGGAGGTTACTCCCTATGCCGGGGCCGATGCAGACATGTGCCTGCGCCTGGAGCCATTGTTGCAGGAGGAACTGCGCGCTCATGCGCAGGAGCGCTTGCTGCAAGATGTGGAGATGCCGTTGATTGAGGTCCTTGCGGAGATGGAGACGGTGGGGGTGTATGTGGACCCTGGATGGTTGCAGGCGCTTTCGGCGGAGCTGGCGGAGCGTCTGGCGCGCCTCGAGTCGGATATTTACGAGATGGCGGGGGAGACCTTCAATATCAACTCTACGCAGCAGCTATCCGTCATTCTATTTGAGCGACTGGGCTTGCCGTCGCGTGGAATCAAGAAACTGCAATCGGGGCATTATTCGACGCGGGCAGAGGTTCTGGAAGGGCTGCGCGGTTCGCATTCGATCGTGGAACGGATTCTGGAGCATCGCGAACTTGCGAAGCTCAAATCTACTTATGTGGATGCGCTGCCGGCGCTGATCAATCCGGAGACCGGACGCGTGCATACCTCGTATAACCAAATCGGGACGGTCACGGGCAGGCTTTCCTCCTCGAATCCGAATTTGCAGAACATCCCGATTCGCACTGAGGAGGGACGGCGGGTGCGACGCGCCTTCGCAGCACCGAAAGGGTGCGTCCTGGTCGGCGCGGATTATTCGCAGGTGGAGTTGCGCGTGATGGCGCACGTATCTGAGGATCCGGCGCTGATCGGTGCGTTTATGCGCGGCGAGGATGTTCACGCTCGTACGGCAGCTGCGGTTTTCGGCGTGCCCCTATCCGAGGTGACCTACGATATGCGCCGGATTGCCAAAGCGGTCAATTTTGGGCTAATCTATGGGCAGGGCGCCTATGGGCTTTCGTCGCAGATTGGCGTGAGTGTACCGAAGGCGGAGGACTTCATCTCGCGCTATTTTGCGCAGTTCCCCTCCGTGCGGGCTTTTATGGATCAGGTGCAGCGGGAGGCGGCGCGGAACGGGTACGTCGAGACGCTGCTCAAGCGCCGGCGCTATTTCCCTGAGCTGGCTCCGGATAGCCGCGCGGGTGTCAATCAGAGGCAGGCAGCCCAGCGGATGGCGATCAATACGCCGATTCAGGGCACAGCTGCGGATATTATCAAGCTGGCGATGTTGCGCCTACATGCTGCCCTGCGTGAAGAGGGGTTGCGTTCGCGCTTGATTTTGCAGGTACACGATGAGCTGGTGGTCGAGACGCCCGAGGCTGAGGTTCCGGAGGTGGTGGGTCTGGTGCGGGACTGCATGGAAAATGCCTTTGATTTGCGCGTGCCTCTCAAAGTGGATGTCGAGGTGGGCGCGAACTGGGAGGAGATGCAGCCCTGGGCTGAATAAGGGCATTTGCAGCAGGTGAAAGGGTTTCTGCGTCCCTTGTGAGGCTCGTAGAGAGGGGACAGGGGACGCAGATGAACGCTGCTTAACGCAGATTCAGAAGCGAAAGGAACGCTTTGGCGCGGGTCTACAGGGTTCAGGGCTGGGGCGCCCAGGTTTCGAGCCAGGTTTGCAGGGTAAGCCCAACGGCTGTCAGGCTCGCTGCGGAGACTTTGTCGGGCGTGTCTTGTGTGGTGTGCCAGTAGGGGTAATCGAAGTCAATGATGTCTACCGCTGGGATGCCGCGTTGCAGAAAGGGGATATGGTCATCAAGCATGGTGTGGCGCTGCTGGGCTATGAAGCGACTGCCGTAGCCCAGTTGGGCGGCGAGATCCCAAAGCTCTTGTCGCAGGTTGGCGTCGGAATTGCCCTCGTAATAGAGCTGCTGGTCGGCGTCGCCGATCATGTCAACGAGCACCATAGCTTTGAGGGGCGGTTCCCCTGATTCACCCCAGTGCTCCGCCATGTAGGTGGAGCCTACGATCCAGTCCCAACCCTCCAACCGTCCGTTATCCTCCGCATCGAAGAATGCCAGGTAGATACGCGTCTCAGGGGCGCGCCAATCGAGCACGCGCGCAAGTTCGAGGAGCACTGCGACGCCGCTTGCGCCATCGTTGGCGCCCAGCACCGGGATGGTAGGGTCTTCCATATCTGCGGCGCGCCGGGTATCGTAGTGCGCTCCGATGAGAATGGCTTGCGTGCCCTCTCCTTGCCAGGCGAGCAGGTTGCGCACCGGCGTCCCCTGGTAGGTAAAGGTCTGCTCGGCAGTGTTCCAGGATTGCGCCTGCAGCTCGGCTAATATCAGGTCGCCTGCGAGGCGATTGGCCTCGCTGCCCGTGATGCGGTAGCCTAAATCGCATTGTTGTTGGACCCAGAGGTAGGCGCGTTCGCCATCAAATAATAACGGCTCGGGCGTGGGGGTGGGGGTTGCGGGAGCGACAATTCGATGCTGGACACCGCAACCGGCGAGCAGGAGCAGCCCAATCAGGGCTAGGCTGATTCGGATTCGATACGAAGTTGTAAAGCGCATCGGGTTCACCTTTTCGGCTAAAGCAAAAAGAGCATTGCGACGCCGCACATCGCCGAGAGTGTGCCCAGCACTGCGCGCGGGGTGATGCGTTCATGGAATTGCCAGTAGGTCAGTGGCAGTAGCAGCACGGGACTCAGAGCCATTAGTGTAGATGCAATACCCACCTCACTGGTCTGCACGGCGACTAGCGAAAGCGTCATGCCAAAGACGGGACCTAGAATTGTACCGGCAAGGATGGGGGTGCGCGAGCCTGACTCCCGCAGCGCGTTGAGCGTGATACCCGCCTGCCGTTGGAAAATAGCGAGGATCCAGATGATGGCTGCTGCTGTGGTCACGCGAATGAGGCTGGCGGATAGCGCCGGAAAGCCACCGAACATGCCTTGCTTGGAGAGAATCAATCCTAAAGCCTGACCCGCTGCGGCGCCTAAGCCGCAGAGGATGCCAGTGGCGAATTTGCGCGGCTGTTCGGGGAGGTCGCTGGCGGGTTGGCGTTCCATGACGACCCAACCGATGCCGGTGACGGTAATCGCGATGGCAAGTATCTCGATTCCCTGGAGCACCTCACCGAGGAAAACCCACGCAAACAGCGTGCTGATCACGGGCACCGCTGCCATCAGGAGCATCGCCAGGCGCGGTCCGATGAGAGTGTAGGTGTAAAAGAGCAGGCCATCGCCTAGAACGAGGCCGATAACGGCGGAGAGGGTGAGCCAACCCCAGCGTTGGGCGCCAATAGCGGTGGGAAAAAGTGTGCCCTGGAGCAGGAGGTGGGCGAGACTGAGGAAAGCGGTGGCGAGCAGCAGACGCGTCCGGTTGACGGCTTGTGATCCCACCTGGCGCGAGGCGCGTGTAAAGAACAGCGAGCTGAAAGCCCAAAGTGTGGCGGTAAACAACGCGACAAGTTCACCGAGATGTTGGCTCATGGGTTGATTCTGCCTCTTTGCGATTCAGATTTGGCGACACTACGTTGGGACCGGCGGTTCAGCGGAGCCGTAAACCGCTGCGCAGGACGCTGCGGTAGGCGGCGATGCGTTGGGCGCGCAACGGTCGCTGGTTTCCGAGCAGTGCTTTTGCGGCTTCCAGGCCAAGTTGCCAGAGATACTGCCCTAAAAGCCAGAGCCGTAAGACTTCAGCCATGAAGGCGCCGTGATACTTGCGCACATAGCGCACCTTGCTGGATTGAAAATGGATGTGCCGCGCCGGGACGACTTGTTCGCTGCTCTTGCCTTCGTGATGGGTGATGCGAGCTGTGGGCAGGTAGGTGATTTCCCAACCGGCATTTCTGATCCGTTTGCACCAGTCCAGTTCCTCGGAGTACATAAAGAAGCCCTCGTCCAGCCCACCTACCTGGTTTACCACCTCACGCCGCGTCAACATCGCCGCACCGGTAATCCAGTCTACGGCTTGACGCTCGGCATCGGAGCGATCCTCCATGTAGTAGTGGCGCAGTATGGAGCGCGGCGCAAATTTTTGTAACCAGGTACTTTCAAGAAACAGGACGGGGAGGGTCGGAAAGCGGCGACGCGAGGGTTGAACGGTCTGGTCCGGGTTGAGCAGTTGGGGTCCAACCATGCCGGTTGTGAGGTTTTGCTTCGCGTAGCCAACAAGGGCGTGCAGCGCGAACCCCTGAACTTCGGTATCGGGATTGAGGAGCAGGATAAACGCGCCGTGCGCAGCTGCCAAGCCCTGGTTGTTGCCTTTGGTGAAGCCCAGGTTCTCGGTATTGGCGATGGTGGTGACATCAGGGAATTCGGCGTGCAGCATGGCGACGCTCTCATCGGTGGAGGCGTTATCCACGACGATGACTTCCAGACCGGGGTGGGCGCCCCAGGAGGCGAATATCGAGACGAGCGCGCGCTTGAGGAGCTCCCGCACATTCCAGCTCACAATGATGATGGTGAGCAAGGTTTCAGTAGGGTCGCTGGACGGCAAAGGTTGCAATCTCCTCTATGGCGCGCCGGTAAGGCGTGGCGGGGAAATGCTCGAGGATGGTGAGCGCCTCCTTGACGCGCCGGTCGGCAATGGTCATGGCGGCTTCAATGGCGCCTGAGGTGTATAGGTCTGCGACAAATTCCCGCAATTGGCCGGCGCCGGCGGGGGCATGCAGCAGCACGCTGAGACGGGTGTCTTCGGGATGTTGCTCCTGGTAGATCAGGACCGGCAACGTGACCAGGCCTTGCTGCAAATCACCGCCTACAGGCTTGCCCAGGGTGGCTTCGTCGCTAACAAAATCGAGGACATCATCGGTGATTTGGAAGGCGCTTCCCAGCAGGGCGCCAAAGTGCGCCAGCTCCGCGATCTGCTGCACCGGACTGCCTGCCAGGTGTGGGCCTGTCTCCATAGCGAGGGCAAAAAGCGAGGCAGTCTTGGCGAAGATGCGGCGCTCGTATTCGTCACAGGTAGGGAGATGTCCGCGTCCGATGAAGAATTGGTTGAGTTCGCCGCTGCAGATAATCTCCAGGGTAGCCGAAAAACGCCGGACAAGCTGGAGGTTCTGCCCTTCTGTTGCCAACACGGCGGCGCGGGCGAAGAGCAGGTCGCCGGCAAGTACTGTGGGTGTGGCGCTTAAGTGGGCATTGAGGGTGGGTTTCCCGCGCCGGAGGGTGGCGGCGTCAATCAGATCATCGTGAACCAGGGTGGCGGTGTGCAGCATTTCGATGGCGGCAGCGATTGGAATTGCCTGGGCCAAGGGCGCCTGGCATAGATGCGCAGAGAGCAAGACTAGCGCGGGGCGCAGGCGCTTGCCGCCACTGTCAATGATTCCCCGGAGCATACCGGCAATATCCGGCGGTACGGCAGACGTCACTTCCAGAAGCCGGGTTTCGACTTCTGCCAATTCTGTCTTCAGCAAACTGCGATATTGAAGTCCGTTTTGTTGATTCAATGGTTCATTCTACCGGTGACTTTTGGCGTTATTATACCAGAAACCCCGCGAGAGTGGTATGGGTATAGGACAAATTATGGGAAGTTCAAGCGGTTGAGTACAACCGTGGTCGGCTGGGTGAGGCCATACGTCTAAACACTTGAGCACGCTGAAGAGGCGCAGAGGGCGGTTGAGTACAACCGTAGTTCTTTTTGTGATTTTCGTGAACGGGGCTGCGCCCCCGTTCACGAAAAT
>JAPKMR010000131.1 GCA_026645815.1 Anaerolineae bacterium | reverse complement strand
CTGTATTACAAAGCCCCCTTAGTATCTATCGAGTACAATGGCCAATCCCAGGAAATGCGCGCCTTGATGGTCTCCGTCATGAACGGGCGCCGCATGGGCGGCGGCTTTTTGATGGCGCCGCAGGGCATCACCAACGATGGCGAGCTAGACCTCTGTTTGGTGCGCCAGGTGCCGCGCCTACGCATCTTTAGCCTGGTTCCGCACTTTATGAAGGGCACTCAAGCAACACAAGAGCCGGTCACTGCGGGGCGCACCCACAAAGTCACCGTCACCGCACTGCAAGGGACACTTCCCGCGCATGCCGATGGTGAGACCCTGTGTACGGAGGGACAACGCCTGGAAATGACCCTCCTGCCACGGCAGATTGATATTATCACTGCAGAGAGCTAATAAGTGGAGAGTATACCGCTGCAGCCCTGCAATTCGAGACCGCCAACCCCGCCCCTCGAAAGCGCGCGCGCAGCTGCCAGAAGTCGCCGGGCGGCGCCCGTGCTGCATGGCCCGGTCACACTCACCTTCAAGGGCATCCTCCATGTGCTCTGTCAAATCGAAGCCAGAGACCTGAAACGGGTGCCAACCCAGGGTCCGCTCCTGATAATCAGCAATCATATCAACTTCCTGGAAGTTCCGCTGCTCTACACACACCTGCAACCGCGCCCGGTGACGGGCTTTGCCAAATCTGAAACATGGGACACCTGGATGGGACGCACCCTGATGAATTTGTGGGGGATTATCCCCTTGCACAGGGGTGAGGCCGACCTGACTGCGATGCGGCAAGCGTTGGCAACACTGGAAGCCGGGATGATTCTGGGGGTCACCCCAGAAGGCACGCGCAGCGGCGATGGGAAGCTGCAGCGTGCGCATCCCGGGATTGCCTGGCTTGCGATTCAGAGCCATGTTCCGATGCTGCCCGTCGCCCACTATGGCGGCGAAATCTTCTGGGACAATCTGCGCCACCTGCGCCGCACCAAATTCCATGTAATCGTAGGTGAACCGTTCACACTGGCAGATACCGGGCAAATGGGGCGCGAGAAACGCCAACCGATCGCCGATGCTATCATGGCAGAAGTCGCACGCCTGCTGCCGCCAGCTTACCGAGGCGCCTACGCCGATTATCCAGCGCTCGCCTCATCCGCGCCTGATCCACTCCTCCGCCGGCTCTAGCGAACACGGCGCCTGGGGGATTGATGCCCCAGACGCCGCTTTCAACACTTGCTACATATGAACCTCATACGCCAGAATCCTTTGGCGCAAGCGTTCGGCAAGGAAATCACTGGCAGAACCTAAGGTCGCAAGGATTTCGCGGGCTTCAGCATGGTATTGCGTAATCTTCTTGACAGTCCAATAGGAGGGCGGCGGCGCCAGGTTGGTAATGCGATCCGCGAGCTTGACCATCCAGATTTCCACCGGTTGTTGCCGAATGCGTTCCAGACTATCCGCCATCTGCGACGCTCCGGGCAAGGCCTTGTAAGACAAGGCCTTGTCTTTGCTCAGAGCCAGCACTCCCCTGGCAACAGGCTCCCCAAAAGCCTCACGCAATGCGTCGAAAGAGACCGCTGTATCCTCAAGCACATCATGCAACAATGCTGCCAGCACGGCGAGATTCTCATCGTGCCCGGGTTCAGCGCGGAGCGCTGCCATAACTTCCATGCTTACGAGACACGGATGCACGCTGTAGGGCAATTCACTGCCCGGGATCTTCTGCCCGAGATGCGCTGCCGCCGCAAATTTGTACGCCCGAATATATTCATCTTGTGACCACATTCTATTCCACATCCCGTCTACATGAGATAACCGTAATCCGAAACAACCACTGAATGACAAAAGTCTGAACAGTATCATCATTTTACCACAACCAGACGGGGTGCGTCTCAACTTTAGGGCAAAAGCAAGACGGCCATCATACAAATACCTTTCCTTTGATTGATTTTTGGCGGCGGGGCTTTGCCCCGCCGCCAAAAATCAATTTTCTCCTGCGCCCTGTAGGGGCGCTTGAAATTCTCACCCCCCATTCTGAAACGCCCCCACACACGCGCGTCATTGGGTATACGACAGAATATTGGAGAAAATGAGACTACCATCTTGCATACGCCCTTCATCAGCGATCAACTCTCTGCACCGCCGCACTCGGCGCTTCTTTGGCGTGCCCAAGTGTCTAAACGCATGGTCTCACCAATCTGATCTCTGAACTTCCCGATCATTTTCCCTATACCCCGCGGCATTGCCAACCTTGCAGAAGCGCTTATACTCCAGTGAGGATGGCGCACGCCCAAACTTATCCGTCCTCATAGAGGAGGCTCAATGGGATTCCATAGCGGAATGTGGAGGATGCTCAATTCTCCAGATGAAAAACCGAAAATAACCCGCCGTTTGCTGAAACGGGTTTTGCACTATGCCCTACCCTATCGTTGGTTGATTGTCCAAATGCTGCTGTTGATTTTGGTGCATACGGGCACTGGGCTGCTCACCCCAATGATTCTCCGGGATTTGATTGACCATACCCTACCCGACAAAGACCTCAACCGGCTCATCTGGTTAGCGGCAGCCTTGTTACTGCTGCCAGTGATCAATGGCGTCATCAACGTTGCACAACGCCGCCTGAGCGCACAGGTTGGCGGCGGCGTGATTTATGACTTGCGACTGGCGCTCTATGCCAATCTGCAACGGATGTCCCTGCGTTTCTTCACCAATACCAAATCCGGTGAGTTAATGAGCCGCCTGAACAACGACGTGCTGGGCGCTCAAAACGCCATCAGCAGCACCATCGTGAGCATCATCACAGATCTCATTCAGGGTATAGCCGTGCTCATTGTGATGCTAACACTGGAATGGCGGCTAACGCTCATCAGCGTCGCGATTCTGCCCCTCTTCATCCTGGCGACACGGATGTTGGGAACAACCTTGCGCAATTTAGCCCGCAAGCAAATGGAAGCCAACGCGCTGATGAATGCCATCATGGGCGAGACCCTCAACATTGGCGGCGCCCTGCTGGTCAAACTCTTTGGTCGCCGCCAACTGGAGGTTGATCGCTTCGGGCAACGCGCAGCACAGGTACGCGACCTGGGTGTACACCGCGCCGCTGTCGGATCCATCTTCTCTGCGATTATCGGTTTGATCAGTGCCGGCGGGACGGCGCTGATCTATGGACTGGGTGGCTACTTCGTCATCCAGGGAGCTTTCACCGTCGGCACCATCGTTGCCTTTGGCTCCTACATGGGCAATCTCTACCGCACCTTGCAAAGCCTGGCTAATGCGCCAGTGGAATTTGCCACTTCAATGGTTAGCTTCGAACGTGTCTTCGAAGTTATTGACCTGCCTGTAGATATTCCGGAAAAACCGGAGGCTCTGGCACTGGAAAGCATCCAGGGAGACCTGGACTTTGAGGATGTCGCGTTCCAATATGAAACCGGCGATGAAACGCTGCTGAGCAGCGTGCACCGTTACGGGAGCATCGAGCACGTCACCGCAGCACTCTCCGGAGCAACGGTCAACACCGAAGATGAGAAGCCTGCTCCGCGCAGTCAGGCGCGCCGCCTGGCACTGGACGGCGTCAGCTTTCGAGCAGCGCCCGGGCAGTTGGTAGCACTGGTGGGTCCTAGCGGCGCAGGCAAGACCACCATGACCTACCTGATTCCCCGCCTCTATGATCCTACTTCTGGCACGATACGCCTGGATGGACACGATTTGCGCGACCTGACGCTCGAATCACTCACGACGCACATCGGTATGGTCACCCAGGAGACCTATCTGTTCCACGATACCATCCGCACAAACCTGCAATACGCCCAACTCGATGCCACGCAGGCGGATCTGGAAAACGCTTGCCGCATCGCCAATATCCACGACTTCATTCAAGCCCTGCCGGAAGGCTATGATACCGTCGTCGGAGAGCGGGGGTATCGCCTGAGCGGGGGCGAGAAACAGCGCCTGGCTCTGGCACGCGTGATTCTGAAAAACCCGCGCATTCTGGTGCTAGATGAAGCCACCAGCAGCCTCGACAGCGAGTCGGAGGCGCTGATTCAGGACGCCCTGGGGCGCGTGATGGCGCAACGCACCAGCATCGTCATCGCCCACCGGTTGAGCACCATCCTCGCAGCAGACCTCATCCTGGTCATGGACCGGGGTAGAATTGTAGAACGGGGCACGCACAGCACTTTGCTTGAACAGGGCGGGTTGTATGCGACGCTCTATCAAACGCAGTTCCACAGAAGTGAGAGCGCAGATAACGTTTAGCTTGGCCCACGGCATATTTCCAGATTCGCGCCCTGTACTAACCACGGTGCTGCCAGATAGGCAGCACCGTTACGAATACGCAACTACACTAATAACGCAGCTGCTCCACCTGCGTCGCAAGCTCACCGAGCAGATTGAGCAGCTTTTGGAGACGTTCGACATTCTTTTCCACGCCCGAATGTTCATAACGAATGGTATTCCCCTGAAGCGACAGGTTAAGAGACGGGAGCTCCAGTAATTGCTGGCGAAACGCTCCATAAGCAAACAAATTCTTGACCTCTCCCTCAGGTTCCCCCTTAATCCTATAGCGCCGGTCAATTTCTGGGTCACCCAGCTCAATATCGTGAGAGCCTAACGCTTGCGCCAGCTGCGTAAAGATGTTCTCCCCATACAAGGACAGGCGTAAATCTCTCGGATTGGTCACGGTCATGCGAATCTGTGTGTAGGTCCGCCTGTTTTTGCCCGTTCCCCGCATGAAAGTGTCCAACACCACTTCGTGCCCACGATGGATTCCAGTCACCACCGGAGAAGACAAAAACGACTTACCCGGATCGAGTGTCAGTCCCGATTGTGATGCCAGGTCTTCCCAGGACCGGCGTTGCGCTTGCCGCAGAAGATATTGTACAAAAAGAACGGCGCCCACAGTTCCTACAACGATTAAGACAGAAATAACATAGATTTGCCAACTGGCGTCCATCGCTCCCCCCTAAGTTAAGTTCTGATTCCAATGCAAAAGCCCGGAAACACGCCCTCACGAAAGACCCTCTGAACTTAGCCGTCTCAATTTAACTGAGTACAACAACATCATCATAATTAGAACTGGAACTAGAGCAAATCGGCTAACACCCGGGGCGCAAGTTCACTCTGCAAACCAGTATTCAGAGCGAATGAAACGGCGGGTACGGCTTTCGGCGCGGACGACCAGGGATTGGGTTTCAGCCTCCTGCCCGTGGTAGTGAACGCCCGCAAGCAACGAACCGTTAGTGATGCCCGTGGCAGCGAAAAAGATGTCGTTGCTGGTGATTATCTCATCACAGGTCAGAACCCGCCGCAAATCCAAGCCTGAAGCCTGCACCGCTTCCAATTCAGCGGCGCTCTGAGGGGTCAGGCGCGCCAACATGCCCCCTGCGAGCGCTTTGGTGGCGCAGGCGGCCAAAATCGCCTCCGATACACCCCCAATCCCCATCATCACATCCACACTCCCGCGCGGCGAAGCTGCCATCAATGCGCCGATGACCTCGCCATCGGTGCGCAGCATGGTGCGCGCGCCTGCTGTCCGTATCTCACGAATCAGGTCTTCGTGACGCGGGCGACTGAGCACAAAAACGACCAGGTCGCGAACGGATTTGCCCTTAGCGCGCGCAATCAGCGCCAGCGTCCACGCTGCCGGAGCCTCCAGGCATTCCGGAACCAAGGCATCTGCGACCTCACGGTTGACAATCAGTTTATCCATGTAAATCGCGGAGGCGGGCGCCCAAACGGAACCACGCGGCGCGACCGCAGCAACGGAGATGACATCAGGGTGCCCACGCGCCAAGAGATCTCTGCCATCTATCGGATCAACGAGCACATCCATCGCGGGACCGTGCCCCGAACCCACAGGTTGCCCGCTATCCAGATTCGAGTGGATACCCAACCGCCCCTCCTCACCGACAACAATGCGCCCATCCATATCAAGGCTGTTGAGCGCCTGCCACATCGCGAAACCAGCCTCCTCATTAGCCTTGTCCAGCTCGCCCAAGCCCATCCAACGTCCCGCGGCCAATGCGGCAGCTTCGGTCACCCTTACCAGGTCCAATGCCAGATTACGCGGTGGATGTTCATTCATTGGTTACCCTCCTTCACTCCTCGCAGTATTCCACTGCAGTCAAAAAGTTGGCAGATTCCCAAGCCAACATCCCCCCCTGCAATACACTCACGTGCTCGTAACCCAGGCTCTGCGCCAGGCAGGCGGCTCGCGCGCTGCGCCTTCCGCCGCGACAGACAAAGACCAAAGCCCGATCCCGGGGCAATTCCAGCATCGCACTACGCAGCGTCGAAAGTGGCGTCAAGTGCGCCTCGGGAATATGGCTGCGCTTGAATTCGCGCGCTTCCCGGACATCTATCACCCATGGTGGTTCAGGTTGGTGCAGCTGTTGCCACAGCTCCCGCGCGGGCGTCTCCGCCACAACACCAGCAGGTATCTCGGTATGGAGCGGCGCCTCTGAAGCAAAAGTGGCTTTAGGAAGATTCTGGCATTCCTTGAACACACGATTCTCGCACTCATAAACACAGATAGCCGGATCGAGCACCCGATTGAAAAGGTGGGAGATAGCGGTATCCTCGGCGATAAAGTGCTCCTCACCCAGATAAGCCCAGAAACCGGTGGAGCGCATCAGTTCCAACACTGGCGTGCGAACCCGGATCATATATAGATCGCCCCCCTGATCGCGGATGTTGCGGACAATACTCTCCAAAGTGTGGATGCCGCTATAATCACAATGCTGCACGCTCTGCATACGCAGCAACAAGAAGCGCTGAGTGGGGTTGATAGCCAGGTGTTTGCTGATGGCTTGTTCGACATGGCTCACTGCACCGAAGTAAAGATCCCCCAGAATATCGAAAACCGCAAGCTGCGGACATGCCGGTTTCGACGGTTGGTGGAGGAAGTGGCGAAATTCATCATCGGGCAGCACGGTGATCACCCGCGGCACACTGGTTTTGATGATATACACGGCGAAGGAGAGCAAAATGCCGGCGAGAACCGCAAACTCAAGATGAAGAAACAGCGTCGCCAACAAGGTCACCATCATAATCATCGCATCGGCTCGCGACCCCCGCAGAATGCGGCTGATTTCGTGACGGTTGACCATGCTAAGAGCAGTCAAAATCAAAATCCCAGAAAGTGCCGCGCGCGGCACATAAGCAGTGAAGGGCGCGAAAACCAGCATGGCTAGTAGCACAAAAAGACCAGAAAAGACGCTGGCAAAGCGGGTTTGCGCTCCCGCATCGAAGTTGACCGCTGAACGCGTGAAGGACCCGGAACAGGGATACCCTGAGAAAAGCCCCACCGCGATATTTGCCAACCCCTGCCCCAGGAATTCCTGGTTGCTATCCAGCCGTTGAGTGGATTGGCTTGCCAGAGAGCGGGAAATAGACATGGTTTCGACCAACCCCATGGCGGCGATAGCGAGCGCACCCGGCATCAACTGGCCAATTTGCGACACGGTAAGGAAGGACAAATCCGTCAACGGGGGGAGATTGCGGGGCAGTTCCCCAACCACAGCCACCCCCTGTTGACTCAGGCGACCGAGGGCAACTGCCAGAGCTGCCAACACCATGGCAATCAGCGCACCCGGTAACTTACGATTCAGGCGACGCAACAGCCACACCAGCAATACAGATCCACCGCCGAGCAGCAGGGTGTACGTATGCGTCTCCGGCAAATGCTGCACAAGGCCCGCAATGGTCTCGAGCAAATCGTGACTGGAGAATTCAAGCCCCAGAACATAACGCAGCTGCGATATCGCGATCAGAATTCCGGCGCCGGCAGAAAATCCCACAATTACGGAGTGCGAAACGAAATTGGTGAGGACCCCCAGGCGTGCCAGGCCCATCGCAATCTGGATGGCGCCCACCAAGAGAGCAACGATAGCCGCGAGAATCGCGAATTCGGCAGTGCCGGGCGACGCATACACCAGCAAGGTCGAGAGCACCAGCAGTGAAATCGCATTCGTCGGTCCGGTCTGCAAATGATTGGAAGAACCCCAGAGCGCCGCAATCACCGCGCCGATGATAGCGGTATACAATCCCATCTGCGGAGGTAATTCAGCGACGAGGGCATAGGCAATCGCCTGCGGCAGCATGATGACAGCCACAGTCAGCCCGGCGATAAGGTCTGGACGCAGGTGATTCAGTTGATAACCACGGAAGAGGCGCACCGGTTGGAGCAAGAGCTCCGGCACCGCAGAGAGACTTTCGCGAATAGGTCGCGTGATAGATGCTGCCTGTTGGCTGAGTTGAGTCGCCATAGCCATCCTCCATTCACCACAACAGAATCGCGAAGCAAATAAGAGGTGTTCCCATGGTACAGATCCCCAAATGGGAAGGGGAAAATGACCCGCTCACCTTTGTTAACACAATCCAGCAAAGATTTGAGTCAATTCTGATATAAGTGTACGCAGGTTTCTTAAGGGTGTCAACAGCGAGAAAGGGGTTTTTGACTCAGTAACTGTAGAGGTCAACTCTCTGTGCCGCCGTACTCGGCGCTTCTTTCTGCATGTGATTTTCGTGGACAGGCGAAGCCCCGTCCACGAAAATCACAAATTCGGGGCAAAAGTGAGACGACTATCATGCAAAACGTCTTTTCTTGAGTGATTTTATGCGGCGTG
>JAPKMR010000130.1 GCA_026645815.1 Anaerolineae bacterium | reverse complement strand
TCGCCCACATGCTCGTTAGTCTAGCCACTATTGCCGCTCTAGAAAAAAACCATCCTCTGCGTCTAGTTGGCGCGCCCAAGCGTCTAAACGCATTGTCTCACCAATCTGAGCTCTGAACTTCCCAATAATTTGTCCTATACCCGTCTGAATAGTACCTATTGACATCTTATAAGACATCGTATATGATGTAGTTAGTCAACAGGAGGTGGGCGATGTCACGATATCCCTTGAGTTTGCCGGTGCAATTGAAGCAAGAAGCCGAGACCTGCGCAGAGACGCAGGGCGTCTCGCTCAATCAATTCATCATGTGGGCGATTGCGGAGAAGGTGGGCGAGCTGCGCCAAAATCTCGATGATCCGGCTTTCCCGCAAGTCACCTACCGGCGCGGGGCGGCGGGTATGCCGGCGCCAGTGCTGCGGGGTACGGGGATGCGGGTACAGACCGTGGTGGTGGCGCATGAGCGGTGGCAGATGACGCCGGCGCAGATTGCGGTTGAATATGGGCTGTCGGCAATGCAAGTAGCGGCGGCGCTGGCGTTCTACGCCGCGCATCGCGCCGAAATAGATGCCGCGTTGAAGGCTGAAGAGATGCTAGCAGGCGCCCATGCCTGAGCCGCGCCTGCATCTGGACGCTGATACTTCGAGCAAGGCGCTGCACACGGCGCTGTTGGAGCGCGGGCACGACGTTAGCCGTACGCCGGAGGCGTGGGCGCCTTTGGATGCGACCGACGAGCTGCAGCTTCTGGGCGCAACAGCTCAGGGGCGTGTGCTCTTCACCTTCAATATTCGGGATTTCACGGCGCTGGCAAAGCGTTACCCACGACATGGCGGTATCATTCTTGCCGCGCAATCTGCCTGGTCGCTGGCGGCGCTCATCGAGGCGCTGGATCGCGCGTTGTGCGAGACTGAAGCTACGGATTGGGAAGGCCAGGTGCGCTGGCTCAATGATTGGCGTTAGAACATGCGGCTTTGTCTGCGTCTTCTTTCTGCCGCTGTGATTTTCGTGGTGAGGCGCAGCCTCACCACGAAAATCACCTTTTTCCCCGCGCCCTGTAGGGGCGCCTGAGATTTTCACCCCCATTTTGAAACGCAGCCCCCGGCCCCTCCCTGCCTTTACCTGTCGCCAAGCTTGCAGTACAATAGAAGTGGCGCCCCGCCGCAGGGGCTTGGGGCAATTCATTAGTTGATGGAGGAGGAGCAACATGGTCACTCGCAAGCGTTGGATGGTGGTTTTGCTGGTGTTGGTCAGTCTGCTGTTGGCGCAATGCACGCAGCCGGCTGCCGCGCCCGAGGAGGCTTTCCGCGTCGCTTTCGTCTATGTGGGTCCGGTGGGCGATTTGGGCTGGAGCCACGCGCACGATCAGGGACGGCTGGCGCTCGCCGATATGGAGGGGGTCGAGACGGCTTACAGTGAGGCGGTCCCCGAGGGTCCCGATGCCGAGCGGGTCATCCGCGATTATGCGCAGCAGGGCTATGATATGATCTTCGCCACCTCCTTTGGCTACATGGATTCCGTGATGGCCGTGGCGGAGGAGTTCCCCGATACGATTTTCGAGCACGCTACCGGTTACGCCACTGCGCCCAACGTCGCCATCTACGACGGGCGCGGCTACGAGGGCTGGTATCTGGCGGGCATCGCTGCCGGGCGGATGACGAAGACGACTGTGCTGGGCTATGTGGCGCCCTATCCGATCCCCGAGGTGGTGCGCAATCTCAACGCCTTCACACTGGGCGCGCAATCCGTCAACCCGGGGGTGGTGGTCAACCCGGTGTGGATTTTCAGCTGGTTTGATCCCGTGAAGGAGCGTGAGGCGGCGCAGGCGCTGCTCGACCTGGGCGCGGATGTGATTGCTCGCGAGAGTGATTCGCCCGAACCGGATAAGATTGCCGAGGAGAACGGTATCTACGCCGTCGGCTATAACGCCGTTTCTACGGATGTGGCTCCCAATGCGGTGCTCACCGCGCCGGTTTGGGATTGGGGCGTCTATTACCGCCAGACCGTGCAAGCCGCGCGCGATGGCACATGGGAGACGCACGCTTATTGGGGGCACATGGCGGATGGACTCCTCAGCCTGGCGGAGCTAGGCTCGATGGTTCCGCAAGCCGTGAAGGATGAGGTCAGCGCGGCGCAGGCGCAGATCATCAGCGGCGAGCTGCTGCCTTTCACCGGTCCGTTATACGATAACACGGGCGAATTGCGTGTGCCCGCCGGCGAAGCCATGTCGGATGAGGCGCTGCTCTCCTTCAATTGGCTCTTGCAGGGCGTCACCGGGGTGGTGCCGGAGTAGGGGATTACGTAGCAGGTTCACGGAATGCCGCCCCGCTCTTTCGATCAGGCCCGATCGAAAGAGCGGGGCGGTTGTGTTTGTACGTTTCTCCGAATTGCGGTAGACTTGGGGTGTTTGAGAGGCGCCCAAATGCGTAACAAGGAGGCTCTCCCATGTTTTTCTTCATCCAAAACAAACCGCAATTTACACCGCAACACGCGGAGCTGCTGCGGAACTCACCGGTGGATGCGCAGGGTCCCGGCACGATTCTGCGCGATTTCGAGATGCTTCTGGCTTTTTTCAGCGCCGGCAGGATGCCCCTGACGAAGGGGCGGCAGCTGACGCTCAAGGCGTTGCCAAATCTCAATGCGCAGTTGAGCCGCCCGCTGGCGCTGGGCTTGTCGAGGCCGTTACAGAAGGCGTTCCCGCACCTGGAGGGCTTGTATCTGCTGCTGCGCGCCTCGGGGCTGACGCGGGTGGAGATCCAGGGCAAGTCGCCGGTGCTGGTGGTGGATGAGCGCGCACTGGAGGCGTGGCAGGCGCTGAATCCCACGGAACGCTACTGCACGCTCTTGGAAGTGTGGCTGTTAGGCGCACAGCCCCAAATCATCGGGCGCACCCGATGGGGGCTGATCTCGTTCGGGAGCACGTTTGACTTTTGGGTGTCATTGGTCAGCCGCATCCCTGATACAGGGACGACCCTGAAGGCTGACCCGGGGTTGGAAGCATCGCTGTATCTTTTTGAGACGTATAATCTAGCGCTGTTGGAGCTGTTCGGACTGCTGGAAATTGAACACCTGCCGCCGGTCCCGGGCGCGGGCTGGCAGATTGGCCTGCTGCACCGCACCGCCTGGGGGGATGCGCTATGTGCCTTGCTCTACACCAATTTCTTTGCCGAGCTGGCGAATGTTATCGCGCGGGCAGTCGAACCGGCGCCGACGCCGGGGCAGCTGCTGCCGGTTTTGCAGCCCTATCTCCTCGCCTGGCAGCAGACGCTCGCCTTGCCCACCCCTGAATTCCGTGATGGTATTTACATTTTTCGCGTAGACCTGGGCGGGACTGTGTGGCGGCGCATCGCGATTCCCGCAAAGGCAGATCTGGATGATCTGGCAAACGCCATTCTGGATGCCTTTGAATTTTCCGACCGCATGCATCTCTACCTCTTCTCCTACCGCGATCGAAGGGGGCTGGAGGTGCATGCCTACCATCGCGAGGTTGAAGATGCCGACGTATGGGCTGTTGAGGTGACCATCGGTGACCTGCCCCTGCCGGTGGGCGATGCGATGCTGTTCTGGTTTGACTTCGGCGACAACTGGGAATTCAATGTGCGGCTCGAAAGCATCGAACCGCAGAGCACGCCGCCGGTGGTGGATACGGTCGTGCTGGAGGCGCACGGTGAAGCGCCGGAGCAGTATCCGATTTGGGAGGATGATTGGGATGGCGACTGGGAGGAGGCGGATGCATGAAATTCCATTTCGGCGATGAGAACGCCCCGCTGCTCCCGGAGGAGCGCCTCGTCCCCATCTACCGCGCGGCAAGCGAGAAGCTGCACACCCTCACGGGCGAGGATATTCCGGCGCTCGATGCGACATACAATCTCGTTTTTGATGATGACGATGAGGAGAACTTCCCGGAGGTGGATCTCCGTCTCCAGGACTGGTTTTCGGCAGTGCCCTGGGGCTTGCGCGTCGCCGATAGCTTTGGGCACACGGCATTGGTGGAGCGCATCCTGAAACATGCGCGGACCCACGTCGCCCTGGAGTCCTTTCTGGTGCTGGGCTTTCTGACATTTACCTTTGGTGACGAATATGTCGAAGTCAAAGAGGCAGGCTACCGGCTCAATCCCATCTCGCCGACCCTGGAAGCTATGCTCCAAGATGTGTTGTACAGCCGCCTGGCGACGACGATTCGTCCCCGCGAATGGGAGACGATGTCTTACGTGGCGAGCCGGTTGGCCATGAATCTGCCGTTCTCACCTTATGGACAGACCTACCTGACTCTGGAGGAAGGGATTGACTTCATCAATGCCGTGGAACGCCGGCAGCTTTTCAACCCGGTGCCGGAATCTTGCCGGGGTTGGGTTCAAGATATCCTGAGCAAGCGTATCCGTATCGAGGAATACTGGAACGTTAAAGACCACCTGGAGGAATACATCGCGCAGCAGCCGCCCATACGGTTCCGGATGCAGGCGCCCAAGGTGGTGAACCGTTCTGCGGTGGTGATCCTCCCGCGTCCGGAATTCCTCGCGTGGGCAAAAGCGCAGGGCGGCGCTGTGGAGCCGCCGACTGCTTCCATGACGCGGGGATCCACGATTATCCTGGTGAATGCATTACCTTATCCCAGGAGCATCTTTGCTTCGTTGGAGGCGTTTAAGGTGCAGCTGCTGGAGCAGGAACTGTCACAGTGGGACTTGAAGCCCGAAGCCTGGCAGGGCTTGCTCAGCGCGGAGCAATTCGATGCCTGGTTCACACTGGAGTTCCACAATGTCGTGGTGGATACGGGGGTTAGTCCTTTCGGTGAAGCCGTGGACGAGCCTGAGTAGCGCGCCCCTGGACGGCGGCGAAGGGGTCCTGCGGTGCGGAGAATTGCCGGTTAGTGGTCGAGAGCGTTTTCTCGCAGAAAGGAGCTGACGCATGGCTTTGAAATTCGGTCTGGCGATTCCCTACAATGAGGCCCGCAATGCGGCGGAATGGGCGCAGCTGGCTGAGGCGGCGGGCTGGGATGGTTTTTTTGTGGGCGATGCGATTTGGTGTGAGGATCCCATGATTGCGCTGACGGCGGCGGCAATGACGACGCGCCGCATCCGCCTGGGGGTCATGCTCATTCCCGCACCGCTGCGCACACCCTGGAAGATTGCGAGCGAGTCCGTGGCTCTTGATCGCTTATCGGAGGGGCGGCTGATTCTGAGCCTCGGCGCGGGCGCCGTGTGGATGGGCTGGCAGGCTTTTCCCGATGTCCCGACCGGCGCCAAAGAGCGCGCCGCCATGCTCGATGAGACTCTGGATATCCTGAGCCTGCTCTACCAACGCCAGCCTTTCGACTATGACGGCAGCCATTTCCACATTCGGCTCACGCAAATGGACGTGATGCACTATCCACCCAAACCTGTGCAGCAACCACGCATCCCGCTGTGGACGCCGGTGCTGTGGCCCCACCTGTCCTCCATGCGCCGCGCACTCAAATGCGATGGCTTGCTGGTGGAGAAGCTCGGCGCCGATGGGCGCCCGGCAGAAGCCACGCCCGCCGATGTGCGCGAGATGCGCGCCTACGTTGAGGCGCACCGCACATTGAGCACGCCCTTCGACATCGTCGTGAGCGGCAAGGTATGCGGATTGCCGGCAGCTCAGCGGCAGGAGATCCTCGAAGGCTGGGCGGCGGCGGGCGCCACCTGGTGGGTCGAAGGGTTGTGGGGCGAGCAGGCTGACGCAATCACCGAGCGCGCCCGGCAGGGTCCGCCAAGTTTAGGGTAGGATTTTCAGGATTAGGCAGAGGTGGATGGGAATTTCGCCTATCATACGGAGATTTCAGAAGAAAGGCAAAAATCCTGTTGATCCTGTAAATCCTGTCTAAAAAGCCTTTTCCGATCCTTGCAGTGGGGGAACCCTGGCAGCTCTTGAGACGTCATTTTAGATGATGGGGCTTTACTGCCCCCAAAATCTAAAAAGGAGCCAGGGAATTCGCATGAAAAAGATGAATTTGGGACGCTGGTGGGTGATCGTGCTGCTGCTGGCGAGCGGCTGCAGGGGCATCATCACGGATGGGGAGGGGACGCCCGCCACTCCCGTGGTCACCGTGGAGGGGATCGCGGTGGTGGAGAGCGTGGAGGTACTGCTCCTCGAATCATTCCCGGTGCAGGTGCGCGTGCTGGTGCGCGGCGACCTGCCCGATGGTTGCACGGCGCTGGGTGACTGGCGTGTGAGCCGCGAGGGCGACACCTTCAAGGTGACCTTGCCCACGACTCGGCTCGCGGAGGCGCTGTGTACGGAGGCGCTGGTCCCCTTTGAGGTCTCGATTCCCCTGGAGGTGGCGGGGTTGCCCGCCGGGACCTATGGGGTAGAGGTGAACGGTGTTGCGGCGAGTTTCACGTTCGACGTGGATAATGTGCTGGACGGCGCGGCTTTCCCACCTGCCGCCGAGGGTGCGCGCTTTGTCTTGGGACAGGTGCTCGGCGTGAGCGATGTGACGATCGTGAGCGCGGAAGCTGCGTCGTGGTCTGATGCCTGTCTGGACCTGGCAGCTGCGGATGAAGTCTGCGCGCAAGAGGTCACGCCGGGATACATCGTGACGCTGGCAGCGGGACAGGCGCGCTACGTCTATCACGTGGATGAGACCGGCGGCAATGTGCGGCTCGCGCAGGCGCCGCCGGTGGCGCTCGAGGCGCCGGTGTTGTGGTGGCAGCAGGCGTCTCGGGCGGGGTGCCGGGACCTGCTCATGACGCTGGAACATGGGGCAGCGGGGCGTTGCGCTTCGCCCAGGGTCACGGCGCCGCTGGGATCGGATTGGGTGGCGCGCAACCTGCCCTATTTTGTGGCAACTTACGCCCCCTTTGCGTCGGAAACGCCGGGCGGCACGGTGGTCTTCACTGGCACGGGGACGCTCGCACCCTCGCCCATAGAGCAGCGCAGCCTGGCGGAATTCGCGCGTGTGGCTGCCGGTATCGTCGAATCGGGGCACGCGGGCGCGAGTTACGGGCGGGCTTTGGTGTTGCACCAGGAGGGCGGGCTGGCAGGGATTTGCCGGGATTTCGAGTTCACCCTTGCGGGGGAGGTCTTCATCTCCCGCTGCGGTCCTGGCGCGCCTGAGGCGGCGCCTTTGGCGCTGGCTTACGGGAGACTCACGGCGGCGGAGCTCGAGCGGCTCTACGCGCTGCTGGATACAACAGCGCCCTTTGAGTGGGCAGATCCGACCGCGACCGCCTATGATGGGCTGGCGCAAGAGCTGAGCTTTATGGGCTGGGGCGCGGCGCTCGGCGGCGAGGTCGAGGCGCAGGCGCTCATCGCGCTCGCGGGCGAGTTGGCGTCGCGCCTGCTGGCAGGCGAGTGATGTACTATTACCGGATTAAACTCTGGAGGCTCATCGGTGCCTGTCTGGAGGACCCCCGTGTACCCTGATTCAACGCCATTGTGTGCCAGCGCGCCGTCACACGACGGCGCGCCACCCGCCTTCTGGATGCCGCCCTACGGCGAACCGCTGTGGGCGGAGGTTCCCGCGGGCGAGTTTTGGATAGGCAGCGAAAAAAGCCCCGACGCCGAGAGGTTCCGCCACAAGGTGCATCTGGAGCGCTACCAAATCGCCCAAATCCCCATCACCAACGCGCAATACCGGCTCTTTGTGGCAGCGACCGGGGTTATGGCGCCGGTGCATTGGGACGGCGACGAAATCCCGCCCGGGCTGGAGCGCCATCCGGTGGTTACCGTGACCTGGCATGATGCGCTGGCCTATTGCCGCTGGTTGAGCGCGATGACGGGCAAGCTCATCACCTTGCCGAGCGAGGCTGAGTGGGAGGTCGCTGCTTGCGGCGGCGCCGTGACCGGCGGCACGGTGCGCGAGTATCCCTGGGGAGCTGCCTGGGAAGCCGGGCGCTGTAACTCGGAGGAGTTAGGCTTGCGCGATACCACGCCGGTGGACGCCTTCCCAAAGGGGGCAAGCCCGTATGGCTGTCTGGATATGGCGGGCAACGTGTGGGAATGGACGCGGAGCCTTTGCAGAGCCTACCCCTACATCCCCGATGACGGGCGCGAGGATCTGAGCGCCTCCGATAGTGTACACCGGGTGCTGCGGGGCGGTTCCTACTATGGCAACGCCAACGCCGCGCGCTGCGCCTATCATTACTGGCGTAAACCGTACCTCGGTTTTAGGGATATTGGATTTCGGGTGTGCGTCGCATTATCGTGCAAAAACTTGTCGGGAGGAAGAGGTGGCTATGGCTGAAGCCGTACGCGAAATTGTTGCAGAGGTGGTGGCGCCTGCGCCATTGCTGGAGGTGTGGGCGGCATGGACCACGGAGGAGGGGGCGCGCAGTTTCTTTGCCCCCGAATGTCGCATCGAGCTGCGCCCCGGCGGCGCCTACGAGATGTTTTTCGACCTGAGCGCGGAGCCGGGTAAGCGCGGCGGGGAGGAGATGGTGGTGCTGGCGCTGCAACCGCCGGTGATGCTGAGCTTCACCTGGAACGCGCCGCCTTCGCTGCCGGAAGCTCGTTCGCAGCGGACCCACGTGGTGGTCCGCTTGCGGGAACTTGCGGCGGGCGAGACCTTGGTGACCTTGCGTCACGATGGGTGGGGCGAAGGCGGCGAGTGGGATGCCGCTTTCGAGTACTTCAGCCGCGTGTGGGGCGGCGTCGTGCTGGCAAGGCTCAAGCGGCGCTTTGAGGGGACCCCGGCGGAATAGGGCGTCCTCAATCATGCGCGGCCCGCGGTATCGGTAACTCTTTGCGCTGCTCCTCACCCTGCCCAACCCGTCACCCTGAGCAGCCTGTCCTGAGCGCAGTCGAAGGAGAGCGGAACGAAGTGGAGCGAAGTCGAAGGAGCCTGCCCTGAGCGAAGTCGAAGGAGCCTGCCCTGAGCGAAGTCGAAGGAGCCTGCCCTGAGCGAAGTCGAAGGAGCCTGCCCTGA